>NZ_JBSFVM010000035.1:0-65384 GCF_053592315.1 Streptomyces sp. NPDC002754
GGCTTCACGCCGTTCGGGGGCGGCCACCCCGGCGCCAGCGGGGTCCGGGGCGGAGCCCCGAGGCGTCGGGCCGGTGGGCCGTCTGCTCAATCGCCGCAGGGGCTTGAAAATCAAGCCCCGCCGGCGATTGAGTCACGGTGCCGGGGACTCCGGAGGGTGTAGCCCCTGACACTTCGGGCCCCGGCTTGATTAATCTGGTCCCGGGGCGGCCACAAGCGCCGCCCCGCCCCCACCCCGCCCCCAAGGCGGAGCCAAGGGCTCCTGCTCACCAAGGAGTGACTCCCTCCAGCGATGGACGGATCGTCCGGTAGTACCTGCGCCGCCCCCTCCCGACACCACGCGCCCCGCGCGCTGACGTCCCCGGAGGCGGCGGCATGACCATCCCGTTGCTGCTCCTCGCGGCCGCCTTCCTCCTGATCCTCGCCAACGGCTTCTTCGTGGCGGCCGAATTCGGCCTCGTCACCGTGGAACGCCCCGACGCCGAAAAGGCCGCGGCCGCGGGCGACAAGCGCGCCCGCACCGTCGTCGACGCCCTCAAGCAGCTGTCCTTCCAGCTCTCCGGCACCCAGCTCGGCATCACCATCACCTCACTGGTCGTCGGCATGCTCGCCGAACCGGCCCTCGCCGAGCTGCTGCGCGGTCCCTTGACCGCCATCGGTCTGCCCGAGGGCGCCGTCGGCGGCCTCTCCGTCGTCATCGGCATGCTGCTCGCGTCCGCCGTGCAGATGGTGATCGGCGAACTCGTGCCGAAGAACTGGGCGGTGGCGAAGCCGTTGCAGGTCGCCCGCTTCGTGGCCGGCCCGCAGCACGCCTTCTCCCGCCTGTTCCGCCCGGTCATCGCCCTGCTCAACGCGGTGGCGAACCGAGTCGTCCGCGCGCTCGGCGTCGAGCCCGCTGTCGAACTCGCCTCCGCCCGCACCCCGGGCGAACTGGTCTCCCTGGCCAGGCACTCCGCGCAGGCGGGCGCCCTGGAACAGGACACGGCCGACCTGTTCGTCCGCACCCTCTCCCTCGCCGGGCTGACCGCGCAGCACGTCATGACGCCGCGCGTGAAGGTCAGCGCGCTGCAGGCGTCCGCGACCGCCGAGGACGTGGTCAACCTGACCCGTGCCACGGGCCTGTCCCGCTTCCCGGTCTACCGGGAGCGGATCGACGAGATCATCGGCATGGTCCACCTCAAGGACGCCCTCGCGATGCCCGCGCACGAACGGCTGCGCACGCCGGTCGGCCGCATCGCGCAGGCACCGTTGCTCGTCCCCGAGACCCTCCCCGTACAGCCTCTGCTGGCCCGGCTGCGCAGCGAGCAGCCGATCGCCGTCGTCGTCGACGAGTACGGCGGCACGGCCGGGGTCGTCACCCTGGAGGACATCGTGGAGGAGCTCGTCGGCGAGGTCCGCGACGAGCACGACGGTCTCGACCTGCCGGAGCTGGCGGTCGCGCCGCCCGAGGACGGCCGCCCCGCCTGGGACGTCGACGGCGGCTGCCGCGTCGACATCCTGCGCCGCATCGACCTCGACGTCCCCGAGGGCCCGTACGAGACGGTGGCGGGGCTCGTCGCCGACCTCCTGGGCCGTATCCCGGCCCCCGGCGACAAGGCCGAACTTCCCGGCTGGCGCCTCTCCGTACGCGCCGTCGACCACTACCGGGCGGAACGCGTCCGCATCGTACGTACGTCGGACACCCCGAAGCCGGCGCTCCTGGAGGCGGCCCGATGAGCGCGCTGCAACTCGTCTTCGCGGCCCTGTTGGTCCTCGCGAACGGCTTCTTCGTAGGAGCCGAATTCGCTCTGGTCTCGGTCCGCCGAAGCCAGATCGAACCCATCCCCGGCAAGCGGGCCAAGCAGGTCCTGTACGGCCTGGAGCACCTGCCGCAGATGATGGCGGCGGCCCAGTTCGGCATCACCGTCTGCTCGCTGACCCTGGGCGCGGTGGCCGAACCGACCGTGGCCCACCTCCTGGAACCCGTCTTCGAAGCGGCCCACGTCCCGCACGGCATGATCCACCCCCTGGGGTACGCGCTCGCGCTCGTGGCCGTGGTCTTCTTCCACCTCGTCATCGGCGAGATGGTCCCGAAGAACCTCGCGATGGCGGCCCCGGAGCGGACGGCGCTGTGGTTCAGCCCCGGCCTCGTCGCCTTCGCCCGTCTCTGCAAGCCGGTCACGATCGCCCTCGGCGCCTGTGCCCGGCTGATCCTCAAGCTGTTCCGGGTCGAGCCCAAGGACGAGGTGGACGCGGTTTTCACCAGCGTGCAGCTGGGCCGTCTCGTGGAGGACTCCGGCCAGGCGGGACTGCTGGCCCCGGAGGAGCAGGAGCGTCTGGGTGACGCCCTGGAACTGGGCTCCCGCCCGGTGACGGACGTACTGCTGGACCGTGCCTCCCTGGTGACGGTCGGCCCCGCGGTCACCCCGGCCGAGATCATCGGGCTGACGGGGCGCACGGGCTACTCCCGCTTTCCCGTCTGCTCCGACGACGGCGCCTTCATGGGCTACCTCCACGTCAAGGACGTCCTCGACCTGATCGACGGCCCCGATGTGGACCGCGCGGTTCCGCAGCAGCTCTGGCGTCCCATGGCGACCCTTCGCTCGGAACTTCCCCTGGACGACGCCCTCACGGTGATGCGCCGCGCTGCCACCCACCTGGCCCAGGCGGCGGACGCCTCCGGCCGGGTACTCGGCCTCGTCGCCCTGGAGGACGTCCTGGAACTCCTCGTCGGCGAGGTCCGCGACCCGGCCCACCGCGAATCGGACCCCCCCCACATCCCCCCGGCCCGCACCCGCGAGGAGGCCCTCGCGTAACCCCTCCAGGTCCCTGCGCCGATCGAACAGCCGCCCCATCGCCCCCCCCGGCCTCGGGGCTCCCCCCCCCGGCCTCGGGGCTCCGCCCCGAACCCCGCGCCTCAAACGCCGGCGGGGCTGGAAGCATCGCCTCAATCGCCGGCGGTGGTGGAAAGATCGCTTCAAACGCTGGCGGGGCTGGAAAGATCGCTTCAAACGGCGGCGGGGCTGGAAGGATCGCCTCAATCGCCGGCGGGGCTTGATAGATCACCCCCCGCCACGGCTGAGCAACTCAAGCCCCCACCCCCCGACGGGTGATCTGCTCAAGCCCCGGCGACGGGTGAGCCAATCAAGCCCCTGCGGCGATTGAGCAGCGGGGTACGGGGCAGAGCCCCGATCTTTCCAGCCCCGCCGGCGTTTGAGGCGCGGGGTCCGGGGCGGAGCCCCGAGGCGTCAACCCCGTTGCGCTGAACGGGGCGGGCCGTCCGACGGATCAACCGCCGGACGGCCCCCGCCCGGACAACACCTCGCCATACGCCTGCATCAGATCCGGCAACCTCAACGTCGCCAGATCATCCCTCGTGGGCTCCACCACATACCCGGTAAGCCGCAGATCGCGATACGCACACGACTTCTCGTACAGCGTCCGCAGAAACCTCCCGTTCCCGAGCTCGTCGATCCACCCCTGATCGACGACATGCCCGGCGATGGACCGCAACTCGTCCAACGCCTCCTCGTCCCACACATCCCCGTTGTCCGCCGCCAACACCTCCCCGATGGAAGTGAGTTCGAGCGGCCGGTACGACGGAAAGTCGACCCGCGACGTGAACCGCGAGGACAGCCCGGGGTTGGCGGCGAGCAGCCGGTCCATCCCCTCCGGATACCCGGCGAGGATCACCACGAGGTGGTCCCGGTTGTCCTCCGCCCGCTTCAGCAGCACCTGAAGCGCCTCGTCGCCGTACGCGTCGCCCTTCCCGTAACCGGAGTTGGACAGCGCGTACGCCTCGTCGACGAACAGCACCCCACCCAACGCGGAGTCGATCAGCTCGTTCGCCTTGACCGCGGTCTGCCCCAAGTACTCGCCCACCAGGTCCGCCCGCTGCGCCTCCACGAGGTGGTCCCCGCCGAGCAGCCCGAGGGCGTAGAAGACCCGCCCGAGAATCCGCGCCACGGTCGTCTTGCCCGTACCCGAGGGCCCGGAGAAGACGAAGTGCCGCTTCGGGGGCTGGACCGGAAGTCCCTGCCCGGAGCGGAGCCGCGCCATGTTCAACTGGGCGGACAGCGCCTTCACTTGGCGCTTCACGGGCTCCAGGCCCACCATCCGCTCCAGCTCGCTGAGCGCCTCCTCCAGGAGCGCCGGATCCGTGCTGCTGGCCGGTGGCGGTGCGGGCACCGGCACCACGGCCTTCTCCCGCACCATGTCGGCGTCGTCGGCGGCCGCGGCGCCGGGAGGCGGCAGGTCGGGGTCGGTCACCTTCAGGTCGCGCCCGTCGCTCTCGTACAACGGATCGCCCGGGTCACCGTCGAACCCGTCCTGATACCCCGTCATGGACAGCGGCGTCAGATCGGTTCCGTCGCCGAAGTCCCCGTACCCGTCCCCCTCGGCGATCGCCGCGAGCCGCGCGGAGGTGTCCATGAAGGCGGGGTCGACCCGGTGCACCGCCCGGTACAGGGGGAGCGCTGCCGCCGAACGCCCGGTGCCCTCATGGGCCCTGGCCAGCCAGTAGCGCAGCTCCTTGCGCTGCGGCTGCTCGCTGCGACAGCGCATCAGGGCCGACGAGAGCAGCGGCTCCGCCTGCCCGTACATCTCCAGGCGCACCCGGGCCATGCCCCCGAAGAGTCCGGCCTCGATGCCGAGCATCGGGTCGTCGGTCAACGGGTCGGTGTGCCGGACCAGTTGGTCCCAGTCCTTCACCAGGTACGAGCGGCAGGCGTGCAGGAACCGCACCTGCGGGTCCGCGTCGAACGGCGGCAGGGTCGCCAGCGCCCGGTCCAGGTCCGGGACATGGCGCCCGTCCAGCCAGTGCGAGGCGTGCGCGAGCAGCAGATCGCGCGGATGTTCAAGGACCGGCTGCACCCACCAGCCCAGCCAGTACCAGGAGTTGAGTGTGCGTCGGTGGCGCACGCGCTGCTCCCCGAACCGGTCGCGGTGCCGGAACATGCGCAGCAGCGCCGTCGTCGTGTCGACGCGCAGGGCGTGCAGCCCGAGCCAGCCGTCGGCCATCCCCGGGTCCATCCGTACCGCCGTGCGGAATTCGTCCTCCGCCTGCGGATAGGCGCCCATGGTGTAGGCGTCGACGCCTCGCAGCCAGGCGAGGTCGGCCGGGCCGGCCTGTGCACCGGTGCCGAAGTCCATCACGTCCCCCACAAACCGTGCCCCCGATGAACCGCTCTGTCATGGACGGGAGTTGTCACGATGCGGACAGCGAGCCGTCCGTAGACCGCACCGAGGGCATCGTACCCGCGGGGGCGAGCTCGGCCGTAGGGCGCGACCCGGTCGGATAGGGGCACGAGCGGGGGGATTCGGTGCAGGTGAGCGCCGTGCGGGATGGTCACCCAGGGTGAGCGAAGCGCGCCTCGGCGCAGCCACGAAGGGGTGTTGTGGGCAGAACGAAGCCCCCGATCACGGGGGAACAACCGGGGGCCTCGCGTCTGTAGGCGGTCCCGAAAGGCCGCACATTGAGAACGTAAGTCCTGTACGGCCCCTCGGTCAAGCAGAGTTGAGGCTCTCGCGGAAAGTGACGGAAGGCCGTTTCCACAGGTTCACCGCACCGCTGGCGGTCCGTCACCGTAAGTGACGAACCCCTTCAAGGGTGGGATCCCGCCAGGCCCTTCGCGCACCTCATATCCCTCTGGACACTCGCGTACCAAAAGGTGTGCGAAGGGGAGGGACGGGTTCACTTGGAAGTGCTCCCGCTCCGCTGGGATCCAGCCGTCCCAGAACTCTCGCTGCGCCTCTCCGTCCCGCGCCCGCCCCCGCGCCCACGCGGCCTCACGGGGCATGTCGAGCCACATCAACATCGCGAGTTCCGGCCGAAGTTCGCTCCGCCCCGCCCCTACGCCCTCGATCAGGACGACGTCGGCCGCCGGAAGCTCGCACCTGGCGGTGTAGCGGCGGGCGTGCCAGTCGTACGTCTCGTAGTGCGCGGACGCGCCGCGGGAGAGCGGGTCGAGGATCTGGGTGCGCAGGCGCTCGGTCCACGCGAAGAGCGCGTCGTGGCTCGCGAGGTCGTCGAGCCGCAGGACGGGCGCCCCGCCGAGCGCCTCCGCGAGCCGCACCGCGAGTGTCGACTTGCCGGAACCCGCGTGCCCGTCGATGCCGACGAGCCGCACGGGGCCGCAGGACGGCGGCAGTCGGCGGATCCGGTCGGCGCAGTCGGCGAGGGGCACATGGTGGTAGCTCACGGCCGCAAGGGTACGACGCCGCCCGGATCGGTTTCGTACGCGCCGCCGCAGGTCATGCCAGTGGTGAAGACCAATATTTGTGCCGGTGCCCCGCTGCGAAACGCTGGTGGAAATCCCGCCCCGACGGCCATAGTTGGCGCACCCTGTCACGTCAGTCTCCGTCACCTCCGTCAGAACCGACGACCGCCAGAACCGACGACCGAGGGATCAGCCGATGACCCGACCCGAAACCCCGTCCCCGCTCTCCAGGAGAACCGTCCTCGCGGCGGCCGCGGGCGTCGCGCTCGCCACGACGGCCGCGACGGGCCCCGCGCGCGCCGCCACGCCCGCGCAGCAGTCCGCAGGGACCGCACGGAAAGCCGTGAACCGCCCCGTGGACAACCGCACCTGGACGACGTCCGTCGACTGGCGCTCCGGCACCGCGCACGGCACGCGCGTCGTGGGCGGCGCGCGCCCCGGCGTGACGATCGCCGCGCCCGCCGGCACGACGACGTACAAGGATCCGCACCTGAACAAGACGGCCGAGTGGGAGTACGCCGAGTGGCTCTCCCCGGTCCACGCGCTCTCGGTCCCCGCCACCGAGGTCGTCGCGTCCTGGAACGCGCACACCCCGAAGGGCACCTGGATCCAGATCGAACTCCAGGGCACCTACACAGACGGCGCCGCGACCCCCTGGTACGTGATGGGCCGCTGGACCGCGGGCGACGACAAGGACGCGGACATCCGCCGCACGTCCGTGGACGACCAGTCGGACGGTAAGTCGAGCATCTGGACGGACACGTTCTCCATCGACGACGCGGCCTCGGGCCTGCGCCTCGCCTCGTACCGGCTGCGCCTCAGGCTGCTGCGCGCGCCGGGCTCGAAGGCGGCGCCGACGGTGTGGCGCCTGGGCGCGATGGGCTCGGACGTCCCGGACCGCTTCACGGTCCCCGCGTCCACGCCGGGCCTCGCCAAGGAGCTGAAGGTCCCGCGCTACTCGCAGAACATCCACGTCGGCCAGTACCCCGAGTACGACAACGGGGGAGAGGCCTGGTGCAGCCCCACCTCCTCGCAGATGATCATCGAGTACTGGGGCCGGAGGCCGACGCCCGAACAGCTCGCCTGGGTGGACCCCTCGTACGCCGATCCGCAGGTCTGCCATGCGGCCCGTCATACGTATGACTACCAGTACGAGGGCTGCGGCAACTGGCCGTTCAACGCGGCGTACGCGGCGACGTACAAGGACCTGCAAGGTGTCGTCACCCGCCTCTCCTCGCTCGCCGACCTGGAGAAGCTGATCGCGGCCGGCATCCCGGCCATCACCTCCCAGTCGTTCCTCAAGGAGGAGCTGACCGGCGCGGGCTACGGCACCTCGGGACACCTGATGACGGTCATCGGCTTCACCGCCGACGGCGACGTGATCGCCAACGACCCGGCCTCACCCAGCGATGCGGCGGTCCGCCGCGTCTACAAGAGGCGTGAGTGGGAAAATATCTGGCTGCGGACCAAGCGGTACGACGCCACCGGCAAGGTCGTCTCCGGCACCGGCGGCGTCTGCTACCTGTACTTCCCGGCCACCCCGACCGACAAGCAACGCAAGGCGCTGGCCGCGGTGGGCGTGCGCTGAAAGATCGGGGCTCCGCCCCGGACCCCGCCGGCGATGAGGCGATCTTTCAGCCCCTGCGGCGATTGAGCAGGCCCGTCCGGCAGGACTTTCGGGAAGGGGCGGGGCGGGGCATACAAATAGCCCGCGTCACCCCGTGACGGGTAGCACCGCCCAGTCGGGGTGGCCCGGCATCGGCGGCGTCCGGGACCCGTACAACCACGGCCGCAGGAAACCGGCCAGGTCCTTGCCGGCGGCCTTCGAGGCGAGCGCAATGAAGTCGGCCGTCGACGCGGTCCGCCCCCGGTACTGGGTGCCCCACGCCCGTTCGATCCTGGCGAAGGCCTCCGCACCGACCCGCTCGCGCAGCGCGTACAGGACGAGCGCCGAGCCGTCGTAGCGCATCCGCTTGAAGAGGTTCGGCTCCGTGGGCTCGGCCGGGGCGCCGTAGTCGTGGCGCCACTGGTCGTGGTTCTCGTAGGCCGTTTTCATCGCGGCCTCGAAGCTGTCGCCGCCGTGCTCCTCGGAGTACCAGCGCTCGTAGAAACGGGCGTGGCCCTCGCTCAGCCACAGGTCGGACCAGGTGGCGATCCCGACGCTGTCGCCGAGCCACTGGTGGGTCAGCTCGTGGACGAGATTGCGCTCGGCGTCGACCTTCGTACCGAGCAGATCCGCCTTCGGCACGAGGGACAGCGTCTGCGTCTCCAGGGCCACCCCGAGGTCCGTGTCGCCGACGAGGACGCCGTACCGGTTGAAGGGATAGGGGCCCAACTTCTCCCGCAGCCACGCCAGATGAACGGGTGTCAGGTCGCGGTACTGCTTGGTCGGCGCCACGAGCGCGTCCGGAACGACATCGCGCAGCGGCAGCCCGCCAGGGCCCTTGCTGTCGATCAACGTGAACTTTCCGACGGCCAGTTGGACCAGCTGCGTCGCGATCGGCTGCTCGGAGTCGTACGTCCAGCGGACCCGCCCGTCGCTCCGCTCGGTGCGGTCCACGAGGCGCCCGTTCGCGACGGCCGTGCGGTCGGCCGGGGTGGTCACGTGGAACGTGACGGGGGCGCGTCGGCTCGGGTGGTCGTTGGCCGGGAAGATCATCTTGGCGCCGTTGGGCTGCGGGTACAGGACCGTCCCGTCGGGCGTCGGGATCCAGCCGTAGTCCTCGATCGCGTCGTCGCGGTGGCGCACCTGCGTCGGGTCGGCGGTGTACCGGACCTTGACGGTGAAGGCGCTGCCCCTGGGGATCGGTGAGGCGGGCGTGACGATCAGCTCGTCGCCCTCGCGGCGGGTCTGCGCGGCGCGGCCGTTCACGGTCACCGAGTGGAGTTCGTTGCCGGCGAAGTCGAGGTCGAAGCGGGACAGCGCCTGCGTCGCCGTGGCCCTGACGGTGGTGGCGGCGGCGAACGGGGTCCTCGGCGCCTGCCAGTCGAAGTCGAGCGTGTAGTGGCGCACGGTGTAACCCCCGTTCCCGTCGAGCGGGAACATCGGGTCGCCGAGGCCCGCGGCGCCCGGCGCCGGGCTGTCGGTGGCCGCCCGGGAGACGGCCGCCGGGCCGGTCAGCGCCGCGGTGACGGTGATCGCCGCGGCGAGGGCGAGACGGGTTCTGCGGCGTGGAATCCGGTACGCACTCATCGGGAACCTTCCGGTCGGACGGAACGCGTCGCTGTGTGGGACGCGCGACGCGGCGGCCCGGTTGTACGTGACCAAGGTCTCGGCGGCGCGCCGCCGATCCGATGGCAAGGTGGAGAAGGCGCCACAGGGGGCATGGGCGCAGCCGGGGGAGTCAGGCCCATCACCGCGACCCGAGCGAGACACCCATGACCGCACATTCCGCCGCCGCTTCCACGCCCGCCACGCCCGCCGCGCGCGCTCGCACCGGCGGGCCCGACGACAACGGGCCGAAGATCCTCGAACACGTCCTGGGCTGGACCTTCGTCGTGGTCCTCGCGATGCTCGTCACACAGCTCGGCCTGATGTGACCGGTCCGTCGCCCACCGCGACGTGACGTTCGCCATCACGGCCACCGCCGGGCAGGCGTGCGGGCGCCTCGGAAAGTGCCATACTGCGGCATTCGCAAGGAGTCCGAGACCAGGGCCGGAATTGAAGACTAGCCACCAGCGGGTGCGCGGCACCGAACGCTCCGCCACTCGCCGCGCCGAACTCATCGCCATCGGACGGAAGTTGTTCGCCGACACGTCCTACGACGCGCTGTCCATGGACGACATAGCGCAGCACGCGGGCGTGGCCAAGGGGTTGATCTACTACTACTTCGAGTCCAAGCGCGGCTACTACCTCGCGATCATCGAGGAGTCCGTCGGCGAACTCGTCGACGGCGCCAGCAGCGTCGGTGACCTGGCCCCCGTCGAGCGGGTGCACCGCACGGTCGAGGGTTATCTGCGCTACGCGGAGCGGAACCAGGCGGCGTACCGCACGATCGTCACGGGCGGCGTGGGCTTCGACGCCCAGGTGCAGGCCATCAGGGACGAGGTGCGCGACGCGCTGATCGCCACCATCGCCCGCGCCGCGTACGGGACTTCGCGCGTACCGCGGCTCGCGCGGACGGCGCTGCTTGGCTGGCTGTGCAGCGTCGAGGGCATCACGCTCGACTGGATCGGCCACCACGAGCTCGAACGGGACACG
This sequence comes from Streptomyces sp. NPDC002754, assembly GCF_053592315.1. NCBI lineage: Bacteria > Bacillati > Actinomycetota > Actinomycetes > Kitasatosporales > Streptomycetaceae > Streptomyces > Streptomyces sp. NPDC002754. The sequence goes on from NZ_JBSFVM010000035.1 coordinate 10,398, forward strand.
GTGCGCGCCCTGTTGGTGCGCACACTCGGCGAAACCCTGCGGGTGATCGAGGAGTTCGAACCCTCGTACCCCGCGCCAGTGCTCCCCTGACCGCACGCGCGCGTACGGCCAGGGGAGCACATCGCCTTACCTGTAGGGCTAGTTGATCGCCTTGATCAGCTCACCGTCCGAGGTGTCACCGGACAGCTCCCAGAGGAAGGTGCCGCCCAGGCCCTGCTCGCTCTTGTAGTCCATCTTTCCGGCGATGGTCGCCGGGGTGTCGTAGCTCCACCAGTCGTTCCCGCAGTGCGCGTACGCCGTGCCGCCGACCGTGCCGGTGGCCGGGCACTTGCTCTTCAGCTCCTTGTAGTCGTCGATGCCCTGCTCGTACTTGCCGGCCGCGGGCCCTGTCGCCGTGCCACCGGGAGCGTCCTGTGTGACGCCGGTCCAGCCGCGCCCGTAGAACCCGATCCCGAGCAGCAGCTTGGAGGCGGGCACACCCATCTCCTTGAGCTTCGCGACGGTGGCAGAGCTGTGCCAATCCGCCTTCGGGATCCCGTCGTACGAGGTCAGAGGCGAGTGCGGGGCGGTGGGCCCCTTCGCGTCCCAGGCGCCGAAGAAGTCGTACGTCATCGGGTTGTACCAGTCGACGTACTGGGCGGCGCCCGCGTAGTCGGCGGCGTCCAGCTTGCCGCCCTCCGAGGCGTCGGCCGGGATGGCCGAGGTGACCAGGTAGTCGCTGCCGAACTTCGAACGCAGCGCCGACATCAGGTTCTTGTAGGCGTCGCGCCCGCTGGTGTCACAGGTGAGGCCGCAGGCGTTCGGGTACTCCCAGTCGATGTCGATGCCGTCGAAGACATCGGCCCACTTGGAGTTCTCGACCAGGTCGTAGCAGGACTGGGCGAACGCGGCCGGGTCCTTGGCCGCCTCGCCGAAGCCACCGGACCAGGTCCAACCACCGAAGGACCAAAGGATCTTGAGGTCCGGGTGCTTCTTCTTCAGCTTCAGGAGCTGGTTGAAGTTGCCGCGCAGCGGCTGGTCCCAGGTGTCGGCGGCGCCGTCCACGGACTGGTCCGCGGTGTACGCCTTGTCGGTCGCGGCGTAGGAGTCGCCCATCGCGCACTTGCCGCCCTGGACGTTGCCGAACGAGTAGTTGATGTGCGTGAGCCTGTCGGCGGAGCCCGACGTCTCGATGTTCTTGACGTGGTAGTTCCGGTCGTAGACACCCCACTCGGTGAAGTATCCGACGACCTTCGAACCGGCCGCTTTCGGCTCGGTGTCGCTCTGCTGCTGTGCGGAGGCGCCGCCCGCGCCGGCGAGCAGTCCTGCGCCGAGGGCGGCGCAACACGCGGCGGAGAAGAGGGCCTTGAGGCCTCTGCGGGGGAGGTGCGGTCTGAGCATCGTGTCTCCTCGTGGGGGGAGGGGAGCGTGGGGTTGGTGCCGTGGACCTGCGCGCCGCACATTAGAAGGACTAGACCAGTGGGGTCAATGGTACGAACCAATTCCGCCGCCGCGGAAAAACTTTGAGTAAGCGGTCGTTAACCAGTGACGGGGCGCTCCGGATCGGGAATACTCAACACGCCGCGCCCTCTTGGTCTGCGCTTTCCGTGATCCGGAAGGGCAGCATCGGCCCGGCAGTGACCATCCGGCGACGCCCGCCCACCCGGCGGTCGCCGCCGCAGTGCCCGCCCAGGGAGGAGAGCGTCGCCATGCCGGAGCCAGGAGTCGAGCGCCAGTTGCCGACGGACGAAGCTCAGGATCTGATGCGGCTCGTCCGCGACATCGCGCAGCGGGAGATCGCCCCGCGCGCGGCCGAGGACGAGGAGGCGGGCCGCTTCCCGCGCGAGACTTTCCGGATCCTCTCCGAGTCGGGACTGCTCGGGCTGCCCTACGACGCCGAGTTCGGCGGCGGCGAGCAACCGTACGAGGTCTATCTCCAGGTCCTGGAGGAGCTGGCGGCCGCCCGCCTCACGGTGGGCCTCGGCGTCAGCGTGCACTCACTGTCCTGCCACGCCCTCGCGAACTTCGGGACGAAGCAGCAGCGTGCCGAGCACCTGCCCGCGATGCTGGGCGGCGGCCTGCTCGGCGCCTACTGCCTGTCGGAGCCGTCCTCCGGTTCCGACGCGGCGTCCCTGCACACCAAGGCGATCCGCGAGGGCGACGAGTGGGTGCTCACGGGGACGAAGGCCTGGATCACCCACGGCGGCGTGGCCGACTTCTACACGGTCCTGGCCCGCACCGGAAGTGAGGGCGCGCACGGCATCACGGCGTTCCTGCTGCCCGGTGACGCGGCGGGGCTGAGCGCGGCGGTGCCCGAGCGGAAGATGGGCATGAAGGGCTCGCCCACCGCCCAGGTGCACCTGGACGGGGTGCGGGTGAGCGACGAGCGCCGCCTCGGGGACGAGGGGCAGGGCTTCCAGATCGCCCTCTCGGCGCTCGACTCGGGCCGCCTCGGAATCGCGGCCTGCGCGGTCGGCGTCGCGCAGGCCGCGCTCGACGCGGCGGTGGAGTACGCGAAGGGGCGCGCCCAGTTCGGCCGGCCCATCGCGGACTTCCAGGGCCTGCGCTTCATGCTCGCGGACATGGCCACGCAGATAGAGGCGGGCCGCGCCCTGTATCTGTCGGCGGCCCGGCTGCGGGACGCGGGCAGGCCCTTCTCCAAGCAGGCCGCCATGGCGAAGCTGCTGTGCACGGACGCCGCGATGAAGGTCACCACGGACGCGGTGCAGGTCCTCGGGGGGTACGGCTACACGGCCGACTTCCCCGTGGAGCGCCTGATGCGCGAGGCGAAGGTGCTCCAGATCGTCGAGGGCACCAATCAGATCCAGCGCATGGTCATCGCCCGTCACCTCGCCGGTCCTGAGAGCGGCCGGCAGTAGGTGGCGCGGTGGAAGGTGCGCACCCAGCCCCGCGACGCCGCGTGACCTACTGGCGGGTGCTCTGCATCGCGCTGAACTGACCGGTGCGTACGGTGGGCGCGATCAGCCGCGTCCACTCCGGGTCGTCGCGCCCCGGCAGGGTCCTGCCGCGCTCGGTCCAGGCCGTCATCATCGCCTGGTAGATCGGGGGGTTGTGCGGGCGCGGCTGGGGTGGCTGTGGGTGCGGCGGCCGGGCCTGCTGTGGCCGGGGGAGCGGCTGCGGTCCCGCGGGCCGGAGCGCGGGTGGCTGCGGGGCCGGTGCGGCCAAGGGGGTGGCCGGGGGTGTGGAGGGCCGCGGGGACAGTGCGGCCTGGAGGGTGCCCTGAACCTGCGGCGTGTGCTGGGGCTGATGCTCCTGTGGCACCTGGTGGCCCTGGGGAAGCGGATGGGACGTGGGGGACTGTCGGCTCTGGTGAACCGATTCTGCGGTAACCGGCACGAGGATGCGCCTGCGTCGTCCCGTGGGCGCAGGTGCCGAGGTCTGCGTCGAGGTCATGCCGGTTCAACGAAAGAGGGATCGGCGAGGTGACTGGTTGACGAATTCGAGCGTCAGTTCACACCATCCCCGTACGTGTGGCATGGGCTGGTCGAACATCTGGCCAGCGACGCCGAGCTGACGTACCGTCAACTCCGCCGCCGGGCAGGCCGCACCCCTCCGGGCGGACGCCAACCGCCGCGCTTCCAGGGAGGTTTGCCGTGGCCGCAGACGAGACCGCCGACCGCCCCGTCGCCTTCGACGAGTGGCCCGTCCATCAGGTCCCGCTGTCGATGAAGCACGTCGCCACCAGCGATCGCAACGCCTACGACCGCTGCATCTTCCATCTCTTCGACCCCGAGGGCCGGTTCCTGCTCATCCTCGGCCTCGGCGTCTATCCGAACCTGGGTGTGATCGATGCCTACGCCACCCTCCGCGTCGGCGACACCCTGCACGCGGTCCGCGCGTCCGACGCCCTGAGTGACGAGACGCGGATGGACATGCGGGTCGGCCCGTTGAAGATCCTGGTCGAACGCCCGCTCAAGGGCTTCATCCTCTCCTGCGCCGCCGACCCGGACGACCCCGAGGGGCTCTCGTACGAGATCAACTGGAGCGCCGACTTCCCGGCCCTGTGGGAGCCGCACCACACGCAGCGCAAGGGCGTGCGGCTCACCCTGGAGGGCAAGCGGTTCGTGCAGGCCGGGCGGTGCGACGGGTGGCTGCGGATCGGGGGCCGGGAGATCCGCCTTGACGGCTGGACCGCTACCCGGGACCGGAGTTGGGGCGTGCGGCCGGTGCCGGGGGAGGAGGGCGGCCGGCTCGCGCAGGAGTACCCCACCGAGGGCTTCCACTGGATCTGGGCGCCGATCCGCTTCGACGACCGCTTCCTCATGGTGATCACCCAGGAGGACGCAGACGGCTACCGCACCCTGAACGACGCCACGGTCGTCCGCGAGGGCCACCGCGACCGCCAACTCGGCTGGCCGGCAACCGACATCACCTACCGCCCCGGCACCCGCCACCCCGAGCACGCGGTCATCCACCTCATGGACCCGGCCGACCGCAAACCGCTCGACGTGGGCGTGGAGATCCTCGCCTCCTCCCCGCTCGCCGTCGGCGCGGGCTACCCGCCGGCCGACGACTGGCAGCACGGGACCTGGCAGGGCCACGACTGGTGCGACCGGCGGACGTACGACCTCGCGGACCCGGCGGCGCACCCCAGGGCCGCGTACGGGGTCATCGACCATGCGGCCCGCTTCACCCTCGACGGGCAGGTCGGGTACGGCATCTTCGAGCACGGCTCCTTCGGCCGCCACGACCCGAGCGGCTTCACGGGCTTCGACTCGGTGGCCCCGGACCGGCCCTGACCGGCTCGCACGACGCGTGACATCCCCCAACGGCCTTCACGGACAGGGAGTTCGGCGATGGCGACAGCACCGCGACAGCCCAGGCCCCGCACGTCCACCCGCGAACCCGAGGAGATCGCCCGGCGCCTGACCGCGTGGCTCGGCCGCCGGCTGCCCGGGGCGAAGGCGGTGAACGTCACCGTCCCCGAGTCCAACGGCATGTCGAGCGAGACCCTGCTCTTCGACATCGAGCACCCCGAACCACCCGTACGCGCCTGCGCGTTGCGGCTCGCTGCGGACCCGTCGGCGTACACGATCTTCCCGGTGTACGACATGCCGCGCCAGTACCGGACGATGCGCCTCGCGGCCGAGCGCACCGGGCTTCCGGTGCCGCGCGTGCTGTGGCTGGAGGAGGACGCGGGCCCGCTCGGAGCCCCGTTCTTCGTCATGGAACGGGTGGCGGGCCGCGTGCCGCCCGACGTCATGCCCTATACGTACGAGGGGAATTGGCTGCACGAGGCGAGCGACGACGAGCGGGAGCGCCTGGAGGACGCGAGCATCCGGGTGCTGGCGCGGTTGCACGACGGCGTGCCGGCGGCCGAGGCGTCCTTCCTGGAACTGCCCGGCGAGGGGGACCCGCTGCGCCGGCACGTGGACGCCCAACGCGCCTACTACGCATGGGTGGTGGACGGCCGCAGCCCCTCGCCCCTCATCGAGAGCGCCTTCGCACGCCTGGAGGAGCTGTGGCCGCGGGATGCTGGCCCCGCGGTCCTCAACTGGGGCGACGCCCGCATCGGCAACATCATCTATGAACAGGACGGAGTCGCACCCGCCGCCGTCCTCGACTGGGAGATGGCCTCGCTGGCCCCGCGCGAGGTCGACCTCGGTTGGACGGTGTATCTGCACCGCTTCTTCCAGGACCTGACCGAGGCCTTCGGGCAGCGAGGGCTGCCGGACTTCCTGCGCCGTGAGCGGGTGGAGGCCCGCTACGCACGCCTCACCGGCCACACCCCGCGCGACATGGAGTTCTACACGCTCTACGCGGCCCTGCGGCACGCCGCCGTGATGCTCCGCGTCGCCTACCGGCAGATCCATTTCGGCGAGGCCACCGAGCCCGCGGACCCGGACACACTGATCCTGCACCACGACAGCTTGCGGGCCATGGTGCGGGGCAGTTACTGGACCGACAGGCCGTAGGTTCCGTCGCTCGGATCAGGCGGCGGCCTGGCGGTAGGGCTGGTCCGGCACGCGGATGGGGCGTGCCCCGGAGCCGCCGGCGTGCGAGAAGGGCTGGGTGCGCCAGTCGAGTCCCTGAGGGAGCGTCAACAGGAGGGCGGCGTCCTGCTCTTGAGCGCCCACCAGGTCGTCCGTGGGCAGGGCCTCCGTGACGGTCCTGCCGCTGCCGACGCAGACGGTGAGCCCGAACGGGTCCCAGGGTGACGTCACATGGGCGTGCTCCGGCAGCACGTCCTCCTCCGCGAGGAGGGCGATGGCCTTGCCGCAGTCGGGGCAGGCCACGCGGTACATCTCAAACGTCTCGTACCCGTCCCCATCGTCCCCGTCCATGTCGAAGGCGTCGGGTTCGACGCCCTCCGGCTGGGGCTCTGCGATCGCCTGCTGGCGGCCGCGCGCGCCAGGACGTCCGGAACGCTTCACACTCTGCATGGGATTCTCCCCCTCGGGTGGGCCGGCCGCTGATGTCCATGAGTGGCGGCCTCGGCCACAGCAAGCATTTCCCGCCTGCTCGTCGAGGTAATCACCCCATGCCGATGGACACGGCCCCAGTCCTGTGGTGTTCGTCACATGTCGAATGAGTCGGCCCTTCGAGCGGTAGACGTATCGCCCATCTCGTTCCTTCAGGTATCCGTGAGGATCAAGGGACCGGTAGGTTCAGCGGCATGGAGGAGCTCGACCGACAGATCGTGCAGCTGCTCGTCAAGGACGGGCGGATGAGCTACACCGACCTGGGCAAGGCCACCGGCCTGTCCACGTCCGCGGTGCACCAGCGGGTCCGCCGCCTCGAACAGCGCGGCGTGATCCGTGGGTACGCCGCGGTCGTCGACCCCGAGTCCGTCGGCCTGCCGCTCACCGCGTTCATCTCGGTGAAGCCGTTCGACCCGAGCGCCCCCGACGACATCGCGGAGCGCCTCGCGGGCGTCCCCGAGATCGAGGCGTGCCACAGCGTGGCCGGCGACGAGAACTACATCCTCAAGGTCCGGGTCGAGACGCCCCACGAACTGGAGAACCTCCTGGCCCGCGTCCGCTCCCTGGCCGGCGTCTCCACGCGTACGACAGTGGTCCTGTCGACGCCGTACGAGGCGAGGCCTCCGCGGATCTAGTGGGCGGGTCTGGCGGCGGGGCCCCGGTCCGGTGACGCCCACCCGCTCCTGCGCCTCGGGGCTCCGCCCCGGACCCTGCTGCTCAAACGCCGCAGGGGCTTGAAAGTTTCGTCCCCGCCGCAGTGGCTTGGAAGTGTCGACCCCGCCGCACCCCCACCCCCGCGGACACGGGAAACTGTCACCATGAGCACGCCCCCCAGCCCCCGCACCGTTCTTCTGCGTCGAGGCGAGATCCACAGCCCGGCCGACCCCTTCGCCACCGCCATGGTCGTGGAGGCGGGCCACGTCGCCTGGGTCGGCTCGGAGGGCGCGGCGGACGCGTTCACGGACGGCGTGGACGAGGTGATCGACCTCGACGGCGCCCTGGTGACCCCCGCGTTCACCGACGCCCACGTCCACACCACGTCGACCGGCCTCGCCCTCACCGGCCTCGACCTCACGGCCGCCCGCACCCGCGCCGAAGCCCTGACCCTCGTACGGGAACACGCCGCGGCCAACCCCACCGACCGTGTCCTCCTCGGCCACGGCTGGGACGCCGCCCGCTGGCCCGACCGCGCCCCCCTCACCCGCGCCGAACTCGACGAGGCCACGGCAGGCCGCCCCGTCTACCTCTCCCGCATCGACGTCCACTCGGCCGCCGTCAGCACCGCCCTCCTCGACCTCGTCCCGGGCATCACGGACCGCCCCGGATTCGCCCCTGAGGGCCCTCTCACCCGCGACGCCCACCACGCCGTCCGTGCCGCCGCGCTCGCCGCCGTGGGCCCCCAGCAGCGCACGGAGGCCCAGCGAGCCGCCCTCCAGCACGCCGCGTCGCTCGGCATCGGGTCCGTCCACGAGTGCGCCGGGCCCGACATCTCCTCCGAGGACGACTTCACCGGGCTGCTCGACCTCGCCCGCTCCGAGCCGGGACCGCGCGTGGCCGGCTACTGGGCGGACCGCGACATCGAGCGCGCCCGCGCGCTCGGCGCGCTGGGCGCCGCGGGCGACCTGTTCGTCGACGGCGCCCTCGGCTCCCACACGGCGTGCTTGCACGAGCCCTACGTAGATGCGCCGCACAACGGCACCGCCTACATGTCGGCCGAAGAAATCGCCGCCCACGTAGTCGCCTGCACGGAAGCCGGCCTCCAGGCAGGCTTCCACGCCATCGGCGACGCCGCCGTCACCGCCGTGGTCGACGGTATGCGCGGCGCCGCCGAAAAGGTCGGCCTCGCGCGCGTACGCGCGACCAGGCACCGCGTGGAGCACGCGGAGATGCTCACCCCCGAAACCGTCGCCGGCTTCGCGGAGTTCGGCCTCACCGCCTCCGTGCAGCCCGCCTTCGACGCCCTGTGGGGCGGCGAGGACGGCATGTACGCCGACCGCCTCGGCGCCGAGCGGGCGCGCACCCTCAACCCGTACGCGGCCCTGCTGAAGGCCGGCGTCCCGCTCGCCTTCGGTTCCGACAGCCCGGTCACCCCGCTCGACCCGTGGGGCACGATCCGCGCCGCCGCCTTCCACCGGACGCCCGGTCACCGCGTCTCCGTACGCGCCGCGTTCACCGCCCACACGCGCGGCGGCTGGCGTGCCGTCGGCCGCGACGACGCGGGCATCCTCGTCCCGGGTGCTCCCGCCGACTACGCCGTCTGGCGCACGGACGAGCTGGTCGTGCAGGCGCCGGACGACCGTGTGGCCCGCTGGTCGACCGATCCGCGCTCCGGAACGCCCGGCCTCCCGGACCTCTCCCCGGGAGTCCAACTCCCGGTCTGCCTGCGGACGGTGGTCTTCGGTCAGACGGTCTTCGTAGGGCCGGACGAGTGATAACCGGGGCGCCACGACTTCGATCTTGCCGCAGAACGGTCCCGTACGACCTGCGAATCCTCCGCGCTGACCAGGGCAGTTCGTAGAGAGCCGCAGGTCGAACGCCTGTTGACAAGGCGCGGCTGTCGACGGGTAGGTTCGGCCGGGTCCACCACCTCCAGGTTCGACCGGGGAAGTCCAGGCAGTCGTAGAACGCAGCTGGGTCAGGGGGTGGTGCGCCGCACCGGCGTACCACCACTGGGAGCCAGGCCCAGCGCCCGCGCCACGGGGCGCTGGAACGTTCCGGCCGGTCGGCCAGGTGCGACCCGGGTGGGGCCCGGGCGTTCAGTAGACAACGGCTTTAGGTCGACCCGCAGCCAGCGGGCCCCAGGTCGGCCCGAAGGACGCCCGGCCCCGATCCGCAGTATTCGTCGATCCGCAGTGATCGGCCTCGTTTCCGGCCCTCACCGGCCCATCCAGGGCGCCTTATCGGCGTGAACTGGGGTGCTCGCTATGGTGGTCCCCCTGTGGACGGAAGTTTTAAGGGGAAGCTGTGAGCGACGGCGGCGGGCGGAAGTTCGGCCCTCTGGGTACGACCTTGGTGATCATCCCGACCTACAACGAGGTGGAGAACATCAAGTCCGTAGTGGGCCGTGTCCGGGAGTCCGTGCCCGCGGCGCACGTCCTGATCGCCGACGACAACAGTCCCGACGGCACGGGCAAACTCGCCGACGAGCTGGTCGCCGACGACGAGCAGGTGCACGTCCTGCACCGCACCGGCAAGGAGGGCCTGGGCGCCGCCTACCTCGCGGGCTTCGCCTGGGGCATGGAGCACGGCTACGGAGTCCTGGTCGAGATGGACGCCGACGGTTCCCACCAGCCGGAGGAGCTGCCCCGCCTGCTGACCGCGCTGAAGGGCGCCGACCTGGTCCTGGGCTCGCGCTGGGTGCCCGGCGGGCGCATCGTCAACTGGCCCAAGTCCCGCCAGTTCATCTCCCGCGGCGGCTCCACGTACTCGCGTCTCCTCCTGGACGTCCCGATCCGCGACGTCACCGGCGGCTACCGTGCCTTCCGCCGCGAGACCCTGGAGGGCCTCGGTCTCGACGAGGTCGCCTCGCAGGGCTACTGCTTCCAGGTCGACCTGGCCCGGCGGGCGGTGCGGCAGGGCTATCACGTGGTGGAGGTCCCCATCACCTTCGTCGAGCGCGAGCGCGGGGACTCCAAGATGAGCAAGGACATCGTCGTGGAGGCCCTGTGGCGGGTCACCACGTGGGGTGTGGGGGCGCGGGTGGACAAGGTCCTGGGCCGCAAGCCCGGCGATCGCTGAGAGCGATCTTGATCCCCCGCTTACGCCAATCGCATCCGGCCCCAGGCAGACTGGGTACATGACCACTGGCACTCCGCCTCGTAACCCGTCCACCGGCGCCCGGCGCTCCCGGCTCCGCAGGTACCTGCCGCTCGCCGTCGCGGCCTGGATGGTCCTGGAGATCTGGCTGCTCACGGTGGTGGCGGGCGCGGTCGGCGGCTTCACGCTCGGCATTCTGCTGGTGGCCGGCATCGTGTTCGGATCCGTGGTGATGAAGTCCGCGGGGCGCCGCGCGTTCCAGAACCTCACCGAGACGCTGCAGCGCCAGCAGAGCGGCTCTCCCGAGGCCTCCAGGCCCCCTGAGCAGCGCTCGCAGGGCAACGGGCTGCTGATGCTCGCCGGGCTCCTCCTGATGATTCCTGGGCTGATCTCGGACGTTCTCGGCCTGCTGCTGCTCATTCCGCCGCTGCGCACGGCGCTGAGCCGGTACACGGAGCGCAAGGTCGAGCGGAAGATGGGCGCCGCGGCGGGCCAGGGGCCGCTCGGTGACGCGTTCCAGCAGGCGCGGATGCGGCAGTCCGGCGGCACCGTGATCCCGGGTGAGGTGATCCGGGACGACGAGCGTCCGGGCCCGCGCGGAGACGACGAGGGCCCGCGGCCGCCGCTCACCCCCTGAGAAGCTGTGCCATGACGAACGGCCGGGGCCGGACACACGGTGTGTGTCCGGCCCCGGCCGTTGTGCGGTGTGCTTCTGGGAGTCAGGCGGACTTGCGGCCGCTGTTGTCCCGCGGGTGCACCGCGATGTTCATCGCGCCCGAACGCAGAACTGCCAGACGCTCCTCGAGGACCTCTTCGAGCTCCTCACGGGTGCGCCGCTCCATCAGCATGTCCCAGTGCGTACGAGCCGGCTTCCCCTTCTTCTCCTCAGGGCCGTCACCGTCAACGAGAAGTGCCTGGGCCCCGCAGACCTTGCACTCCCACTCCGGCGGAATCTCGGCCTCCACCGAGAAGGGCATCTCAAAACGATGTCCCTTCTCGCATGCGTACTCCACGGCCTGGCGCGGAGCCAGGTCGATGCCGCGGTCCGTCTCGTAGCTGGTCACTACGAGGCGTGTGCCGCGAAGAGCTCGCTCACTCATGAATCGTGCCTCCCGGGCTTGTCGCCCACAGGACAGGTGTCGCTGTCGTCGTCATCCGGTCAACGTCCGGTCGGCGGTAAAGATTCCCGGTTCCCGGGTCATGCGTCGCCGTCGTAGCCGCCCCTTGTTGTACCCACCCGTGACCGGTTTGTCACATCTGACGCAGGATGTCACCCAGCGTTTTGCGATCTAGACGTGCAGTAACGGTACGCCTGGCAGGCCAACCGCGTACACTACCGGGATTTGCCTTCAGGTGCTAAATCCGGGCCGGTATGGAATTGCCGGCATCGCGTACCGCCCGGTGGACCGGAACCCTCGCGAGCAGGACAAAACCGATCACGAAGAAGGCGACAAGGGAAACGATCGCGTCGCGATAGCTCCCGGTCAGCTGGTAGGCGAGCCCGAACACCAGGGGCCCCAGCCAGCTCATGCCGCGGTCGCTCATCTCGTACGCGGAGAAGTACTCGGCCTCCTTGCCGACCGGTACGAGGTGCGAGAACAGTGAGCGGGACAGTGCTTGGGTGCCGCCCAGGACGAGCCCGATACCGGCGGCGAGGACGAAGAACCACGTGGGCGCCCCGGCCGGCAGGAAGTAGCCGGCCCCGATCGTCACCGTCCACGCCACGAGAGAACCGAGGATCGTGCGCTTGGCGCCGTACGTACGGGCGAGGCGGCCCATCGCGAGCGCCCCGGCCACCGCCAGGAGCTGCACGAGGAGTACCGCCACGATGAGCGTCGACTGGTCGAGTCCGAGCTCCTCGGAGCCGTAGATGGAGGCCTGCGAGATCACCGTCTGCACGCCGTCGTTGTAGACCAGGTAGGCGAGGAGGAAGGAGAGCGTCAGCGGGTGGCGGCGCATGTCCTTCACCGTGGCCAGCAGTTGCCGAGGGCCGGAGGTCTTGCCTCCCGGCGTGGGCTCTGTGCGCCGGTCGCGCAGGCGGCGCAGCGGCACCACGGTGAACGCGCCCCACCAGACACCCGCCGACGCCAGGCAGATGCGTACCGCTGTCGACTCGGAGACACCGAAGGTGTCGTGTGCCGTGTACAGCACCAGGTTCGCCAGAAGGACGAGGGCGCCCGAGGCGTAACCGAAGGCCCAGCCGCGCGAGGAGACCGCGTCGCGCTCCTCCGGGGGCGCGATCTGCGGCAGGTACGAGTTGTAGAGCACCATCGAGACGGCGAGCGAGGAATTCGCGACCACGAGCAGCAGGCCGCCCATTAGGTAGCGGTCACCGTCCAGGAAGAACATCCCGGCCGTCGCCGCCGCGCCTATGTAGGCGCACAGTGCGAGCAGCGGCTTCTTGCGGCCCGTGCGGTCCGCTGCCGCACCAGCGAGGGGCATCACGAAGATCGAAAGGATCACCGACAGGGAGACCGAGTACGCGAAGAACGAGCCCGCGCGGACCGGGATGCCCAAGGGGTGCACAAAGCCGTCCGCGTCCGCCGCGGCCTTCGCGACCGAGGTCAGATACGGCCCCAGGAACACCGTCAGGACGCTGGTCGAATAGACCGAGCACGCCCAGTCGTAGAAGTACCAGCCGCGCTGCTCGCGCTTGCGCTCCGCGAGCGCGGACGCCCCCTGCGCCGTCTCCCGCGCGATCTCGGTGCCCACCCGTGTCCCCGTCCCCTCGCCGTCCCCGGCGTCCGGCGCCGCGGGGTGGCGGTCAGACCCACGCCCCCCGGTCCTTGAGGACGTCCCGCAGCGTCTCGATGTGATCGGAAACTATGCCATCGACCCCGAGGTCGAGAAGTCGCCGCATCTCCTTCTCGTCGTTCACCGTCCACACGTGGACCTGCAGGCCGCGCGCGTGGGCGGCCCGCACGAAGCGGTGGTCGACCACCCGGACCCGCCCGTGTGTCACCGGTACCTGGGCGCAGACGGCGGAGCGGCGCAGCGTCGCCGGAATCCCGTACGAGCGAAGGCGCAGGCCCAGCACTCCACCGGTGCCGTACGAGGTGGCGAGGCGGGGACCCGCGAGCGCCTGCGCGCGGGCGACACGTGTCTCGGAGAAGGAGCCGACGCAGACGCGGTCCCACGCGCGCGTGCGGCGCAGCAGATCGAGGAGGGGGACGAGGGCGGGTTCCGCCTTGACGTCCACGTTCCAGCGCACATCCGGGAACGACTCCAGCAACTCCTCGAAGAGTGGCACCGGTTCGGTGCCCGCCACGCGTGCGTGGCGGACCGTGGGCCACGGGAGGTCGGCGATCCGGCCGCCGTCGTCCGTGACCCGGTCCAGCGTGCTGTCGTGGAAGGCGACCAGGCGCCCGTCGGAGGTCGCGTGCACATCGGTCTCGATATAGCGGTAGCCGAGGTCCACGGCGCGGCGGAACGCGGCGACGGTGTTCTCCAGGCCGTCCGCCGCCCCGCCCCGGTGGGCGAGCGCGAGCGGACCCGGGTGGTCGAGGTAGGGGTGGCGTACGCGCGAGGTCACCGTCGCAGTATGGCCCGTCGAGGTGTGCCGCCGGCGATCGCGGTGGAGCCGGCGGGCGACGCGGGGACGGCGAAGACGCGCAGGAAGAACTGCGCCAGCGGGCCGATCGCCAGGGCGTACAGGACCGTGCCGACGCCGATCGTGCCGCCGAGCAGGAAGCCGCTCGCCACGACGACGATCTCGATGACCGTGCGCATCAGGCGGATCGAGCGGCCGGTGCGCTGGTGGAGCCCGGTCATCAGGCCGTCGCGCGGGCCGGGGCCGAACTTCGCCGCAATGTAGAGGCCGGTCGCGGCCCCGTTGAGCACGATGCCCGCCAGCATCAACGGGATGCGCACTCCGTAGGAGTGCGGGTCCGGCACGACCGCGAGCGTGCCGTCGATCGCGAGGCCCACCACGAAGACGTTCGAGACGGTGCCGAGGCCGGGCCGCTGCCGCAGCGGGATCCACAGGAGCAGCACGATCGCGCCCGCGATGATCGACACGACACCGATGGAGATGCCCGTCAGCTCGGCGAGCCCTTGATGCAGCACGCCCCAGGGCTCCAGGCCGAGCCCCGCCTCCACGAGGAGCGCCGAACTGGCGCCGTACAACGCGAGACCTACGTAGAGCTGCACGAGGCGGCGGACGAGCGGGCCGCCGGGCGACGGAACGGACGGTGACGCGGACAAGGTGAGCCCCTCTGTGGTGGTAGTGGCCTGGCACATGACACTCTGTGGCGTGGAATCGGATGCCAACCATGGCCAATTCGAGGAAGGTGGACTGGCTCGCATGGCCCAGTGGACTTCGGCGATCGGCTCGACCCAGCTCGCCCGGCTGCTCACCTCGCAGCAGCCGCGCCCCGCGGGCCCCGGCACCCGCCGCCCGCCCGCCTACCGCGCCCTCGCCGACGGCATCCGCCTCCTCGTCCTGGAGGGCCGCGTCCCGGTGGCCACGCGGCTTCCTGCCGAGCGCGAACTCGCCCAGGCATTCTCCGTGAGTCGCACCACGGTCGCGGCCGCCTACGAGGCGCTGCGCGGCGAAGGGTTCCTGGAGTCCCGCAGGGGAGCGGGCAGTTGGACCGCCGTGCCCGCCGGGAATCCGCTCCCCGCGCGCGGCCTTGAGCCGCTGCCGCCCGAGGCCCTCGGCTCCATGATCGACCTCGGCACGGCGGCGCTGCCCGCCCCCGAACCGTGGCTGACCCGCGCCGTGCAGGGCGCCCTGGAAGAGCTGCCGCCGTACGCCCACACCCACGGCGACTACCCGGCGGGGCTGCCCGCGCTGCGCACCATGATCGCCGAGCGGTACACCACGCACGGCATCCCGACCATGCCCGAACAGATCATGGTCACGACCGGCGCGATGGGCGCCATCGACGCGATCTGCCACCTCTTCGCGGGCCGCGGCGAGCGTGTGGCCGTGGAGTCGCCCTCGTACGCGAACATTCTTCAGCTGATGCGCGAGGCGGGCCTCAGGCTCGTGCCCGTCGCCATGGCCGACGGGCTCCGGGGGTGGGATCTCGACCGTTGGCGCCAGGTCCTGCGCGAGGCGGCGCCCCGACTCGCCTACGTAGTCGCCGATTTCCACAATCCGACGGGCGCGCTCGCCGACGAGGAGCAGCGCCGCTCGCTGGTCGACTCCGCGCGCGCGGCGGGCACCGTGCTGGTGGTCGACGAGACCATGACCGAGCTGTACTTCGACGAGGACGGCGGAGCCGCGGCGATGCCGCGCCGGGTCTGCGCGTTCGACCCCGCGGGCTCCACGGTGATCACGGTCGGCTCGGCCAGCAAGGCGTTCTGGGCGGGCATGCGCATCGGCTGGGTGCGGGCCGCACCCGACGTCATCCGCAGCCTGGTGGCCGCGCGCGCGTACGCGGACCTCGGCACCCCGGTCGTGGAGCAGCTGGCGGTGAACTGGCTGCTGAACACCGGCGGTTGGGAAGAGGCCGTCGCGCTGCGGCGCGGACAGGCGCGCGGGAACCGTGACGCGCTGGTGGCCGCCGTGCGGCGGGAGCTGCCCGACTGGGAGTTCGACGTGCCGAACGGGGGCCTCACCCTGTGGGTCAAGGCCGGCGGCCTGTCGGGCTCGCGCCTCGCCGAGCTCGGCGAGCGGGTCGGGGTACGTGTCCCCTCGGGGCCCCGCTTCGGCGTCGACGGGGCCTTCGAGGGGTACGTACGGCTGCCGTTCACCGTGGGCGGTGCCGTGGCCGACGAGGCGGCGGCGCGGCTCGCGGCGGCGGCGCAGCTGGTCCGGGACGGTCAGGGCGCGGGCGGGGACGTGCCGCGCACCCTGATCGCGTAACCGGCTCGCGTCCTTGTGAAGAGAGCCGCTGCTTACGGGCCGATCCCTGTTCCTCAGCGCTCGGCCAGCGCCTCGGCCTCGTCGGGCACCGCCTCGACCGGGGTCTCGATGGTCGCGTCGCCCGGCGTGCTGCGCTCCGGGAGGAGGGCCGTGACCGCCTGCCGGTGGGTCTCGCTCGTCGCGTCGTCGTACGGGTCCGGGGTCGCCGGGACCTGAAGGCGGTGGACAGGGCCCGTGCCCAGGCGGGCGTAGCCGCGGCCCGCCGGGATGTCGGCGGTGGGTGTCGTCTGCGGCAGGACGCCGAGCACGTCCCGCAGCTCCTCCGGAGCGGCCGGGCCGAGCACCACGCGCGCGCGGGTGTGCTGCCGGACCGGGTCGATCAGGGCGTCGAGGCTGTCGAACTGCTCGGCCACGACGACCGTCACGCCGGCCGCGCGGCCGTGCCTGAGAGGCACCTGGAGCAGCGTCTGCGGGTCCTTGCGGCCGTCCGCGGCCGCGAGGTGGCCCAGGGCGCCTGGGCGGTCCAGCAGGATCCACAGCGGGCGCTTGATGTCGTCCGGGGTGGGGTGCCCGGCCTGTCGCGCCCGGTTCGCGGCGATCAGCCGCCGCTCCGTCTCGTGTGCGGCCCATTCGAGGCTGGTCAGCGCGCCGGCAAGACCGCACTCCACGGCGAGCACCCCGGGGCGGCCGACCAGGGACGCGTAGTCGCCCGTCCCGCTGCCCTCGACGATCAGTACGTCACCGTGGCGCAGCGCCTGCAGTGCCACGGAACGCAGCAGGGACGTCGTGCCGCTGCCCGGCTGCCCCGCGATCAGCAGGTGCGGCTCGGTGGAGCGGACGCCGGTGCGCCACACGACGGGCGGTTCGTCCCGCTCCTCCTCGCCCGCCAGCACCGGCAGGGTGCGCTGGACGCCGGTCCCGTCGGTGAAGCCGAGCACGGTCTCGCCGGGCGAGGTCACGAAGTGCTGGGCGGCGATGTCCGTGGGCAGTGGGTCGAGCACGTTCACCGTCAGGTGGTTGCCCTCCTCGTCCCACGCGAAGTGGTACTCGCGGCCCCGGCCGAGCTTGGCGTGCAGCAGTTGCTCGATCCGGGCCCGCGACGCCGCTTCCCCGTCCGTGAAGTAGGCGGGGTAGCGGATGTCGATCCGGTCGACACGGCCGTCGCCGTCGAAGTCGAACGTCTCGAAGGCCTGCTCCCAGTCGCCCCCGTGGGCGTACAGCGGGCTCGGGTCGTCGGCTACGGAGAAGTACGGTACGAGCGCCTCGTAGAGCGACGAGAGGCGCTGTACCTGCGAATCGTCGGGGCCGGTCTGCTCCGGCGGCTTCGGATCGCGCCCCTTCCATCCGGCCGCCGCCATCAGGGTGATGAGCGCCAGCAGCGGACCGTACGGAATGAACACCACGACCAGGACGACGGCGGCCACCAGGAAGAGCAGCGGTCCGCGCCGCTCCTTGGGGGTGTTCGCCCACTTCTGCCGCCCGGCACCGGCCAGGCGACGCAGTCCACGGCTGACCGTGATGAGGGGGTGGAGTACGTCGGTGGCACCGTCGGCGGCCGTCCGAGCCATGTCCCGGCTCCGGGCGATCGTGGCGCTGCCGTTGCTCAGAATGCGGGGGAGTGGGCGCCTGGCCACGTCGTTCTCCTGGTGGTGTGTGCGGGTGAGTGGTCCGTCAGAACTTGATCCCGCCGAGCAGGCTGGCGAGGCTCTGGCCGCCCGCCTTGATGCTCGGGGCGATGGCCGTGCCCGCCAAGTAGAAGCCGAAGAGGGCGCAGACCAGCGCGTGCGAGGCCTTCAGGCCGTCCTTGCGGAAGAACAGGAAGACGATGATGCCGAGCAGCACGACACCCGAGATGGACAGGATCATGAGGGTTCTCCTGGTTGATGGGGACAGTCACCATGAGTTCTTCCAGGCTCACAGCATGTATCTATACGACAAAAGGTGCAAATGGGTGGAAAAGCCAGGCTTTCACCCAATTGACCGGCTGCTGCTGAGCTGCTCGAGCGTGCTGCCGGACACTCGTCCGCACCGTTCGTGATCTTTGCCTCGGCGGGATCGGGTCATGTGCCGGACCGGGCAGTACCCTGTCGATTCACTCGTACGGCTGCACGGCCGTACCTGCACGTAGGAGAAAGGCGGTCCGCCCGATGAGCGAAGCCCCCGACCCGGAGGTCGTGGAGCTGGCCACCAAGATCTTCGACCTCGCGCGAAGCGGCGAGACGGAGGCTCTCATGGGCTACGTGGACGCCGGGGTGCCGGCGAACCTCACGAACGACCGGGGCGACACGCTCGTCATGCTCGCCGCCTATCACGGGCACGCGGAGGCGGTGCGCGCCCTCCTGGAGCGCGGCGCCGACGCGAACCGCGCCAACGACAAGGGCCAGACCCCGCTCGCGGGCGCCGTCTTCAAGGGCGCCGACGACGTGATCGGCGCGCTGCTCGACGGGGGCGCCGATCCGGCCGCGGGGACCCCTTCGGCGGTCGACACGGCCCGGATGTTCGGCAAGACGGAGCTCGTCGACCTCTTCGGCACCTCCTGACACACCGACTCTGACCAGGCAAAACGGGGGTGCGAGAAATGTGGTCGCGGTGGGTTGAACCGCTGGGTCATGATGACGGCGTGATTTACGGACGCGAGGCCGGGGCAGGTGGTGCCCACGCGCAGAGCGGGCCGTGAACGGCCCGGTTCCGGGCCTTGGACGAGAGGCAGAGAAATGGGTAGCAGCAAGCAAGAGACGGCGGGCGCTCCGACGTGTTGTCACGTGGCCAGGTAGGTGATCGTCCCGGTTGCGTCGACGCTTGATGTGAGGCTGTTTCCCATGTTCGAACCGGTCATAGGACCCAGCGGTACGCTGCTCGGCCTGCTGCAGAGGGGCCGCGGCGACGGCACGCTGCACGCGCTGACGGCGCCGCGTGCCGAGGCCCTCGCGGCTCTCAATCACTGTGTGCTGAGCGACCCCCGCCACGACTGGCAGGTGGAGAACCGCTCGCTGTACTACGCCCGCCTCTACGTCGATCTCCATGGCGAGCTCGACGAGATCGAGCGGCACCTCTTCGACCCCGAGGACCTCCTCGACACCGAGGAGTCGCGTACGGGCCTGGCGCTCGCGGTCCTCGGCCACCTCGCCTCCTACGGCAGGCAGGACGCCCTCGAGCTGCTGCGCAGGTACGCCGCCTTGGGCGGCAACTGGGCCTGGGCGCTCGACGAGCTGGCCCTGCGCGACGACGACGCGGGACTGCGCGCGCTCGCCGAGCCCGTCCTCGCCCGCTTCCCGGCTGACGCCGAGGCCGAACTCGCCGTCGTCGTGCGCGACGCCTTCGAACCGCGACCCTGGCGCCTGTGGGCCGAGGACCCGCGCCCGCATGTGGGGGCACGCGTGCGTGCCGCGCAGGAAACCGGCTCCTTCGACCGCTGGCAGCGGCAGATGCGGCCGGCGGGACCGCGCCCCGAGTGGAGCGTGCAGGCCGTCTTCGACTGGGCGCAGGAGGGCTTCGAGCGGGGCGCCGTCCTGTACGTGCCCGCCGCCCGCTGCCTGACCGCCGTGGCGGGTCCGCAGGACCACGCCGAGATCCTGCGCGCCGCGCAGGACGGGACCGACGGGGCGCGCTGCACCGCGCTGCGCTACCTCGCCGACATGCATGATCCGGCCGTACTCGAACTCATCGAGGCCGCGGTGGAGGCGCCGTCCCGCGCGGTCGTGGACGCCGCGCTGGACGCCTTCGAGCGGATGCGCAGCGTCGCCGTCGTACAGCGGGCCCGGCAGTGGGCGCCCCGGCCGGACGCGCTCGGCGCCGCCGCGGGCCGCATGCTCGCCTGTAGGGGCGGCGCACGGGACGGCGAACTCGTCCTCACCTCCCTACGGGAGGCAGTACGCGGTGACGGTCCCGACGCCCCCACCCTCTGGCCGCTCGTCGACGGGGCCGGACGGCTCGGCATCGTCAGTGCCGCTCCCGTGCTGCGGCACATCTACCGGGAGACGGCGTCCTCACATCTGCGCGGGCGCGCCGCCTGCGCGCTCGCCGCCACCGATCCCTCCTTCGCCGCCGGGTTCGCCGTCGAGTGCCTGTGGGACTGCGAGGAGAGCACCCGGGAGGTCGCCGCGCGGCACGCCGAGACGGGCGACGCCCGCGTCGTCGATCAACTGCGCCGCCTCGCCGCCGATCCGGCCGAGGAGGACGAGGTGCAGACCGCGGTCCGCAGCAGGATCGGGCCCGACGCCCCCGCGTTGTGACGCGCTGATTTCCGGGAGGTGGTCCTTCGGCGAGGGGCCACCTTCTCGTGATTCACCTGCGGACTTCGGGCGCCCGCCCGGCCCCGGGGCTGGGGGTGCCGTTCCGGGCTTGCGATCATGTGGCGGGGGTCGCGGGAGCGGCTCCCGGTACGAGCCAGCCGTGCGAGGTCTGCCCCTGACCAGGAGAAGGCCCCGCATCGCCTACGCACCATAGGAGTTGAGCCAT
Organism: Streptomyces sp. NPDC002754; assembly: GCF_053592315.1. Classification (NCBI taxonomy): domain Bacteria; kingdom Bacillati; phylum Actinomycetota; class Actinomycetes; order Kitasatosporales; family Streptomycetaceae; genus Streptomyces; species Streptomyces sp. NPDC002754. The sequence continues at coordinate 30,846 of NZ_JBSFVM010000035.1, forward strand.
GGCCCTCGACATCGCCGCCATCCGGGCACAGATACCCGCCCTGAAGTCCGGCACGGCCCGCTTCGACGCGCCCGGCGGCACCCAGACCCCCGCGCGGGTGATCGACGCCGTCGCCGCCGCACTGGCCGGGCCGCTGGCGAACCGGGGGCAGACGACGGAGGGCGAACGCCGTGCCGACGGGATCGTCGTCGAGGCCCGTGCGGCGCTGGCCGATCTGCTCGGCACCACGCCGGGGACCGTCGCGTTCGGGCGCAGTGCCACGCAGCTCGTCTACGACCTCTCCCGGACGCTCGCCAAGACCTGGCGGCCGGGCGACGAGGTGGTCGTCACCCGGCTCGACCACGATTCCAACATCCGTCCGTGGGTGCAGGCGGCCGAAGCGGCGGGCGCCACCGTACGGTGGGTCGACTTCGACCCGGAGACGGGCGAGCTGCGGCCCGAGCACCTTGAAGCGGTGCTCTCGGAACGTACCCGCCTGGTGGCCATCACCGCCGCGTCCAACCTGATAGGCACGCGTCCCGACCTGCCGGCCCTGGCCGCCCTCACTCACGAAGTGGGCGCTCTCTTCCACGTGGACGCGGTGCACTACGCCTCGCATGCCGCGGTCGACCTGGCGGCACTCGGCGCGGACACGCTGGTCTGCTCGCCCTACAAGTTCCTCGGCCCGCACCTGGGCGTGCTCACCGGCCGCGCCGAGGTGCTCGAGTCGCTGCGCCCCGACAAGCTGCAGCCGTCCAGCGACGCCGTACCGGAGCGCTTCGAACTCGGCACCCTGCCCTATGAGTTGCTGGCCGGGGCGAGCGCCGCCGTGGACTTTCTCGCGGGCCTGAGCGTGGGCGCCCCCGGCAGCCGCAGGGAGCGCCTCGTCGCCTCCTTCGCGGCCCTGGAGGAGCACGAGGACGCGCTGCGACAGCGCATGGAGGCAGGCCTAGCGGACCTCGGCGACATCACGCGGTACTCGCGCGCGGAACTGCGCACCCCGACCCTCCTGTTCACGGTCGAGGGCCGGAGTCCGGCAGAGATCTCCCGGCACCTGGCCGCCCACGGCATCGACGCCCCCGCCGGGTCCTTCTACGCCGTGGAGGCCTCGCGGCGGCTCGGCCTCGGGGACGCCGGCGGCGTCCGGGTGGGCCTCGCCCCCTACAGCAGCGCGGAGGACGTGGAGCGGCTGCTCGAGGCGCTGGAGGCGGTCGTGTCCTGAGACGCGTGAGGCGTCGTTTCCTGAGGAGTTCGCGGCGTCGTTGAACGATCCGTCGATACCAACGTTGTCCCGTTCCCGGAACTGCGCTTGAATTCGGCCGTGGCCATGGACGAACTCAACGACCTCGCGGACGACCGCGCGCTGCTGGGGCGCACCAGCACCGCGGAGCGCGTCGCGGACATCCTGCGCAGCCGGATCGCGGAAGGCTACTTCCCGCCCGGCACACGCCTGTCGGAGGACAGCATCGGAGGCGCCCTCGGAGTGTCGCGCAACACGCTCCGTGAGTCGTTCCGGCTGCTCACGCACGAGCGGCTGCTCGAACACCGGCTGAACCGCGGGGTCTTCGTGCGCGTCCTGAGCGTCGACGACGTCGAGGACATCTACCGGACCCGGCGCATGGTCGAGTGCGCCGTCGTACGGTCCCTGGGCGACCCCCCGTACGCGCTCGACGGGGTCGCCGCAGCCGTCGCCGACGGTCACCGCGGGGCCGAGCGGCGCGAGTGGAAGAGCGTCTCGACCGCCAACATCCACTTCCACCGCGAACTCGTCGCCCTGGCACGCAGCGAGCGCACCGACGAACTGATGCGCAGCGTCCTGGCCGAGCTACGGCTCGCGTTCCACGTCGTCGATGATCCGCAGCGCCTCCACGAGCCGTACCTGGCACGCAATCTGGAACTCGTGGAGATGCTGCGCGAGGGACGCAGGGACACGGCTGAGACCCTGCTCGGGGAGTACCTCGACGACTCCCGCGACGGGCTCGTCGAGGCGTATCGGCAGCGGATGCCGAAGGACGGGTAGCGGCCTTTCGCGGCTCGTCACGGGCGGGCCCGAAAGCCGTCGCATCTGCGCCGTTTCGACCGTTGTCAGACCCAGCGCATACCCTGTGCTCCGTGACTTCGCCTGCCAGCACGGAATCCGTTCCGCCCCAGCTCAGCGCGGGGCCGCGCCCCGCACCGGGCCCGGCCGCCGACGAGGGGCTGGCGCGCCGCCTTCGCGCGCTCGCGTGCACCGCGCCGCTGCACGATCTGGACGTGCGCAAGGCCAATCTCGCGGGCGAGTACTCGACGTACGGGATGGCGGAGGTGGCGCTGTCCGCCATCGACCTCGTCACGCTGAACATGGACTTCGACACGGGCGCCGACCACGAGCAGATAGTGGCCAGGCTCGTGCCCCGCATCGCGGCACAGACCCCGCAGCGGCCCGCCGCCGAGCACGAGCGGGTGGCCCGCTGGGTCCTGGAGAACCTGATCAACGTCGGCAGCGTGGACCGCGGTTTCCGCGCCGTGTACGGCACGTTCGCGCCGGACGGCTCCTACGTACGGCGTGATTACGACTTCAAGCTGATCGAGGAAGTCCCCGGCTACGGGGGCAGCGTCTACCTCCGCACGACGGACGAGGCGGTGAACGTACTGGTCGGCGCCCTCGACACGGACGTCACCAGCGCGCAGATCGCCGCCGAGGTCAAGCTCGAGGTGCTGATCAGCCGCGGCCGGCTCGCCGACGCGCAGCTCGCCGCCGAGCAGGCCAGATACCGGACCGTGCAGTACTCGGAGACGCTCCGCAAGGCGCTGGACGCGACGCGGCGCAATGTGCGCGCCGTCGACTGGCTGCAGGCCGTGCCCGACATGATCGCCGAGGCGCTCGACCACGTCGCGGACCGCTACCGGCACGAGAACGCGATCCTGACGAACATCCGCAAGGCCCGCGACGAGGCGGAGGACCAGGAGCACAAGCGCCGCGCCGCCGAGCTCGTCGACATCGTCAAGGACTGCATCCGCCGCCACACGCAGCTGCAGTCGCGCCTCCTGGAGGCAGGGCCACTGTTCCGCGCCGAGCAGGACCGGCAGGCCTTCACGGCGCCCTCCGCGCGCGCGGGCCTCGACCTGTACGGGCAGCTCCTCGCGCCGCTGCTGCCGCTCCCGGTGGAGAGCGCGGCCAAGGCGACCGACGCGTTCTTCGCGCACGGCACAGGGCTCCGTACGCCCGTGTCCGTCCGCGTGGGCGACCTGGTCGACATACTGCTCACGCCCCCCATGGAGCGCGAGCACCTCGGTGCGGAGATGCCCGAGCCGGACCTCATCGCGACGCCGAACGACAGCCGGTTCAGCGAGGAGCAGCTCGCGGGCGCCATGGAGCTGCTCGACCTGCCGTCGGACGCGCCGCGCCGGCTGTCAGGACTGCTCGCCGACGCCCGCAAGCGCGATACCGAACTGCCTTACTTGGTGGCCCTGTTGGCGGTCCACGCCGCGAGCCCGCCGGTCGGCACCGCCTACCGCCAGGGCGAGGAGAAGCTGCTGTTCGCCGTGGATGACGGCACCGAGCTCGACGACCCGGAGTTCGGCGGCGCCGACCTCATCGTGGGCACGGCCCTGCTCGACGCGGTCGGGATGGCCGCGGACCGGACGGAGGCCGCGTGATGCCGACCCACGTCCCCGTAGGACATGCAACACCCATGAAGGAGCACCACCCGTGACCGAGTACGCCGAAGAGCACGCCGAATGGGGCGAGCCCGAAGCTCCGGGCTCGGTCAGGGCCGCCCAGGCGCCCGTCACCCCGGCCGATGCCGCCGACGCGGCACGGCTCGTCTCCTTCGGTCTCCAGCCGAAGCTGCAGCCCTCCCGTGACCAGGAGTACGGCGAGCTGCTGCGCCGCTACCGCGAGGACCCGCCCTTCGCCCGGCTCGCCGACGCCGTGGCCACCGGGCTCGGCCTCGTCGTCCTGGAGGTGTCCCCGCGCGCGGGGATGGCCGTGACCGCCGCGGAGGACTCCGTGTTCGCGGTGCGCATGGGCGACTACGCGCGCAAGGCGACCGCCGACTCCACCGACCGTTTCCTGCACGGCCTCGCCCATCTCGCGGTCGCCGCGCTCGCCTTCCCGCGCCCGGAGGACCTCGCCGACGACGGCTACATCGGCCGCGTGAGTGTCAACGGGGTGGACGCTTTCGTCCGGCAGGCCTGCCGCAAGCTGGAGGAGCGGGCCGAGGAGACGGGCGAGAACACCGACCCGGCCACCGAGGCTCCCGGCCTCGAAGCCGCCTGGCGGATCTGGGCGCGGCGCAGCTCCACGGGAGCCACCAAGGACACGCGCCGCCTCGCCAGTTCGACGACCGGCATCGTCGGCAAGGCCGCCGCGTTCCTCACCGACTCCGGCTTCCTGCAGAGAACCGGCGACGACTCGGGCGGCACGTACCGCACCACCGCCCGCTACCAGCTCCAGGTCCGCGACATGGCCGGCACGGCCGCCATGGCCGAGCTTCTCGACCTCGGGGTCGTCCCCGTGACCGACGGGTCCGCGAGTCTGGTGCCGCCGATGGACGAGGACGCGGCCGAGCTCGCCGCCGACGCGGGCCTGCCGTTCCACTCCTGACCTTCTGAACTTCCGTACCTACCACGAGAGTCCGCCATGTACGAGCTGTCCCGGGTTCGCCTCTACTCCATTGGGCCCGCCGGTGCGCGCTACGCCGACACCGTGCTCGACCTGCGGGGCGTCGGCGAGCCCGTGCCCGACCCCGCACCCGCCCAGGCGGAGTTCTTCGAGGACGAGCCCGTCGGCCCGCCGCGCCGCCCCGCGCCGGCCGGCGTGCTCTTCCTGGAGAACGGCGGCGGCAAGTCGGTCCTGCTCAAGCTCATCTTCTCGGTCATGCTGCCCGGTCACCGGAACACCCTGGGCGGCGCCAGCTCCGGCGTGCTGCGCAAGTTCCTCCTCGCCGACGACTGCGGACATGTCGCCCTGGAGTGGCAGCACACGCTCACCGGCGAGTGCGTCGTCGTCGGCAAGGTGAGCGAGTGGCGCGGGCGGCAGGTCTCCAACGACCCGCGGAAGTTCGCCGAGGCCTGGTACTCGTTCAGGCCGGGCCCCGGACTGAGCCTCGACTCGCTGCCGGTCGCCGAGTCCAGCGCCGTACGCGCCGCCGAGGGCGCCTCGGGCGCGCAGGGGCGGCGCCGCACCATGAAGGGCTTCCGTGACGCGCTCACGGAGGCGGGCAAGGCGTACCCGCACCTGGAGGTGCACTGGGAAGACATCCACGACCGGTGGAACGAACACCTCGGTGACCTCGGCCTCGACCCCGAACTCTTCCGCTACCAGCGGGAGATGAACGCGGACGAGGGCGAGGCCGCGGGCCTCTTCGCCGTCAAGAAGGACTCCGACTTCACCGATCTGCTGCTGCGCGCCGTGACCGACACCCGGGACACGGACGGCCTCGCCGACCTGGTGAGCGGGTTCGGGAACAAGCTGGGACGGCGCGCCGAGCTGATCGCCGAGCGCGACTTCACGGCGGGCTCCGTCGACCTGCTCACCCGCATCGTGGAGGCCGCCGACACGCGGGGACGCGCGCGTGACGTGCACGCTGCCGCCGAGCGCCGCACGCGCACGCTGGCGCGCCGGCTGTCCGCCCGCGCCGCCGTCGAGCGCGGCCGTACCGGGGAGCTGGCCCAGCAGGTCACCGCCGCCGCGCACACCGTCACCGAAGCGGACTCGGCGCGCGAGCGCAGCTCCCTGATCGCCGCCGAACTCGCCTACCGTCACGCCTCCCTGGCGCTCGCCGGAGCCGAGAAGGCCGCCGCCGCGCAGAAGCGCGAGCTGGCCGACGCGCGGGGCCTCCACTCCGCGTGGCAGGCCGCCGAGGCCGTCCTGCGCCACCGCGCCGCCGCCGACCGCTCCGCGCGCGTGGCCGTCGCCATCCGCGAGGCCGAGCGCGACGCCGCCCCCGCGCTCGCGGCCCGCGCCAAGGCCGCGTCCGAACTCGTCCGGTCGCTGCACGGCGCCGCCGAGCAGGCCGAAACGCACGCGAACGAGGAGGAGGAGCGCTCCGCCGTCCTCCAGGACGCGGGCGAGACCGCGCACCGCGATGCCACGGCCGCGGCCACCGAGGCCCAGCGTGCCCGCAGTGAACTCGGGCACCTGCGCCAGCGGCTGACCGAGGTCGAGCAGGAAACCACCGAGGCCGTGCGCGCCGGGTGGATCGACGACAGCGTGCCCGACGCCGACCCGGCCCGCGCCGCGCTTGCCGCGGCCGACGCGGAGAAGACGACCGTCGCCGCGTGGGACACCGCACGCGAAGCCGCTCGCCGGGCCTCCGAGCACGCGCGCGAGGCCGCGGCCGTCGATGCCCGCGCCGAGCTGACGGCGGCCCGTGCCGCCGATGCCGCGAGCGCCGCGGAGCAGGCCCACCAGGCGGAGGAGCAGGCGGCGGCCTCCCTCGCGGGGGAGGAGCGACTGGCCGAACTCCTCGGTGTGGGCGGGCCGTTCGCAGCCTCCGGGGCCGCGGAATCCGACGCGGATGCGCAGGACGCCTCCGAGGGCACCCTCACCGCCGAAGACCTGGACCGCTCCGCCGACGACCTGAAGGCGCTCCTCGACGACACCGTGACCGCTGCCGAGCGGCAGCTGTTCGAGCTCCGTACGGCCGCCGCCGACGACTCCCGGATCCTGGGCGCCCTGGGCGACGGCGGCCTGCTCCCGCCGGGCCCCGACGTGCTGGCCACCGTCGAGTTCCTCGGTGAGCACGGCATCCCGGCCCTGCCGGGCTGGCGCTACCTCGCCCAGTCCGTCGATCCGGCCGACCACGCGCGCGTACTCGCCGCCCGGCCCGAGCTGGTCGACGGCGTCGTGATCACCGACCCGGCGGCCCATGGGCGGGCCCGGGAGGCGCTCGCCGGTGCGGCCCTGCTGCCCCGCTCCGCTGTCGCCGTCGGCACCGCCGCCGCGCTGCTCGCCCCGACCCCGGCCGAGAACGCGTCGGACGCGAACGTCTTCCTCGTACCGCCGAACCCGGCCATGCACGACGAGCACGCCGCCGACGAGGAGCGGCAGGCGCTCCGCGAGCGCGCGGCTCGGCGTGACGAGGAAATCCGCACACTTGCCGGGCGCCTCGCCAAGGACCGCGAACTGGCGGCACGCCTCACCTCCTGGCGTTCCGGCTGCCCCACGGGCCGCCTCGCCGAACTCGCCGCCGCGGCCGGTGCGGCCCGTACGTTCGCCGAGGAGTCCGAGGCCGAGCTCGCCGAGGCCCGCACGCTGCGCGCCGAGGCCGACGAGTCCGCCGCCGAGGCGACCCGCGTGCGCGACGAGCGGCAGGAGGCGGCGCAGAAGGCCCGCCGCGCCGCCGACGCGCTCGCCGGGCTCGCGTTCCGCCTGCGCGAGCGCGCCCGCTGGCAGGCGAAGGTCCGCGAACTCGCCGACGAGGCCGTCGAGTCGGAGGCCCGGGCCCATTTCTGCCTGGAGCACGCGCGTTCGGCCGACGAGGACCGCCGGGCCGCCCAGCGCTCCGCCGACGACGCCCGCCGCACCGCCCGCGCCCTGCGCGCCGAGCGCGCCGAGATCGCCGGCGCCCCCGACGACGTACCGGAGGGAGCGGCGCCCCAGGCGTCACTGCCCGCGTTGCGCGAGGCGTACCGGGCCGCGTCCCAGGTCTACGAAAAGGTGGGCGTCGGCGCCGACCTGCGAGCCGAGCAGGCCCGCGCCGAGTCCGACGAGTCCGCGGCGCTCGCCGACCTGGACCGGCTCACCAACAAGGTGCGCACCCGCGCCGCCACCCTGCTGGAAACCTCCGAGGGCGCCGACGGCCCCTCGCGGCAGGCCGCCGCCGCCCGCGCCGAGGAACTCGTCCAGCTCCTGGAGACCCGCGGCTCCACGGCGAGCGAGCAGCTCGGCCGGCTGCGCGGCGAGGCCGAACGGCACGCGCCCGAGGACGGCGACGCGCACACGGAGCTGCCCGAGGACCTCGTCCCGTCCGGCACCGAGCACGCGCAGACCCTGCTGCGCACGGCCACCACCGAACTCGCCGTCCGCACCGACGCGTTGAGCAGCGCCCGCGCCGCCCACGCCGAACTCCTCGACGCACACCGTGCCGCCGAGGACGGGGCCGGGGGCTTCGACGAGACCGCGGCGCTCCTGCGCGATCTGTTGCGCGACCACGCGGACCCGTCGGAGGAGCAGGACGAGCCGGAGCCCTATCCCGGCGCCCTGGAGGAGGCCCGCCAGACGGCGGCCGAGGCCCGGCGCTCGCTGCGCGGCTGCGCCGCCGACCTGTCCACGGCCGAGGCGGCGGTCCGCGAGGCGAGCGACATCCTCGTGCGGCACGCGAACTCCACGCGGTACGAGCAGGTGCGCACGCCCGCCCGTCAGCAGATCCGCGAACTGCCAGCGTCCGCCCTCCCCGAGCACGCGCAGAAGTGGGCCGACGCGTTCGCACCCCGACTGCGCGTCCTCACCGACGAGCTGGCCCAGTTGGAGCGCAACCGCGACTCGATCGTGGACCGGCTGCGCGGCCTCGTGGAGTCCTCGCTCGCCACCCTCCGCTCCGCCCAGCGCCTGTCCCGGCTGCCCGAGGGGCTCGGCGAGTGGTCCGGACAGGAGTTCCTGCGGATCCGCTTCGAGGAGCCCGACCAGGCCACGCTGATCGAGCGGCTCGGCGAGGTGATCGACGAGGCGACCAGTGCGGCCGTGAAGAAGAACTCCGACCTGCGCCGCGACGGCATGTCGCTGCTGCTGCGCGGTGTCGGTGCGGCACTCCAGCCCAAGGGCATCGCCGTCGAGATCCTCAAGCCGGACGCGGTGCTGCGTGCCGAGCGCGTCCCCGTCGGACAGATGGGCGACGTCTTCTCCGGCGGTCAGCTGCTCACCGCGGCCATCGCCCTGTACTGCACGATGGCCGCGCTGCGCTCCAACGACCGGGGCCGCGACAAGCACCGCCACGCGGGCACGCTGTTCCTCGACAACCCGATCGGCCGTGCCAACGCCACGTACCTGCTCGAACTGCAGCGTGCGGTCTCCGACGCGCTCGGCGTGCAACTCCTCTACACCACCGGCCTGTTCGACACGACGGCGCTCGCCGAGTTCCCGCTCGTGATCCGGATGCGCAATGACGCGGATCTCCGGGCCGGCCTGAAGTACATCAGCGTGGAGGAGCACCTGCGTCCGGGGCTGCCGCAGCAGGACCCCGAGGGCGAGACGGTGCACGGCGAGATCACGGCCACGAGGATGTACAAGCGACCTGCTGACGCCTGATGCCTGATGCCTGATGTCTGCTGCCGCTTTCTGGGCGCGCGGCGGGGGCGGGTCAGGAGTGGGTCAGCTGCCCGGCCCTGCCGCGCCTGCGTATGTTGACCGAGTCGGGCCGCGGGACGCCGCGTCGCGACCTCGCGGCACGGCGGGCCTGGCGGCGCTCCTTGCGCAACTGCCGGGCCGTGCTGGCCGGGACCGAGACGACGCCGTGCCGCTGGTTCCACACCTGACGCGTCACCCAGACGTCGAGGACACCCCACGTGGCCGCGACCGTGCTGGCCACGCTGCTGAGCACCATGGGGAAGGCCAGCCAGGAGTCGGTCAGCGTGCACAACACTGCGATCATGGCCTGGATCAGGGTGAGCGCGACTATGAGGACGGCCCGTACCGCTGACGTCCGTACGGGATCGGGCATCCGGCGTCGACGCGCCGGCTCCTCGATCCACAGCCCGCTCCGCTCTGCCGTGCCCATCGCCACGTCACTCCCCACCGCTCGTGGGCCCTCAACGGCCCTCAAGCCGATGCCCCCGCATCGGCACTGCACAGTGACTGCCCGAATTGCCGTGCTTTACGCCGTCGAGGCGCCCCCTCCCTTCTTGAGGACGAACGGCGCGCCGGGAAGATTCCCGTTTTGGCGAACTCGCCTGTTCCGGGCGGGCGGTGCGGAGGATTCCGGCCAACTCTTCGACAGGCAGGGCCGGTTGTGACCACTGTCGAAGAGGGTCTCGAGCGGAGGGAATCTCCCGCAATGCCGGACAACTCGTGATGTCAGCACCACGGTTCACTCGGACATCATCCGGACAGGTCTTCGAGTTGCTCCTGTCTCAGTAGTAGGCTCGCGCCGTTTGTTGACGCACATGTGTGCCCCTGAAGGCAGAGGGGTCGATCTGGGGGAGGCCGTGCGCTTTCGCGGGAAGTCCATCCGCAGGAAGATCGTGGCGCTGTTGCTGGTGCCGTTGCTGTCCCTGACGGCCATCTGGGCCTTCGCCACGGTGATCACGGGACGCGCCGCCGTCCAGCTGATCTCCGCGGGCCAGGCGGTCGACTCGGTCGCCTACCCGTTGATCGCCACGAGCCGTTCCCTGCAGGCGGAGCGCCGCCAGACACTCGTCTATCTCGCCGACCCCCGCGCCTCCGACGCCCAGTCGGCGCTGCGGGCCGAGCGGACCACGGCCGACGAGTCGATCACGCGGATCAAGGAGAAGGTGCGGGACGGCGACATCCGCGACGACCTGGACGGCGACGCCCGGGTCTCCCTCGATACCGCCGTCGAGGGCCTGGAAGGCATCGAGTCGCTCCGTCGGAACGTCGACGAAGGCACCGTGACCCGCGCCCAGGCCCTCGAGTTCTACAACCGCCTCATCGCGCCGACATACGACTTCCTGCTCGACCTCACGGCCCTCGACGACGCGAAGGTGGAACGCCAGGCGCGTGCCCTCGTCGGCGTACTCAAGGCACGCGAACTCCTGTCCCAGGAGGACGCCCTGGTCGGCTCGGGTCTCGTCGCACGCCGGTTCAACCAGCAGGAGCTGCGGCAGGTCTCCGACCTCGTCGCCCAGCGTTCCCTCCTCTACGAGAGCAATCTCGCGCTCCTGCCCGACTCCGAGCGCTCCCGCTACCAGCGGTACTGGAAGAGCCCGGAAACCAACCCGCTGCGCGCCGCCGAGGAAGCGGTCGTGAACGGCTCTCCCGGGACTCCCCGGGGCGTCACCGCGCGGAGTTGGGACAAGGCCTCGCAGTCGGTGCTCGACGAACTCGTCGACCGGGACACCGCCGCGACCGAGCGCTACCAGGACCGCGCCCGCCCGGAGGCCATCGACGTCCTGGTGCGGGCCGGGGTCGCCGGAGTGCTCGGTCTGCTCGCCCTGCTCGTCTCCCTGTACCTCTCCGTACGCATCGGCCGCGGGCTCATCCGCGATCTGCGCCGGCTCCGTCTCGAAGCGCACGAGGCCTCCGGTGTGCGGCTCCCCGGTGTGATGCGCCGGCTGGCCGCCGGGGACGAGGTCGATGTGGAGACCGAGGCGCCGCGTCTCGAATACGACAGGGACGAGATCGGACAGGTCGGCCAGGCGCTCAACACCCTGCAGCGATCCGCGGTCGAAGCCGCCGTCAAGCAGTCCGAGCTGCGCCGAGGCGTCTCCGAGGTGTTCGTCAACCTCGCCCGGCGCAGCCAGGTCCTGCTGCACAAGCAGCTGACCTTGCTCGACACGATGGAGCGCAGGACCGAGGACACCGACGAACTCGCCGACCTGTTCCGCCTCGACCACCTCACCACCCGGATGCGCCGCCACGCGGAGGGCCTGGTGATCCTTTCCGGCGCCGCCCCGTCCCGGCAGTGGCGCAGACCCGTCCAGCTCATGGACATCGTGCGCGCCGCCGTCGCCGAGGTGGAGGACTACGAACGCGTCGAGGTACGGCGGCTGCCGCGGATCGCCGTGACGGGGCCGGCCGTCGCCGACCTCACCCACCTCGTGGCCGAACTCCTGGAGAACGCCACGGTGTTCTCGCCGCCGCACACCGCCGTGCAGGTGGTCGGTGAGCGCGTCGCGAACGGCTTCACCCTGGAGATCCACGACCGCGGCCTCGGAATGGCCCCCGACGCGCTGCTCGACGCCAACCTGCGCCTCGCCGAGACACCGGAGTTCGAACTCTCCGACACCGACCGGCTCGGCCTGTTCGTGGTCAGCCGCCTCGCCCAGCGGCAGAACATCCGCGTCTCCCTCCAGCCGTCGCCCTACGGCGGCACCACCGCGGTGGTCTTCATTCCGGACTCCCTGCTCACGGACGCCCCCGACACCGAGGGCGCCGGCTTCCGTCTCGACCGGCCCAACGCGCTGCGCCGCACGGCCCCGTCGGCGACCCGATCGAAGCCGGGCTCCGTGGCCGGGCTGCCCGGTCTGCCGGCCTCCGTGCTCAACGGGCCGGTCGAGCTGGAGGCCCCGCTGACGACCTCCGACATGACCCGGTTCCCCGGAGCCCTGGGCGACGAGGACAGCGAGCGCGGCGGCCTGTTCCGCCCTCGCCGTGCCGTGTCCGGGCCTCCCGGTGAACAGCACCAGCAGGCCGAGGACGACCGCGCCGGGAGCGACGGCACGAACACCTCCCGCCACACGGACACCTCCCGCCACACGGGCGGCCCGCGTCGTTCCGGGGACCGTGACGCGCAGGATCCGGCGGCCGGCCCTGAGGGGCCACTGCCGCTCCCGCGACGGCGCGTGCCCAAGCTCGTCAGCTCGCACGGCAGGCCCGTGACCCACAGCCGGCCCGGCGCGGACGACCGCGCCGGGCCCGAACCGGGCGAGCGGCACGACCGGGGCAACGGCGACGGGCAGGGTCACACCCCGGACGGCTTCCCGAGACGTCGCACCCGTGCGGTGGAGGAGGCCGCGGCCCCGCGCGAGGCCCCCGAGCCCGCGGCGGACGCCCAGCGGCCCGGCACGTCCGGCACCACTACTGGCGGCCTGCCCCGCCGCGTGCGACAAGCCAACCTGGCCCCGCAGTTGAAGGACGGCCCGGACCTGCGCGGCGACAGCGCGGCACTGGCCGAAGACAGGACTCCCTCCGAACTGCCCGCCGACCGGGACGCCGACGAGGTGCGCAGCCGTATGGCCTCGCTCCAGCGCGGCTGGCGGCGTGGACGCGCGGAGAACACCGCGGGCGATGAGCGCACCGACGGGACAGCACGAGGAACGAACTCTGAGGGGGACGGTCGATGACCGCGCCGAAGGCCAATGCGCAGACCACCAATGGGGTTGTCGGCGAGCTGAACTGGCTCCTGGACGACCTGGTCGAGCGCGTCGCCGGCATCCGGAAGGCGATGGTGCTCTCCGGCGACGGGCTGCCCACGGGCGTCTCCGAGGGGCTCAGTCGCGAGGACAGCGAACACCTCGCCGCCGTTGCTTCCGGATTCCACAGCCTCGCCAAGGGGGTGGGTCGGCACTTCGACGCGGGCGGGGTGCGGCAGACGGTCGTCGAGCTCGACGAGGCCTTCCTGTTCGTCACCGCGGCGGGGGACGGCAGCTGCCTCGCGGTGCTGTCCGACGCGGACTCCGACGTCGGCCTCGTCGCCTACGAGATGACCCTGCTGGTCAAGCGCGTCGGGGTGCACCTGGGGACGGCCCGGCGCACGGACCTGCCCGCCGGAGGGTAGTGGGTCGGTATGAGACCAGACGGTCAGGAGACGCATCACTGGTTCGACGACGACGCGGGCCCCGTCGTGCGCCCGTACGCCATGACGCGCGGCCGCACCACCAGCGCGGGCCGCCACCGGCTCGACCTGATCGCGGTCGTCGTCGCCGAACAGCATGAAGGCGGCGCGGCGACGGACCAGACGATGTCGCCGGAACACGTCGACATCGTCGAGCTCTGCCAGGACGCCCCGCAGTCCGTGGCCGAACTGGCCGCCGAGCTCGATCTCCCGATAGGGGTGGTGCGCGTCCTCATAGGGGATCTCGTCGACGACGAACTGGTCCACGTGACACGGCCGGTGCCACCGGCGGAGCTGCCCGACGCGAGTATTCTCCGCGACGTGATCGACGGCCTCAGAGCGCTCTGATCCGACAGCGGAGCCTGCGGGGCACAGGAACGGGGCGGACGGCGGGAGACACACGTGGCAGGCTGGCAGTTCTGGATCGACCGAGGCGGCACCTTCACGGATGTCGTGGCCCGGCGGCCCGACGGCCGCCTGCTCACGCACAAGCTGCTGTCCGACCATCCGTCGCGCTACGCCGACCCGGCCGTCTTCGCGATCCGCGAACTCCTCGGCGAGGACGAGGGCGAGAACGCGGGCGCTGAGGCGGCGCCCGAGGACAGGCCCGGCGACCGCGTCGACTCCGTCCGCATGGGCACCACCGTCGCCACCAACGCCCTCCTGGAACGCCGCGGTGAGCCGACCGCCCTCGTCATCACGCGCGGGTTCCGCGATGCCCTGCGGATCGCCTACCAGAACCGGCCCCGCATCTTCGCCCGCCGCATCGAGCTGCCCGAACTGCTCCACGAGCGCGTCATCGAGGTGGACGAACGGGTGGACGCCCAGGGCGAGGTGATCACCCCGCTCGACCTCGGCGCCCTCGAAGGCTCGCTGCGCCGGGCCTACGAAGAAGGCATTCGAGCGGTGGCCGTCGTCTGCCTGCACAGTCACCTCCACCCGGATCACGAGCGAGAGATCGGCGCCCTCGCCGAGCGCATCGGCTTCCCGCAGATCTCGCTGTCCAGCGAGGTCAGTCCGCTCATGAAGGTGGTGCCACGGGGCGACACCGCCGTCGTCGACGCCTACCTGTCGCCCGTCCTGCGCCGCTACGTGCGCCAGGTCGCCGAGCAACTCCCCGACGTACCGCTGATGTTCATGCAGTCCAACGGAGGGCTTGCCGAGGCCGGGCAGTTCCGTGGCAAGGACGCCATCCTGTCCGGGCCCGCGGGCGGCATCGTGGGCATGGCCCGGATGTCCGGGCGCGCGGGCTTCGACCGCGTCATCGGCTTTGACATGGGCGGCACCTCCACGGACGTCTCGCACTTCGCCGGCGAATACGAGCGGGTGCTCACCACGCAGATCGCCGGAGTGCGGCTGCGCGCGCCCATGCTCGACATCCACACCGTCGCGGCGGGCGGCGGCTCCGTGCTGCACTTCGACGGCAGCCGCTACCGGGTCGGACCCGACTCGGCCGGCGCGGTGCCGGGACCGGCCTGCTACCGGGGCGGCGGCCCGCTCACCGTCACCGATGCCAACGTCGCCCTCGGCCGCGTCCAACCCGCCTACTTCCCCCACGTGTTCGGCCCCGAAGGTGACCAGCCGCTCGACGACGGCCTCGTACGCGAGCGCTTCGCGGCCCTCGCCGCCGAGATCCGCGCAACGACCGGGGACGCGCGCACCCCGGAGCAGGTGGCCGAGGGCTACCTCCAGGTCGCCGTGGCGAACATCGCCAACGCCGTGAAGCGCATCTCGGTGCAGAAGGGCCACGACGTCACCCGCTACGCCCTCACCACCTTCGGTGGCGCCGGTGGCCAGCACGCGTGCAAGGTCGCCGACGAACTCGGCATCCGGACGGTCCTCGTGCCGCCCATGGCCGGCGTCCTCTCCGCGCTCGGTATCGGCCTGGCGGACACCACGGCGATGCGGGAACAGTCCGTCGAGGCCACCGTCGACGCCTGCTCGATGCCGCACATCCTCAAGACGGCGGACGATCTGGAGAGTGCCGCACGCGACGAGCTGCGCGCCGAGGACGTCCCGGAGGAGCGCATGCGGGTCGTGCGCAGGGCCCAGCTCCGCTATGACGGCACGGACACCGCGCTCACCGTGGAACTCGCCGAACCCGACGCCATGACCCGCGTCTTCGAAGAACGTCATCGCGCTCACTACTCCTTCACCCTGGACCGACCGCTCGTCGTCGAATCACTCTCCGTAGAAGCCACTGGCCTGACCGATCCCCCCGATCTTTCGCATCTCGCTCTCCACGCCACCGCCCCCGCAGCCTCCTTCACCGTCCGCCTGCACACCGGGGGGACCTGGCGGGACGTACCCCTCCATCACCGGGCTGAACTTCCGCCCGGCGACCCCGTCGAGGGGCCGGCGATCATCGCCGAGGACGGATCGACGACCGTCGTCGACGACGGATGGCAGGCGGCCCTCGCGGACGACGGTCACCTGATCATGGAACGGTCGGCGATTACAGAGAGTTCCGATCCGGGCACAGAATTCGCGGAAGAACCCGATCCGGTCATGCTCGAGGTCTTCAACAACCTCTTCATGTCGATCGCCGAACAGATGGGCGCCCGCCTCGAGTCGACCTCGCAGTCCGTCAACATCAAGGAACGTCTGGACTTCTCCTGCGCGCTCTTCGACCCCGACGGCAGCCTGGTCGCCAACGCCCCGCACATTCCCGTGCACTTGGGCTCGATGGGCACCAGCGTCAAAGAGGTCATTCACCGCCGCGGCTCGACGATGCGGCCCGGCGACACCTACGCCGTCAATGACCCGTACCACGGCGGCACGCACCTGCCCGATGTCACCGTGATCACTCCGGTCTTCGACACGGACGGTGACCGGATCCTGTTCTACGTCGCCTCGCGCGGCCACCATGCGGAGATCGGCGGCATCGCCCCCGGCTCCATGCCCGCGAACAGCCGCAGCATCGACGAAGAAGGCGTGCTCTTCGACAACTGGCTGCTCGTGGAGGCCGGCCGGTTCCGTGAGGAGGAGACGCTGCGCCTGTTGACCGAGGCACCCCATCCCTCCCGCAACCCGCGGACGAACCTCGCCGATCTGCGCGCCCAGATCGCGGCCAACCAGAAGGGCGTCGACGAAGTCGCCCGCATGATCGAGAACTTCGGCCTTGACGTCGTGCTCGCCTACATGAAGCACGTACAGGACAACGCCGAGGACTCCGTACGACGCGTCATCGACGCCCTGGAAGGCGGCGAGTTCAGCTACGAGACCGACTCGGGCGCGGTCATCCGTGTGCGCGTGAGCGTGGACCGCGCACAGCGTTGCGCCACCGTCGACTTCACCGGCACCTCCGACCAGCTCACCACGAACTTCAACGCCCCGTTCGCGGTCGTCAACGCCGCCGTCCTGTACGTCTTCCGGACGCTCGTGGACGACGACATCCCGCTCAACGACGGCTGCCTGCGCCCCCTGAACATCGTCGTGCCGCCCGGCTCCTTCCTCTCGCCCCAGCCGCCCGCCGCGGTCGTCGCGGGCAACGTGGAGACGTCACAAGCCATCACCGGAGCCCTCTACGGCGCCCTTGGCGTGCAGGCCGAGGGCTCCGGCACGATGAACAACATCACCTTCGGGAACGCGCGCCACCAGTACTACGAGACGGTGGCCTCCGGCTCCGGCGCCGGGGACGGCTTCCCCGGGGCGCCCGTCGTACAGACCCACATGACCAACTCGCGGCTCACCGACCCCGAGGTCCTCGAGTGGCGGCTGCCCGTCCTCCTGGAGGAGTTCGCGGTCCGGCGAGGCAGCGGGGGAGCGGGCCGCTGGCCGGGCGGTGACGGCGCCGTGCGGCGCATCCGCTTCCGCGAGCCGATGACCGTCTCCACGCTGACCCAGCACCGCAGGGTGCCGCCCTACGGGATGGCGGGTGGCGTCCCCGGAGCGCTCGGCGCCAACTCCGTGGAGCGCGTGGACGGCACCGTCACCCGCCTCGACGGCAGCGATACGGCCGACGTGGCCCCCGGCGACGTACTGGTCGTCGAAACGCCCGGAGGTGGCGGCTACGGGCCGCCCGGGGCGAGCAGCAGTACCCGAGACAACGACACCAGCGAGGCAGGAGAGACACAGCCATGATCTTCGGGCGTTCTGAGCACCGAAAGGCCCCCGTCGAGCCCGTGACGCTCAAGATCCTGGTGGCCGGCGGCTTCGGCGTGGGCAAGACGACGCTGGTCGGCGCGGTCAGCGAGATCCGGCCGCTGCGCACGGAGGAATTCCTCACGGAGGCGGGCCGCCCCGTGGACGACACCGCGGGCGTGGAGCGCAAGGACACCACTACGGTGGCGATGGACTTCGGCCGGATCACGCTCCGCGACGACCTCGTGCTCTACCTCTTCGGCACACCGGGACAGAACCGCTTCTGGTTCCTGTGGGACGAGTTGGCGACCGGCGCCCTGGGAGCAGTCGTCCTCGCGGACACCCGCCGTCTGGAGGACTGCTTCGCCGCGGTCGACTACTTCGAGCGGCGTTCCATACCGTTCATCGTCGGCGTCAACTGCTTCGACGGCGCCTCCCACCACCCGGCCGACGCGGTCCGACAGGCGCTCGACCTCGACCCGGACGTCCCTGTGGTCCTGTGCGACGCGCGCGACAAGGAGTCGGTGAAGGACGTGCTGATCGCCGTCGTCGGCCACGCCGCGGAAGCCGCCGAGCGCAGGCAGCCCGCGGCGACCTGAGTACGCACGGCGGCGGCCCGCACCCCCGCCGACCGGGGTCCGAACCGCCGCGTACGCGCGCGTGGATGGCTGTACGTCACCACGCGCGCGGGGACATGGCCTGCGAGCCGTCTCAGTCCTCGTGCCAGCCGAAGCTCTTCTCCACGGCCTTGCGCCAGTTGTGGTACTCGCGGTCACGGACTCCCGCGTCCATCGCGGGAGTCCACTCCGCGTCGCGCTGCCAGTGCGCCTTGAGCTCGTCCAGGTCGTTCCACACGCCCGTCGCGAGCCCCGCGGCGTACGCGGCGCCCAGGCACGTCGTCTCGGACACCCTGGGCCGGATCACCGGAACGCCCAGGACGTCGGCCTGATGCTGCATCAGCAGGTCGTTCTTGGTCATGCCGCCGTCGACCTTCAGGGTCGTGATCTGCACCCCGGAGTCCTGGTACATCGCGTCGACGACCTCACGGGTCTGCCAGCTCGTCGCCTCCAGGACGGCACGCGCCAGGTGGCCCTTGGTGACGTACCTGGTGAGGCCGGTGACGACGCCGCGCGCGTCGGAGCGCCAGTAGGGCGCGAACAGACCGGAGAAGGCGGGCACGATGTAGGCGCCGCCATTGTCGTCCACGCTTGCCGCGAGCGTCTCGATTTCGTCGGCGGTCTTGATGATGCCGAGCTGGTCGCGGAACCACTGCACCAGGGCACCCGTGATCGCGATCGACCCTTCGAGGCAGTACACGGGCGCCTCGGAGCCGATCTTGTACCCCATGGTGGTGAGCAGGCCGTTCTTCGAAGCGACCGGCCGGTTACCGGTGTTGAGCAGCAGGAAGCTGCCGGTCCCGTAGGTGTTCTTGGCGGTACCGGTGTCGTAGCAGGCCTGCCCGAACACGGCCGCCTGCTGGTCGCCGAGCGCCGAGGCCACCGGCACGCCGGCCAGCTGTCCGACGGCAGTGCCGTACACCTCGGCGGACGAACGGATCTCCGGAAGCAGCGACTCCGGAACGTTCATCGCCGACAGGATCGACTGGTCCCACTGGAGGGTCTCCAGGCTCATCAGCATGGTGCGCCCGGCGTTGGTGACATCGGTGACGTGCACGCCGCCGTCGGTGCCCCCGGTGAGGTTCCAGATCAGCCACGAGTCGATCGTGCCGAAGGCGAGGTCCCCGCGCTCGGCCCTGGCCCGCAGGCCCGGCACGTTGTCGAGCAGCCAGGCCGCCTTGGGCCCGGAGAAGTAGCTCGCCAGGGGCAGGCCGGTCGTCTCGCGGAATCGGTCCTGTCCGTCGGCGCCGCCCAACTCGTTGCAGAGCGCCGAGGTTCGCGTGTCCTGCCACACGATCGCGTTGTGCACGGGCTTGCCGGTGGCCCGGTCCCAAAGGACCGTCGTCTCGCGCTGGTTGGTGATGCCGAGGGCGCTGAGCTGGTCCGCGCGCAGTCCCGCCTTGGCGATCGCCCCGGCGACCACGGCCTGGACCTTGGACCAGATCTCGGTGGCGTCGTGCTCCACCCAGCCTGGCTTCGGGAAGATCTGGCGATGTTCGCGCTGGTCGACGGCGACGATCTCGCCGTCCTGATTGAAGATGATGCAGCGGCTCGAGGTGGTGCCCTGGTCGATGGCGGCGACGTACTTCACGGAAGTGTCGGGCATGGCTACCCCTTCGTAAGAAGACGTTCGAGAGTGTTTCTGCGCTTCAGAACGCTGCGTTGCTTCAGAACGCTGCGTTGTAGATGACCCCCGCCAGCGCGCCGCCGATGAGCGGCCCGACGACCGGGACGAGAGCGTAACCCCAGTCGGATGTCCCCTTGTTGGGGATCGGCAGGAACTGGTGCACGATGCGCGGGCCCAGGTCACGGGCGGGGTTGATCGCGTAACCCGTCGGCCCGCCGAGCGACAGACCGATGCCGACGACCAGGAGCGCGACGATCAGTACCTGCGTGCCGGACTCGCCGAGTCCCTTGGTGAGCCCGAACGCGAGGATGGGCAGAACCAGGCTGATCGTCGCGATGACCTCGGTGAGCAGGTTCGCGACCACGTTCCGGATCTCGGGGATCGTCGAGAAGATGCCGAGCGTCGGCGTCGGACCGTCCTCCGCGGCCTCCTCGCCCGAATCGACGTTGGCGTTGAACTGCGCGAGATACACCAGGTAGGCGAGGACGGCGCCCAGCATCGCGCCGACCATCTGGCCGAGCAGATAGACCCAGACCTTGTCCCACTTGCCGGTGTCGACCGCGATGCCGATGGTGACCGCGGGGTTGAGATGGCCGCCCGACAGCGGGGCGGCCGTATAGGCGCCGGCCAGCACGCCGAAGCCCCAGCCGAACGCGATGACGACCCACCCGGAGGCCTTCGCCTTGGAGTGTTTCAGAGTGACGGCGGCGCAGACGCCCGCGCCGAAAAGGATCAGAATACCGGTGCCGATGACCTCACCGATGAAGATGTCTCCGTTGCTCATGGCGGCTCCTAGGCCCTCGCCCGGGGGCAGTGCTCCCCGGTCCTCCGTGCAGGGTGCGTTTCCATGGCTGGTTCTGAACCACGGCTGCCGTAAGCAGGGAAGTCCCGCGCCCCGCCCGGCGTCCGTGACGAGCGTGCCTGCACAGTCGGAACCACACGTGGGGGAGCGGCTCTGACCTGCCGCAACCCGGCAGGAATGCGCACCTGGGGCAGCCAGGACCCCGAGCAGCGGTGGGCCGATTTGCGGCGATGCCGACTGACATCCGGAAGTGTTCACCGGCCGTAGTGGAGCGTCAAGGTCGTGGACGGCAACGGTTAACCGGCGGCCGGCGCTCCCTTCAGGTCGCGCGCGGCGGTCGTGGCTCGTGCGCCGCGGCGCACGTCGATACCTTCGCGCCCCGCCTGGCCGCAGACCCAACTCGCCCCGGAGAGCGCCTTCGCGGCCTTCTTGAGCGGGGCGAGCAGCGCCGCGGCCCGCCGGTGGTCGGGCACGCTGCCGGGCGGGCACACGACCGTGGCCAGCGACAGCGTCACCGCCCTGCCGCCCGCCGACCAGGGAGCGTCGAGCACGGCGGCCGCGAGCGGGCCGAGCCGCTCGGGATCGGCCAGGACCAGGAAGTCGTCACCCCCGATGTGCCCCACCCGCACGGAATCCGACGCCGTGCGCGCGAGGGCCCGTCCCACCGAACGGATCAGCTCGTCGCCCGCCGCGAACCCCGCACCGTCGTTGACCTGCTTGAACCCGTCGATGTCCAGCCAACTCAGGGCGAAGCCGCGGCCCTGCGCCACCCAGCGGTCCAACTCGCCCGTCACGGTGTCCGAACCCGGCAACCGCGTCAGCGGGTTGAGCCCGGCGGCCTCCTCGACGCGGCTCTCGGCAAGCGCCCGTACGAGGTCGGTGAGGCGTACGACGCCGACGCAGCGCCCGTCGTCGTCCACCACGGCGACGTCGTCGGCGGTGCGGGCGTGCTCGCCGTCCGCGACCACGTCGAGCACCTCCCAGGCGGTCGCGGTGACGCCCACCGTGCGCGGTCGGTCGCCGAGCCGCGCGGCGGGCCGGTCGGCGTACAGCGCGTGCCCGTAGCGCGTGGACAGCGACAGCAGGAAACGGTCCCGCTGCACCGACCGCACCGGTGCCCCGGCGGCGTCGACGAGCAGCACCCCGGTCACCTCGGCCGCTCCGGTGAGCCGGCGCCGCACCTGCTCCGCGGACACCGAATCGGGCAGCAGCGCCGCGGGCCGCACGAAGTCCCGCACCAGCGGCCCGGCCGGCCGCGACGAGCCGACGGTCGGGGGCAGTTCGGGCACGTACACGTCGGAGATCGGCAGCCGGGCCGCCGGGGCGAACAGATTGCCCTGCGCGAGCTGCGCCCCGGCGTCCCGGGCCGCCAGGCACTGGGTCTCGGTCTCCACGCCCTCGACCGCGAGCAGCGCGCGGATCTCCTCGCACAGCGTCCGCATGGCCCGCACCGTCGCACCGCGCGACAGCAGTGAGGCGTCGAGCTTGATCAGGTCGGGAGCGAGATCGTCGAGCAGCCGCAGCGGTACGTCGCCGTCACCCACGCCGTCGGCACAGATCCGGAAGCCCTCCTTACGCAGGACCGCGACACCCTCCAGGAGGGCGCGGTGCGGCACGTGCGTGAACGGCGGCCCCACATCGACGGTCACCTCCCACGGCAGGCGGCCCGCGTCCTGCACCGCGCGCCGCAGCGCGTCAAGACCGCCGAGGTCGGCGAGCGTGCCCGCGAACACGTTCACGTGCAGCGGCAGCAGCGTCTCCCGGCGTGCGGCATCACGGATCGCCAACGCGGCCAGGTCGCCGTCGAGTTCGGGCTCGCGATGCGCTCGTGAGAGCACATCACCCGACTCGGGGCGGGCGAGTATCTCCAGAGCCGCGGCCGACCCCGTGGCCAGATTGACCACGGGCTGGAAGGCGAAGCGGAGGCTGTCCGGCCAGGTGTGCACGCCAGCATGATGGCGTCGCACGGACGCCCCCAGGGCCGGTTCACACGCTGTTCACGCAGCATTCCCGCACGGCCACGCAGGGTACGCACGCGGCGGTCAGCGCACCGCCACGACCGACGAACCGTGGCCGAACAGGCCCTGGTTGGCGGTGATCCCGGCCCTGGCCCCGGCCACCTGACGGTCGCCTGCCGCACCCCGCAACTGCCACGTCAACTCGCAGACCTGGGCGATCGCCTGCGCCGGAACCGCCTCTCCGAAGGAGGCGAGTCCACCGCTGCTGTTCACGGGTATTCGGCCTCCGGGAGCGGTCGCGCCGTCCCTCAGAAGCTTGGCACCCTCACCCTCGCCGCACAGCCCGAGGTCCTCGTACCACTGCAACTCCAAGGCCGTGGACAGGTCGTAGACCTCCGCCAGGGACAGGTCCTCGGGACCGATCCCCGCCTCTTCGTAGGCGGCGCGGGCGATCGAGGCGCGGAACGCGGGACCTTCGGGGGCGACCCCTGCGGCCGAGTCCGTGGCGATGTCCGGGAGGTCGAGCACGGTGTTCGGGTACGTCGGCGTCACCGTCGACACGGCCCGTATGCGGACTGGATCCGCCGCTCCGTGCCGGCGCGCGAACTCCATGCTGGACAGCAGCAGCGCCGCACCGCCGTCCGACGTGGCGCAGATGTCGAGCAGCCGCAGCGGATCGGCGACCACGGCGGAGGCGGCGACCTCCTCGGCCGTCACCGTCTTGCGGTAGCGCGCGTTCGGGTTCAGCGCACCGGAGGCGGCGTTCTTCACCTTGACCTGGGCGAAGTCCTCGAGCGTGTCCCCGTGCACGGCCATGCGCCGGCGCGCGTACAGGCCGAAGTACGTCGGGTTGGTCGCCCCGAGCGCACGGAAGCGCAACCAGTCGGGATCGTCGGGCCGGTCGCCGCCTGCGGGCTTGAAGAACCCCTTGGGCGCGGCGTCGGCGCCCACCACGAGCACGACGTCCGCCATTCCCGAAAGGATCTGTGCCCGCGCCGTGTTGACCGCCTGGGCCCCCGAAGCGCAGGCCGCGTAGACGCTGGCCACGCGCGCGCCCTGCCACCCGAGGGCCTTCGCGAACGTCGCACCCGCCACGTAGCCGGGGTAACCGCCGCGCACCGTGTCCGCGCCGACGATCGATCCCACGTCACGCCAGTCGACCCCGGCGTCGGCGAGCGCGACCCGCGCCGCCGCCACCCCGTACTCGACGAAGCTGCGCCCCCACTTCCCCCAGGGGTGCATGCCCGCGCCGAGAACCGCCACGTCCCCCGTCATGCCGTCACCCCCGTCGGCCGCCAGTGCCACGTCGTCCATGTCGTCCCGGTCGCGTCGTCCCCCTCCTCGTTGAGCACGCCCGGCACGACCTCCACCTCCAGGCCGACCGCGAGATCGGCCACGGAGACGCCAGGAGCCCCCTGGCCGAGCACGACCAATCGCTCCGTCTCCAGCTCCACAGCGATCAACGCGTAGGGCTCCCAGGGAAGTTCCCGGTCCGACACATACGGTTCCGGTGGTCGGTACCTGGCGTCCGTGTACGACCAGACGCGCCCGCGCCGCGACAGGGGCAGTTCCACCAGCTCGCCGCCGGCGCAGGTGGGATTGCGGCACGCCCCGTCCTCGCGCGGAAAGAACACCGACGCACACGCCGAACAGCGCGTGCCCAACAGGCGGAAGTCGTCCCCCTCTCCGCTGAACCAGTCGGCCACGACAGGTGTACGCGTACGCGCCACAGTTCCTCCCCGGCAATGAATCTGACGGAACGTCAGAAGTGTGCCATGGGGAACCGAATGACGTCAGGGGTCCCGCAGAACCGTCCGCGCCCGACCGGCGTCCGTGATTGGTGAGGGCGCGACCGGGATCGACGGGGGTGCTTCCGGTCGCGCCCCCACATCACCGCCCCGTCAGAGAACGCCTGGAGACCGGGAAGTCGAAGTACGTGTCCGGGTAGAGCTCGGGGTCGTAGGTGTAGTGCCACCACTCCTCGGGAAGATTGACGAACCCTTGCGCGCCGAGCGCGTTCCGCAGCAGGTCCCGATTGGCCCGCTGCACCCCTTGGACGCGCGGATCGTCCGTGTGCGCGAGCGTGTCGAAGCAGTCGAACCCGGTCCCCATGTCCAGCGAGTTGTCGGGGAAGCGCTCCGCCTTCGGCCCGTAGCAGGGCGTGAGCTGCTCCCCGGGCACATAGGGGCGCGTGGGTCGGGCGGGCAACTTCACGACCGTCAGGTCCAGGGTGGAGCCACGACTGTGGCCCGACTTCTCCGCGATGTAGCCGTCCGCGAACAGGCGCGTCTTGTCGACGCGCGGATAGAACTCCGCCTTCATCTTCTGGTCGTCGAGATCCTTCGCCCAGCGGACGAAGTGGTCGACCGCACGCTGCGGGCGGTAACAGTCGTACACCTTCAGGGAGTAGCCCTTCTTCAGGAGGCCGATCTGCGCCTTGTGGAGCGCCTGCGCGGCAGGTCTCGTGAGGAGGCACATCGGCTTCTTGTAGCCGTCGACCGGCTCACCCATGAAGTCGTGCTCCGTGTAGTAGCGCATTTCCTGGATGATCGTGGAATCCACGTCATGGAGTGCCACGAAATCCTTGGGCGCCTTGGGGTCGGGCGTCGCCTGGGCAGCCGACGGTGCCGCGGCCACACCGAGCAGCGCGGCGGCGGTCAGGGCGGCGAGTTTCCGCAGAGCGGTGGAGGCTCGAGTCATGGATCAGCGTCTATCAGGAGCCGGGCCCACCGGGGAAGACCGCGGTCGAGTGATCGGATACAGTCCGCGCCGTGCCCGAATCAACCCACGCCATGGTCAACCCCGTTCCGGATTCCCACTGTTCGAGCTGCGGAGCCGCCTACGGGACCGAGGTGCACGGCTGGCCCCGCACCTGCCGGGCCTGTGACTCCGTCGCCTATCGCAACCCACTCCCTGTCGCCATCGCCCTGCAACCGGTGTACGACACGGTGGGCACCGCCCTCGTCACGATCACACGCACCATCGCCCCCGCGCGCGGGGAACCCGCCCTGCCCGGCGGGTTCATCGACGACCGGGAGGACTGGCGGCGAGCCGTCGTCCGTGAACTCCAGGAGGAGACGGGCATCGTCGCTGCGGCACGCGAGGTACGGCTCGTGGACGCCATGAGCGCCCCGGACGGCCACCTCCTGCTCTTCGGCCTCCTGCCCGAACGCCCAGCGGGATCCCTGCCCACCAGCGTCGCCACGGACGAGACGGACGGCTGGCACCTGCTGCGCCGCCCGACCGAACTGGCGTTTCCCCTCCATACGTTGGCAGTGAAGGCCTGGTTCGAGGGCCGCTACCTGTAGGAGCCAGGTCCCGGCGGGCGTCCAGCGGCGCCCTGCGCCGAAAGGCGCTCACAAGCCGCGCACACGTACCGGGTAGGGCGACTCGACCTCGCCGTCCTCCCTGTCCGCTTCGACGACCACGCGCCCCTTGCCCCAGCGCACCCGGAACCGCTCGATCTCCGGCTCCTCCCAGCCGTCCCCGACGTCCCGCGCCACGTAGCCATGGCCCGTACGTCCCGGTGCAGGCGCCCACGCCTCCAGGGCGACGCCCCCGCCCGGACCGCGCACAGGAAGCACCGACCCGCCACGCGCGAGCACCGGAATACGCGACAGGGGAGCATCCACCGTGATCCGACCGGGCCCTTCGAAGCCTTCGCCGGTCACCGTGTCGTACCAACGCCCAGGCGGCAGATGAACGGTGCGCCGGTCGGCTCCGGGCTCAAGGACGGGGGCCACCAACAGGCAGTCGCCCAACAAGAAGGCGTCCTCGCAGTCACGCAAGGCCCGGTCCTCCGGAGCACCCCACCACAATGGCCGCACAAGCGGGGCACCGGTACGCCGGGCGAGATGCGCGAGGGTCATGAAGTACGGAAAGAGGCGACGCCGCTCCTTCAGTGCCACGCGCGCGTGCGCGAGCACCTCCTCGCCGAACCCCCACGGCTCGCGCCGCCCCGCCCCCAGCGCCGAATGCGTGCGAAACAGCGGCATGTAGGCGCCCAACTGGCACCAGCGCAAGAACAGTTCCGGTGACTGCTTCCCGTTGAACCCACCCACATCAGGGCCGGAATAGGGCACCCCGCACAACCCGAGCCCCATCACCAACGAGAGCGAGGAACGAAGGCCGGCCCACCCGGTGGCGATGCCACCGGACCACGTCCCTCCGTAGCGCTGCAAACCCACCCACCCGGACCGGGAGAGCAAGAAGGGCCGTTCCTGCGGCTGCAGTTCGCGCAGACCCTCGTAGCCGGCCCGTGCCATGCACAGCGCGTACACGTTGTGCGCCTCCCGATGGTCACCGCCCCGCCCCTCGACCATGTGACGGGACGAACGGGGGAGCGTGGGCTCACCGAAGGCGGAGAAGGACCCCGGCTCGTTCCTGTCGTGCCAGAAACCCGAGAAGCCCTGCGCGAGCCGCTCCTCGTACAGTCCGCCCCACCACTTGCGCACCCGCTCAGCCGTGAAGTCCGGATACATCGACTCACCAGACCACACGACCCCGCGCACGGGCCTTCCCGCCGAGTCCCGCACGAAAGCGTCGATCGCCTGCCCGCCGTCGTACAAGGCGTTGCCGCGGCGTGCCTTGACCGCCGGGTCGACGATCGACACCAGCCGGACACCCTCACCGCGCAGATGCTCGGCCAGTCGGGGCAGGGAGGGGAACCGCTCACGATCGACGGTGACGGCCTCTCCCGCCGTGAGGTGATCGATGTCCAGATGGACCGCCTCCAGGGGCAGATCGCGCTCCCTGTAGTCCGAGACGACGCGACGCACCTCCTCCTCGCCCCCGAACCTCCGAAGCGCGTGCTGGTGGCCCAGCGCCCAACCCGGCGGTACGGCCGGAGCGCCGGTCAGCTGGGACCAGACGTGGAGTACGCGCGCGGGTGTGCCCACCACCACCCAACAGCGCAACGGGCCACCCTCCATGCGCAATTCGGAGGTCCCGGCGCAGTCGTGCCCGGAGCCGGCCCCCTCACTGCCCTCACGGAGGCGCACGGTGCCGTCCCACGTGTTGTCGTGGAACACCAGATACGTCCCCGCATCCGCGACCACCATCTGCACCGGCATCGTGAGCGACAACGGACCGTCCTGCCGGCCGAAGGAACCGCCGGGATCCGTGTTCCACAACCGGTACGTCGCGTCGCGCAGTCGCGGGCCCGACGCCCGGCCTCCCAGGCCGAAGAAACGCGCGTCGGCGGAGACCTCGCTCCGCTGCGCCCAGCGTGCCTCACCGCCGCCCTCGGGCTCCCACCACCGGGGCGGCAGATCGCGGCGCAGCAACACCCCGCCCGGCGTACGCACCTCCAAGGCGCCGTGTCGCGAGACCACGACGGTCACCCGCTCGGACACCAACCGCCAGCCGCCGTCCTTGTCCGGCTCGAGCACCGCCCGCGGATCCGCCTCCGGACAGAGCCCGGCCAGGGCGTACGACGGCTCGGGCTCGGCTCCGTCCCAGCTCCAGAAGAGCGCACCGCTCACGGTGACGGTGATGCGCAACCGGGACCGCGTGAACCGCACCAGGCCGCCGCCCGGTTCGGGCGTCACACCGACCACGGAGCCCGGCACCCGGGCCCGCTCGACGCCCCGGCGGGGAAGGCCCACGGAGTCCGCGCGGTGGCGCCGCCAGGACGCCCGAACGGAGCGCAGCCCGTGGGCCCACCCCACGGACGAAACCGCCTTCGCCAAGCGCACCAGGTCACGACCATCCATGCTGCTCACCCTGCCACCGAGGCGCACGCGCGCGTGCCGCGTTCAACTGCCGTTCATCCGTGGTGCCGGCACATCTTCGCGAGGCCGACTATGTGGGGTACGCCCTGGTGCCGAAGTCGATCACATGGCATCGTCCAGTGAGCCGCGTCAGGCGCACACTCTGCGGTGTGCGCCGAGGACGCACACGCCGCGCACGTACTTTCTGGAGCCGCATCATGTCCACCGTGAACCCGTCACCGCTCTGGCAGCCCGATCGCCAGCAGATCGCCGACGCGCAGATCACACGGTTCCAGGCCTGGGCGGCCGAGCAGCACGGCGCGCCCGCCGACGGCGGCTACGAGGCGCTGCACCGCTGGTCGGTCACCGAACTCGAAACTTTCTGGAAGGCCGTCACCGAGTGGTTCGACGTGCGCTTCACGCACCCGTACGCGCGTGTGCTCGGGAACCGTGACATGCCCGGCGCCGAGTGGTTCCCCGGCGCCACGCTCAACTACGCCGCGCACGCCCTGCGCACCGCGGACGACCCCGCGCGCGCGGACACGCCCGCGATCCTCCACGTCGACGAGACACCCGAACCCCGTACCGTCACCTGGGCCGAGCTCCGCGGCCAGGTCGGCTCCCTGGCCGCCGAACTGCGCGCCCTCGGAGTACGCCCCGGCGACCGCGTCAGCGGCTACCTGCCGAACATCCCCGAGGCCGTCGCCGCCCTCCTCGCCACGGCGGCCGTCGGAGCCGTGTGGACGTCCTGCGCCCCCGACTTCGGCGCACGCAGCGTCCTGGACCGCTTCCAGCAGGTCGAGCCCGTGGTCCTGTTCACGGTCGACGGCTACCGCTACGGCGGCAAGGAGCACGACCGCCGCGACACCGTGCGGGAACTCCGCGACGAACTGCCCTCCCTGCGCGCGGTGGTGCACATCCCGCTCCTCGGGACCGAGGCACCCGAAGGCGCCCTGGAATGGTCTGCCCTCACCTCCGCGGACGTCACACCCGTCTACGAAGAAGTGCCCTTTGACCACCCGTTGTGGGTGCTCTACTCCTCCGGCACCACAGGCCTGCCCAAGGCCATCGTGCAGTCGCAGGGCGGCATCCTCGTCGAGCACCTCAAGCAGATCGGCCTGCACTGCGACCTCGGCCCCGACGACCGCTTCTTCTGGTACACGTCCACGGGCTGGATGATGTGGAACTTCCTCGTCGGCGGCCTGCTCACCGGCACCACGATCGTCACCTACGACGGCAGCCCCGGATACCCCGAGACCGGCGCCCAGTGGGCGATCGCCGAACGCACCGGCGCGACCCTCTTCGGCACCTCCGCCGCATACGTCATGGCCTGCCGCAAGGCCGACGTGCACCCCGCGCGGGACCACGACCTCTCCCGTGTCAAGTGCGTCGCCACCACGGGATCGCCGCTCCCGCCGGACGGCTTCCGCTGGCTCCACGACGAGGTGCGGGACGACCTGTGGATCGCCTCCGTCAGCGGCGGCACCGACGTCTGCTCCTGTTTCGCCGGAGCCGTGCCGACACTCCCCGTCCACATCGGCGAACTCCAGGCACCCGGCCTCGGCACGGACCTGCAGGCATGGGACCCCGCCGGTGCCCCGCTGACCGACGAGGTCGGCGAACTCGTCGTCACCAACCCGATGCCGTCCATGCCGATCCGCTTCTGGAACGACCCCGACGGCACCAGGTACCACGACAGCTACTTCGACACCTACCCCGGCGTCTGGCGCCACGGCGACTGGATCACGCTGACCTCGCACGGCTCCGTCGTCATCCACGGCCGCTCCGACTCCACCCTCAACCGTCAGGGAGTCCGGATGGGCTCCGCCGACATCTACGAGGCCGTGGAGCGGCTCCCCGAGATCCGCGAATCACTCGTCATCGGCCTGGAACAGCCCGACGGCGGCTACTGGATGCCCCTTTTCGTCCACCTCGCGCCGGGCGCCGTCCTCGACGACGCGCTCCGCTCCCGCATCAAGCAGATCATCCGCGAACAGCTCTCGCCGCGCCACGTGCCCGACGAGGTCATCGAAGCCCCCGGCGTCCCGCACACCCTCACCGGCAAGCGCATCGAGGTGCCCGTCAAGCGCCTGCTCTCGGGCACACCACTGGAAAAAGCCGTCAACCCCGGCTCCATCGACAACCTCGAACTCCTCAAGTTCTACGAGGAGATCGCGCGCAAGCGAGCCTGACCGACCGCCTGAAACCGATGGTGCGGAAGTCACCGAACGTGGCGTTGTCAGTGCCCCTGATTACTCTGAGTGAGCATCGTTCAAGCGCACTCAGGGGGAATCATGGGGCACACTCAACACAACCGGGCGACCAGCGTGCGGCGCGGCCTGCGCCGTGAAGTGGCGGGAACCATCGGCCTGTTGGCCGACGAGCAGGACTTCGACGCGATGCGGCTCTACCGCAGCTTCACCTTCGAAGACCACACGACGTACCTGCGCCAAGTGGAAGGACTACTCAAATCCCAGGCCGCGGCCGGCGGATACACCACGGTCACGCTCTTCGACCCGGCCGAGTTCACGGAATTCTGCAGGGCGGAGGACCTGGACCCGGACAGCGCCGTCAGCCGTACTCGATTCACCGCGGAACTCGCCGCGTCAGGGCCGTTGGTCGCCTACCAGGGACAACCGATGGCCGACCTCGTCCCCGAACTCGTGAAAGAGGCCGTCCGCCAAGCGACCTGGGAGTTCGCGACGTCCATCCTCTCCCGGACAGGCGCGTGTGCCGTATGCGGGCAGGACGTAGGACGTATGGCCTTCGCCAGGGCTTCCCACCTGGTCTCCCGAATGATCGACGCGCTCGGCGAGGGAGCCCACCACTGGGTGTGCAGCGTGCTCACCGACAAGGAGTCCCTGCACGCCGTCCTGCACGTGGACGCGACGGAACCCGACACGGTCAAAATCGACGAGTCCGCGGCCATGGAGGTCACGGCCGTACTGGCGCTGGCAATCGTCAGCCGGCGCGCCAGTGCCGTCATCGTGCGCAGCTCGGTCACCGGCACGGAAGACCGTGTCCACGGCTGGCACCTGAAGGACCAGGGACTCCAACCGATCCCTGGGGGACGGGTCTTCGACGCCTATTGCACCGACGCGGACTCCGGCGACCTGTCCGCGCCGGAACCCGGCGTGAACTACTGCACCGCACCAGAAGTGGACGACACGAAACCGGAAGGGAGGCATCGGCACTGAACACCTCGGACAAGCGCGAAGGGCGCCCCGCCCAAAGGCGGAGCGCCCTCCGAAAGGCACCAGTCCGGCTCCGCTACTCGCCGGACAGCACGGCCTGAGCGGCGCTGCGCGCCTCCTCCGCCGACTCCGCGGCACGCGCGGCAGCGGCTGCCCGCTCGCACTGGGCCAGCGTGCACTTGCCGAGCGTCGACCGTACGTACGGAATCGAAGCGGCACCCATGGAAAGGGAGGTGACACCCAGACCCGTCAGCACGCACGCGAGCAGCGGGTCGGACGCGGCCTCGCCGCAGACGCCGCAACTCTTGCCCTCGGCCCTCGCCGCCTCGGCGGACAGCGAGACCAGGTCGAGCAGTGCGGGCTGCCACGGGTCCTGCAGACGCGACACGGCTCCGACCTGACGGTCAGCGGCGAACGTGTACTGGGCCAGGTCGTTGGTGCCGAGCGACAGGAACTCGACCTCCTGCAACACCGACCGGGCACGCAGCGCGGCAGACGGAATCTCCACCATCGCGCCGAACTTCGCCTGCAGACCGGCCGCACGGCAGGCATCGGCGAAGGCCTTGGCGTCGGCGCGGTCGGCCACCATCGGCGCCATGACCTCGAGGTAGACCGGGAGCCCTTCGGACGCCTTCGCCAGCGCGGTCAGCTGCGTACGCAGCACCTCCGGGTGGTCGAGCAGCGTCCGCAGACCGCGCACGCCCAGAGCCGGGTTGGGCTCGTCGCCGGGCGACAGGAAGTCCAGGGGCTTGTCGGCGCCGGCATCGAGCACCCGCACCACGACACGGCCCTCGGGGAACGCCTCGAGCACCTGCCGGTACGCCTCGACCTGCTTCTCTTCGGACGGAGCGTTCTTGCTGTCGTCGAGGAAGAGGAACTCGGTGCGGAAGAGACCGACACCCTCGGCCCCCGCCTCAACCGCCGCGGGCACGTCCGCCGGTCCGCCGACATTGGCGAGGAGCGGCACCTTGTGCCCATCAGAGGTGGCACCGGGGCCGGTCGAAGCGGCCAGCGCCGCCTTGCGCTCGGCAGCGGCGGCCTCCAACGAGGCCCGCTTCTCCGAACTGGGGTCAACGAAGATCTCACCGGTGCTGCCGTCCACGGCGACCACGGTGCCTTCGGCGAGCTCACCCGCGCCGGGAAGCGCCACCACGGCCGGCACGCCGAGGGCGCGGGCCAGGATCGCGCTGTGGCTGGTCGGCCCGCCCTCTTCGGTGACGAAACCGAGCACCAGCGCGGGATCCAGAAGCGCGGTGTCCGCGGGCGCAAGGTCCCGGGCGATCAGCACGTAGGGCTTGTCGCTGTCCGGGACGCCGGGCATGGGCACCCCGAGAAGGCGCGCCACGATGCGGTTGCGCACGTCGTCGAGGTCCGCGACGCGGCCCGCCATGTACTCACCGGCGCCCGCGAGGAGCTCGCGGTAGTGCGAGAATGCGTCGTAGATGCCGCGCTCGGCCGTGCTCCCGACGGCGACACGACGGTCGACGTCGGCCATCAGCTCGGGGTCCTGGGCGATCATGGCCTGAGCCTCGAGCACCGCCTGGGCCTCGCCACCGGCCAGGTTGCCGCGCGCCATCAGGTCGGCCGCGACAGCTTCGACGGCCTGGCGGGCGCGCCCCTGTTCGCGCTCGGCATCCTCAGCCGGAATCTGCTTGGCCGGCGG
Source organism: Streptomyces sp. NPDC002754 (assembly GCF_053592315.1). Taxonomy (NCBI): domain Bacteria; kingdom Bacillati; phylum Actinomycetota; class Actinomycetes; order Kitasatosporales; family Streptomycetaceae; genus Streptomyces; species Streptomyces sp. NPDC002754. Next base: position 63,916 of record NZ_JBSFVM010000035.1, read on the forward strand.
TTCCAGCACCGCCGTGCCCATGTGCCGAACCTCGCCGATCGCCACACCGTGGCTCACGCCGACGCCTCGCAGCGTTGTCTCCATCTCACCCGTCTCCGATAGTGCGGCGAGCGCTGCCGCCGCGTTGAATTCCTGCCGGCCTTCAGTGACGGAGTGCGTCACTTCCAGCCGAAGAGCGCGTCGCCGGCCTTGATGTCGCCGTCCTCGACGACACCGGACAGAGACTCCGCCGTGGCCTCGAGTGCGACGACCGGGCAGATCGGCGACTTGCCGGCGGCCTCGACGGCTGCCGGGTCCCAGCGGACCACGGACTGCCCGCGCTGCACGGTGTCGCCCTTGTTGACGAGCAGCTCGAAGCCCTCGCCGTTGAGTTGGACGGTGTCGATGCCCAGGTGCGTCAGCACACCGTGGCCTTCCTCATCCACGACGACGAAGGCGTGCGGGTGAAGGGACACCACGATGCCGTCCACCGGGGCCACAGCGTCCGACGCCTCACGCGCGGGGTCAATGGCGGAGCCGGGGCCGACCATCGCACCGGAGAACACCGGGTCAGGAACAGCGGAGAGCCCGATGGCGCGTCCGGTGAGCGGGGACGTCACACTGGTCATGGCAAGCCTCCCAGAGGGGCGGAGATTCAGGGTCGCCGTCACTGCCTGTCCTGGACGGCGTACTGTTCAGAAGCGTAAGTCATAAAAAGTCCCGGTTCCCTATGAGAGGCACCGGTTGGCGGCCGTAGGGGCCGCGGGCAAACGATTTGCGCCGAAGCTCGGGCCCGATGTACTGTCGTACCTCTGCCAGGGAGGCAGGCGACGCCCTCGAGCGTCCAACACCTCGGCAGCATCTATCAAGTCCTAAGTTGCATTGTGAACCGTATTTCTGCACGTCTGCAGAGGTGTGGCAAGCGGGCCGGAAAAGACTGATAGTGTTTGAACTCGCCGAAAGGGCCGCGAAAGCGGAAGTCCTCATTAGGTGGCGTCAATCCGAGGAAATCGGCCGGTGAAACGGTCTGATAGAGTCGGAAACGCAACAACAGCAAGACCGAAGGGAAGCGCCCGGAGGAAAGCCCGCGAGGGTGAGTACAAAGGAAGCGTCCGTTCCTTGAGAACTCAACAGCGTGCCAAAAATCAACGCCAAAATTTGTTGATACCCCGTCTCCAGCTATTTGCTGGGACGAGGTTCCTTTGAAAAGTCCTGCAGGCCACTGGTCGGCAGGCAACACAGCGAGGACGCTGTGAACGGTCGGATTATTCCTCCGACTGTTCCGCTCTCGTGGTGTCACCCCGATTACGGGGAAACATTCACGGAGAGTTTGATCCTGGCTCAGGACGAACGCTGGCGGCGTGCTTAACACATGCAAGTCGAACGATGAAGCCCTTCGGGGTGGATTAGTGGCGAACGGGTGAGTAACACGTGGGCAATCTGCCCTTCACTCTGGGACAAGCCTTGGAAACGAGGTCTAATACCGGATA
>NZ_JBSFVM010000036.1:0-64116 GCF_053592315.1 Streptomyces sp. NPDC002754
ATCGCCGCAGGGGCTAAAAAGATCGCCCCAATCGCCGGCGGGGCTTGATGATCAAGCCCCGCCGGCGATTGAGGCGGCCCGTCCGGCAGGACTTCCGGGAAGGGGTGGGGTGGGGGAAGAGGAATGGGTCAGGTGAGGGCCGGCGCGTCGAGCGTCAAGGTTCCGGACGCCGCGTCCAGTTCACCCGCCACACCCAGCGGAACCGTCAGAGCCCCCTCGCCGTGGCCGAAGCCGAAGTCCTCCACCACCGGGACGCCGAGCCCGCCAAGCCGGTCCATCAGCAGCGCGCGCAGCGGCTCGCAGTCGGTCCAGGAGCCGAGGAGGATCCCGGAGACGCCGTCGAGCAGGCCCCCGCGCAGGAGTTGCGTCAGGTAGCGGTCGACCCGGTACGCCTCCTCCCCCACGTCCTCCAGGCACAGCAGCCCACCCCTCCCCGACGACCTCGCCCCCGCCGCGCCGAGATCCGCCGCGAGCAGCGACAGGCAGCCACCGAACGTGACGCCGCGCGCCGTGCCGGGCACCAGGACCCCGCCACCACCCTCGACCGCCGAGATCACCCGCACCGTCTCCGGCTCGAACAGCGTCGCCCGCAGATGCTCCTGCGCCCGCGGGTTCTTGAGGAAGTCGGCCGCGGCGACCATCGGCCCGTGCAACGTACTCACGCCGAGCCGCACCGCGAACGCCTCGTGCAGCGCGGTGATGTCGCTGTAGCCGACGAACGCCTTCGGCCTGGCCGCGCGCATCGCGTCCCAGTCGAGGAGGTCGACCATGCGCTGCGCACCGTAGCCGCCTCGGGCGCACAGGACGGCGTCCACCTCCGGGTCGCACCAGGCCCGCTGGAGGTCGGCGGCGCGGTCGGCGTCCGCGCCCGCCAGGTAGTCGAACTCACCGTGGACGGACAGGACATGGGGCTCCACGATCGGGTCGAGGTCCCAGCCGCGCAGGATGTCGAGGCCGGCCTGGAGCCTGTCCTCGGGGACGGGGCCGCTGGGCGCGACAACGGCGACCCGCGCGCCCGGTGCCAGCCGCTTCGGGCGGCGCAGTGGCCTCACTTGGTCAGCTCAAGGATGGGGACGCCGCTGGGCTGGAGCCCGAACACCTGGGCGTACAGGGAGAGTTCGGCCTCCAGGGCGCGGATCATCGTGTCCGCCCGGCGGAATCCGTGACCCTCTCCCTCGAAGGCGATGTATGCATGCGGGACGCGTCGGCCCTCGCTCTCGACGCGCTCCAGGAACCGCTCGCACTGGACGGGCGGGCAGATCACGTCGTCGAGGCCCTGGAGGAGCAGGAACGGCGCCGAGAGGCGGTCGGCGTGCTCGGCCGGCGAGCGCTCCGCGTAGCGCGCGGGCACCTCGGCGAGCGGGCCGACGAGCGATTCCAGGTACCGGGACTCGAAGTCGTGGGTCTCCCCCTCGGCCCAGCCGGTGAGGTCGAGGATGGGGTAGATGATGGTGCCGCAGGCGTAGACGTCCGTGCTGGTCAGGGATGCCGCGCTGGTCCAGCCTCCGGCGCTGCCGCCGCGGATGGCGAGCCGCCCGCGGTCGGCGGTGCCCTCCTCGGCGAGGGCGAGCGCGACGGCCGCGCAGTCCTCGACGTCGACGACGCCCCACTGCTCGCGCAGCCGGTTCCGGTACTCACGCCCGTACCCGGTCGAGCCGCCGTAGTTGACCTCGGCGACGCCGATGCCGCGCGAGGTGAAGTAGGCGATCTCCAGGTCGAGTACGAGGGGCGCGTGGCTGGTGGGTCCGCCGTGCGCCCATACGACGTACGGCGGGAGCTCGCCGTCGGTGGCCACGTGGGTGGGGCTGTGCGGCGGGTAGATGTGGGCGTGGATGTCCCGTCCGTCGGGGCCGGCGAACGTGCGGATCTGGGGTTCCGGGTAGTACGCGGGGTCGACCGGGTCGTCGTGCGCGGCGCCGATCACGCGCGTGTGCCCGGTGCCGGTGTCCAGCTCGACGACCTCGGGCGCGGTGCGCGGGCTCGCGGCGACGCCGACGACGCGGCTGCCGTGCACCGCGAGCGTGGCCGACCACGCCGTCCAGGGCCCCGCCGTGTCCACGACCTCGCCGGTCTCGGGGTCGAGGATGCCGAGGGCGGTGGCTCCGACGCCGTGCACGACGGCGATCAGGCCGGCCTCCAGCGGCTTGAACCAGCTCAGACCGACCTTCCACATCGGCCCGCCGAACTCCTCGTCGCGGGCGCACAGCGGCCGGGCGGCGGCGAGCGTCGGGCGCGCGAGGGCGCCCTGCGGGGTCGTGGGCACGGACAGGGTGGCGGCCCCGCGGACGTCGGCGCCTCGGGACGGCTGCCCTCCCCCGGACGGGACTTCCCACCCACCGCGCACATCGAGCCGGTACAGGTTCCACCAGCCGCTACGGTCGGCGGCGAACAGCAGTCCGCCGTCGGGCGCCCACTCGACCTGGCAGACGGACTCCTCGTCGCCGCCCGCCACGGTCTGCGCCGGGCCGAAGGTGCCGTCGTCCGCGACCTCGGCGAGCAGCAGTTCCGTGCCGTCCCACGGCATCCGCGGGTGGTCCCAGGCGATCCACGCGGCGCGCCGCCCGTCGGGCGAGAGCCGGGCGGTGGTGACGAACCGGTGGGCGTCGTCGGAGAGTTCACGCACCGCGGACCGGTCCTGCGCCGCCGAACCGTCGAGCGGTACGGCCGCGACCAGGCGCCGCAGATCGCCCGGGCCCTCGCCGGTGAACTCCTCCAGGACGCACCAGACTTCGCCGCGCTCGACGTGCAACTGCGGGTCGACCCAGCGCAGTCCGTCGCCGATGTCCGAGACGGGGGTGAGCGGGCGCGGTTCGGCGCCGGGGGCGTCGGGCTCGTACGCGTACAGGCGCTGGTCGGCGAAGTTCACGAAGACGACCAGGGGGCCCTCGGGGCGCTCGGTCCCGGCCCAGGGGCGGCCGCCGTACTCGATGACGCGGCTGCGCACGTTCCACGGCGCGGGCAGCATCGAGTGCTCCGTGCCGTCGGCGAGCCGGCGCACCAGGGCGCGGCGGCCCGCCTCGGTGGGCCGGGGTTCGGTCCACCAGGCCTCGGCGCCGACGAAGCCGACGTACTCGGGCTGCCCGTCGTGCGCCGCCGCCAGTGCGGCGTCGATCGGCGACGGCCAGGATCCGTACTCTCGCGTGTGCAGCATGTCGTCCCCGCCCCGCATTTGTCCGGTGGCCCCCATGTTCTTCGCGTCCGCCATCTTTTCCTAGTCCGTGTTCCTGCGGGTGTTTCTGCCGATACGTGTGCGGGCTGCCTCAGGCCGTGCGCAGGAATCTGTCGAGCACGCGCACCCCGAAGTGCAGCGCCTCCACGGGAACCCGCTCGTCCACGCCGTGGAACAGCGCCTGGTAGTCGAAGCCCTCGGGCAGCTTGAGCGGGGCGAAGCCGTAGCCGGTGATACCGAGCCGGGAGAACTGCTTGGCGTCGGTGCCGCCCGGCATGCAGTACGGGACCACGTGACCCTCGGGTGCGAACTCCTCGACGGCCGCCCGCATCTTCGCGTACGCGGGCGAGTCGACCGGCGCCTGGAGGGCGACCTCTCGGTGGTGGTACTCCCAGTCGACGTCGGGTCCTGTGAGCTTGTCGAGGGTGGTTCTGAACTCGTCCTCGCCGCCCGGCAGATAGCGCCCGTCCACATGCGCCGTGGCCTCTCCCGGGATCACGTTGATCTTGTAACCGGCGGACAGCATCGTCGGGTTGGCGCTGTTGCGGACGGTCGGCTCGATCAGGGAGGCGGCCGGGCCGAGCGCCGCGAGCAGCGCGTCGACGTCGAAGTCCGGGGCGTCCACGTCGGCCGGGATGCCGTACAGCGCGGCCATCTCGGTCAGCGCGGCGCGCACCGTCGGGGTGAGCCGCACCGGCCACTCGTGCTCGTCGATACGGGCGACCGCGGCGGCGAGCCGGCCCACCGCGTTGGACCTGTTGACCTTGGAGCCGTGGCCCGCCCTTCCGCGCGCGGTGAGCTTCAGCCAGCCGGTGCCGCGCTCGCCCGCCGCGATCGGGTACAGCTGCCTGCCGCCGCCGTCGTGGAACGTGAAGGCGCCGGACTCGCTGATGCCTTCCGTGCAGCCTTCGAAGAGGCCGGGGTGCTGGTCCGCGAGGAAGCCCGAGCCGTCCTCGGCGCTGGCCTCCTCGTCGGCAGTGAAGGCGATGACGATGTCGCGCCGGGGCCGGAACCCGACGCGCGCCCACTGGCGGACGGTCGCCAGGATCATCGCGTCCATGTTCTTCATGTCGACCGCGCCGCGGCCCCACACGACGCCGTCGCGCACCTCGCCGGAGAACGGGTCGACGCTCCAGTCGGCCGCCTCGGCGGGCACGACGTCCAGGTGGCCGTGGACCAGCAGGGCGTCGGCCGTCGGGTCGGTGCCCTCGATGCGGGCGACGACATTGCCGCGGCCCGCGGTGCGCTCCAGGATCGTCGGCTTCAGGCCCGCCTCGGAGAGCTTCTCGGCCGCGTACTCGGCGGCGGGCCGCTCCTTGCAGTCGCCTCCGCCGCGGTTCGTGGTGTCGATGCGGATCAGCTCGGAGGTGAACGCGACGACCTCGTCGAGCGCCTGCTGGTCCACGGTCCCGAGGGATGCCGCGCTGGGGGCCTGCTCAGCCATACTGTTCCTCCACCGCGGACGAGGCGATCGTGGTGACCGCCTTGAAGGTGCGGATGCTCTCGTACATGGTCTCGTGGGTGTACGCGACTTTGCGCTCGCCGACCTGGCGCACGCCCGGCACGACGGTCGAGGCCATGGCGAGGTGCTCGGCGTCGAACTCCACCTGGATCGTGAACGGCCCGCCCCGCACCGGCTCGTGGCGCACCGCGATGGATGCGGCGTCCTTGGCGGCGGCCCGGATGTCGGCGGCGGTCCGCGCGGGGGTGCGGCACACGGCCGCGTACCGGGAGACGTGGTCCTTGACGGCGACCTTGCGGGCCTCGGGCGCGTACCCGAGCGCGTCGTCGCACGCGAGGTCGTCGCCGGTGACGAGGACGACGGGCACCCCGTACTCGGCCACCACATGCGCGTTCAGCAGGCCCTCGCTCGCCCGTATGTCGTTGATCCAGACGCCCGTGATCTGGTTCGCGAGGAAGGTGTGCGCGAGCACACCCTCCATGCCGGCGCCCGCGTGGTAGCCGATGAACGCGATGGCGTCGACGTCGCCGTGCTGGACGCCCTCCACCATGGACAGCGACTTGTGCCGTCCGGTGAGCATCTGCACCCGCTCGTCGAGCTGTTCGAGCAGGAGATTGCGCATCGTCCAGTGCGCCTCGTTGATCAGCACCTCGTCGGCGCCGCCGTCGAAGAAGCCGAGCGCCGCCGCGTTCACGTCCGACGTGAACATGGAACGGCAGCGCTCCCACTGCGGTGTGCCGGGGAGGACGTCCGCGGGCCAGGTGACGCCCGTGGCGCCCTCCATGTCGGCGCTGATAAGGATCTTCATGGCCAGAACCGTACGCGGATCCGCCCGAGCCGCACCAGACCTGTGGATAACTCTCAGTGGTGTAGACCAATTTCCCACCCGTTGAGAGGAGTTCCCGCTCGTCAGAGCGGTGCGGCGGCGCCCGGGATTAGTCTGACCGGCCCACCACCAGCCACGTCGACGGCAGCTCGATGCGGCCGCCGTCGGCCGAGAAGTCCGTGGTCATGAGCGGCAGCTCCCCCGCGGCGAGGACCGAGAGGCCCGCCGACGCAACGTACTCGGGCACGACCTCGTCCGAGACCTCGCCGGGCGCGATGCCGTGCGAGAACACCTCGCCCAGCTTGGGCGGCGGCCCGGCGGGGCCCGTCGCCAGTTCCTCCAGGATCGGCCGCGCCCGCTCCGACAGCTCGACGACGAAGCCGCGCCCGCGCTCGCCGACGAGCGCCGCGATCGCGTCGACGAGCAGCTGCCGGTCGGTGGGCTCGCTCTGGTGCAGCACGCCCCGCATATAGACGTTGACGTCGCCCAACTCGGCGTGCAGGGAAACCATTTGGTTGTTGTCCGTGGCGTCGAGCTCCCGGTAGTCGGCCTGTCCCGCGGGATCGGCCTCGCGCGCCCGAGCGAGGGCGGCGGCCGACAGATCGGCGCCGACCACTCTCGGGTAGCGGTCGGCGAGGAAGCGGGTCTGCGTGCCGTTGCCGCAGCCGAGGTCCACCATGGGCAGATCGGGTGCCGTCAACTCCGGTTCGAACAGCGCGAGATGGAGCCCAGCCGTGAGAGCGGGCTCGGCGTCCCAGAAGACACCGCCCGGCTCGGGCGAGGCATCCTCCCAGAAGCTCTCCCACGCTTCCTTGTAGCGCTCGCTCACGCTCATGGAACCCTCCCCAGGGTGCGGCGGCCGAAGTGTCAGATCGGTCTACCGCTCCGGGGCACGCCCCACAAGCACGGCGTACGCACCTTCACTTAGACGACGCGGAAAGTTCGAACCACACGGTCTTTCCCGTCGCGGTGCGGCTCGTGCCCCACGCGCGCGAGAGCCGCGCCACCACGCGCAGGCCCCGGCCGAACTCGTCGCCAGGGCCCGCGTTCAGCAGCGTCGGCAGCACGTGCTCGGTGTCCTCGACCTCGCACAGCAGCGTCCCGGAACGCACCAGGCGCAGCTGGACCGGGCCGCCGCCGGCATGGCACACGGCGTTGGTGACGAGTTCACTCACGATCAGTTCCGCGGAGTCCGTGATCCCCGGCAGGCTCCACCGGGCGAGCCGCTCGCGTACGAGGCCACGCGCGCGTGGCACCTCCGCGGGCTCCGGGGCGAAGGTCCAGTGGGCGACGTCGTCGCCCTCGAACCCGTTGAGCCGCGCGAGCAGCAGCGCCACGTCGTCCTTGCGGCCGCCCGTCGTGGCCAACGAGCGGATGATGGTGTCGCAGGCGTCGTCCATGGAGGCGGCCGGGTGGGCGGCGGACTCGCAGAGCGTCGCGAGTCCCACGCCGATGTCCTCGCCGCGCACCTCGACCAGGCCGTCCGTGCACATCACCAGGCGGTCGCCGGGCGCGACCGGGATCCGTACGGACTCGAAGGGCACGCCACCGACGCCGATCGGTGCGCCCGTGGGCAGTTCGAGCAGTTCGCTGCCGCCGTCCGCGGCGCGCACGAGGACGGGCGGGATGTGCCCGGCGTTGGCGAGGTGCAGCTCGCCCGCGATGGGGTCGTAGACGGCGTACAGACACGTCGCGAGGTAACTGTCGCCGAGCCGCTGCGCCAAGTCGTCCAGATTGCGCAGGAGTTGGGCGGGCGGCAGGTCGAGCGCCGCCATGGTCTGCACGGCTGTTCGCAACTGGCCCATCATCGCCGCCGAGTTGAGCCCGTGGCCCATCACGTCGCCGACGACGAGCGCGGTGCGGGCGCCCGGCAGTTTGATGGAGTCGAACCAGTCACCACCGACCCGCCCGAGCAGCGTGCCCGGCAGATAGCGGGTGGCGATGTCGCAGCCCGGCATGTGCGGCTCGATCTGCGGCAGCATGCTGTCCTGGAGCGTCTCGGCGACGGCCTCCTGGTAGGTGTACATCCGCGCGTTGTCGAGTACGAGGCCGGCTCGCGCGGCGAGTTCGGCGCCGGTCACGCGGTCCATGTCGTTGAAGACCGGCCGCTCCTGGTGGCGCAGCAGGATCATGAAGCCGAGCACGACGTTGCGCGCCTTCAGCGGGACGACCAGCATGGAGCGGTGGTTGATGAGCGGGCGGATGTCCCGCTTCTCGAACTGCGACGCGATCGCGTTGCCCATCTCCTCCGAGATGTACGGCACGAGGACCGGGTCGCCGCTGGTCATGCACTGGAAGAACGGGGTGTGCACCGGGAACGGCATGGACTCGCCGACGGGTACGACATCGTCCCAGCGGCCCGGTTCGTCGGTGTGCTCCAGGGCGACGCGGTGCCACATCGTGGTGGCGTCGGGCGCGCCCTCGGGGAAGCCCTCACCCGCGACGACCTGCTCCCGCAGATACGTGCCCGCCACGTCGGTGAAGCGTGGCACGACGGCACGGCTGACCTCGACGATGGTGCGGGAGAGGTCGAGGGACGAACCGATTCGCCCGCTCACCTCGTTGAGGAATTCGAGGCGGTCGCGTACGGCGGCGTATTCGAGGTCCTCGGCGGTGTCGGCGTCGTCGAGGGGCGCGCGCGGGGACGGCACGCCGAGTGCGGTGGCGCGGGCGGCCTCGGCGCGGCGGGCCTTGCGCTCGGTGCGCCTGGAGACGCCCCAGTCCGCGGTGACGGGGACCCGGTCGTGCTGGCTGAACTCCAGGACGGGGTAGCCGAGTTCGAGTACCTGCGACACGATGCGGGCGCTCTCGGAGACGCTCATGCTCGGCAGGATCTCGGGGAGCTTGCGGGCGAGTTCGTCGGCCGCGGGGAAGTCCGTGTGCAGCGCGAAGGCGGGGGCCATGCGCTCGACCTCCGGTTCTTCGTCACCGCCCAACTGGTGGGCGTCGGCGGCCAGTACGAGCAGCCGTTCCGGGCCCGGGCCGACCAGGGGGTACGCCCACCACAGGACGTCGATGCGATCGCGGGGCACGGCGCTGGTGTCGAGGCGGGCGCGGCCGGCGGCCGGGTAGGAGAGCTGTCCGCCGAGCGACTCCTCCAAGTCGTGGGGTGCGGGGCCCTGTTGGGGGAGCGCGCCGGACACCGGGAGCAGGTCGGCGGCGGGGCGGCCCACCGCGTCCTCCTTGGGCGGGCCGAAGAGGCGGCGGGCGCCGCTGCTCCAGTGCGAGACGCGGCCCGCGTGGTCGACGAGGACGACGGCGAGCGGGACGCGGCCCTGCGGGGCTTGACCGGTGCCGTTCATCGCCGCACTCCTTCCCTCGGGGCGCCGGGGGTGGGCGGCGCCTCTTTCCACGGTACGGCTCCGCCGGTTGGCGGGTGGCTCCTTGGCGGTAATTGGGCCGCGCCCCTTGACTTGCGGCCGACCGTCCCTACGCCACGGGGCTCCGCCCGGACCCCGCTGCTCAATCGCCGCAGGGGCTTAAATTGCCCACCCGCCGCTGGGACATGAAGGTGGCCGCCACCCCCGCCTTGGGCAATCTGCCGCCTTGGGCGGCAGGGTGGGCAAGGCGGCGCCCCGGTGCGGCGCGCTCGATACCGTAGGCGCCGAGCCCGGCACGGCTCGAAAAACCCCCGGTGTCGCGCAAGAGAACCACCGGCGCCGACCCCGTCCCCCGCGCCGGTCAGTCGTCGTGGCCCAGTTGGAGGTCGTGGTCTGTGCGGGTGCCGCCGGTGACCTGGAGGACTGTGGCCACCGGGGGGTAGCCCGCGGCGATCACCGTGTACTCGCCGGAGGCCAGGTCGACGAAGCGGAACGTGCCGTCAGGGCCCGTCGTCAGCGTGTCCACCACGTTGCCCGCGACGTCGAGCAGCGTCACCCTCGCATCCTCCACCGGCCGGCCACTACCCGCCCGCACCGTCCCCCTCAGCATCGCCCCGCCCGCGAGCTCCACGTCCTGGCGGGTCTCACGGGCGGCCATCACCGTCACCGGCATCGCGGCGGGCCGGAACGCGGGGGCGCTGGCGGCCAAGGTGTACTCGCCGGCCACCAACTCCGTGATGACGTAGGCGCCTTCGCGGCCGGAGCGGGTCGTCGACACCACTTCGCCGTGCGCGTTGGTCAGCGTAACGATGGCCTCGCGTACGGGAGTTCCGTCCGCCGTGAGCACCGAACCCGCCAGGCGACCCGCGCCGCCGAGGACGACGTCGAGGTCGACGGGGCGCTCGCCCACCGTGACCGTCACGGCCTGCGGCTGGTGGCCGCCGGCCGCCGCGATCAGGACGTACGAGCCCGTGCCCGGCGTGGCGAGCGCGTAGCGGCCGTCGTCGCCGCTCGCGCCACGGCCGATCTGGGCGCCGGACACGTCGATGAGGGTGAGCGCGGCGCGCGGCACCGGGGTGCCGTCGGAGTGCCTTACGGTCCCGCAGACCGGGAGGCCCGCAGCGTGGGAGCCGCGCTCCTGGGGCGGGACGACGGCGTGTTCGGAGCCAGTGCTGCTGGACAAGAGGGGTGTCTCCTTGAGGAAGAAGGCGAGGAGCAGGCCCAGGACGAGGACCGGCACCAGGTAGAGGAAGATCCGGGGCATCGCGTCGGCGTACGCTTCGATGTACGGGGTGCGCAACGCCGCGGGCATCGCGTGCACGAGCTGCGGGGTGATGGACTCGGCGTCGGGCAGGCGTCCGCCGCCGGTGACCCGGTCGGCGAGCGAGTCGGCGAGCCGGTTCGCGAAGAGCGTGCCGAAGATCGCGGCACCCACGCTGCCGCCGATCTGCCGGAAGTAGTTGTTGGCGCTGGTGGCGGTACCGAGGTCCGAGGCGCGTACGGAGTTCTGCACGGCGAGCACGAGGACCGGCATGATCAGGCCGATGCCCGCGCCCAACACGGCCATGTAGACGCTGTATTCGAGGCGGGGGGTGTCGACTTCGAGGCGGGAGAGGAGGTACATGCCCGCCGTCGAGAGCGCGCCACCGAGGATCGGGTAGAGCTTGTAGCGGCCCGTGTGGCTGATGAGTTGGCCGGAGACGATGGAGGCGACGACCACTCCGCCCATCATGGGCAGCATCAGCAGCCCCGACTCGGTCGCCGACGCCCCGTCGACCATCTGGAGGAACGTCGGCAGATAGCTCGCCGCGCCGAACAGCGCGACGCCCACGACCATGCCGACGAGCCCGCTGACGTTGAACACGGAGTCGCGGAACAGCCGCAGCGGGATGAGGGGTTCGGCGGCGAACCCCTCGGCGAGGAGGAAGAGGAGCGTCGAGGCGAGGGCGCCCGCGCCGAGCCCGATGATGACGCGGTCGCCCCACGCGTACTCGGTGCCGCCCCAACTGGTCAGCAGGACGAGGCAGGTGGATGCCGTCGCCAGCAACAGGGCGCCGAGGACGTCGAGTCGGGCCTTATTCGTGGGCTTGGGGAGCTTGAGGACGACCGCCGTCACCGCGAGGGTGAGCAGGCCGAACGGGACGTTGATGTAGAAGCACCAGCGCCAGGAGAGGTGGTCGGTGAAGTAGCCACCGAGGAGCGGGCCGGCGACCGAGGCGAGGCCGAACGCGGCGCCGATCAGGCCCATGTAGCGGCCGCGTTCGCGCGGCGGCACGATGTCGCCGATGATCGCCTGCACGCCGATCATGAGTCCGCCCGCGCCGACGCCCTGGAGGGCGCGGAACGCGATGAGTTGGTCCATCGTCCGGGCGCGGCCCGCGAGCGCGGAGCCGATGATGAAGACGACGATCGCGAACTGGAAGACGCCCTTGCGGCCGAAGAGGTCGCCGAGCTTCCCGTAGATCGGCAGGCCGATGGTGGAGGTCAGCAGGTAGGCGGTGATCGCCCAGGACATCTTGTCCAGGCCGTGCAGTTCGCCGACGATCCGGGGCAGCGCCGTGGCGACGATCATCTGCTCGAGGGCGGCGAGCAGCAGCGCGAGCATCAGGCCGACGAAGACCATGCGCACGCGGCGCGGGCTGAGGCCGTGGCCGGGCAACTCGGCGGGTTCCGTAGGCCGTTGAGGCTCCGGCGGGAGATCGGGCGGGACCACCGGATCCCCGACCGGATCGGTCACCAGCGTCACCGTGCCCACCTGCAGCTCCCCTCGTCACCCTTGCGTGCCATTTCTCGCATTAGGCGACAACTGGGGGCAAGCGCGACGAGTCGCTGTTCAGGTGGGCCGGATCGACGTATCCGCCGGTAGGAGCCCTACGGCGTACAACGGCGGCAGAACGAAAACCACTCGAAACGGTGAGCGGTGGATCAGTGCGCGAGGGCCAGGGTCACAACTGCCCGCGTGCGCAGGTCACTTCTCGACTTCGGTCGCGAGTCCCGCGAGCACGGCGTCGTAGATGCGGCCGAGACCCTTGGGGGCGAAGGTCTTCTCGAAGAAGCCGCCGACGCCGCCCGCGCCGCTCCAGACGCTCGTGACGACGACGCGGGACTGTCCGTCGCCGGCGGGCGTGACGCGCCACGTCGTGACCATGGAGGAGTTGCGGTCCTTCTCGACGAGCTCGCCCTCGGTCGGCTCGGTCACGTCGAGCAGGCAGTCGCGCACGCGCTTGCTGGTGGCCTGGAGCTTCCAGTGCACGAGCGTGCCCTCGCCGTCGCCGCCCTCGCGCACCTCGTACTCGCTGAAGTGCTCGGGCAGCATCTTCGCGCGCGTGCCCTTGTAGTCGGCCAGAGCGTCGAAGACGTCGTCCGGCTTCGCGGCGACGACACGTTCCGTGGTGGCCTCGACCTGCGCCATGACACTTCCTCCAGCAATTGGTTCTTCAGGGACCGCCCATGGGCGGTGTCAAGACAACCACCCTCCGTACCGGCCGCCCAAATCGGGGCCGGACCCCGATCCGGGCGGGTTCGCACGATCAAGGGAACATGTGTTCTATTCTGTGGTCAGTGCTACCGAGGAGGCGTCATGCGCTGGGAGAACCTCACGGACGAGCCCGTCGACCACGGGCGGACCCGGGACGCCGCGCTGTTCGGCGCGGACGCAGTGGTGAGCAGGACGTTCGACACCCCGGAATTCCGCGGGGTGACGTTCCACGAGATCAGGGCCCGGTCGATCGTGAACCGGGTGCCGGGCGCGTCCCGGATGCCGTTCGAGTGGACCGTCAACCCGTACCGGGGCTGCACGCACGCGTGCGTCTACTGCTTCGCCCGCAACACCCACCGCTATCTGGACCTCGACACCGGGCTCGGCTTCGACAGCCAGATCGTGGTGAAGACGAACGCGCCGCAACTGCTGCGCCACCACCTCGCCTCGCGGCGCTGGCACGGTGAGCACATCGCGATGGGCACGAACGTCGACTGCTATCAACGGGCCGAGGGGCGCTACCAGTTGATGCCCGGCATCATCGAGGCGCTGCGCGACTACGCGAACCCGTTCTCGATCCTGACCAAGGGCACGCTGATCCTGCGCGACCTGCCGGTCCTGCGTCAGGCGGCCGAGGTGACGGACGTCGGGATCTCGGTCTCGGTCGGCTTCGTGGACCAGGAGCTGTGGCGCACCGTCGAGCCGGGCACGCCGGCGCCCGAGCGCCGCCTCGATGTCGTACGCGCCCTCACCGACGTGGGGATCGGCTGCGGGGTGCTGATGGCCCCGGTGATCCCCTTCCTGGGCGACCACCCCGACCAGCTGCGGGCGACGGTCCGCGCCATCGCCCAGGCGGGCGCGACGTCCGTGACCCCGCTGGTCCTGCATCTGCGCCCCGGCGCCCGCGAGTGGTTCATGGGGTGGCTGGCACAGCACCACCCGCACCTGGTGCGGCGCTACGAGCGGCTGTACGCGGAGGGTGCCTACGCCCCGAAGTGGTACCAGCGCCGGGTGACCCGCCAGGTCCACGAACTGGCCGAGGAGTTCGGCATCGGCCCGTCCCGGGCGGCCGCGCCCCGTCGCATCCCCGCGCGCGAGGAGGAACCGGCCCCTGAAGCGCCGACCCAACTGACCTTGCTGTAAAGACTTCCGGGCCCGGCGTTGTAAAGGCTTCCGGGCCCGGCGCCACTGCCGTAAAGCTCCCCCGCGCCCGACTCCGGCTCACCCCTGCGGCAGTCTCGCCAGCGCCGCCTCCGCGGCCATCGCGAGGCGCTGGTGCGTGGCCGCCTCCTTCAGTACCTCGCGGGCCCGGGGGTCGGCCAGGCTGCCGAGGCCCTCCACGCAGGCGAGGGCCACCTTCCGGTACGGGTCGTGCGGGACGAGGCGGCGACGGAGCGTGGCGATCAGGGCCGGGGCCGACTCCGGGGCCCGGAGCTGGGTGAGGAGGCGGACGGGGTGCAGCGCGTAGGCGACGCGGAGCTCGTTCGTCGCGAGCGCCGCCGCCGCCCGCGCCGTGCGCGGGTCGCCGAGCGCGGCGAGCGCCCGCGCCGCCGCGGCGCAGCGCTGCGGGTCACGATGATTGAGCAGCAGGACGAGGGATTCGAAGGCGCGGCCGTCGCCCGCGATGCCGAGCCGGTAGGCCGCCAGTTCCCGCGCCCACAACGGCTGCTGCGGCGCGGTGAGCACCGCCGCCAGCTCATCCTTGTCGTGGGTGGCGGCCAGCTGCTCGAACGCGGGCGTTCCGCCGGATTCCTTCCGGATGCGTTCCGTTACCGTTCGCGACTCTTCGTCCATGACGTCGAGGGTAGACGCGCACGGCCTGCGGCGACGTAGATCACAGCGACCTTTCAACAGTGGGGACTGGCGCGCTCGTTACTCGCTGGTTAAGCTCAGGTGAGCGGGGCATACTTCCCGCAGCACCGCTCGCGGCGGCCTGGTGACGCAGCCGTCGTGAATGTCAGTCGGTTCGGTACCCGTGTGTACCGCAGTACGGCCGGGCCCCGGGACAGGGCCGCCGGTTCGATTCAACTCCCGCCCTTCTTGCGCCCGTTGACGCGCGCACCCGGCGGTTCAGTCGCAGTCGTCACCCCTCATTCTCTGGAGTTCCCAGATGGACGCTCCCCTGTCCCGTATCTCAACTGTGGCCGTCGTCGGCCTCGGCACGATGGGCACCGGCATCGCCGAGGTCCTGGCCCGTGCCGGGCACGAGGTCGTCGGCATCGACATCAGCGAGTCCGCCACCGCCCAGGCCGTGGCGTCCCTGGAGGCCTCGACGGCGCGTGCGGTGCGCCGCGAGCACCTCACCGAGCAGCAGCGCGCCGACCTGCTGGCCCGCTTCCGTACGTTCACGGACCTGCAGGCCGCGGCCGAGGCCGACCTGGTGATCGAGGTCGTCCCGGAGTCGTACGAGATCAAGCAGCAGATCTTCCGCGAGCTGGACGCCGTCGTGCGCCCCGACACCATCCTCGCGACCGGCACCAACGCGCTCTCGGTGACCCGGCTCGCCGCCGACACGGAGCGGCCCGAGCGCGTCCTCGGCCTGCACTTCTTCAACCCGGCGCCCGCGATGAAGCTCGTCGAGGTGGTCTCCAGCGTGCTCACGGCGCCGGCCGCCGTCGCCACCGTGACCGATCTCGCCATCGAGCTGGGCAAGGATCCGGTGGCGGTCGGCGACCGGCCCGGCTTCGTCGCCGACGGGCTGCTCTTCGGCTACCTCAACCAGGCCGCCGCCATGTACGAGGCCAAGTACGCCTCGCGCGAGGACATCGACGCCGCGATGAAGCTGGGCTGCGGTCTGCCGATGGGCCCGCTCGCGCTGCTCGACCTGATCGGCGTCGACACGGCGCGCACCGTCCTCGACGCGATGTACGCCGAGTCGCACGACCGGTTGCACGCCCCCGCGCCGATCCTCAAGCAGCTCAGCGAGGCGGGTCTGACCGGGCGCAAGGCGGGCCGCGGCTTCTACACGTACGAGGCGGCGGGCAGCTCCGACGTGGTGCGCGACGCCCTGACGCCCCTCAGCGACAGCCTCACGGGCCCCGGCCGCACCGTCCGCTCCGTCGGCGTCGCGGGCTCGGGAACGATGGCCTCCGGGATCGCCGAGGTGTTCGCGAAGGCCGGGTACGACGTGGTGCTCGCGGCCCGCAGCGAGGAGAAGGCGGAGGCGGCCAAGTCCCGTATCGCCAAGTCGCTCAAGCGCTCTGTCGACAAGGGCCGGATGACCGCCGAGAACGCCGAGGCGACGCTCGCGCACATCTCCCCCGCCGGTTCCTACGACGCGTTCGCCGAGGTCGATCTGGCCCTGGAGGCCGTCGCCGAGGACCTGGACGTGAAGCGGCAGTTGTTCGCGACGTTCGACAAGGTCTGCAAGTCCGGCGCGATCCTCGCGACGACGACCTCCTCACTGCCCGTCGTCGCCTGTGCCCGCGCCACCTCGCGGCCGCAGGACGTCATCGGCATGCACTTCTTCAACCCGGCGCCGGCCATGAAGCTGGTCGAGGTGGTGCGCACGGTGCTCACGTCCGACGAGGTGCACGCCACCATCCGCGAGCTGACCCGCAAGGTCCGCAAGCACCCCGTGGACTGCGGCGACCGCGCCGGGTTCATCGTGAACGCGCTGCTCTTCCCGTACCTGAACAACGCGATCAAGATGGTCCAGGAGCACTACGCCTCGCTCGACGACATCGACGCGGCCATGAAGCTCGGCGGCGGGTACCCGATGGGCCCGTTCGAACTGCTCGACGTGGTCGGCCTGGACGTCTCCCTCGCCATCGAGCGCGTGCTGCACCGCGAGTTCCGCGACCCGGGCCTCGCCCCCGCTCCGCTCCTGGAGCACCTGGTGGCCGCGGGCTGCCTCGGCCGCAAGACGGGCCGTGGTTTCCGCGAATATGCCAAGCGCTGATTCGTTCGGGGAGGCCGAATCGGGTTGGGGTGGGCTGCTCGGGGAGCCGGGCGGCCCGCTGACCGGGGCACCACCGGGCACGTACATGCAGTACGTTCGGGGCATGTCCAAGGCCGACCAGTCCACTCGTACCCCCGCCACGCCCGACGCGCCGGAGAGCGCCGCCGGGAATCGGGCCGCCGCCCAGCGGCTCAAGATGCGCCGTGAGCTCGCGGCCGCGGCGATGGAACTCTTCGCCACGAAGGGGTACGAGGCGACGACGGTCGACGAGATCGCGGCGACGGCCGGGGTGGCCCGGCGCACGTTCTTCCGCCACTTCCGCTCCAAGGAAGAGGCGATCTTCCCGGACCACGACGACACCCTGGTGCGCGCGGAGGCCGTCCTGAACGCGGCGCCGCCCCTGGAGCACCCGCTGGACACGGTGTGCCGGGGCATCAAGGAAGTCATGAAGATGTACGCCGCGCAGCCCGCGGTGTCCGTCGCGCGCTACCAGCTGACCCGCGAGGTACCGACGCTGCGCGAGGCCGAGATCGCCTCGGTGGCCCGCTACGAGCGACTGTTCACCCGCTACCTCCTCGGCCACTTCGACGAGCAGGCGCACCACGACGGCAACGACGATCCGCTGCTCGCCGAGGTCGCCGCGTCCGCCGTCGTCACCGCCCACAACCACGTGCTGCGGCGCTGGCTGCGGGCGGACGGCC
Source organism: Streptomyces sp. NPDC002754 (assembly GCF_053592315.1). Lineage (NCBI taxonomy): Bacteria > Bacillati > Actinomycetota > Actinomycetes > Kitasatosporales > Streptomycetaceae > Streptomyces > Streptomyces sp. NPDC002754. Next base: position 16,858 of record NZ_JBSFVM010000036.1, read on the forward strand.
AGGGCGACGTCGAGACCCAGCTCGACCACGCCTTCGCGATCGTGCGCCGCACGTTCGGCACCGGCATCGGCGCGGGCCGCACCCCGGCCGCGCCCTCGACCCCCGCGCAGGTCTCGCAGAACGGCGAGGTCCTGGTGACGGTGGCACGCGTGGACGCGCCGCTGCCGGAGGTCATGCGCACGATCGAAGAGGCGCTCAGGAACCGGTAGCGGGACCGACCACCTCGAAGGCGCCCCACCTGGCACTGCGTGCCAGGTGGGGCGCCTTTTGCGTACCCCTCTCACCCCGCCGTCGAGCGTGGCGATCGATCATCGATCTTTCCGGCACCCGGAAACCCGCCCCTGACCTCGCCTGATCGATCATCGCTCACCTGAACGCCAATTCTTCCAGCTGAGCGAAACTAATGGCACGCAGTGCCTTGCCAGGCGTCACGGCGTGCCATACGTTGAAGTTGTCCGGGTGGCCGGCGCACGGAAAACTTCCGTGCAAGGGCTGTCCCCGCGAGGCACGTACGACCGTGGTTCGCGCACCCGGACGCCTGCGTCACAGGCAACCTTCCGCGCCACACCAAGCGCTGCCACAGCACCACCCGCCGAACCGACGGCACTCCCCCAAAAACATCAGCAGCCACATCCCGACTCAGCGATCCCCCTCAATCGCTCACCGCCGGAGGCAACACCGTGAAGGACATCCTGGACGCGATTCAGTCGCAGACCGCCACGTCTGCCGACTTCGCAGCCCTGCCGCTCCCCGACTCGTACCGCGCGATCACCGTGCACAAGGACGAGACGGAGATGTTCGCCGGGCTCAGCACCCGCGACAAGGACCCGCGCAAGTCCATCCACCTGGACGACGTGCCGGTTCCCGAGCTCGGCCCCGGCGAGGCGCTCGTCGCCGTCATGGCCTCCTCCGTGAACTACAACTCCGTCTGGACCTCGATCTTCGAGCCGATGGCGACCTTCGGATTCCTGGAGCGCTACGGCAAGTTGAGCGAACTGACGAAGCGTCACGACCTGCCGTACCACATCATCGGCTCCGACCTCGCGGGCGTCGTGCTGCGCACAGGACCCGGCGTCAACGCCTGGCACCCGGGCGACGAGGTCGTCGCGCACTGCCTCTCCGTCGAGCTGGAGTCGAGCGACGGGCACAACGACACGATGCTCGACCCCGAGCAGCGCATCTGGGGCTTCGAGACCAACTTCGGCGGCCTCGCCGAGGTCGCGCTCGTGAAGTCCAACCAGCTGATGCCGAAGCCGGACCACCTCAGCTGGGAGGAGGCCGCCGCTCCCGGCCTCGTGAACTCCACCGCGTACCGGCAGTTGGTGTCCCGTAACGGCGCCGGCATGAAGCAGGGCGACAACGTCCTCATCTGGGGCGCGAGCGGCGGACTCGGCTCGTACGCCACGCAGTTCGCGCTCGCCGGCGGCGCCAACCCCATCTGCGTCGTCTCCTCCCCCGAGAAGGCCGACATCTGCCGGGCCATGGGCGCCGAGGCGGTCATCGACCGGAACGCCGAGGGCTACAAGTTCTGGAAGGACGAGCACAACCAGGACCCGCGCGAGTGGAAGCGGTTCGGCAAGCGGATCCGCGAACTCACCGGTGGCGAGGACGTCGACATCGTCTTCGAGCACCCCGGCCGCGAGACCTTCGGCGCCTCCGTCTACGTCACGCGCAAGGGCGGCACGATCGTCACCTGCGCCTCGACCTCCGGCTACAACCACGAGTACGACAACCGCTACCTGTGGATGTCCCTGAAGCGGATCATCGGCTCGCACTTCGCCAACTACCGCGAGGCGTGGGAGGCCAACCGCCTGATCTCCAAGGGCAAGATCCACCCGACGCTGTCGAAGGTCTACTCGCTGGAGGACACCGGCCAGGCCGCCTACGACGTGCACCAGAACCGCCACCAGGGCAAGGTCGGCGTCCTCGCGCTCGCCCCCGAGGAGGGCCTCGGCGTGCGCGACCACGAGAAGCGGGCGCAGCACATCGACGCCATCAACCGGTTCCGGAACGTCTGAAATTCCGTAGGAGCTACTGCTGATGACTGAGCGTCAGAAGGACCGGCCGTGGTTGATGCGTACGTACGCCGGGCACTCCACGGCCGAGGCGTCCAACGAGTTGTACCGGCGCAACCTCGCCAAGGGACAGACGGGTCTGTCGGTCGCCTTCGACCTGCCGACCCAGACCGGGTACGACCCCGACCACATCCTCGCGCGGGGTGAGGTCGGCCGCGTCGGCGTCCCGGTGTCCCACCTCGGTGACATGCGGCGGCTGTTCCAGGACATCCCCCTGGAGCAGATGAACACCTCGATGACCATCAACGCCACCGCCATGTGGACCCTGGCGCTCTACCAGGTCGTCGCGGAGGAGCAGGGCGCGGATCTCGCCGCGCTCCAGGGCACGACGCAGAACGACATCGTCAAGGAGTACCTGTCGCGGGGCACCCACGTGTTCCCGCCGGGTCCCTCGCTCCGCCTGACCACCGACATGATCGCGTACACCGTCGCGAACATGCCGAAGTGGAACCCGATCAACATCTGCAGTTACCACCTCCAGGAGGCGGGGGCCACTCCGGTCCAGGAGATCGCCTACGCGATGTCCACCGCCATCGCGGTTCTCGATGCCGTACGCGACTCGGGGCAGGTCCCCGCCGAGAAGTTCGGGGACGTCGTGGCCCGCATCTCCTTCTTCGTGAACGCGGGAGTCCGGTTCATCGAGGAGATGTGCAAGATGCGGGCGTTCGGGCGGATCTGGGACCAGATCACGCGCGAGCGGTACGGCATCGAGAACGCGAAGCAGCGCCGCTTCCGCTACGGGGTGCAGGTCAACTCCCTCGGCCTGACCGAGGCCCAGCCGGAGAACAACGTCCAGCGGATCGTGCTTGAGATGCTGGCCGTGACACTCAGCAAGGATGCGCGCGCCCGCGCCGTTCAACTCCCCGCCTGGAACGAGGCGTTGGGCCTCCCCCGGCCCTGGGACCAGCAGTGGTCCCTGCGCATCCAGCAGGTTCTCGCCCACGAGAGCGACCTGTTGGAGTACGAGGACATCTTCGCGGGCTCGCACGTCATCGAGAAGAAGGTCGACGAGCTGGTCGCCGAGTCCTTCGCCGAGATCGACCGGATCCAGGAGATGGGCGGCGCCATGGCCGCCGTCGAGTCCGGCTACCTCAAGTCGCAGCTCGTCTCCTCGCACGCGGAACGCCGCGCCAAGATCGAGGCCGGCGAGGAGAAGATCGTCGGCGTCAACTGCTACGAGGGCACCGAGCCGAACCCGCTCACCGCCGACCTGGACACCGCGATCATGACGGTGGACCACGACGTCGAGGCCAGGGTCGTCCGCGCCATCGGTGACTGGCGGACGACGCGTGAGGAGTCCTCCGACCGGCAGGGCATGGGCGATCCGTTCCACTACCCGACCACCGGGCAGGCGCTCGACCGTCTCAAGGAGGCCGCGGCGGGCACGGAGAACCTCATGGAGGCCACCCTCGAATGCGCCCGCGCCGGGGTCACGACCGGTGAGTGGTCGGCGGCCCTGCGCGAGGTGTTCGGCGAGTTCCGGGCCCCCACGGGCGTCTCGTCTGCGCCGGTCGCGGTCACCGCGGAGGAGGGCACGCCGCTCGCGGAGGTCCGCGAGAAGGTCCGCCGCACCGGTGACGAACTGGGCGGCAAGCTCCGCCTGTTGGTCGGCAAGCCGGGCCTGGACGGGCACTCCAACGGCGCCGAGCAGATCGCCGTACGGGCCCGCGACGCCGGGTTCGAGGTCGTCTACCAGGGCATCCGGCTCACGCCCGACCAGATCGTGTCCGCGGCGCTCGCCGAGGACGTGCACTGCGTCGGCCTGTCGATCCTGTCCGGCTCGCACGCCGAGCTCGTGCCCGACGTGCTCGCCCGCCTGCATGAGGCGGGCGCCACCGACATCCCCGTGATCGTCGGCGGCATCATCCCCAACGCCGACGCCGAGGACCTGAAGCGGGCGGGTGTGGCCGCCGTCTTCACCCCCAAGGACTTCGGCATCACGGAGATCATCGGCCGTATCGTCGACGAGATCCGCACAGCGAACCACCTCGACCCACTGGAGGTCCCCGCATGACCCAGGTCAACCGCCTTCGCCCGCGCCGTTCGTGTCTGGCCGTGCCCGGCTCGAACCCGCGCTTCCTGGAGAAGGCCCAGGGCCTCGACGCCGACCAGGTCTTCCTCGACCTGGAGGACGCCTGCGCGCCGCTCGCCAAGCCGGAGGCCCGGCACACCATCGTCAAGTTCCTCAACGAGGGCGACTGGACGGGCAAGACGCGCGTCGTGCGGGTCAACGACTGGACGACCGAGTGGACCTACCGCGACGTCGTGACCGTCGTCGAGGGCGCGGGCCAGAACCTCGACTGCATCATGCTGCCGAAGGTGCAGAGCGCCGAACAGGTCGTCGCGCTCGACCTGCTGCTCACGCAGATCGAGAAGACGATGGGCTTCGAGGTCGGCAAGATCGGCATCGAGGCGCAGATCGAGAACGCGCAGGGCCTCAACAACGTCAACGCGATCGCCGAGGCCTCGCCGCGCACCGAGACCATCATCTTCGGCCCGGCCGACTTCATGGCCTCCATCAACATGAAGTCCCTGGTCGTCGGCGAGCAGCCGCCCGGCTACGGCGCCGACGCGTACCACTACATCCTGATGAAGATCCTGATGGCGGCCCGCGCGAACGACCTCCAGGCGATCGACGGCCCGTACCTGCAGATCAAGAACGTCGACGGCTTCCGCGAGGTCGCGGGCCGCGCCGCAGCCCTCGGTTTCGACGGCAAGTGGGTCCTGCACCCCGGCCAGGTCGAGGCCGCCAACGAGGTCTTCTCGCCCTCCCAGGAGGACTACGACCACGCCGAGCTGATCCTGGACGCGTACGACTACTGCACGTCCGAGGCCGGCGGCAAGAAGGGCTCCGCGATGCTCGGCGACGAGATGATCGACGAGGCCAGCCGGAAGATGGCGCTCGTCATCTCCGGGAAGGGACGCGCCGCCGGTATGCAGCGCACGTCCAAGTTCGAGATCCCGGAGGCGTGACGACACCATGCAGTTCGGCCGCACCTACGAAGAGTTCACCGTCGGGGACGTCTACAAGCACTGGCCCGGAAAAACGGTCACCGAGTACGACGACCACCTCTTCTGCCTCCTGACGATGAACCACCATCCGCTCCACATGGACACGAACTATGCGGAGAAGACGACGGACTTCGGCAAGAACGTCGTCGTCGGGAACTACATCTACTCGCTCCTCCTCGGGATGTCCGTGCCGGACGTGTCGGGCAAGGCGATCGCCAACCTGGAGGTCGAGTCGCTCAAGCACGTGGCGCCGACCTTCCACGGCGACACCATCTACGGCGAGACGACCGTCCTGGACAAGACTCCGTCCAAATCGAAATCGGACCGGGGCATCGTCTACGTGGAGACCAAGGGCTACAAGCAGGACGGCACGGTCGTCTGCGTCTTCCGCCGCAAGGTGATGGTGCCCACCGAGACGTACATCAAGGAACGCGGCGGCGAACAGCCCGGCCGCCCGTCGCCTTCCCATTAACACCGTCAAGTCGCAGGAGAAGTAGCCATGAGCCGACTCGCCCAGACCCACGGCCTGACCGAAGTGCAGCGGGAAATCCTCTCCACGGTCAGGGACTTCGTCGACAAAGAGATCCTCCCGGTAGCGACCGAACTCGAGCACCGGGACGAGTACCCGCAAGAGATCGTCGACGGGCTCAAGGAGTTGGGCCTGTTCGGGCTCATGATTCCCGAGGAGTACGGGGGTCTGGGCGAGTCGCTGCTCACCTATGCGCTGTGCGTGGAGGAGATCGCGCGCGGCTGGATGTCGGTCTCCGGCATCATCAACACCCACTTCATCGTCGCCTACATGCTCAAGCAGCACGGGACGCAGGAGCAGAAGGACCACTTCCTGCCCCGCATGGCGCTCGGCGAGGTGCGTGGCGCATTCTCCATGTCCGAACCGGGACTTGGCTCCGACGTGTCGGCCATCACGTCAAAGGCGGTTAAGGACGGCGACAGTTACCGCCTGAACGGCCAGAAGATGTGGCTGACGAACGGTGGTTCGTCAACGCTCGTGGCCGTTCTCACGCGAAGTGATGAAGGTCACCCGGAGGGCTCCGCGCCGCACAAGTCGATGACGACGTTCCTCGTGGAGAAGGAACCCGGTTTCGGTGAGGTCCGTCCAGGCCTGACCATCCCCGGAAAGATCGACAAGATGGGGTACAAGGGCGTCGACACGACCGAACTCATCATGGATGACCTGCACATTCCGGCCAATCGCGTACTGGGCGGAGAGACCGGCCGCGGCTTTTACCAAATGATGGACGGCGTGGAGGTCGGGCGCGTGAATGTCGCCGCGCGTGGCTGCGGCGTCGCCCAGCGTGCATTTGAACTGGGTGTCGATTACGCGCAGCAACGGCACACTTTCGGAAAGCCGATCGCGCAGCACCAGGCGATCCAGTTCAAGTTGGCCGAGATGGCCACCAAGGTCGAGGCCGCCCATGCGATGATGGTCAATGCAGCACGCAAAAAGGACTCAGGGGAACGTAACGACCTCGAGGCAGGGATGGCCAAGTACCTGGCCTCCGAATACTGCAAGGAAGTCGTGGAGGACGCGTTCCGGATCCATGGCGGCTACGGCTTCTCCAAGGAGTACGAGATCGAGCGTCTCTACCGCGAGGCACCGATGCTGCTGATCGGCGAAGGTACCGCCGAGATCCAGAAAATGATCATTGGTCGTCGACTCCTCGAGGAGTATCGATCCCAAGGCTGATCCTGGGCCAGATGTCCGTTTACGGGGTGTTTCTTCGCGAAGAAGATCACACCCCGTAGGCGCGCTCCGGGAGACGCCTGCCGTCCGATGTGGCTTCCTGGCTTGCCCAGTTGTGGCTCGCAACCGATAGCATCCCGGAAAAGCCGCCGTCCCCCGTAAACTGCGCGGCCTCATCCGCTACGAAGGTCATCCATGCCCCACAGCCAAATCTCTGCACCACGCGACGGCGTCCTCAAGGGACGTCTTGCGCGCGGAGCCTCGCCGTGGCTTCTCCCGACCGTCGCCACGGCTGCCCTCAGCCTGGCGCGCTCGCGTCGCTCCAAGAAGGCAGCCGCACTCGCCGTTCCGACCACCGCTCTGGCGGCCGGCATGCTGTGGTTCTTCCGCGACCCCGAGCGCGAGATCGCCGATGGCCGGGTCATCTCCCCGGCCGACGGTGTGGTGCAGAGCATCATGCCGTGGAAGGACGGGCGCACCCGCGTCGCGATCTTCATGAGCCCGCTGAACGTGCACGTGAACCGCGCTCCCCTCGCGGGCACGGTCAGGTCGGTCGAGCACATCCCCGGTGGTTTCGTTCCCGCCTTCAACAAGGAGAGCGAGAACAACGAGCGGGTGGTGTGGCACTTCGACACCGAGCTCGGTGACATCGAGATGGTCCAGATCGCCGGCGCCGTCGCCCGCCGCATCGTGCCCTACATCCCCCAGGGCACGAAGGTCGAGCAGGGCGAGCGGATCGGCCTGATCCGCTTCGGTTCGCGTGTCGACATCTACCTCCCCGAGGGCGTCGAGGCCGACGTCGAGGTCGGCCAGAAGACGGTGGCTGGGGTGACCCGAATTGACCGTGACTGACCACGAGACTCCGGCCTGGGCCGATGACGACCTGGCGGACGACGCGGAGGAGATGCCGCTGTCGCTTCGTCTGTCGATAGCGGACACCCTCACGCTGGGCAACGCCACGTGCGGCTTCATGGCCGTCTACTTCACGACGACCGGGATCCTGATCCCGCACATCCAGGGCAGCTCGGACTCCGGCATGGCGCGGCACTCCGCCGCGACCGCCGTGATCCTGATGCTCGCCGCCGCGATCTTCGACCTGTTCGACGGTCTGGTGGCGCGCAAGCTGCGGTCCTCGCCGATGGGCGCGGAGCTGGACAACCTTTCCGATCTCATCAGCTTCGGCCTCGCGCCCGCGTACTTCGTGCTCGTGTACGGGATGGTCGCCGACGACGCGCACCAGAGAGTCGCGGCGGTGGGCGCGATCGTTGTGCTGTTGGCGGTGGTGCTGAGGCTTGCGCGGTTCTCGTGCGTGACCGTGAAGGACGGCACGTTCCAGGGGATGCCGTCGCCGTTCGGCGCGCTGACCGTCGTCTCGATCGTGCTGCTCGAGCTGCCCTTCGTGGCGACGCTCCTCGCGATCATCGGTACGGCGTGGCTCATGGTGAGCCGGGTCGAGTACCCGAAGCCGCGGGGGCGGCTCGCCGTGGCGATGCTGGGGTGGATCGTGGCGAGCATGGGGCTGCTTGCGGCGTGGGCGTTCGACGCGCCCGGCGGGCAGCTGCTCCTTGCGATGGGGTGCACGCTTCAGGTGGTCCTGGGGGCGGTCATCCCGTTGTTCGCGACGGCTCGCCGTGTGAATAATTTCCGGGGGAATCGGCGGGAGGCGCGGGCCACGCAGTTGCCGTAGCCCGACGGAACGTGTGGGCGGTGGGCCCGAACCTTTGCGGTTCGGGCCCACCGCCTTTTTACGTGTCACCGGCACCGTGGTTGACGCCTCGGGGCTCCGCCCCGGACCCCGCTGCTCAATCGCCGCAGGGGCTTGAAATACCGGTGCTGACCGTCGCCGTCGCGCCTTGGGCAATCTGCCGCCTTGGGCGGCAGGGTGGGCAAGGCGGCGCCCCGGCGCGGGCAGCGCCCTCGGTATGGCTCAGCACCGGTGCCGCCCTCAGGCGGCCTCTTGCAAGAAGCCTCCCGATTGGTGGTGCCAGAGTTTGGCGTAGGTGCCGTGGGCGGCGAGGAGGTGCTCGTGGGTGCCCTGTTCCACGATGCGGCCGTGGTCGAGGACGACCAGGTTGTCCATGCCGGCCACGGTGCTGAGGCGGTGGGCGACCACCAGGGCCGTCCGGCCTTCCATGAGGCGCCAGAGCGCCTCCTGTACCAGCAGCTCGCTCTCCGAGTCGAGCGCGCTGGTCGCCTCGTCCAGAAGGAGGATCGGGGCGTCCCGCAGGATCGCGCGGGCGAGCGCGACCCGCTGGCGCTGGCCGCCGGAGAGCTTGATGCCGCGCTCCCCGACCATCGTGTCGAACCCTTCCGGCAGCGCGTCCGCGAACTCGGCGACGTGTGCCGCCTCCGCCGCCTCGCGGACCTCCGCCGCGCTCGCCCCCGGCCGGGCGAAGGCGATGTTCTCGCGCAGGCTGCGGTGGAACATGGCCGGGTCCTGCGGGACGTACGCGATCAGGGACCGCAGGTCGGCCTGGCGCAGCTTGGAGATGTCCTGGCCGTCGATCAGGATCCGGCCGCCGTCGATGTCCATCATCCGCAGGAGGAGCCGGGTGAGTGTTGTCTTGCCACCTCCTGAGCGGCCGACGAGGCCGAGCCGCGTGCCGCCGGGCACGGTCAGGTCGAGCCCGGTGAACAGCGGCTCCGCGCCCGCGTGCGTGTACGCGACCCGCTCGAATCGGACGGCGGCGGCCGAGGTCTCCTGCGGCTCCTCGGGCTCGGCCGGGTCGAGCACCTTCGGCTCGTCCCGCAGCAGCTCGGTGAACTGGGCCGCCTCCGTCATGGCACGCTCAAGGCGGCGGTAGATCTGGTTGAACTCGAACATGATCCGCGTCGCGTTGCTGAAGTACGTGAACGCGACGACGATCGCCTCGACGCCCTGGCCGCGGCCCGCGAGGGCGACGGCCAGCAGGAGTCCGACGGCGTTGGTCAGCACGGAGAGCGGGGCGACGACGGTGTCCACGCGCAGGTTGCCGTAGTCCCAGGCCCGCAGGATGTGGCCGCGCGCGTCCGCGACCCGCTCCCGGTGCTCGGCGGCCTCGCGCTCCTCTGCGGCGAAGGCGCGGACCGTCTCCATGTTCATCAGGCTGTCGGCGACGTGCCCCGACATGTGGGTGAAGGCCGCTTCGCGCGCGTTGACCAGCTTCTGGCGGCGCCGGATCAGGGGCCGTACGCACAGGCCGGTGATCGCGATCATCGCCAGGAGTACGACGACGAGCCAGGGCTCGTACCGCCACAGCACGACCGAACCGAAGATGATCGGTACGAAGCTGGCCATCACGTTGAAGATCAGTACGTCGGCGAACTCCTCGAAGCGGGAGGCGAAGCTCAGGACGCGCTTGGTGAGCGAGCCGGCGAAGTTGTCGTGGAAGAACGTGGCGTCCTTCGCGTACAGCTCGTCCATGCCGATCACGTACAGGCGCGAGATGGCGCCCGCCTCGAGCCGATTGATGCAGTGGAATCCGATGCGCCACAGCGCCTCGGCGGCAAGGAGCACGCCGGCGAAGGTGAGGACGTACGGCAGCATCGCGTGAACGGTGCGCTCGCCGCCGTCGGCGAGGTGGCCGACGAGCTTGGCGACGACGAGCGGCGCCAGGTAGAAGAGGCCGATGTTGCCGAGCGCGGGCAGCAGCATCGCGGGGACCGCGAACCGGCGCGCCCGCGCCAGCTCCCGTCCGTAGTAGCGGAGTGCGAGCAGTACCGAACCGCGGCTCGGTGGCACTTCGCGCAATGAGGTCAATCCGATCCCGTCCCTTGGGTGTTGGAGGGGTGTGGGTTTCCGGCCGTGAGGTGGGGCCGGACATCGGAGTGTCCCGTGGCGACGTGTCGGCGGTCCACGTGTTTTCGGGGTGACCGTATGTGTATCGGCCGGGCCGGGCGCAGCCGTGCGCGCCTGGCGCGGCCGATACACGCGGTCGTCAACTCGCCTTGGGTGTAAAGCCCTTGGCCTCCTCGGACTCGGACGGCTGACGGACGACCTTCATGCCGCCGACCGCCGACTTGTCGGGCTGGAGGATCACCGATTCGTGTGAGGACGGGGCCTTCGGGGCGCTGAAGTCCTGGGTGACGCCGAAGCCGTTCTCGAAGTCGCTCAGGGACAACAGGGCCTTGTCGACGCCCTCCCGTGTGAGGTCCTTGCCCTCGCAGGCCTTCTTCAGGGCCTCGCCGAACACGGCCGCGGCGGTCCAGCCCGCGACGACGCCGTTGTCGAGCGAGTCCTTCGGGTACGCCTCCTTGTAGTCGGCGACGAGCTTCTTCGCCTCCGGGGTGTCCGCGCCGATGGGCAGCGACGGGGAGGCGACCCAATAGTTCTTCAGGAGGGCCGGGGCCGCCTGGGTTCCCAACAGCTGGGGAGAGTAGGCCGAGTTGTTGCCGATGATGGGCGCGTTCAGCTTCGCCGCGGCCGCGACGCCGACGAGGGAGGCCGCCTGGCGCGGGCCCGCGCTGATCACGACGCCCTTGACGCCGGCCTTCTTCAGGGCGGAGACCTGCGCGGTCATGTCGTTGTCGGTCGGCTTGATCTTCTGCTCGACGACGGTGAGCCCGGCCTCCTTCGCCATGTACTGGGAGCCCTGGAGCGCGTTTTCGCCGTAGTCGCCCTCGAAGTAGACGTGGCCGAGCTTGTCGCCCTTCTTCAGGCCCTTCTCCTTCATCAGGAAGTCGATCGCGTTGATCGTCTCGATGTCGTACGTCGAGCCGATGACGCGCACGTACGGGCTGCCGAGCAGGTGTGCCGACCAGGCCTGCGGCAGTACGAGGGCCTTGTCCTGGCCGATGCGGCTCTTGACGGCGGCCACGAACGGCGAGCCGAGGAACTGCGGGAAGCCGAGCACGTCGGGTGAGAGCTCCGTGTAACCGGCGACGGCCTTCTGCGGGTCGTAGCCGTGGTCGCGCACGGTGAGCTTGGCCTTGTAACCGCAGGCGCCACCCGCTGCGTTGAACTGCTTCACGTACAGCTGCTGCGCCTGGGTGACGCTCTTGCCGAGCGTCGCGTAGACGCCGGTCATGTCGGTGAGGACGCCGAGGTTGATCGTCTTGCCGGTGATGCCCTTGCCGGTCTTGATGCCGCCGGCGCTCTGCTTGTCGCCGCCCCCGCCGTCCTCGGCCTTGGAGCTGCACGCGGCGGTCAGCGCGAGCAGGGCGGCCACGGCGGTCACCGTGAGCGTTCGGGTGCGGCGGTGCGAATGAGATCGGGTCATGCGTCCTCCTGAGGGTGTTTCCTGGCGCGCAGGGCGGAAAGCCGCACAAGTCCGCCGGGTAGGAAAAGGACCACCGCCACGACGGCGGCGCCGTACAGATAGCGGGACGCCTCGCCGGGGGCCACACCGCCCGTGCCGGGGGCGGAGACGAGGGGCAGGGCGTCGCTGTAGCGGGTGAGCAGTTGCGGCAGCAGCGAGACGAAGGCCGCGCCGACGACGGCGCCCGCCACGGATCCGAGGCCGCCGATGACGATCATGGCGAGGTATTCGAGGGAGAGCGTGATGCCGAAGTAGTCGGGCACGGTGCGCTGGAAGACCAGGGCGAGCAGGACGCCCGCGAGGCCCGCATACATCGACGACAGCACGAAGACGAAGCCGCGGTAGCGGGCGACCGGCACGCCGAGTACCCCGGCCGCGATCCGGTGGTCGCGGATCGCGTTGAGGGCGCGCCCCGGCCGTCCGCGCAGCACGCCGCGGGCGAAGAGTCCGCAGCCGAGCGTGAGCAGAAGGCCCAGGTACCAGAGCTTCTCGGAGGCGCCGAACGGCACGCCCGCGACCGTGAGTTGACTTTCGTCGAAGGTGAGGCCGAACAGGCTCATGGCGGGTACGTCGCGCCCGTTCGCGCCGCCCGTCAGGTCCTCGGCGTTGAACAGGACGTGCTGCCCGATGAAGATCAGGGCGAGGGTCGCGATGCCGAGGTACGCGCCCTTGAGGCGGCCCGCGATGGGGCTGAACAGGCCGCCCGCGACACCCGCGACGAGCACCGCGAGCACGGCGGCCAGCCACGACGGAAGGCCGAGCCCGTTAAGGGTCTGCCCCCGCTCCCCCGCGAACACGCAGTACCCGTAGGCGCCGACGGCGAGGAAGAAGGCGTGGCCCATGGAGAGCTGCCCGGTCGCGCCGGTCAGCAGGTTGAGCCCGATGGCACCGATGGCGGCGGCCATGGCGAACAGGCCCGCCTGCAACCAGAAGCGCTCCAGGTAGAACGGCAGGGCGAGCAGCAGGAGGGCGCAGGCCGCGATGACGTACGTACGGCGTCGCGAGAGGAGGACGCGAAGTGAACTGCCGTACGTAGTGCGTGGCTTGGCTCGTGTGGCATCCGAGGCGAGTACGTCAGACACGGGCGAGCTCCTTCGTCCCGAAGAGCCCCGAGGGCCGCAGCAGCAGGATCACGGTCATCACGAGATAGGGCGCGAGGTCGCCGAGGCCGCGGCCCATGAAGGCGAGTTCGCTCTGGTAGCCGGCGGCGAGGGACTCGGTGACGCCGACGATGAGGCCGCCGACGAGCGCGCCGGTGGTGGAGTCGAGCCCACCGAGGATCGCGGCGGGGAAGGCCTTCAACGCGGCCAGTGACGTGGCCCGTTCGAGGCCCGGCGTCGGGAACACGGTCAGGAACAGCGCCGCGACGGCCGCGAGCCCGCCCGCCACCGCCCATGCGCCGAGCGACACCCGCCCGAGCCGTACGCCCATCAGCGCGGCGGTCTCGCTGCTCTCGGCGGCGGCGCGCATCGCGACGCCCCACGAGGTGTAGCGGAACGTGAGCAGGAACGCGGTGATGAGCAGGGCCGCCGCCGCGAGCGCGGCGATCCGGGTGTGTGCGATGGAGACCCCGCCGACGGTGAGCACGGCATCGCCCCACGGGTCCCCCATGGCGAGCACGTCCGTGCCGAGGCGGCGGGTGAGTTCGGTGGTCAGGAGGATGTCGACGCCGATGGTGACGATGGCGAGGACGCTGTGGTCGCGTCCCCGGTAGCGCCGCATCACGAGGAACTCGACGGCGGCGCCGACGACGGCCGCGGCCGCGATGCCGACACCGACGGCGGGCCAGAACCCGATGTTGTCGTGGAGCGACGCGATGACGTAGCCGCCGGCGAGCAGCAGCGAAGCGTGGGCGAAGTTGACAACCTCGGTGGCCCGGAAGATGACGACGAAGCCGAGCGCGATGAGGGCGTAGACGGAGCCCATGGAGACGCCGTTGATGAGGAGTTCGAGAAACGTGGTCATACGGCCCCTCCGGTGTGGTCCCGCGAGTCGTCGGGCGCGCCCAGGTATGCCTGGACGACCGCCGGGTCGTTCTGCACGCGCTCCGGGGGCCCGCCCGCGATGCGGCGGCCGAAGTCGAGGACGGTCACCTCGTCGGCGAGCCGCATGACGACGCCCATGTCGTGTTCGACCAGGACGATCGAGATGCCGAGGCTGTCGCGGACGCCCGCGATGACGGCGGCGGTGCGGCGGCGTTCGTCGGCGGTCATGCCGGCGACGGGCTCGTCGAGGAGGAGGAGCCGCGGCTCCATGCACAGGGCGCGGGCGAGTTCGGCGAGCTTCTGCGCGCCGTAGGGCAACGAGCCGGTGGGGGTGGCGAGTTGATCGGCGATACCGACGAACTCGGCTATCTCCCTGGCCCGTTCACGGTGGGCGCGTTCCTCGCGGGCCGCCGACGGCAGGCGCAGGCCCGCCGCGACGAAGCCCGCACGGGTCAGCCGGTGCCGGCCGAGCAGCAGGCTGTCGGCGACCGTGGCGTGCGGTGGCAGGGCGAGGTTCTGGAAGGTGCGGGCGACGCCGAGTTCGGCGATGCGGTGCGGGGGCAGGCCGGTGAGTTCGTGCTCGCCGAGGTGGACGGTGCCGGAGGTGGCCCGATAGACGCCGGACAGGACGTTGAAGGTGGTGGACTTGCCCGCGCCGTTCGGTCCGATGACGGCGTGCACCGTGCCCGGTTCGACGGTCAGGCCGATGGAGTCGAGGGCGGTGAGGCCGGCGAACCGTACGGTCAAGTCCCTTACGTACAGGGGCGGTACGTCGGTCATTGCGTGCCTCCCCAGCGGCTCAGCGTCGGCGGGTGCGCGGCACCGCCGGTGGCGGCCGCGGCGTCCGACGCGGCCGTCTCGTCGACCACGCCCAGGTAGCGGCGGCGTACCTCGTCGGATCCGGCGAGTTCGTCGGCGCGGCCGTGCAGGGTGATCTCGCCGACCTCCAGGACGTACGCGTACGAGGCGAGCCGCAGCGCAAGCGCCGCGTTCTGTTCGACGAGGAGTACGGAGACCGAGCGGTCGCCCTGCGCGTTGATCTCGCGGATCGTGTCGGCGATCCGGGCGGCCATCAACGGGGCGAGGCCCAGCGAGGGTTCGTCCAGGAGCAGCAGTTTCGGCCCGGCCATCAGGGCGCGGCCCACCGCTAGCATCTGCTGCTCGCCGCCGGACAGCAGGCCCGCCCGCTGCTGCGCCCGGTCGGCGAGCACGGGGAACAGTTCGTGCACGCGCCGCAGCGCCGCCGCTTTGTCGGCCCGCGAACCGTGCGAGCCGAGCGCCCCGGCCCGCAGATTGTCCGCGACGGTCATCCGCGCGAACACCCGCCGTCCCTCCGGGACTTGGCAGATCCCGGCGGCGACCACACGGTCGGCGGACAGACCGCCGATCCTTCCCCGAGCTCTCAACTCCGTTCGAGCAGGGGAGACCCCATTCCCGCCGAAGTCCACCGTGCCGGACGTCACCGCCCCGCCGTGGAAGCCGAGGGTGCGCGACACGGCTCGCAGCAGCGTCGTCTTGCCCGCGCCGTTGCCGCCGAGCACCGCGACGACGGAGCGCGCCGGCACCTCCAGGCTCACACCGCGCAGCGCGCGGACGGGCCCGTAGCCGACGGACATGTCGTCGACGACAAGCCCTGGTTCTTCTGTCCTGCTCACATCGGTCACTGTGTGCGTCCCTCCCTGGCCCGGTGGTCCTGGACCGGTGGCGCTCACGACAGCACCGCACGGACGGCCCGTCCACGGGCGGCCCCCGAATCGCTGCGCGGGCCCAGCGCCCGCCCGCCCCGGTTGTGCCCGCGCACAAGACCGCGTGTCAGGGGCCTGCCGGGGACGCGGGGCGGGTGGCATCCTCCGCACAGGCAAGTCGGTCCTTTGCCGCCGCTTTACGCGTAGTTGGGGAGGGGCGATGGGCGCACGCAAACACCGCACGGGGCAGGACTGGAAGCTGCTGAAGGAGGCCTGCGGCACGCTGCTCGAGCGGGTGCCGGAGCTCGTCGACGAGCATCTGCGGCAGCTCTTCGCGTACTCGGACGTCTACGCGCGCGTGCTGCCCTACGACGACCAGTGGCGGGAGGCCGAGCAGGCGATGCGCATCGGCGTCGAGACGATCTCGGCGCCGCGCGACTCGGCGCGCAGGGACCTGGAGTACGCCGAGGACGCGGGCCGGCGCCGGGCCGGGCAGGGACTGCCGCTCGATCTCCTGATCCACGCCTACCGCAACGCCGGCTACCTCGTCTGGGACGCCCTGATGGAGAGCGCGGGCGGCGAACCGGCGCGGCTGAAGGCTCTGATGCGGTCGGCGACGATGGTGTGGGCGGCGGTCGACGCGCAGGCCGAGGCGGCCTCGGAGTCGTACCGGGCAACGGAGTTGGAGCTGCGGCGCCGTACCGACGAGCAGACGCAGGCGCTGCTCGACGCGCTCCTCGACGGCCGTCCGGCGCCGGGCCTCGCGGCGCGCGCGGCGGCCGGTCTCGACCTGCCCGAGCACGGCCCGTACGCCGTCGTCGTGCTCCGGGTGGAGCGACAGGGCGGGCGCGAGGCGTTCCACCGGCGGATCCAGGACCCGCGGTGCCGGTTCGTGTGGCGGATGCGGGCGGACTGCGAGGTGGGGGTTGCGGCGCTCGGGGCGGGGCGCACGCTGGACGATCTGGCGGCGCTGCTCGACGGCCGCTGTCCGGGGCCGGGCGGGGTCAGCCCTGTCGTCAAGGGGCTCGCCGAGCTCGGCCACGCCCGCCGCCTGGCCGAGCTCGCGCTGCGCACCTGTCCTCCGGAGACGACGGGGGTGGTGCGCCTGGACGAGCGGATGCCGACGGCCCTGGTGGTGAGCCAGCCGGACCTGGCCCAGCGGCTGGTGTCCGGGGTCTTCGGCGAGCTGCTGACCCTGGAACCGGCCGACCGGGCAGTCCTGTTGGAGACGTTGGACGCGTGGCTGGCGTGCGAGGGGTCGGCGGGGCGGGCGGCGGGGCGGCTCTACTGCCACCGCAACACGGTCTTCAACCGGCTGCGGAGGCTGGAGCAGTTGACGTCGCGGTCGCTGTCGAGGCCGCGGGATCTGATGGAGATGACCTTGGCGCTCGACGCGTACCGCTTGTCACCGGGGTGAGGCCACGGGGCTCCGCCCCGGACCCCGCCGCTCAATCGCCGCAGGGGCTCGAAAGATGCGCCTCAAACGCCGGCGGGGCTTGAATTTGCCAGCCCGGGCTTGATGGTGCCGCTCCGCCTTGGGCGGCAGGGTGGGCAAGGCGGCGCCACGGTGCCGCGCACCCATCACCAGTGGCGCCGACCCCGGTACAGCCGAGACCCCCGGCTCAGCGCAAGAAGTCCGTCGCGATGCGTTCCGCCACGGACTCCAGGATGGGGCCCGCCTCGGCGATGCAGCGGGACACGTCCGGCTCCACGTCGGTGAGTGCGTACGCCCGGCGGATACCCGCCCGGCCGAGGGCCTCCGCGGGGAGGGCCAGGCGGCCGCAGACCGCGACGACCTCGACGCCCGCCGCCCGGGCCGCCGCGGCGACACCCGCGGGCGCCTTGCCGTGCAGCGTCTGCTCGTCCAGCGAACCCTCGCCGGTGATCACGAGTTCGGCCCGCTCCAGCGCGGGCGCGAAGCCGAGGACGTCGAGCATGACCTCGATACCGGGCCGGAAGCTCGCGCCGAGTCCGACCAGCGCCCCGTACCCGATGCCACCCGCGGCGCCGGCTCCCGGCGACTCCGCGTACTCGAGCGCCTTCGGCCCGATCGACTCGGAGAGCACCTTGGCGAAGTGGGTGAGCGCGGTGTCCAGCTCGGCGATGTTCTCCGGGGTGGCGCCCTTCTGCGGACCGTAGATCGCGGGCGCGCCCTTCGGCCCGGTCAGCGGGTTGTCGACGTCGCTCGCCAGGACGAGGTCGACCTCGGCAAGGCGTGCGTCGAGCCCCGACAGATCGGCCGAAGCGAGGTTCGCGAGCGCGCCACCGCCGGGTCCGACCGGCTCGCCCTCCGCGTCGAGGAGCCGCGCGCCGAGCGCGGCCAGCATCCCCGCACCGCCGTCCGTCGTGGCGCTGCCGCCCACGCCGAACACGATCGAGCGCGCCCCGGCGTCGAGCGCGGCGGTGATCACCTCGCCGGACCCGTACGTCGTCGCCGTCAGCGGCGCGAACTCGCCCTCGGGGAGGAGTTGAAGGCCCGATGCCTCCGCCATCTCCACGACGGCCGTGCCCTCGCGCAGCGCGTACGCCGCGACGACCGGCTCGCCGAGGGGCCCGGTCACCGGGACCTCGCGGCGCTCGAACCCGGCGGCGACCGCCGCCGCCACCGTCCCGTCCCCGCCGTCCGCGACCGGCACGGACTCCACCGTGACCTCGGGCGCGACACGGTGCAGACCCGCCGTCACCCGCTGTGCGACCTGCACGGCGGTGAGCGAGCCCTTGAACTTGTCCGCCGCGATCAACACGTGCCGCGCGGCCTGTGCAGCGTCCGCCACCTTGCTCTCCCCTTGCTGTTGCGCCTTGCACGAGGCAAGGCAGTCGCGCCGCTGCGACCTTAACCGCAGGAGGGGCCCGCTGCCCATGGCCGTCCGGCCCGCGGACCGGCGACGTCCCACCGGAACGCCCCCTTCCGTCACCTGGAATTCTCGATCTTTCTCACATCTACGCGCGTTGACATCTCGCGTGGCGGCAAGGGATGTTTCCGTGGACAGTTTCCGTAACCAGAGCAAAGGGGCTCGAACCGTTGGCCAGGAAGATCATCCTCGATTGCGACCCGGGTCACGACGACGCGGTCGCCATGCTGCTCGCGCACGGCAACCCCGACATCGACCTCGTCGCCGTGACCACCGTCGTCGGCAACCAGACCCTCGAGAAGGTGACGCGCAACGCCCTCTCCGTCGCGGCGATCGCCGGAATCACCGGGGTGCCGTTCGCGGCGGGCTGCCCGCGGCCCCTGATCCGTACGATCGAGACCGCGCCCGAGATCCACGGCGACACGGGACTCGACGGACCCGCGCTCCAGGACGCGCTGTTCGAGCTCGACGAGCGGCACGCGGTGGACCTGATCATCGACACGGTGATGGCGCACGAGCCCGGTGAGATCACCATCGTGCCGACCGCGGGCCTCACGAACATCGCACTCGCCGCCCGCAAGGAGCCCCGCATCGTCGAGCGGGTGCGCGAGGTCGTGCTCATGGGCGGCGGCTACCACGAGGGCAACTGGAGCCCGGTCGCCGAGTTCAACATCGTGATCGACCCCGAGGCCGCGCACATCGTCTTCAACGAACCGTGGCCGGTCACCATGGTCGGGCTCGACCTCACCCACCAGGCGCTCGCCACCCCCGAGGTCGAGAAGAAGATCGCCGCCGTCGGCACGAAGCCCGCGGGGTTCGTGCTCGAACTGCTCGAGTTCTTCCGCGAGACCTACCGCGAGCACCAGGGCTTCGAGCACCCGCCCGTGCACGACCCGTGCGCCGTCGCGTACGTCATCGACCCGAGCGTCATGACCGTCCGCAAGGCGCCCGTCGACGTCGAGCTGCGCGGCTCCCTCACGCTCGGTATGACCGTCACCGACCTGCGCGCGCCCGCGCCCGACGACTGCCACACGCAGGTCGCCGTCGACCTGGACCACGAGCGGTTCTGGAACCTCGTGGTCGACGCGCTGGTCCGCATCGGTGAGCCGGACGGGGACGGAGCGCCGGCAGCATGAGCGTCGCCGCCTCCCCCCACTCCGCGGCCGACGGCCCCGGCGCGGGCCGCCCGGCCCGCATCGGCGCCCTCATGGTCGCGCTGCTCGCGGCCAGCTTCGCCTTCCAGCTCAACGCCTCGATGCTCAGCCCGGCGCTCGCGACGATGGCGGACGAACTCGACACCTCCGCGTCCGCGATCGGTGTCACGCAGACCGCGTTCTTCACGGCCGCCGCGCTGTTCTCGCTGTTCCTGCCGCGCCTCGGCGATCTGATCGGCCGCCGCAAGGTGCTCACCGGGATGATGGTCCTGATGGCCGTCGGGTGTGTGATCTCCGCGCTCGCGACGTCCGTCGGGATGCTCGCCGTGGGCCGTGTCATCCAGGGCGCCTCGGGCCCGACGATCCCGCTCGCCCTGATCATGCTGCGCGTCGAGGTCCCCGACCCGAAGCGGTACGGCACGCTCATGGGCATCGTCACCGCCATCAACGGCGGCATCGCGGGCGTCGACTCGTTCGCGGGCGGCTCCCTCGCCGAGCACTACGGCTACGCGTCGATCTTCTGGGTCATGACCGCCTTCGCGGCCGTCTCGGCCCTGCTCGTACGCTTCTTGGCCCCGGAATCCCGCGCGGCCGAACGGCCACGCATGGACTGGCCGGGCGTGCTGCTCCTGGTGATCTCGGTCGGCGCGCTCCTGATCGCCTTCAACGAGGCGGGCAAGCTGGCCGCCGCGAACTGGCCGCTCGCGATCGGCCTCCTTGTCGTGGCCGCGCTCGCGTTCTGGGCGTTCTGGCGGATGGAGAACCGCTCCCCGCACCCGCTGGTCACCACGCATCTGCTGAAGCGCCGCGCCACCTGGTCGCTGCTGCTGTCGACGATGCTCACCATGACCGGCGTCTTCGCGATCATGAACGGGCTGCTGCCCGGCTTCGCGCAGGACACCTCGGTGGGGCTCGGCCTCGGCGCCGAGGGCGCGACCTGGTGGACGCTCACCCCCTACGCGCTCGCGGGCCTGGCCATGGGCCCGATCTCGGGACGGCTCGCGGCGACGTACGGCTACGGCCTCATCCTGCGGACCGGGCTGATCGCCACGGCGGTCTCCACCGTCCTGGCGCTGCTGACCCTCCAGACGGACTCCTCGGGCCTGCTCCTCGCGGTGTCGATCCTGCTGGGTGTCACGTACGCGGGCATGGCCAACATCATGCTGAACGGCCTGGGCATCGTGCTCTCCCCGACCGAGAACCCCGGCTTCCTGCCGGGCCTCAACGCGGGCTGCTTCAACCTCGGTTCGGGCCTCAGCTTCGTGATCCTCTACGCGGCGATGGACTCGGTCGCCCCCACCGACGGCACCTCGGTCGGCGGCTACAGCGCCGGTGTCGTCGCGGGTCTCGTGCTCATCGTGGCGGCCCTGTTCACGTCGATGCTGATCCCGAAACCGGTGCACGCGGAAGCGAAGAACTGACCTGCGCGTGCCCCCGCCCTGCGGCAGGGTGGGGGCACGGTCCTCCAACGGAAGCGGTGCGCGATGAAGCTGGTGGTGCAGGAGTTCCTCACGCTGGACGGTGTGTCGCAGGGACCTGGCTCCCCGGACGAGGACACCAGCGACGGGTTCACGCGCGGCGGCTGGTTCGTGCCGTATGTGGACGAGGAGTTCATGGGGATCGCCGAGGGCTGGCTCGGCGAGGCGGACGGACTGTTGTTCGGTCGCCGGACGTACGAGAACTTCGCGCGGGACTGGCCTGCGATGACCGACCACCCCTTCGCGAAGATCATGAACGGTCTGCCGAAGTACGTCGCCACGCAGAGCCTGACCGGGGCCGACTGGAATCCGACCACGATCCTCGCGGGCAACATCGCCGCCGAGGTCGACGCCCTGAAGCGGCAGCCCGGCCGTGAGCTGCAGATCCACGGCAGCGCACGGCTCGCGCAGTCGCTGCTCGCGGCGGGCCTCGTCGACGAGCTGCGCCTCGCGATCGCGCCCGTCGTGGTCGGCCGGGGCCGCCGCCTGTTCCCGGAGGGCGGCACTCCGGCGGGCCTGCACCCGATCGGTCAGCGCTCCACCGCGGGCGGCCTGTCCGTGCACGTCTTCGCCACGGCGGGACTGCCGTCGTACGGGGTCTACGAGGGTTAGAACAGGGCGGCGGCCGTGTCGGCGGAGCGCTCGAAGGCCAGCAGGCGGCGCTTGCGGTCGAGGCCGCCGCCGTAGCCGGTGAGGTCGCCGTTCGCGCCGATGACTCGGTGGCAGGGGACGATGACGCCGACGGGGTTCTTGCCGTTGGCGAGGCCCACGGCGCGGGAGGCGGCCGGCTTGCCGAGCGCCTCGGCCAGTTCCCCGTACGTACGGGTCTCGCCGTACGGGATCCGCTGGAGCTGCGCCCAGACCGAGCGCTGGAACGGGGTGCCGTGGAGGTCGAGCGGCAGCTCGAACTCCGTCAACTCGCCCTGGAAATAGGCGTTCAGCTGGTCGATGACCGCACCGAACGGGCGCTCGTCGCGGGTACCGAAGGTCTCCTGCGGCGGGCGGTGGCGCTGGTCCTCCATGTAGAGACCGGAGAGGGTGCCGTCGGTGGATACGAGGGTGAGGACGCCGTAGGGGCTGTCGATGAGCGTGTGCTGCTTGTGCGGTTGCATGACTCGTTTCCCCTTACGCGGGAAGGAAATTGATCGGGTGGCCGTCGGTCGCCCACAGGTACTGGGTCGCGTACGCGCGCCAGGGGCGCCACGCCGCCGCCCGTGCGGTCAGCGCCGCCGGGGTGTGCGGCAGGCCCAACTCCTGGGCCGCGCGGCGCATTCCGAGGTCCGTGGGCAGGAACGCGTCCGGGTCGCCGAGGGCGCGCATGGCGATCGCCTCGATGGTCCAGGGCCCGAATCCGGGCAGCTCGGCGAGCCGGGCGCGGGCCTCTTCCCAGTCGGACTCGGGCCCCAACACCAGCTCACCGTCGGCCAGTTGGCGTACGAGAGTGGTGAGAGTCGTGCGGCGGCTGCGGGGCAGCGCGAGCGACTCCGGGTCGAGGGAGGCGAGGGCCGTCGGGGACGGGAAGAGGTGGGTGAGGCCGCCCTCGGGGTCGTCGACGGGTTCACCGTGGGCGAGGACGAGGCGGGCCGCGTGGGTGCGGGCGGCTGCCGTCGAGACCTGCTGGCCGAGCACGGCGCGTACCGCGAACTCGGCCTCGTCGACGGTGCGCGGCACGCGGCGGCCGGGCGCCTTGTCGACGAGTGGCGCCAGGAGCGGGTCGGTGCGGAGCTGGTCGTCGACCGCGACCGGGTCCGCGTCCAGGTCCAGCATGCGGCGGCAGCGGCTGATGGCCACAGTGAGGTCGCGCTGGTCGGTGAGGATCAGGCGGCAGGCGACGTACGTCGCCGTGGGCGTGCCCGGCGGTGTGAGCGTCGCGATGCCGTGGCCGTGCGGCAGGCGGAGGGTGCGCCGGTAGGAACCGTCGCGCCACTCCTCCACGCCGGGTACGGCGGTCGCGGCGAGGTGGCCGAAGAGGTTGTCGGGGTTGAGGGGCTGGCGGAACGGCAGTCGCAGCGCGAGCACTCCCGGGGCGCTCGCCCGCCCCTGGGGTACGCGCGTCCGCAGCTCCGTCGGCGACAACGCGTAGACCTCGCGGACCGTGTCGTTGAAGGCCCGGATCGAGGCGAAGCCGGAGGCGAACGCCACGTCCGAGAGGGGGAGTTGGCTGGTCTCGATGAGGAGACGGGCCGTTTGGGCGCGTTGTGCCCGCGCCAGGGCGAGCGGGCCCGCGCCCAGCTCGGCGAGGAGCTGCCGCTCGATCTGGCGGGCGCTGTAGCCGAGGCGGCGGGCGAGTCCGGGGACGCCCTCGCGGTCCACCACGCCGTCGCCGATGAGGCGCATGGCGCGGGCGGTGAGGTCGGCGCGCCGGTTCCACTCCGGGGAGCCGGGGGTGGTGTCGGGGCGGCACCGCTTGCAGGCCCGGAATCCGGCCTGCTGGCAGGCGGCGGCGCTCGGGTAGAACCGCATGTTGCGCGGCTTGGGCGGCACGACCGGGCAGCCGGGGCGGCAGTAGATGCGGGTCGTCAACACGGCGGTGAAGAAGACTCCGTCGAACCGGGTGTCCTTGGCTTGGACTGCGCGTACGCAACGGTCGGTGTCGGTGTGCATGTGACTAGCGTCGGGCATGGTGAGCCGGGTGGCTGGCGGAAATTCGACATGTACGTCGGCCGGTCCTACGCCTCAGGGCTCTGCCCCGGACCCCGCGCCTCAATCGCCGGCGGGGCTTGAAAGGCGCAGCCGCTTCCACACCGCCTTCGCGGCATTGTGGCCCGACATGCCGTGGACGCCCGGCCCCGGCGGGGAGGCCGAGGAGCAGATGTACACCGCGGGGTGCGGCGTCGTGTACGGGGAGAGGGACAGCTTGGGGCGCAGCAGGAGCTGGAGACCGCTGGCCGCGCCGGACGCGATGTCGCCGCCCACATAGTTCGCGTTGCGAACCGCGAGTTCGGGCGGGCCCGCCGTCGCGCGCGCGAGGACCAGGTCCCTGAACCCCGGGGCGAAGCGCTCCAGTTGGCGCTCAATGGCGTCCGTGAGGTCGCCGTCCCAGCCGTTCGGCACGTGCCCGTACGTCCAGAACGTGTGCTTGCCCTCGGGGGCGCGCGTGGGGTCGGCGACGGTCGGCTGCACCGTGATGAGGAACGGCGCCTCGGGGCCGCGGCCCTCGCGGGACGCGGCGTTCAGCGCCCTGCCGATGTCCGACTGGTACGGGCCGACCTGCACCGTCCCCGCGGTCCTGGCCTCCTTCGCGGTCCACGGCACAGGGCCGTCGAGCGCGTAGTCGACCTTGAAGACACTCGCGCCGTACCGGAAGCGGTCGTAATAGCCGCCGAGTCCGGCGATCCTGGCGAGGGCCTTCGGCGACGTGTCGAAGATGTAGGCGCGGGCGGGCGGCAGGTCGTCGAGCCGCTTCACCTCGTAGTCGGTGTGGATGGCGCCGCCGAGGTCCTTCAGGTAGGCGGCGAGGGCGTCGGAGATCGACTGGGAGCCGCCGCGCGCGACGGGCCACCCGCGCGCGTGCGCGGCGAGGGCGAAGACCAGGCCGATCGCGGAGGTCGCGAAGCCGCCGAGCGGCGCGATGACGTGGGCGACGAGGCCCGAGAGGAGGGCGGGGGCCTTCTCGTCGCGGAAGCGGCGCATCAGCCACGTCGACGGCGGCAGGCCGACGAGGCCGAACCGGGCGAGCGTGACCGGGTCGCGGGGCAGCGCGCTGAGCGGCAGCGACATGAAGTCCTTGACCAGCGCGTCCCAGTGCGGCAGCAACGGCTCGATCAGGCGGCGGTACGCGCCCGCGTCGCGCGGGCCGAAGGACGCCGCGGTCTCGGCGACGGACCGGGACAGGATGGCCGCGCTGCCGTCGGGGAACGGGTGCGCCATCGGCAGTTCGTGGTGGACCCAGTCGAGGCCGTAGCGGTCCAGGGGGAGGTCCCTGAACGCCGGGGAGTTGATGCCCAGCGGGTGGGAGGCCGAGCACGGGTCGTGGCGGAAGCCGGGGAGCGTCAGCTCCTCCGTGCGGGCGCCACCGCCCACCGTGCTCTCGGCCTCGAACACGGCAACGGAGAAGCCGCGCCTGGCCAGTTCAACGGCTGCGGTCAGCCCGTTCGGCCCCGCACCCACCACGACGGCATCGAGCATCGACGGCACCTTCGGACTCCTTTGTCAGCCGATGGCCACTGCCCTGACAGGATATGCCGAGCCACCGACAGCGCCGGTCCGCGGGTCACCCATCCAAGCCCCGCCGGCGATTGAGGCGCGGGGTCCGGGGCAGAGCCCCGAGTCCGCAACCACGGCGCTGGTCAAGAGGCTCAAGAGGCCCCGGCTCGGCCCGCCAGCAATCCCGTCACCCGCCGCGCGGTCTCCGCGTCCCGCGCCGCGGTGAACGGCAGCGCGTTTCCGCCGCGGATCGAGAACGGGATCCCGGCGCGCGTGAGGTGTGCCCCGCCGGCCTCCTCGACCAGGAGCATCCCGGCCGCGTGGTCCCAGGCCAGCTCCCAGCCGAACGCGATCGCGTCCACCGTGCCGCGGGCGATGCCCAGGTACTCCAGGCCCGCCGAACCGCACGGGCGCGGCGCGACGCCGTCCGTCCACAGGCCCAGCAGAGAGCGCTTCTGCTCGTCGGTCGTGAAGTCGGGGTGCGAGGTCGCGACCCGCAGGTCGGTGCCGGGGGCCGGGGGTCCGGCGTGCAGCACCTCTCCGTTGAGCCGTGCGCCCCGGCCGCGGACCGCCACGGCCATCTCGTCGAGCGCGGGCGCGTACGTCCAGGAGGCGAGCACCACGCCGTCGAGCGCGAGGGCGACGAGGGTGCAGAAGCCGGGGTCGCCGTGCACGAACTGGCGGGTGCCGTCGACGGGGTCGACTATCCACACCGGGGCGCTGCCCTGGATCGCCTCGTAGGAGGCCGGGTCCGCCGCGACCGCTTCCTCGCCGACGACGACGGAGCCGGGCAGGAGGGCGGCGAGCTCGCGGGTGAGGTACTCCTCGGCGCGCTTGTCGGCGACCGTCACGAGGTCGTGCGGCGCGCTCTTCTCCTCGATCTCGTCGGCGCCGAGCCGGCGGAAGCGCGGGGTGATCTCGGCGGCCGCGGCGGCGCGGACGATGTCCTCGACGCCGGTCAGGAGCTTGTGGTTGATGTGCGTGTTCAAAAATTCTTCTGTGGTCGGAAAGTCTTCGATGCTCTCCGTCTTCGTTTCGATCATGTCTCCATGAGAACACAGCCCACTGACAACGCCCCCACGACAGGTGAACGCCCGGTGGCCCCTGGATGACATCCAGGGGCCACCGACAAAGGCGCAGGTCAGCGACCGACCGCGTAGCCCTGCATGCCGCGCGGGTTCGCCGCCGCCGACAGGACGCCGGTGCGCGGGTCCCGGGCGACGGCGCACAAGCGGCCCTCGGACCAGGCGTCGCCGATGGTCACGTCGTGGCCGCGGCGGCGCAGCTCGGCGACGACCTCCGCGTTCATGCGGGACTCGACGGTGACCGATCCCGGCCGCATGCCGCGCGGGAAGAAGGAGCCGGGGAACGAGTCGTTGTGCCAGTTCGGGGCGTCGATGGCGCCCTGGAGGTCGAGCCCGCCGCGCACCGCCCCGCGCAGCGCCACGGCGAGGAAGAAGTGCACCTGCCACTGGTCCTGCTGGTCGCCGCCGGGGGTGCCGAAGGCGATCACCGGGACGCCGTCCTTCAGGGCGAGGGACGGGGTGAGCGTGGTGCGGGGGCGCTTGCCGGGCGTGAGCGAGTTCGGCAGGCCCTCCTCGAGCCAGGTCATCTGGAGGCGGGTGCCGAGCGGGAAGCCCAGCTCGGGAACGACCGGGTTGGACTGGAGCCAGCCGCCGGAGGGCGTGGCGGCGACCATGTTGCCCCAGCGGTCGACGATGTCGATGTGGCAGGTGTCACCGCGGGTCAGCCCGTCCTCGCTCACGTCGGGCTCGCCCGGCACCGGGGACGTCGGGCTCTTGGCGACGGTCGGCTCGCCCGCGCCCGCGACACCCATGGCGTCGAAGCCCTCCTCACCGGCGGCCACGGCGTGGGCGTGCGCACTCAAGCGCGGCTCGGCGCCGAGCGGGCTGCCCGGACGCAGCTCGTGGGAGGCCTTCTCCAGGTCGACGAGGGCGCGGCGCGCGGCGTTGTACTCGTCCGACAGCAGCGCGTCCAGAGGGACACCGGAAGGATCGGCGTCGCCGTACCAGGCCTCACGGTCCGCCATCGCGAGCTTGCAGCCCTCGACGAGCAGGTGGACGTAGTCGGCGGACCCGTAGGCGGGCAGTTCGGGCGGGAGCAGGGCGAGCTGCTGGAGGAAGGCGGGGCCCTGGCTCCAGCCGCCGGCCTTGCACAGCGTCCAGCCGTTCCACTCGTACGTCGCCGGGGCCTCGTAGGACGCCGACCACCCCGCGAGGTCCTCGGCGGCCAGCGTGCCGGTGTGCCGCTCGCCGCTGGTGTCCTTCGTGGGCCGCTGCGACTGGCGGACCAGCGCCTCGGCGATGAAGCCCTCGCGCCACAGCTTCCGGGCGGCCTCGATCTGGGCGTCGCGATCGGTGCCGCCGGCCTCCTCGGACTCGGCTATGACGCGCTTCCAGGTGGCGGCGAGCTGCGGGTTGCGGAGCAGTTCGCCGGGCTTGGGGGACTTGCCGTCGACGAGGTAGACCTCGGCGGACGAGGGCCACTCGGTCTCGAACAGCTCGCGCACCGTCTCGACGGTCTCGCCGACGCGCTCCACGGGCGCGTGCCCTTCCTCGGCGTACCCGATGGCGTACTTGAGGACCTCGGCGAGGGTCTTGGTGCCGTGGTCCTTCAGGAGGAGCATCCAGGCGTCGAACGCGCCGGGGACGGCTGCCGCGAGCGGTCCGGTGCCGGGGACGAGGTCCAGGCCGAGCGACTTGTAGTGCGCGACGGTGGCGCCCGCCGGGGCTCCGCCCTGCCCGCACAGCACCTGTACGTCTCCGTCGGTCGGCGCCACGATGATCGGCACCTCGCCTGCGGGTCCGTTCAGGTGCGGCTCCACGACGTGCAGTACGAAGCCCGCGGCAACGGCGGCGTCGTAGGCGTTGCCGCCGTCCTCCAGGACCGCCATCGCGGACTGGGCGGCGAGGTAGTGCGTGGAGGACACCATGCCGAAGGTGCCCTGCAGGGTCGGGCGGGTGGTGAACAACTAAGGCTCCTAGCTGGTGGCGGTGCGGGTGCTGGGGATCGTACGAGACGCTGCCGACAGGGCGGCCGGTGGCGCTGCCGCGTCCGGGGCCGTGCCGTCGTCCGCGACGAGGTGGCAGGAGACCTCCCGGCCGCTCTCGAGCGTGCGCAGGGCCGGGATCTCGGTGCGGCAGCGGTCGACCGCGAGCGGGCAGCGCGTGTGGAAGCGGCAGCCGGCCGGCGGGGCCAGCGGGCTGGGCAACTCGCCGCTGAGGACGATGCGTTCGCGGCTGCGCTGCGTGGTCGGGTCCGGGACGGGCGCCGCCGAGAGCAGCGCCTGCGTGTAGGGGTGCTTCGGGTCCGCGAACAGCTCGCGCGTTGGCGCCTGTTCGACGATCTGGCCGAGGTACATGACGGCGATCCGGTCGGCGAGGTACTCGACGGCCGCGAGGTCGTGCGTGATGAACAGGCAGCCGAAGCCGCGGTCCCGTTGCAGGTCGGCGAGGAGGTTGAGGACCGAGGCCTGTACGGAAACGTCGAGCGCGGAGGTCGGCTCGTCGGCGATCAACAGGTCCGGCTCGACGGACAGCGCGCGGGCGATGGAGATGCGCTGACGCTGGCCTCCGGAGAGCTCGTGCGGGTGCCGGTCGGCGTGCTCGCGGCGCAGCCCCACCTGGTCGAGGAGTTCGGCCGCACGCGCGCGTGCCGCCTCGCCCTTCGCGATGCCGTGCAGCTTGAGCGGCTCGGCGATGATCTGGCCGACGGTCATCCGCGGGTCGAGCGAGGAGGACGGGTCCTGGAAGACCAGGTGGAAGTCCTTGCGCAGCGGCCGCAGGGCGCGCCTCGACATGGTGGTGACGTCGGTGCCGTTGATGCGCACGGTGCCGCCGGTGGGGTCGTCGAGGCGGACGGCGCAGCGCCCGACGGTCGACTTGCCGCTGCCGGACTCGCCGACGAGGCCGACGACCTCGCCGCGCCCGACGGTCAGGGTGACACCATCGGCGGCGCGTACGGTCCCTGCGGAGCCCGCGAAATGCCGTTCCAGGTCGACGAGTTCGAGCACCGTGGCGCTCTTCTCAGCGGCCGTGGTGCTCTTCTCAGAGGTCGCAGGGCTCATGACGCGGTCTCCTGGAGGGTGTGCGGGTGCCAGCAGGCGGCGCGGTGCGGGGCGTCGGCCCCGGCGTCCGCGGCGACGGCCTTGAGGCCGGGGCGGCTCGACGTACAGGTGTCGTCGGCGCGGGCGCAGCGCGGCGCGAACGTGCAGGCGTCGGGCTGGGAGTCGAGGCTCGGCACGAGGCCGGGGATCTCGGGGAGCCGCCGCTTGCCCTCGCCGCCGGGCCGCAGTACGGCGGAGAGCAGCCCGCGCGTGTACGGGTGCTTGGGGTCGGCGAACAGCTCGTGCACCGGCGCCTGTTCGACGGGGCGGCCCGCGTACATGACGAGCACGCGGTCGGCGGTGTCGGCCACCACGCCGAGGTCGTGCGTGATGAGGACGATGGCGGTGCCGAGCCGCTCACGCAGCGACTGGAGCACCTCCAGGATGCCCGCCTGCACGGTGACGTCGAGCGCGGTCGTCGGCTCGTCGGCGATGAGGACGGCGGGGTCGCAGGCGACCGCGATGGCGATCATGACGCGCTGGCGCATGCCGCCGGACAGCTGGTGCGGGTACTCGTCGACGCGTTCGGCAGGGGCGGGGATGCCCACGAGGTCGAGCAGTTCGACGGCACGCACGCGTGCCTGCTTCTTGTTGAGACCCTGGTGGCGGCGGAGCACTTCGCCGATCTGCCGCCCGATGGTGAGCACCGGGTTCAGGGAGGTCATGGGCTCCTGGAAGATCATCGCGATGTCGTTGCCGCGGATCTTTCCGTACGCCTTGTCGTCCGCGCCCGCGAGCTCCTTCTCGCCGATCCGGACGGAGCCGCTGATGTGCGCGGTGGGCGGCAGGAGGCCCATGACGGCCATGGAGGTGACGGACTTTCCGCAGCCCGACTCCCCCACCACGGCGAGCACTTCACCGGCGCGCAGATCGAAGGAGACCTGGTCGACGGCGTGCACGGTGCGGGTGTCGGAGCGGAAGGACACCGACAGGTCCCGGACGCTGAGGACGGGGTCGGAGATCTCAGGGGTCTCAGTGGTCATCGGGTCGCTCCACGGGGGTCGAGGACGTCGCGCAGGCCGTCGCCGAGCAGGTTGAACGCCAGCGTCGCGGCGACGACCGCGAGGCCGGGGAAGACCGCCATCCAGGGCGCGGGCGCGAGGAAGGCCTGGGCGGACGACAGCATCACGCCGAGGGACGGCTCGGGCGGCTGCACGCCGAGGCCGAGGAAGCTGAGCAGGGCCTCGCCGATGATGGCGGTGGGGATGCCGACGGTGGCCTGCACGATCAGCGCCGACGTGGCGTTGGGCAGGATGTGCCGGAACAGGATGGTGCCGTCGCCGCCTCCGTTGGCGACGGCGGCGGCCACGTAGTCCACGTGCTTGAGGCGGAGCGTCTCGGCGCGGGAGATGCGGATGACGGCCGGGATCTGCGAGATGCCGATCGCGATGGTCGCGTTGGTGAGCGAGGGGCCGAGGACGGCGGCGAGGCCGACGGCCAGGACCAGGAACGGGAAGGCGAGCATCGTGTCGGTGACGCGGGACACGACGCTGTCGGCGACCTTGCCGTAGTACCCGGCGAGCAGTCCGAGCGGGACGCCGACGACGAAGGCGAGCACGACCGCGAGCACGCCGACCTGCATCGAGGCGCGGGCCCCGAACACGACGCGGGACAGCTGGTCGCGCCCGAGGTCGTCGGTGCCCAGCCAGTGCGCCCAGCTCGGCGCGGCGAGCACGTCCTCGAAGTTGGCGCGCGAGGGGTCGTACGGGGCGACGAGCGGTGCGAACAGCGCGGCGAGCACGAAGATCGCGGCGATGACGGCGCCGGTCATGGCGAGCTTGTTCTTGCGCAGGGCGCGCAGCTTGGCGTTCCCGGCGGCCCGGGTGCGTATTCCTGTGAGAGCCAGCGTGGTCACCGGGCACCTCCGAGCCGGATGCGCGGGTCGATGACCGAGTACGCCACGTCGACCAGCAGGTTGATGAAGATGTACGCGAACGACGTGCACAGCACCACGCCTTGCAGCGTCGCGTAGTCACGGGTGAAGACGGCGTCGATGGTGAGCTTGCCGAAGCCCGGGAGCACGAAGATCTGCTCGGTGACGACCGCGCCGGAGATCAGGTGGCCGAGTTGCAGGCCGAGCACGGTGACGACGGTGACGAGCGAGTTGCGCAGCGCGTGCCCGCCGACCACCTCGCGGCGCGAGAGGCCCTTGGCGCGGGCCGTGCGCACGTAGTCGGCGGAGAGCGAGTCGAGCATCGCGGCGCGGGTCTGGCGCATGACGACGGCGGCGAGCCCGGAGCCGAGGACGATCGCGGGCAGCACCATGCGGCGCAGGTTGTCGATCGGGTCGGTGCCGAACGGGACGAAGCCGGAGGCAGCGAAGACCGGCACGGCGATCGCGAAGGCGAGGACGAGGACGATGCCGAGCCAGAACGTCGGCACCGAAAGCCCGAGGAGCGCAAGGGCGTTCGCGATCCACTCGGCCGTCTTGCCGCGCCGCACGGCGGCGACGACACCGGCGCCGACACCGAGGATGATCGCCAACAGCAGGGACAGCGCGGCGAGTTCGAGGGTGACGGGCAGCGCCTGCGCGATGGCGTCGGAGACCGGGAGCCCGGTGCGCGAGGAGTTGCCCAGGTCGCCCTGGAGCGCGTGCCCGATGAACCGGCCGTACTGGACCACGATGTTGTCGTCGAGCCCGTACGCGGAGCGGATCGCGGCGAGCGCCTTCGGGCTGCGCTCCTCACCGGCGAGCGCGAGCGCCGGGTCACCGGGCAGCGCACGGATGCCGGCGAACACGACGATCGACACGAGGAACATCGTGATGACGGACTGCCGGATGCGGGTGAGGACGTACCCCGCCATCGGGTGCCCGGAGAGCAGCCCGGACTTCTTCAACGGAGCTTTCTTGACAGCGACTTGAGCGGTCGTCACTTGACGTACCCCGCATCCTTGACTCGGACGAGGCCGTCTCCGTAGACGCGCAGGCCCGCGACGTCCTTTCCGGTGACGACGTAGTTCTTCTGGCGGTAGAGGTAGATCAGGGTGTGCTCGGCGTTCACCTTGCGGATCAACTCGGCGTAGATCTTGTCGCGTTCGGCGGGGTCGGACTCGGTGCGGCCGCGCTTGATCAGCTCGTCGATCTCGGGCTTGCCGAGGCCGTAGGCGTTCATCGCGCCCTTGGTCTGGAGGAAGCTCGCGATGTTGCCGTCCGGGTCGAGCCGTCCCGACCAGCCGCTCTGGAAGGCCTGGTACTGGCCGTTGTCGGTCTCCTCGAGCATGGTGGCGTACTCGGTGGGGCGCAGCGTCAGGGCGAATCCGGCGTCCTTGACCATGGCCTGGATGACCTGGCCGATGCGGCTCCACTCGGGCGTCGTGGGGATCTTCAGCTCCACGTGCACGGCGCCCTTGACGCCCGCCGCCTTCAACAGCCGCTTGGCCTTGGGGACATCGCGCTTCGGGCACTGGGAGGACTTCACACCGGGCGCGATCGCTGACGCCGGGGACATCGGGCCGCAGGCGGGCTCGTACATGCCCTGGAACGCGACCTTGTTGATGAGGTCGCGGTCGATGGCCAGCTCGAAGGCCTCGCGGACGCGGACGTCCTTCGCCATCGCGGTGTCGACCTTGCCGGGCGCCTGGCCGAGGCCCTTGACGTTGCCGACGTTGATGCCGATGCCCTGGTAGCCCAGCGAGGGCGAGTTGTAGAGCCGCAGCTTGTTGTCGGTGAGCGCGCTCTTCACGTCGACGGGGACCATCTGGTCGCCGATCTGGACGTCGCCGGAGCGCAGGTTGGCGAGGCGGACGCTGCCGTCGGGGATCGGCTTGTAGATCACCTTGTCCAGGTGGACGTTCTTGGCGTCGTAGTAGTTCGGGTCCTTGGCGACCACGATGCGGTCGCCTCCGACGCGCTCGACGAAGCGGTAAGGGCCCACGCAGGACGGGTGGTTGGTGAAGCTCTTGCCGTACTTCTTCAGCGCGGTCGGCGACATCACCATGCCGGAGCGGTCGGCGAGCACCGCGGTCAGCGGCACGTACGGCTGCTTCAGGGTGAGCTCGACGCCGTACGGGCCCGTGGCCTTCGCCGACTTGAGCGGGGTCAGCTCGGTGGCGCGGGCGGAGCCGGCCAGGTCGCGGTGGCGCAGCAGGGAGGTGACGACGGCGTCCGCGTTCAGCTTCGTGCCGTCGCTGAACTTCGCGTCCTTGCGTACGTCGAAGGTGACCGTGCGGCCGTCCTTGGAGACCTCGGGCAGTTTGGTCGCGAGTTGCGGCACGACCTTGCCCTGTTCGTCGACGTCGTAGAGCTTCTCGCACATGCCCGCGAAGACGGTGCGGCCCACGAGGGTCTGGGCGAGCGTCGGGTCGAGCTTGTCGGGGTCCGCGTTGAGGGCCACGGTCAGCGTTCCGCCGTCACGGACCGGACGGTTGTCGGACATCCGCTGCCCGCCCACCTCCGTGGCCGATGACTGCAGGGAGCCGCAGCCCGCCAGGGTGGACATCGCCAGGACAACTGCCGTCAGGGCAACCGCTGTTCGGCGCACGAGGGCATACCTCCGCCAGGAATGAGGGGTGAAGAGGGGGAGCGATCAAAGGAATACGAATACGGAAGAACGTATTTCGCATACAGTCCGCACACAAGAGGGTTGTCCGGGATCCGGACAACCCTTGGTGAAGATTGGATAAACACGAGCGGCAAATAGGGCGCGGACCCACAGACTGCCCACAGCTCCGCAGCTCAGCTCACGTCAGTCCAGCGGAGCGAACTCCTCCCCCTCCACCGCACGCAGCTTCCCGAACCGCTCCCTGAGCTCCACCCGGCGCGCCCGGTCCATGGCGAGATTCACCAACTCGCCCGGATCCTCCTGGAGGTCGTACAGCTCGTGGTCGTTGTCGTCGAAGTCGGCGTCCGGGCCGTAGAGCATCGTCGAGGGCTCCGGCTGCTCGCCCAGGTCGGCGGGGAGCCCGCCGCCGACGCCGAAGTAGCGGGCGTACTTGAACCGGCCGTCGAACATGCCGCGCACCGCGTACCGCGTCGCCTGGATCCGGCGGGTGTGCGTGGCCTCGTGCGCGAACAGCACGTAGTCGCGCACCGACGCCCGCGGGTCCCGCAGCACGGGCGTGAGGTCCACTCCGCGGAACGAGTCGGGCGCGGGCACCCCCGCGAGCGCGCAGATCGTCGAGGCGAGGTCGACGTGCGAGGCGAGGGAGTCGCTGACCGTGCCGGGGCGGGTCGTCCCCGGCGCCTTCACGTAGCAGGGCACGCGCATGATCTCGTCGTAGACGAAGGGCCCCTTGGAGCGCAGGCCGTGGCCGCCGCACATGTCGCCGTGGTCGGACGTGAAGACGACGACCGTATCGTCCCAGCCACCGGACTCCTCCAGGGCGCCGAGGACCGTTCCCAGGGATTCGTCGGCGAGGCGGTGCAGTTGGGCGTAGTAGTCGAGCTGGCGCAGCCACGCACCCTTGTCGGCCGGGTCGATGCGGCCGTAGAGACTGTGCTGCTGGTCGTGGCGCCACTGCCGCTGGGTGTCGGGCTTGGTGTGCAGATCGTCGTCGAAGTTGCCGGGCAGTTCGCTGAACACCTCGTCGTACGGCCGCTCGTAGGGCGGGATCGCCTGCCCGCCGCCCCAGTCGCCGTCGAGGAACTGGCGGATGAACTCCATCGTCCGGGGGTGCGCGCGCTGGTATTCGGGCTGGTCGATCGGGTACCACATCACGTCGTGCGGGTTGACGAGCGCGACGGTGAGGAACCAGGGCTCGGGCGCGTCCGCGTTCCGGCGCAGCCAGTGCGCCGCGTTGTTCGCGATGACCGGGTCGAAGTGCACTCCGGTGCCCGCGAGGCCCATGAAGTGGTGGTCGTTGCCGTCCCAGTCCCCGTAGCCGTACGCCTCCATGTCGGGCCGCGCCGAGCGGGACAGGTGCCATTTGCCGATGTACGAGGACCGGTACCCGGCCCCCCGCAGCGCGCCGCCGATGGTGGTGACGGCGGGGTCGAGCTCGGGCTGCCAGGGGAAGATGACGTTCTCGGCGACCTGGTGCTGGGTGACGTACTGGCCCGTCATCATCGTGGCCCGGGAGGGTGAGCAGGGCGAGGAGTGCGTCCAATAGTTGGTGAACTCCATGCCTTCGGCCAACAGCCGCTCACGCCAGGGAAGTTCGACCGTGGCGGGGAGCCAGTCGCGCTGGCGCTCCTGGTCGGAGACCACGAGCAGGATGTTGGGACGCTTGCCTTTCGGGCCTTGAGTCATGTCAACCGACCTTCTCCGTTGGGGAGTTGGGATTTCGGGAGCGCGGCTCCCACGCCGCCGGTCGCCGGGGTCCGCCCGTGCCGCATGAAGGCGGCGACGAGCAGGGCCGCGGCGGCGAAGCCGACCGCCACCAGGAACGCGGACACGTAGCCCGGCTCGGCGTAGAGGATCTTGTCGCCGGCCGCCGGTCCTTCGAGGACGTGCTGGGCGAGTACGGCGCCGAGCACCGTGACGCCCGTGGCGTTGCCGAGGTTGTTGGCGACGCCCATCATTCCGGCGCCGACACCGGTGTGTGTCGCGGGCACGGCCTCGACGACGAGGTTCGACACGGACACGAAGAAGAAGCCGAAGCCGACGCCCGCGAACAGCGCCGCGAGCAGTAGGTGCCACACCTGCGTGTGCAGCGCCGCCAGGAGCGCCGCACTCGTGACGAGGCAGCCGAGCGCGAGCACCAGGCCGGTGCGTGGCGCGTGCCGCCGCGCGAGCAGGCCGCCGAGCGGGCCACCCGCCGCGCTCAACAACCCTTGCGGGACAAGGAAGATGGCGACACCGAGCGGCGCCATGCCGAGCCCGAAACCGGTGCCCTTCGGCGTCTGCACGAGCTGCGGCAGCGTGAGCGCCTGCCCGCCGATCGCCACGGAACCACCGAACGCGGCGAGCAGCGTCCAGCGCAGACCGGGGCCCGCGAGCAGCCGCAGGTCGATCAGCGGATGCGCGGCGCGCAGCTCGCACACCACGAACAGGGCGAGCAGCACGCACGCTCCGGCGGCCACCGCGATCAGCCGCGCCGAGCCCCACCCCCATCGACTGCCCTGCCCCACCGCGAGCAGCACTCCCGCGGCGCCGCAGCCGAAGAGCAGCCCCCCGGCCACATCCACGCGCCGCCGGAGCCGCACCCCCGACTCCGGGAACGTGGCGACGACGAGCGGCGTGAGCACCACCGCGTACAGCAGGCAGAACCAGAAGATCGCCCGGAAGCCGAAGACCTGCGTGAGCACCCCGCCGACGACGGGTCCCACGATGACGCTGAGCCCGATGCCGGTGGTGATCGCGCCCATCGCCACCGGCACGAGGCGCACCGGGAACACATCGCGGATCAGCCCGTACGCGGCCGGGGCGATCACCATGGCGACGCCCTGCACGGCCCGCCCCGCGAGGAACACGGGGAAGTTCGGAGCGACGGCGCACACCAGCGAGCCGAATGCGAAGGCGACGGCCGCGAGCACGATCACCCGCTTCTTGCCGTGCCCGTCGGCGACCTTGCCGAGCAGCGGCTGCGCCACCACCCCGACGAGGCTCACGACGGTGAGCGTCCAGCCGATCGAGGGGGTACGGAACCCGGCCGCCATGTGCTGCAACGCCGGGTAGACCAGGGCGAGTTCGAGCGCGACGACCTCGGTGAGCAGGATCAGCGGGACCAGCCGCAGGACGTACGCGGCGGTGCTGCGGCCTTCAAGTCGGGACGTGTCGGTCACGCTGACGTCTTAACGCGCTTGCGTTAAACAAGCAAGACAACCGACACTCTCCGCCATGGGCACCACGAGCGGAACACGACGCCGCCTCATCGACGTGGCAGAGCACCTCTTCGCCGAACAGGGCATCCACGCCACGTCACTTCGGGAGATCGCCGCGACGGCCGGCCAGCGCAACACATCCGCGGTCGCCTACCACTTCGGCACGAAGCGGGGCCTGATCGACGCGATCTACGAGGACCGGCTCACCGTCACCACGGCACGCCAGCTGGAGCTACTGGAGGCGATCGACGCACAGGGCCGCGGCAAGGAACTCCGGGCACTTACCGGGGTGTTGGTGCGCCCGATGGTCGAGCGCCTGGAGGATCCCGGGCGGCCCAGCCGGTTCCTGCGGTTCGTCGTCAACGCCATGTACGTGGAGGGCATCGCTCCGAACGACCTCAGGGCGCACCCGTGGACGCGCGGCCTGCTGCGCCTGCACTCCCGGATCACGCACTGCATGCCCGAACTCCCGGACCGAGTAAGGGAGAACAGGTGGGACTTCTTCATCGGGCTGCTGCTGCACACGCTCGCGCAGCGGGAGCGCTTGCTGGAGGCCGGGGCCGACCCCGGCGACCAACGCCTGCTCGCGGCCGATCTGGTCGACGCCGGGGTGGCGGTGCTCACCGCCGAGGTGTCGGAGGACACCCCGTGGTGAGCGGCGGGCCGATCAGCTGTCCACCCAGCCGTGCTTACGGCCGCTCTGCACCAACTCCCGGCGGATGGCCAGGATCTGTTCACCCGTCAGGGTCGGTGCCGAGCGCAGCAGCAGCTCTGTGACCTCGTTCGTGAACTCGTCGACCCGCAGCACGTCGCAGAGCACGTCGTCGCCCTCGGCCGCGTGCCGGCCGGGCGCGGGAGCCGAGGCCCCCTCCGCGAGCTGCACCGAAGAGGCCTTGGGCCCGCGGTCGCCGTCCTCGATGTCGAAGGAGACCTTGAGGCCCGTGCGGATGTACGACTCGGGGATCAGGAGATCGTTCACATGCAGGAAGACGTCCTCGCCGCCGTCGTCCGGCGCGATGAATCCATAACCACGCGCTCCGTCGAAGCGCACCACACGACCAGCAACCACACAGACCCCCAACCACCTCGGCGAACCCAGTGTTCGCGGCCTCCAACAACGTGAGCGGATCCTACCGGTCCGCCCCGGCGATCCGACGGACCCACCACCCCCGACGCCCCAGTGTGATGTCGCGGTGACGGAAGTGGCGGTATCCGCACACAGCAACTCATGTGAGACTGGCGTCCCCCGCCCGCCCTGACGTAAGGGACGTACGCCGTGGGTTCTCTCCCGCTCCCGGTCACCCTGACCGCACGCCTGCTGCCCGTCGCCGTGCTCGCCTGCGCGGGCTGGGCCTATTCCGGGCCCATGGCCGAGCAGTCCGCGAGCAAGGGCTCGGAGTCGGCGCCGCAGTCGTCCTCCTCGCCCGACGGGCCCGGCAAGACCGTGGCCTCGAAGACCTTCGCCAAGCCGCCGGCCCCTTGCGAGTCGCTGCCCAAGTCGACGGTCACGTCCCTCGTGCCCGACGCCAAGACGGCGGGCAAGGAGCTGTCGGCCACCGACGAGTCGATCCGCCGCGGCTGCTCGTGGAGCGCCCTGAAGGGGTACGACTACCGCTGGCTCGATGTCTCCTTCGAGGTGAAGGACTCCGACGACCTGGCGAAGAAGGCGTTCGCGTCCGGGGAGGGCGAGAAGCGGACCAGCCCGCTCAAGGGCCTCGGGGACGAGGCGCGCGTGACGAGCTCGCTCACGACGAAGGACAAGCAGGACACCCGTGAGTCCGTCGTGACGGTCCGCGCGGGGAACATGCTGCTGACCGTCACCTACAACGGCAGCGACTTCGAGTCGAAGGGCGCGCCGTCGAACGACACCGTGATCAAGGGCGCCCGCAAGGCCGCCGGGGAAGCGGCGGCCTCCCTCGGCTCGGACAAAGACTCCTCCGGCAAGGACTCCTGACTCAGCCCTGGCTCGGTCGGCCCTGGTTCGGCGGCCAGTTCTTGAACCGCTTCGGGCGCGGCGGCGCGTACGTACGCACCTTCGACGTGCTCAGGCCCATCCGTACGAGCGACTCGGCCACGGTCACGGCCGCCGCGACACCGTCGACGACGGGCACACCGGTACGCGCCCCGACCTCGTCCGCGAGGCCCGCCATGCCGCCGCACCCCAGGCAGATCACCTCGGCCCGGTCGTCCTCCACGGCCCGCGCGGACTGCTCGACGATGGCCTTGACCGCGGCGTCCGGATCCCGTTCGAGGTCGAGCACGGCGAGCCCGCTGGCGCGCACCGAGGCGAGGCGGTCGGTGAGCCCGGCCAGCTTGAGCCGGTCCTCGATGAGCGGCACGGCCCGGTCGAGCGTGGTGACCACGGAGTACTTGTGGCCGAGGTACATCGCCGTACTGGCCGCGGCCTCCGTGATGTCGACGACCGGCACGTCGAGGAGTTCCTGGAGGCCCTCGCGGCCGTGCTCGCCGTAGCCCGCCTGCACGACGGCGTCGAAGGGCTCCGGGTGGGCGCGGACCGTCTCCATGACGGCGATCGCGGCCAGGTAGCTCTCGTAGTTGCCCTCGCAGGAGTCGGGGCCGAACGCCGGGGTGAGCGGCACGATCTCGGTGCCCGGCGAGGCCACGGCCCTGGCCTGCGCACCGATGCTCTCTGTCATGTCCTCGGTGGTGTTGACGTTGCAGACGAGAATGCGCATGGCGGGGTCACAGCTTTCTTGAGTTCGTACGCGTGGTGCTGGTGGTGCGGGTGGTGGGTCAGGCGGCGGGCACCGCGATCTCCTCGCCGTCCACGTCGTTCGCGGTGCGGCTGCGGTCCGCGAGGACGACGTAGAGCAGCGCGGCGAGTCCGGCGCCGATGAACCAGGAGAATCCGGAGAGCGACTTGAACGCGGGGACGAGGGCGATCACGACCGCGACGGCGGCGGACGGGCCGAACGCGCCGACGGCCCGCAGGTGGAACCCGGACCGGTAGTGGTAGTCGCCGTCGGCGGCGTCGGTGTAGAGGTCGGGGACGTTGACCCGCGTTTTGCGGACGAGCCAGTAGTCGGCCATGACGACACCGAAGGCGGGGCCGAGCAGGGCGCCGAGCCCGCCGAGGAAGTAGTTCACGACGGTCGGGCTGTTGTAGAGGTTCCAGGGCAGGATGACGAGCCCGATGACGGCGCTGACGATGCCGGCCTTGCGGAAGTTCAGCTTGCGCGGGAACAGGTTGACCAGCGTGTAGACGGGCGCGACGAAGTTCGCGAGCAGGTTCACCGCGATGGTCAGGACGATGAAGGCCAAGGAGGCGAGCACCATCAGCGGCGTGCTCGGGATGGTCGCGACGATGTCCTCGGGGCCGGAGATGACCGCACCGTTGATCTTGAACTGGCCGCCGGAGAGCACGACGACGATGCCGGCGAAGAAGAGCATGTTGAGCGGGATGCCGACCAGGTTGCCCGCGACGATGGCGCGGCGGCTCTTCGCGGAGCGGGTGAAGTCGCAGAAGTTCAGGACGAAGGTGCCGTAGATGACGACCCACAGCGCGGCGGACTCGAGGATCTGCCGCCAGGCGTCGAGCCCGGTGGGCGCGGAGCCGGTGGAGACCGCGATGGACATGTCCGCCTTGACGAAGATCCAGGCGGCGAGCGCGCACATCGTGATGAGGATGGTGGGCGCTGCGAAGGCCATGTACTTGCGGATGAGTTCCATGCCGTAGCTGACGATGACGACCTGGACGACCCAGAGGGCCAGGAAGGTGATCCAGCCGAGGGTGGACAGGCCCAGGATCGAGTTGTGGTCGAGCGAGGCGGCGCCGGGCGCCAGCTTCTTGACCACGGCGCCGAGCACGACGGCGGCGAGATACGTCTGGATGCCGAACCAGGCGATGGCGACGGCCCCGCGCACGGCGGCGGGGATCTGCGCCCCGCGGGTGCCGAAGGCGATCCGGCTCATCACGGGGAACGGCACGCCGGTCTTCTGGCCCATGTAGCCGGAGAGCGTGAGGAGTCCGAAGAGCAAGGCGGAGGCGACCGCGAAGGCGATCAGGATCTGCCAGACGCTGAGCCCGAGCGCGAACAGGCCCACGGCGAAGGCGTAGTTGCCCAGGCTGTGCACGTCGTTGCCCCACAGCGTGAAGACGTTGTACGCGCCCCAGCGGCGCCCCTCCTTCTTGGTGGGGGCCAGATCGGGACTGTAGAGACCCGGACTCGTGCGGGCGGGTCCTTCGACACCGGCGGTGGGGGTCTGTTCGTGCACGGCAGCCATGACGCGCTCCTGGAGGTCCACAATTTCCGCGATGAGGAATCTCGTTTCCTCTTGGCGGGAAGACGCTACGGCTCGGTTTTGCGGTAATCAATAGGCGTACGCGAAGAAAACACCGTTTCCTCACAGATGAACTAGCCGCCCGATTTGGGCACTTGGTGAGCCGCACACACGTCGGACCCGCACTACCGATTTGGTATACCAAACCCGATGAAGTGCGGGTCCGTCAATGAGTCGGAGGTCACAGAATCCGAGTCAGTCCCTCCGCTGCCCCACCATCAGCACCACGTAGAGCACGAGCGACGCCGCGAGGCCCACCGCCCAGCCGTAGTCGGCCAGCGGTTTGAGGAAGGGGATCAGCCCGTCCACGGGGAACGGACCCGCCTTCTCGCCCTTCGCGTTCAGCGTCGAGTACGAGCCCCCGACGGCCAGCACGCCGCCGACCGCGAAGGCGAGGACGGCGCGCCAGTTCCAGCCGCCGCGGTACCAGTAACGCCCGTCCCGCACATACAGATCGGCGAGGTGCAGCACCGTCCGCCGCACGATCCAGTAGTCGGCGATGAGGATGCCCGCGACGGTGCCGAGCAGCCCCCCGACCACGCCGAGCCACGTGAAGATGTACAGCTCGGGTGTCGACGTCAGCTTCCATGGCATGACCAGGACGCCCACCACACCCGTGATGATCGCGCCCGTCCGGAAGCTGATGAGCTTCGGCGCCAGGTTCGCCAGGTCGTACGCGGGTGAGACCACGTTGGCCGCGACATTCACCGAGATCGTCGCCACGAAGACCGTGATCAGCGCGAAGAGCAGGCCGAACACGCTGTCCGTCTTGGCGGCCAGCGCCACCGGGTCCCAGATGGGCGCCCCGTAGACCTGTTCGGAGCCCGCCGTCACCAGGACCGACATCAGCGCGAACAGGGTCATGGTCGTCGGCAGGCCCAAC
This sequence comes from Streptomyces sp. NPDC002754, assembly GCF_053592315.1. NCBI lineage: Bacteria > Bacillati > Actinomycetota > Actinomycetes > Kitasatosporales > Streptomycetaceae > Streptomyces > Streptomyces sp. NPDC002754. The sequence goes on from NZ_JBSFVM010000036.1 coordinate 59,197, forward strand.
GTCTGGCCCCAGACCTGCGCCCGCTGCCCCTTCCCGAAGCGCGTGAAGTCCGGGATGTTCAACGACAGTGTGGACCAGAAGCCGATCATGCCCATCAGGCCGGGGAAGAAGATCTTCCAGAAGTCCGGGCCCCAGCCGACCTTCGACGGCTCGTCCAGCAGCGGGCCGAAGCCGCCCGCCTTGTTCGCGATCCACACCAGCAGCACCACCGCGCCGACGAGCACGAAGGGCGCCGCCCAGTTCTCGAAGCGGCGCAGCGTCTCCATCCCCCGGTAGATGATGGCGAGTTCGAGGATCCAGAAGAGGAAGAAGCAGAGCCACAGGGTCCACGGATAGCCGCCGACCTCGGCCGCTCCCGTCCACCCTCCGAAGATCTTCCCGAGGAGGACGAAGATGCCCTGGCCGCCGATCCACGTCTGGATGCCGAACCAGCAGCAGGCCACCGCCGCCCGCACCAGCGCGGGCAGATTGGCGCCGCGGACACCGAAGCCGGCCCGCGCCAGGACCGGGAAGGGAATGCCGTACTTGGGTCCCGCGTGCCCGGTCAGCAGCATGGGGAGCAGGACGATGACGTTCGCGAGGGCGATCGTGAGGACCGCCTGTTTCCAGTCCATGCCCAGGGCGACGAGCCCAGACGCGAGCGTCCACGACGGGATGCAGTGCGCCATCCCGATCCACAGGGCCACGAAGTTGTACGTGGTCCAGCGGCGGTCGGCGAGCGGGACGGGGCGCAGGTCCTCATTTGCGTAGCGGCTGTCGGCCGGATAGGCGTCGGCGGCGAGCTCCACCGCGGGCAGCGGCGCTCTCGGGGCGGTGTCGGTCATGGGCAGTCCGTTCTGCGGAGGGAGACTCTGCGGAGGGAGACGGGAACAGCGGCCGTGCGGGTGCGGTGCCGTCAACTGCCTTGCCTTGTACGGGTGTTGCGCCGTGCCTTATTGGTTGATCGCGTTGACCGCGGGGATCACGTCCCTGCCGTACGCGTCGATCACCGCCTCCTTCGCGTCGTGCATGTCGTACAGGGCGAACTGATCGACGCCCAACTCCCTTAGCTCACGCAGCTTTTCGATGTGCGCGGCGGGCGGGCCGAGCAGACAGAAGCGGTCCACGATCTCGTCGGGCACGAACGCCGTGTCCGGGTTTCCCGAGCGGCCGTGATGCGCGTAGTCGTACCCCTCGCGCGCCTTGATGTACTCCGTCAGCGCGTCGGGGACCATGCCGGAGTGCGCGCCGTACTTTTCCACCAGGTCGGCCACGTGGTTGCCGACCATGCCGCCGAACCAGCGGCACTGCTCGCGCGCGTGGGCGAGCGCCTCCGGCGAGTCGTCGGCCGTGACGTAGGCGGGCGCGGCGACGCAGATCTTCACCGCGGAGGGGTCGCGGCCCGCCGCGATCGCCGCGTCCCGCACGGCCTTCACCATCCACTCGGTGAGGAACGGGTCGGCGAGCTGGAGGATGAACCCGTCGGCCTCCTCACCGGCCATCTTGAGCGCCTTGGGCCCGTACGCCGCCATCCAGACCGGGAGTTCGGCGCCCTCGCGCACCCAGGGGAAGCGGACGAGTGAGCCGCCACCGAGGTCGGCCTCCTCGCCCCGTCCCAGCGCGCGGATCACCTTCATCGCGTCGCTGATCCGCGCGAGCGTGTTCGGCTTGCGGCCTGCGACCCGCATCGCGGAGTCGCCGCGCCCGATGCCGCACACGGTGCGGTTTCCGTACATGTCGTTGAGCGTCGCGAACGTCGAGGCGGTCACCTCCCAGGTGCGCGTGCCCGGGTTGGTGACCATCGGACCGATCGTCAGCCGCTCGGTCTCCGCGAGGATCCGGCTGTAGATGACGAACGGCTCCTGCCACAGCACACACGAGTCGAAGGTCCACCCGTACGTGAAGCCGGAGCGCTCGGCGCGTTTCATCAGGTCCACGACCGCGGACGCCGGCGGGTCGGTCTGCAGGACAAGTCCAAAGTCCATGGGAAGCCCCTCATTTGGAAGGGACAATCGTGGACCTCCCGTGGGGGCTTGGCAAGAGGGGCTCTACGCGCGTCCAGCTTCTGTCACCGGCCGGGGAACGTGCCGAGGTCGGCGATTCGATACCCGTTCGGATAGCCGCGCACGGTGCTGCTGTCCCGGCCGTGCCGCGGCGTGCTCCGCGCCGGGAGCAGGCCGACGAGCCGGCCGCGCATCCTGAGCCCGCCGCGCACCACCCGTTCGGTGGCCGGCTTCGGGTCCTTGTAGCCGAACGCGGCACGCAGCGGAGGGTCCATCAGACAGACGGAGGCCCGGCGCACGGCAGCGCCGACCGGGCCCGGATACCAGGACGCCATCAGGTCGAGCGTCGCCTCCGACACCGCGTGCCCGCCCGCGTCGTACGCGAAGTGCCGCCGCTCGTAGTCGTCCATGAGCCGCTCGAACTCCTCGTACGTCTCCGGGATGCCCTTGATGTTCATGCGCCGGCCGAGGTCCCGGTAGTAATTGGTCGCCGCGCGCACCTCGTGGCGCGAGTACGGCCGCCACGCGTAGGCGTCCATCCAGCGCTTGGGCACGACGACGAAGGTCGACAGGACGTAGCGGTAGTCGTCATTGGAGATGTCGTACGCGCCGTGCATCCGGTTCATCCGGCGCACCGCCTCGCGCCCCTCCCCCGTGTCGGGACCGTGCTCGCCGACCGCGTCGAGGATGAGCACCGTGTCGTCGTACCGCTTCTGCGGGCGTTCGGTGAACTCGCCGGTGCGGTTCAGGAGTTGACCGATGCTCGGCACCGCGTACGTCCGGTAGAGGGCGAACCCCAGGGCCTGCACGGTGTCCCAGGGGAATTCGTACGACGAGCTGATGCCGTAGATCTCGTGGTAGTCGGTGTCGGGGTCGAGCCGGCGGATCTGTCGTATCCAGTGGTCGCGCCGCACGCTGGTCCTCCTTGGGCCGTGGCGCACGGCGGGGCCGCTCCCCGACGTGCCCGCCGCCCCACCTTCGTACGGCCACCTTCAAGGATCAAGACCGACCACGCCCGTACACGGCACGCGGGCGCGGGTGACGGAGGTCACGGCGACGTGTGGGTCGAACGCGGAATTCGCGGGTCTGTCCCGCTGCTGCACGGTTGTCGGCCGATCTCTGTCCCAGGGACCGGCCTCCCGTTCTTCGAAAGGCTCCCCGCACCATGCTGGCCCTGCTGGCCCTGGCCGTTGTCGCGTTCGGCATCGGCACCACCGAGTTCGCCACGATGGGGCTGCTGCCCCAGATCGCCGACGGCATCGGCGTGTCGGTGCCGCACGCCGGCAACCTCGTCTCCGCGTACGCGCTCGGTGTCGTCGTCGGCGCCCCCGTCCTGACGGGCATCGGCGCGCGCATCCCCCACAAGCGGCTGCTGCTGCTCCTGTCCGGCCTCTTCGTGATCGGCAACGTCGCGTCGGCGCTCGCCCCGAACTTCGGCCTGCTCTTCGCCGCGCGCTTCCTCGCCGGTCTGCCGCACGGCGCGCTGTTCGGTGTGGGCGCCGTCGTCGCGTCCCGGCTCGTCACGCCCGACCGGGCGGCCCGCGCCGTCTCGAAGATGTTCCTCGGCCTCACCGTCGCGAACATCGTCGGCGTCCCCGCGAGCACGGCCCTCGGCCAGCACCTGGGGTGGCGCTCCGCCTACTGGGCGGTCGCCGTCATCGGTGGTGTCGCCCTCGCGGCGCTCGCCCTCTTCGTCCCGCACCAGCCGCGCGGCGGACAGACCGGGATCCGGCACGAGCTGCGGGCGATGGGCAACCGGCAGGTCGTGATCGGCCTGGCCACGGCCGTGGTGGGCTTCGGCGGATTCTTCGCCGTCTACAGCTACCTGGTGCCCATGCTGACGAACGTCACGGGCATCTCCGACTCCTCGACGACCTTGGTCCTCGCGCTCTACGGCGTCGGCATGACGCTCGGCACGTTGCTCGCGGGCCCGCTCACCGACCGCGCCCTGCGGCCCACGCTGTACGCGGGACTCGCCCTGCTCGCGGCGGCGCTCGTGGCGTTCTACTTCGCGGTCCACAGCACGGTGCCCGCGCTGATCGTCATCGCCCTCGTCGGAGCGCTCGGCTCCCTCATCACGACGCCCGTGCAGATGCTGCTGATGGCCAAGGCGGACGCGGCGCCGACCATGGCGGCGGCCTCCAACCACTCCGCCTTCAACCTCGCCAACGCGGGCGGCGCCTGGCTCGGCGGCCAGGCCATCTCGGCGGGCTGGGGCTGGACCTCCCCCGCCCTGGTGGGCGCGGCACTCGCCGTCGCCGGCCTCGGCCTGGCCTTCGCGGGAGGCCTCATGGACCGCGGCGCCCGCCACTCCGACGTGGTCGCCTCGTCCACCCCCGAGTCGTCGGCACAGACCGACCAGGTCACGCTGACGAAGCCCTGACCGCTACGCTCCCAGCACCCCAACCGCCCCATGGCGCCGAGTCCTCGGACTGCGGCGACCCATGGGGCGGCGGTAGGGGCAGATGCGGCTGCGGCGCGTGGCTCAGTACTGCTCTGTTTCGATGAACCTGGCGTCCGCGCCGTCGTCGGCGCCGAAGGCATCCGCGGCGGCGGTCGGGTCGAATCCGGGCGGGCTGTCCTTCAGGCCCAGGCCCATGCCGGCCAGCTTCGCCTTGACCTCGTCGATCGACTTCGAACCGAAGTTGCGGATGTCGAGCAGGTCGGCCTCGGAACGGCCCACGAGCTCGCCCACGGAGTGGACTCCCTCGCGCTTCAGGCAGTTGTACGAGCGGACGGTGAGGTCGAGCTCCTCGATCGGCAGGATCAGGTCGGCGGCGAGCGCCTCGTCGACGGGCGACGCGCCCATCTCGATGCCCTCGGCGTCGATGTTCAGCTCGCGGGCGAGACCGAACAGCTCGACCAGCGTCTTACCGGCGGAGGCCATGGCGTCACGCGGACGCATCGCCTGCTTGGTCTCGACGTCGACGATCAGCTT
>NZ_JBSFVM010000037.1:0-62563 GCF_053592315.1 Streptomyces sp. NPDC002754
GCCCCGCTCCGTCACGCCCCTCCGGCGTTGCGGCCTCGGGGCTCTGCCCCGGACCCCGCGCCTCAATCGCCGGCGGGGCTTGAATGGCCCACCCGCCCCAGGCCGCAGATCGCCCAAGGCGGGCTTGAATGGCTCACGCGCCGCAGGGGCTCGATCTGGTCACACGTTCGCCGGCTCCGGTTCGGGGGCCGGGGACTGGGGCGGGACACCGTCGCCGCGCTTCGCCGACCGCTTCGCCGCCCGCCGCTCCTTGCGAAGCTCCAGCATCGCGTACAGCGTCGGGACGAGAAGCAGCGTCAGCAGCGTCGACGAGATCAGCCCGCCGATCACGACCACGGCCAGTGGCTGCGCGATGAAGCCGCCCTCGCCGGTGACGCCGAGCGCCATCGGGAGCAGGGCGAAGATCGTCGCCAGGGCCGTCATCAGGATCGGGCGCAGCCGGTGCCGGCCGCCCTCGACGACCGCCTCGACCACACCGAGCCCCTGACTCCGGTACTGGTTGATCAGGTCGATGAGGACGATCGCGTTGGTCACCACGATGCCGATCAGCATCAGCATGCCGATCATCGCCGGGACACCCATCGCCGTGCCGGTCGCGACCAGCAGACCGATCGCGCCGGTCGCCGCGAACGGGATCGAGACCAGCAGGATCAGCGGCTGGGCCAGCGAACGGAACGTCGCCACCAGGAGCATGAAGACGATCGCGATCGCCGCGAGCATCGCCAGGCCCAGGTTCTTGAACGCGTCGTCCTGGTCCTCGCTGACGCCGCCGATGGTCGCCGTGGCGCCCTTCGGCAGGTCCAGCTTGTTGATCTTCGTCTGGAGGTCGGCGCTGACCGCGCCCGTGTTGTCGCCGTCCGGCTTCGCCGTGATCGTCGCCGCGCGGGCGCCGTCGATCCGGGTCATCGAGACCGGACCGTCGACGGTCTTCACCGTGGCGATGTCGCCGAGCGTGATGCCACCCGGGCCCATCGGCAGCTTCTTCAGCTCGGCCATCGTGGTGGCCGGCTTCGCCGACTTCACGACGATGTCGCGCTCGGTGTCGTCGATCGTCACCTTGCCGCTGGTGGTCCCGCGCACCGACTGGGTGACGGCGGCGCCGAGCGTCGTGTCGTTGAACCCGGCGGCGGCCGCCTTCGCGTTGCCCTTCACCGAGATCCGCGGCACCGACTGCGACAGGTCGCTGGTGACGTCGGTGACCCCGTCGAGCCCGGCGACCGCGTCGCGGACCTGCTCGGAGGCCTTGTCGAGCGTGTCGCCGTCGGCGGCCTTCACGACCACGGACAGGTCCTGGCTGCCGAAGCCGCCACCGGCCCCGAGCGTCGTCGTACCCACGCCGGAGAGCTGTCCGAGCCCGCGCTCGATGCGCTTCTGCGTCGCCTCGTACGTCGAGCTGTCCTTCAGCTTCACCTGGTACGACGCCTGGTTGGTGTCGGTGCCGCCGCCGAAGGCCGCCATGAAACCGGAGGAGCCGATGGTGACCTGGTAGTCCTCGATCTCGTCGATGCCCGCGAGCATCTTCTCGATCTTCTTCGTGGCGGTGTCGGTCGCCGACAGGCTGGTGCCGGGCTTCAACTCCTGCTTGATGGAGAGGACTTCCTGGTCGCCCTGGTCGAAGAAGTTCGTCTTGAGCATCGGCGCCATGCCGAACGTGCCGACGAGCACGACCACCGCGATGAGCAGGCTCGTGAACCGGCGACGCGTCGCGAAGCGCAGCACGGGAACGTAGATCCGCTGCAGCCAGGAGCGCGCCTCCTTCTCCTCGGCCAGGCGCCGGGCCTCCTCCGGGTCGACGCCGCGGGCCGCCTTGGGCGGGCGCAGGAACCAGTAGGAGAGGACCGGGACGACCGTCAACGACACGAGCAGGGACGCGAGGAGCGCCGCCGTCACCGTGATGGAGAACGAGCCGAACAGCTCGCCCACCATGCCGCCGACCAGGCCGATGGGGAGGAAGACCGCCACCGTGGTGAGGGTGGAGGAGGTGACCGCTCCGGCGACCTCGCGGACCGCCTTGAGGATGGCCTCCTGACGTTCCTCGCCGTAGCCGAGATGGCGCTTGATGTTCTCCAGGACGACGATCGAGTCGTCGACGACGCGGCCGATCGCGATGGTCAGCGCGCCGAGCGTGAGCATGTTGAGCGACAGGTCGCCGGTCCACAGGACGATCAGCGCGAGGAGCACGGACAGCGGGATGGAGACCGCCGTCACGAGCGTCGAGCGCAGCGAGGCCAGGAAGATCAGGATCACGATGACCGCGAAGAGCAGGCCGAGCGCGCCCTCCGTGGTCAGGCCCGAGATGGACTTCGACACGGCCGGGCCCTGGTCGCTGACGACGGTGACCTCGGCGCCGGCGCCGAGGTCGTCCTTCAGCTGCGGCAGCTTGTCCTTGACGGCCTTGGAGATGGCGACGGCGGAGCCGTCCTGGTCCATGGTGACCGCGAGCGAGAGGCTGGGCTCGCCGTCGGTGCGGGTGATCGAGTCGGCCGTGGACGGCTGCTGCTTCACCGTGGCGATGTCACCGAGGCGTACGGGCTTCTTGACGCCCTCACCCGTGATCATCAGGTCCTGGATCTGCTTCAGGGACGTGAAGCCGCCGCCGACCTGGACCGTGCGGTTCTTGCCCGCCTCGTCGAGCGAGCCCGCGGGCATGGTGGCGCCGCCGGCCTTCAGGGTCTCGCCGAGCGCCTGGGCGTTCACCCCGGCCGCGGCCATCTTCCGGTCACTGGGCGTGATGTCGACCTGGAGGTCGCGGACGCCGTCGACGGTGACCTGGGAGACGCCGTCGATGTCCTTCAGCGTCGGCACGACGGACTTGTCGAGCTGGTCGGCGAGCGCCTGCTGGTCCTTGTCCGAGGTGACGGCGAGCACGACGGTCGGGATGTCGTCGGTCGAACCGGCGACGACCTGCGGGTCGACGTCCTCGGGCAGTTGGGCGCGGGCCCGGTTGACGGCCTGCTGGACGTCGGCGACGAGCTGCTTGCTGCCGTCGGGGCCGTAGTCGAACTGGGCCATCACCAGGGCGTTGCCCTCGCTGGCCGTCGACGTGACGCCGGTGATTCCGTCGACCGCGTCGATGGAGTTCTCGAGAGGCTCGACGACCTGCTTCTCCACCACGTCCGGCGACGCGCCCTGGTAGGGGGCGATCACGGAGACCATGGGCAGTTCGATCGAGGGCAGCAGCTGCTGCTTGAGCTGAGGGATCGCGATCGCACCGAACGCGATCGCGATGATCGAGATCAGCCCGATGAGGGCGCGCTGGGCGAGGCTGAACTTCGACAGCCAGGACATGGGTCGGGTCTCCGTGGGACGTGAGCGGAAGATGAAGGCCCGTGCCATGACAACCGGTGCGGTGTCAGGGGCCCATGGTCCACCCTCGGTCATGCGTACGACCCGATTCGTCGCTCCCAGGTCCCGTTCTTGCCCGCCGCCTACTGCGCCCGTAGTACGCGGCCCCTCAGGGTCACTCCACCCGTGGACGGACCAGGCCCGATTCGTACGCGATGACGACGAGTTGGGCGCGGTCGCGGGCGCCCAGCTTGGCCATGGCGCGGTTGACGTGGGTCTTCACGGTGAGCGGGCTGACCTCGAGGCGCTCGGCGATCTCGTCGTTGGAGTGGCCGCCCGCGACCTGGACGAGGACCTCGCGCTCGCGCCCGGTGAGCGCGGCGAGCCGCGCGCCGCTGCCGTCCGTGGGGCGCGCGCCCTCCTCGTAACCGTCCCCCTGCGCGAGGAACTTGGCGATCAGACCCTTGGTCGCCAGCGGCGAGAGCAGGGCGTCGCCCGCGGCCGCGATCCGCACGGCGCCGAGCAGTTCGTCGGGCTCGGCGCCCTTGCCGAGGAAGCCGGAGGCACCGGCCCGCAGCGACTGCACCACGTACTCGTCGACCTCGAACGTCGTCAGCATCACGACGTGTACGTCGCGGAGCTCCGGGTCCGCGCTGATCTCGCGGGTGGCGGCGAGGCCGTCGGTGCCGGGCATCCGGATGTCCATGAGCACGACGTCGGGGCGCTCCGAGCGGGCGAGCCGCACGGCCTCGACGCCGTCGGACGCCTCCCCCACCACCTCCATGTCGGGCTCGGAGTCCACGAGCACACGGAAGGCGCTGCGCAGCAGGGCCTGGTCGTCGGCGAGGAGGACCCTGATCGTCACGCTGGTCATGTGGTGGCGTCCTCGGGGGTGTTGGTGCCTGCGGCGGGGTCGGCGCCGCTGGTGCGGGCCTTGGTCGGAAGGATCGCATGGACGCGGAAACCGCCGCCGTAGCGCGGTCCCGCGGTGAGGGCGCCGCGGAGCGCGGTGACGCGTTCGCGCATGCCGAGGAGGCCGTGGCCGCCGTTCGCCCCGGGCTCGTCCGGTTCGCTGGGGTGGTCGCCGTACGCGGCCGTGGCGCCGGGGCCGTTGTCGAGGACGGTGATCTCCACGTTCGGTCCCACGCGCACGACGCTGACCTCGGCCCTGGCCTCGGGACCCGCGTGCTTCTGTACGTTCGTCAGCGCTTCCTGCACGACGCGGAAGGCCGCGAGGTCGACGGCGGCGGGCAGGGCGGGGGCGTCCTTCGCGCGGGCCACCTCGACGGGCAGCCCGGCGTGCCGGAAGGTGTCGACGAGGTCGTCGAGCCGGTCCAGTCCGGGGGCGGGCTCGGTGGGCGCCTCAGGATCCCCGGTCTGCCTCAACAGGCCGACCGTGGCGCGGAGTTCGCCCAGCGCGGAGCGGCTGGCCTCGCGGACGTGACCGAGGGCCTCCTTGGCCTGGTCGGGGCGCCGGTCCATGACGTGGGCGGCGACGCCGGCCTGCACGTTGACGAGTGCGATGTGGTGGGCGACGACGTCGTGCAGATCGCGGGCGATCCGCAGCCGCTCCTCGGCGACGCGGCGCCGTGCCTCCTCCTCGCGGGTGCGTTCGGCGCGTTCGGCGCGCTCCCTGATCGCGGTGATGAAGGCGCGGCGGGAGCGGACCGCGTCGCCCGCGGCCGCGGCCATGCCGGTCCACGCGAAGATCGCCAGGTTCTCCTGGGAGTACCAGGGCAGCGGGCCCGCGAACATGGCGACGCCGGTCAGCACCGCCATCGAGGCGAGGCCGACGCGCCAGGTGGTGGGGCGGTCCGTGGTGGCGGCGACCGTGAAGAGGGCGACGACCGCGGCCATCACGACGGGGGCGCGGGGGTCGCCGGTGACCAGTTCGACGACGGAGACGGTGGCGGTCGCGGCGAGTACGGGGAAGGGGACGCGGCGGCGGAACACGAGGGCGGCGGCACCGAGCAGCATCAGGACGAGGCTGAGCGCGTCCGGGGTTCTGGCGCCCCAGGCGTACGTTCCCTCCGGGCCGTGCGGGTCGACGAAGGATCCGGCGACCATGCAGAGCAGCACGCCGAGCGCGAGGGCGGCGTCCAGGGCCAACGGATACGTCCTGGCCCACCGTACGAAGCGGTTCACCGGGTTCACGGTAGCGCGTCACCTGCCGGTGGGACCTGGCTGATTACCCAAGGCGGCGGGTGGGCCATTCAAGCCCCTGCGGCGATTGATCAGCGGGGTCCGGGGCGGAGCCCCGAGGCGTCACGACCGGCGCCGTGGTCGCGCCCTGGGGCTCTGCCCCAGACCCCGCGCCTCAATCGCCGCAGGGGCTTGATTGTGGGGCTAGCCCGGGATCAGGCCGTCGTCGCTGAGCATCTCGCGGACCTCGGAGAGCGTCGCATCCGCCGCCGGAAGAATCAGCTCCGACGGCTCCAGCGCATCGTCCGGCAGCGGAGCGCCCAGACGGCGGACCGCGTCCAGGAGAGCGGCGAGCGTACGGCGGAAGCCCGCCTCGTCACCACTCTCCATCTCCGCGAGGAGCTCGTCGTCGAGCTTGTTGAGTTCGGTGAAGTGGTCGTCCGCCAACTCCACCTGGCCCTCCCCCATGATCCGGACGATCATGTCGGCCTCCTGCTACTGCTTGTCGAAGCGCGGGGTGTCCTGGGGCTGCTGCTGCGAAGGCTGACCCTGTTCCTGTCCGCCCTCGAGCGCCTGCTGCGACGAGGACGAGCCACCGGACAGCTCCGCCTTCATCCGTTGCAGCTCCAGCTCTACATCCGTACCACCGGAGAGCCGGTCCAGCTCGCTCTGGATGTCGTCCTTGGCGAGGCCGGACGAGTCGTCGAGCGCGCCGGAGGCGAGCAGTTCGTCGATGGCACCGGCCCGCGCCTGGAGCTGCGCGGTCTTGTCCTCGGCACGCTGGATCGCCATGCCGACGTCGCCCATCTCCTCGGAGATGCCGGAGAACGCCTCGCCGATCCGGGTCTGCGCCTGCGCCGCCGTGTAGGTGGCCTTGATCGTTTCCTTCTTGGTGCGGAAGGCGTCCACCTTCGCCTGCAGCCGCTGGGCCGCAAGGGTGAGCTTCTCCTCCTCGCCCTGCAACGTCTGGTGCTGCGTCTCCAGGTCCGTGACCTGCTGCTGGAGCGCGGCACGGCGGGACAGCGCCTCGCGGGCCAGATCCTCCCGGCCGAGCGCGAGCGCCTTGCGGCCCTGGTCCTCGAGCTTGGAGGACTGGGACTGGAGCTGACCGAGCTGCAGCTCCAGCCGCTTGCGGGACGTCGCCACATCCGCGACCCCCCTGCGTACCTTCTGGAGCAGCTCCAGCTGCTTCTGGTACGAGTAATCGAGGGTCTCGCGCGGGTCCTCGGCCCGGTCAAGGGCCTTGTTCGCCTTCGCGCGGAAGATCATCCCCATACGCTTCATGACACCGCTCATGGGCTTCGCGCGCCCCCTTCTGACAGATCCAGCGTTGGTCCAGCTCCAGCACTGCGACAGAAACCACAGTACGGGTCCTGCCTCTATTACCGCACTGTTCAGGTACGGATGCGCTCATCCCCAAGGACGACTGCTTCCGACCCCGCTCCGGCGCAAGGAGTAGTTGACCCCTGACGGAGGACGCGGGACGTTGCCGGATCGTTCCCCACAGCCCTGTGGTCGATGCATGACCACCACGTACCCTGGCGATTGTGTTCCGTAGCCGATCAAAGGACGACAAGGCCCAGGCCGCGCAGGCCAAGGTGACCATGTCCAAGCAGCCCCGAGACCCCCAGGCGCCCAAGGGCCGCCCCACGCCGAAGCGCAGCGAGTCCCAGACGCCGCGCCGCAGTGTGGCCAACACCAAGACGTCACCGAAGGAGGCCCGGACCCGCTCCCGCGACGAGCGCCGCACCGCGATGCAGCGCCAGCGGGAGGCGCTGGCCAATGGCGACGAGCGTTACCTGCCGGCCCGTGACAAGGGTCCGGTGCGCAAGTACGCGCGCGATTTCGTCGACTCGCGCTTCGCGATCGCCGAGTACTTCCTGCCAATGGCGGTGGTCATCCTCGTCCTGAGCATGATCCGCGTCGGTTCGCTGCAGAACATCGCGCTGCTGCTGTGGCTGTTCGTGATCGTCGCGATCGTGGTCGACTCGGCCGTGACCGGTTTCCGTCTGAAGAAGCTCCTCGCGGAGAAGTTCCCGAACGAGCGCCGCAAGGGCGCCGTCGCGTACGCGCTGATGCGCACGCTCCAGATGAAGCGCCTGCGCCTGCCGAAGCCGCAGGTCAAGCGCGGGGAGCGGCCCTGAGCACGGACAGTTCGCACGCCGCGGAGGCCTTCGCCGGCGACGCGGTGCACTCCTGGCTGGACAAGCTCGGCGGGCTGCGCAACATCGTGCGGCAGGAACTCGTGGCCCGGCAGCTCGACGAGCAGCTGGCCGCGCGGTTCCCCGTCGGTCAGCGGCTGCGGGTGCTCGACGTGGGGATGGGCCAGGGAACGCAGGCGCTGCGCCTGGCCCGCGCAGGGCACAAGGTGACCGGTGTGGAGCAGGACCCGGAGATGGTCACCGTGGCGGGCCGGGCGCTCGCCGCGGAGCCCGCGGGGGTGCGTGACCGGGTCCGTCTCGTGCAGGGCAACGGCATGGACACCGGTGTGCACTTCCTGCCGGGCAGTTTCGACGTCGTGCTCTGCCACGGCGTCCTGATGTACGTCGAGGATCCCGACGCGCTGCTCGCGGGCCTGGCCCGGATGCTGGCGCCGGGCGGCCTGCTCTCCCTCGTCGTACGCAACGGGGACGCGCTGGCGATGCGGCCGGGGCTCGCCGGTGACTGGATCGGCGCGCTCGGCGCCTTCGAGTCGACGAAGTACACGAACCGGCTCGGGCTCGACGTCAGGGCCGACCGGCTCGACGCGCTGACGGAGTCCCTCGCGGGGATCGGGGCGCCGTTGCGTGCCTGGTACGGGGTGCGGGTCTTCACGGATCAGGTGGCGGATGGCGTGGGGGCGCCGGAGCACGGGGAGCTCCAGACGCTGCTCGCCGCGGAGGAGCGGGCGGGCCGTTCCGACCCGTACCGCCGGGTGGCGGCTCTCTTCCACCTCTGCGGAGTCCGCGGCTAACCGTTAACTCCGCTGCGGCGCCAGTTTTCAAGCCCTGCGGCGATCGACCAGCTGGGCCATTCAAGCCCCTGCGGCGATTGAGCAGCGGGCCATTCAAGCCCCTGCGGCGTTTGAGCAGCGGGCCATCCAAGCCCCTGCGGCGATTGAGCAGCGGGGTCCGGGGCGGAGCCCCGGGCCGCAACCACGGCGCCGGTCGTGACGCCTCGGGGCTCTGCCCCAGACCCCGCGCCTCAATCGCCGGCGGGGCTTGACTGTGCCCACCCGCCGCAGAGGCTGGAATGGCTCAAGCACCCACGGGGCTTAAGTGGCTCAAGCGCCCACGGAACTTGACTAGCCCTCCGCGTGGAGGCTCATCGGGCCGTAGATGACCTTGTCGTCCTCGCGGAGGGTGACCTGGTCCGCGCCCCCGTCCGCGAGCTGCTTCCAGTACTCACCGACCCAGGACTCCGCATCCCCCTGCGTAGTGAACTCCTCCGGCTGAACCGCCGGAGGCACCTCCGTGCCGTCGGACTTCTCGAACCGCCACGTCCACGCCGCCATGCCAGCCTCCCGGTCTCGGACGTCCGCTGTGCCGCTGTCCCCGGAAGCCTATCCGGGCGCGCGGCGATCAAGGGGGCGCGGGAGGATCTTCCTGTGGAACTGACACTGCTCGGCACCGGCGGCCCCGCTGGGCTGCCCCGCCCCGACTGCCCTTGCGCCGCCTGCGCGACCGCGCTCGGCCGCAACGCCCGTGCCGCGACGGCGGTCCTGATCGACGGGACACTGCTGCTCGACCTGACGCCGGGGGCCGCGTTCGCCGCGGCCCGTTCGGGGCACAGCCTCGGCGGCGTACGGCAGGTACTGCTCTCGCATCCGCACGACGGGCCCGCGGTCGAAGTGCCCGCGGGGCTTCCGCAGCCCGGCCGGGTGCCGGACGGCCGGGAGCTGGCGCTCATGAGCGGGCACCGGGTGCGGGCGCTTGCCCTGGACGCGCCGGGCACCGGATACGAGGTGACGGGGCCCGAGGGCGAGCGGCTGCTCTATCTGCCGCCGGGCACCGCGCCCGCGGGGTTCGACGATCCGCAGACACGGGCGCCACGGGCGCCGTACGAGATGGTCCTCGCCGATGTCGTCGGCCGTCCCGACGCGCTCGCCCGGCTGCGCTCCGCGGGCGCGATCGGCCCGACCACCGATGTCCTCGCCGTCCATCTGGACCACGACGTCCTCCCGGGCCCGGAGCTCGCGCGGCGGCTCGCGGCCGCGGGCGCGCGGGTCGTGCCCGACGGCACGACCCTGGACGTCGGCACGTACGAGGACGTGCCCGATGTGCCGCGCAGGACACTGGTGCTCGGCGGCGCGCGGTCCGGGAAGTCGGTGGAGGCCGAGCGGCGCCTGGAGGCGTTCCCCGATGTGCTGTACGTGGCGACCGGCGGGACGCGCGGCGGGGACACGGAGTGGGCGCAGCGGGTGGCCGTGCACCGGGACCGGCGGCCCGGCTCGTGGCGGACGGCGGAGACCTGCGACCTCGTACCGCTGCTTGAGGATCCGGAGGATTCCGCCCCGCTGCTCGTCGACTGTCTGTCGCTGTGGCTGACGTACGCGATGGACGAGGTGGGGGCCTGGGACGACGCCCAGTGGGCGGGCGGCGGCGAGAAGGCGCTGCGGGAGCGGGTGGCCGGGCTGGTCGATGCCGTTCGGCGCACCCGGCGCACCGTCGTCGCCGTCTCGAACGAGGTGGGTTCGGGGATCGTGCCCGCGACCGCGTCGGGGCGTCGCTACCGGGACGAACTGGGCCGCCTGAACGCGGCGTTCGCGGCCGAGTGCGAGCACGTGCTGCTCGTCGTCGCGGGCCAGCCGCTCGCGCTGCGCGGCTGACCCGGATCCGCCGGTCTGCGCGTCTCTACGCGTCCGGGTCGCGGCGCGCGATCACCCGGTACGCGTTGGAGAAGCGGGTGCGGCGGGCGAGCGGCGCGAGCAGCCGGTCGGCCGCGCAGGCGGCGAGGAACGCGGGCGCGACGGCGTACGTCAGGGCCTTGCGGAGGATGCGCTTGGCCTCGCCGGGGGCCTTGGTGCGCCACGGGTCGTCGGCGTCGGGCAGGTGCCGGCCCGCGAACAGGGCGAGGCCGGCCGCGAGGTCCATCGGGACGTGGGGCTCTCTGCGGTCGACGGCGACGACCGTGTAGCCGAGGGCGCGCAGTTCGGCGCGGAGGTTGGCGAGCGGGATCAGGTGCAGGTGCTGCGGCTGGAAGTACGAGATCCACCATTTGCCGAGCAGCTTCGCGAAGCGGCTCTCGGGATCGGGGAGTTCGATCATCAGATGCCCGCCGGGGCGCAGTACGCGGCGCGCCGCCTTCAGCTCCTCGCGCGGATCGCGGGAGTGCTCCAGGTAATGGAACATGCTCAACGCGTCGTAGCCACCCTGGAGTTCGGGCGCGAGATCGGTGAGCTGGCCCTGAAAGGCACGCTCGACGCGGCCCGCTCTGCGGCCCTCCTCGACGCCTTCGCCGCTGTCGAGTCCGTCGAAGGCCGTGTACGGCAGGACCTCTTGGGCGGTCGCGGGGAAGTGGCCCTGGCCGGTGCCGATGTCGAGCCAGCTCTCCGGTTCGATGAACGCGGCGAGGGCGCGGGCGCGCGACCGGTCGCGGCGGGTGGAGGTGCGCGCGCGGAAGATCCACTCGGCCTGGTCGGCGTAGCGGCCCTCGCGGAAGTCCCGGTAGTAGAAGTCCAGGCCCTCGGGTGTGAGGCGGGGGTTCTGGAACGAGTGGGCGCAGGACCCGCACTGGACGAGGGTGAAGCTGCCGGGCTTGTGCTGGAGGAGGTCGGTGGTGCGCAGGCGGGTACGCAGCCGGGTGCTGCCGCACCAGGGGCAGTCGGGGCGGCGCGGCTCGTGGAAGCGTTCGGTGCCCTGGGCGAGTTCGCTGAGATAGGCGGGGCGGCGCTCGGCGACGGCCTGGGGCGTGGCGGAGGCCGGGACGGTGGCAGGAGCAGGGGCGGGGGCGGTCAAGGGAGGCCTCCAGTCATGGTCTGCGGTGCCTCAACAAGCGCGCGATATGCGACACTTCGGCGCGAAACTGGGCACACCCGATCATCTACGAGCAGTTCATGACACTCCGGAGGCGACTCACCGGCCGTCGCCACCGTCCGCCGGAAGGACGCACCCATCGGTGTCCCGGGACGGCCGGTACTGTTCGACGAATGAGCTCGCTGAACCTCGACGACTTCACCGATCTGATCGAGCGCCCCGACGGCGGGACCCGCCGCGATGCCGAGGAGCGCAGGGCCCGCTTCGCGGTGCCCCCCGGCGCCCTCGGCCGCCTCGACGAACTGGGCGAGTGGCTGAGCGCCGCCCAGGGCGCGGTGCCCGTACGCCCGGTGGCACGGCCGCGCATGGTGCTCTTCGCGGGCGACCACGGCGTGGCCGGACTCGAGGTGTCGAAGCGGGCGGCGGGCAGCGCGGCCGGCCTCGTCCGGGACGTCGTCGAGGGCGCCTCCGCGGGCGCGGTGCTCGCGCGGCGGCTCGGCGTCGGCGTGCGGGTCGTCGACGTCTCCCTCGACTGCGAGCCCGACGAGCTGCCCAAGTCCGTCGACGACCGGCGCGTGCGGCGCGGCTCGGGGTGCATCGACACCGAGGACGCGCTCACCCTCGAAGAGGCGGAGGCGGCGTTCCGCGCGGGCATGGCGGTCGCCGACGAGGAGGTCGACTCCGGTACGGATCTCGTCGTCCTCGGCGACGTCAGCGTCGGCGGTACGACGGCGGCGGCCACGCTCATCGCGGCGCTGTGCGGCACGGACGCGTCCGTCGTCACCGGGCGCGGTGGCGAGCCCATCGACGACCTCGCCTGGATGCGCAAGTGCGCGGCGATCCGGGACGCGCTGCGGCGGGCCCGCCCCGTCCTCGGCGACCAGCTCCAGCTCCTCGCCACGGTGGGCGGCGCGGATCTCGCGGCGGCGACCGGGTTCCTGCTCCAGTGCGCGGTGCGGCGTACGCCCGTGCTTCTCGACGGTGTGGTCTCCGCGGCCTGCGCGCTCGTGGGGCAGCGGGTGGCGTTCCGGGCGCCGGACTGGTGGCTGGCCGCGCATGCCTCCGGCGAACCGGCGCAGGCGAAGGCGCTGGACCGGATGGCCATGGACGTTCTCCTGGACCAGGACGTCCGGGTGGGTGGTGGGGCGGGGGCGCTTCTCGCGCTTCCGTTGGTGCAGGCCGCGGCCGCGCTGGCGGCGGAGCTGCCGGAAGCTGCCGCCACGGAGCGGCCCGCCTAGGCCGACCGCCCCCACGCCACGGGTCTCCGCCCCGGACCCCGCTGCTCAATCGCCGCAGGGGCTTGATGTGGGCGGCTCCGGCTGCCGTGGCGCCTTGGGCAATCTGCCGCCTTGGGCGGCAGGGTGGGCAAGGCGGCACCCCGGTGCCGCGTACCGACACGGACGGCCCCCGCCCCGGTGCAGGTAACCTCCACCGGTGGCCGAAATCAGCTCACCCGCCTCTCTGCCTGACGGCATACGTTTCGCGTTCGGGACGCTCACCGTCTTCCGGGTGAAGGTCACCCGCTGGGATCGGGCGGCCGCACGGGTCGGGATGCTGTGCGCACCGCTCGCCGGACTGGCCGTCGGCCTCCTCGCGGCCGCGACCGGCGTGGCTCTGACCTTCCTCGGGGCGAACGCCCTCCTCGCCGCCGTCGCCGCCACCGCGGCACCCGCGGCACTCACCCGCGGACTGCACCTCGACGGACTCGCGGACGTCGCCGACGGCCTGGGCAGCGGAAAGCCCGCCGATGACGCGCTGCGGATCATGAAGCAGTCGGACATCGGCCCCTTCGGCGTCGTCACGCTCGTCCTGGCACTGCTGGCCCAAGTCGCCGTCCTGGCCGACCAGTTCGGCCAGTCGTGGTGGCGCGGCGCCCTCGCCGCGACCGTCTCCGCGGTGACCGCGCGCCTCGCCCTGACCTTCGCCTCCCGCACCGGCGTCCCGGCCGCCCGCCCGGAGGGCCTCGGCGCGGCGGTCGCGGAGACGGTGTCACGGCGGGCGGCGCTGATCGCCGGGGCGGTGGTGGTGGCACTGTGCGCCGCACTCTCCCTCCAGGCCGCGATCGCCGTCGTACTGGGATGTGGAGCCGCCGAACTCCTCTCCCGCCGCTGCGTCTCCCGCTTCGGCGGCGTCACGGGCGACGTCTTCGGCGCCCTGGCCGAGACGGCCGCCACGACGTCGCTGGTGATCCTGACCCTGGGCCTTTGAGCCCCAGCCGCTGGGCGTACCTGGACGGAGCGGCACAAGAACGACGGGCGTAGGCTCGCCCCGGGCGGGCCAACTGCCGCCCGGACCCGGCAAAGAAGCCGGCCCCACCGATGAAAGAGGGACCTCACCACCGTGACTGCTCTGACTCTCAGCACCGCCGCGGCGACCGGCCTGCGCGCCGACGTGATCGTCGTCGGCGTCGTCAAGGGCGACAAGGGCCCCGTCGTCGCGCACGGCGCGGAAGCCGTGGACAAGGCGTACGACGGAAAGCTCGGTTCCGTCCTGGAGGCCCTCGGCGCCAGTGGCGGCGAGGGCGAGGCGACCAAGCTCCCCGCGCCGTCCGGCCTCAAGGCGCCGATCGTGCTGGCGGTCGGTCTCGGCGGCGAGCCCGAGAAGGGTGACGCGTACGACAGCGAGGCGCTGCGCCGCGCCGCCGGTGCCGCGGCCCGCGCCCTGGCCGGGACGAAGAAGGCCGCGTTCGCGCTGCCGGTCGACGACGCCGAGGACGCCGGTGCGATCGCGGAGGGCGCGCTGCTCGGCGCGTACTCCTTCGACACGTACAAGGAGGTCTCCGACGACAAGGGGACCCCGAAGAACGGCAAGGCGCCGCTCGCCGAGATCGCGATCCTCGGCGGCAAGCCCCGCGACAAGGCGTACAAGGCGGCGATCGAGCGCGCCACCGCGGTGGCCGAGGAGCTCAACCGCGCCCGCGACCTGGTCAACACCCCGCCGAACGACCTGAACCCGGAGTCCTTCGCCGCCGTCGCCCAGGCCGCGGCCAAGGAGCACGGCATCAAGGTGCAGGTGCTCGACGAGAAGGCCCTGGAGAAGGGCGGCTTCGGCGGCATCCTCGGCGTCGGCGCCGGTTCCGCCTCGGCCCCGCGCCTGGTGAAGCTCTCGTACAAGAGCGCCAAGGCGGGCAAGAACGCGAAGCACCTCGCCTTCGTCGGCAAGGGCATCACCTACGACTCGGGCGGCATCTCGCTGAAGCCGGCCGGTCACAACGAGACGATGAAGTGCGACATGGCCGGCGCCGCCGCCGTGTTCGCCGCCGTCGTCTCCGCGGCCCGCCTCGGGCTCGAAGTGAACGTCACGGGCTGGCTGGCGCTCGCCGAGAACATGCCGTCGGGCTCGGCCACCCGCCCCGGCGACGTGCTGCGCATGTACTCGGGCAAGACGGTCGAGGTCCTGAACACCGACGCCGAGGGCCGCCTCGTGCTCGCCGACGCCATCGCCAAGGCCTCCGAGGAGGCCCCGGACGCGATCGTCGACGTCGCGACGCTGACCGGCGCGATGATGATGGCGCTCGGCGCCCGCACCTTCGCCATCATGTCCAACGACGACGCCTTCCGCGGCTCGCTCCACGAGGCGGCCGAGGAGGTGGGCGAGCCGGCCTGGCCGATGCCGCTCCCGGCCGAGCTGCTCAAGGGCATGGACTCATCGACCGCCGACATCGCGAACATGGGCGCGCGGATGGGCGGCGGCCTGGTCGCGGGACTGTTCCTGCAGGAGTTCGTCGGCGAGGGCATCACGTGGGCCCACCTCGACATCGCGGGACCGGCCTTCAACGAGTCGGCCCCGTTCGGTTACACGCCGAAGGGCGGCACGGGTTCCGCGGTCCGCACCCTCGTCCGGCTCGCGGAGCGGACGGCGGCCGGCGACCTCGGCTGAGCGTCGCCGACAGCACGAAACCGCTGAACAGCCCCCGGTGCACGGCACCGGGGGCTGTTCGCTTTGAATGAAATTCGCGTGTTTGTCCCCGCTTGTCATGGCTGTTTCCGGTGTAACAGCCGTCTCACCCCGGAGCCCGACGTCCCGACTGCCGCCGACAAGTGCGAGGATGGGGTACGGCAGGACAGGGCCCTCATTCAGGGCCGAAAGAACGAGCGGCCGAACACACCGCCGCCCGGTCGGCGAAGACCGGCGTACGGCGCACATGCATGGAGGACGTGACGTGGCGAACGACGCCAGCACCGTTTTCGACCTAGTGATCCTCGGCGGCGGTAGCGGCGGTTATGCCGCGGCCCTGCGCGGAGCGCAGCTGGGCCTGGACGTCGCACTGATCGAGAAGAACAAGCTCGGCGGCACCTGCCTGCACAACGGCTGCATCCCCACGAAGGCTCTGCTGCACGCCGGTGAGATCGCGGACCAGGCGCGCGAGTCCGAGCAGTTCGGTGTCAAGGCCACCTTCGATGGCATCGACATGAACGCCGTCCACAAGTACAAGGACGACGTGATCTCCGGCCTGTACAAGGGCCTGCAGGGCCTCGTGGCCTCGCGCAAGGTGACGTACATCGAGGGCGAGGGCAAGCTCTCCTCCCCGACGTCCGTGGACGTGGGCGGCCAGCGCGTCCAGGGTCGCCACGTGCTCCTCGCGACCGGCTCCGTGCCGAAGTCGCTGCCGGGCCTGGAGATCGACGGCAACCGCATCATCTCCTCGGACCACGCGCTGAAGCTGGACCGCGTCCCGCAGTCCGCGATCGTGCTGGGCGGCGGCGTCATCGGCGTCGAGTTCGCCTCGGCGTGGAAGTCCTTCGGCACCGACGTCACGGTCATCGAGGGCCTCAAGCACCTCGTCCCGGTCGAGGACGAGAACAGCTCCAAGATCCTGGAGCGCGCCTTCCGCAAGCGCGGCATCAAGTTCAACCTCGGCACGTTCTTCGAGAAGGCCGAGTACACGCAGGACGGCGTCCGCGTGACCCTCGCCGACGGCAAGACCTTCGACGCCGAGGTCCTCCTCGTCGCCATCGGTCGCGGCCCGGTCTCCCAGGGCCTCGGCTACGAGGAGCAGGGCGTGGCCATGGACCGTGGCTTCGTGCTCGTCGACGAGTACATGCAGACCAACGTGGAGACCATCTCGGCCGTCGGTGACCTCGCCCCGACCCTCCAGCTCGCGCACGTCGGCTTCGCCGAGGGCATCCTGGTGGCGGAGCGTCTTGCCGGCCTGAACCCGGTTCCGGTCGACTACGACGGCGTCCCGCGCGTGACCTACTGCCACCCGGAGGTCGCCTCCGTCGGCATCACCGAGGCCAAGGCCAAGGAGGTCTACGGTGCGGACAAGGTCGTCGCTCTGAAGTACAACCTTGCGGGCAACGGCAAGTCCAAGATCCTGAAGACCACGGGCGAGATCAAGCTCGTGCAGGTCAAGGACGGTGCCGTGGTCGGCGTCCACATGGTCGGCGACCGCATGGGCGAGCAGGTCGGCGAAGCCCAGCTGATCTACAACTGGGAGGCGCTGCCGGCCGAGGTCGCGCAGCTCATCCACGCCCACCCGACGCAGAACGAGGCGATGGGCGAGGCCCACCTGGCCCTCGCGGGCAAGCCGCTGCACTCGCACGACTGAGCCACGCCCCTGTCGCATCCGGGCGCGACGACCGACCACCACAGACTTCCGCACTGCGTTGCCGCGCATTGCACATCGTTAAGGAGCAACCGACACCATGCCGGTTTCCGTATCCCTTCCGGCGCTCGGTGAGAGCGTCACCGAGGGCACTGTCACCCGCTGGCTGAAGGCCGAGGGCGAGCGCGTCGAGGTCGACGAGCCGCTGCTCGAGGTCTCGACCGACAAGGTCGACACCGAGATCCCCTCCCCCGCAGCCGGTGTGCTCGCTTCCATCAAGGTCGCCGAGGACGAGACCGTCGAGGTCGGCGCCGAGCTGGCCGTCATCGACGACGGCTCGGGCGCCCCCGCCGCCGAGCAGCCCGCCCCGGCCGCCGCCGAGGCCCCGGCCGCCGAGCCCGCCCCGGCCCAGGAGGCTCCGGCCCCCGCCGCCGAGCCGGCCCCCGCTGCCGCCCCCGCCGCCCCGGCCGGTGGCGCCTCCGGTACCGACGTCGTGCTGCCCGCACTGGGCGAGTCGGTCACCGAGGGCACCGTCACCCGCTGGCTGAAGGAGGTCGGCGAGGAGGTCGCGGAGGACGAGCCGCTGCTCGAGGTCTCGACCGACAAGGTCGACACCGAGATCCCCTCCCCCGTCGCCGGTGTTCTCCTGGAGATCTCCGTCGCCGAGGACGAGACCGCCGAGGTCGGCGCCAAGCTCGCCGTCATCGGTGCCCCGGGCGCCGCCCCGGCCACCGCCGAGACCCCGGCTCCGGCCGCCCCGGCCGCCGCTCCGGCTCCGGCCGCCGAGCCCGCCCCGGCCCCGGCCCCGGCCGCCCCCGCGGCTCCGGCTGCCCCGGCCGCGCCCGCCGCCCCCGCTGCTCCGGCCCCCGCGCCGGCCGCTCCGGCTCCGGCTCCCGTCGCCCCGTCCGCGCCGGCCACCCCCGCCGCGCCGGTCACCCCGGCCGACGAGGGCGCCTACGTGACCCCGCTGGTGCGCAAGCTCGCCTCCGAGCACGGCGTCGACCTGTCCACGGTCAAGGGCACCGGCGTCGGTGGCCGCATCCGCAAGCAGGACGTGACCGCCGCCGCCGAGGCCGCCAAGGCGCAGGCCCCGGCCGCCCCGGCTGCCGCCGCCGCGCCGAAGGCCCCGACCCTGGAGGCCTCGCCGCTGCGTGGCCAGACGGTCAAGCTGCCGCGCATCCGCAAGGCCATCGCGGACAACATGCACAAGGCGCTGCAGGAGCAGGCTCAGCTGTCCTCGGTCATCGAGGTCGACATCACCAAGCTGATGAAGCTGCGCAACAAGGCCAAGACCGGCTTCGCGGCCCGCGAGGGCGTCAAGCTCTCCCCGATGCCGTTCTTCGTCAAGGCCGCCGTCCAGGCACTGAAGGCCCACCCGGTCATCAACGCCCGCCTGAACTACGACGAGGGCACCATCACCTACTTCGACTCCGAGAACGTCGGCATCGCCGTCGACTCGGAGAAGGGCTTGATGACCCCGGTCATCAAGGGCGCGGGTGACCTCAACATCGCGGGCATCGCCAAGAAGACCGCCGAGCTGGCCGACAAGGTCCGTAACAACAAGATCGCCCCGGACGACCTGTCCGGCGCGACCTTCACGATCTCCAACACGGGATCGCGCGGCGCCCTCTTCGACACCGTCATCGTCCCGCCGAACCAGGTCGCCATCCTGGGCATCGGTGCCACGGTCAAGCGCCCGGTCGTCATCTCCGACCCGGAGCTCGGCGACACCATCGCCGTCCGTGACATGACGTACGTGACGCTCTCCTACGACCACCGTCTGGTGGACGGCGCGGACGCCGCCCGCTACCTGACGACGGTCAAGCAGATCCTCGAGGCCGGCGAGTTCACCGCCGAGCTCGGTCTGTAAGGACAGCAGGTGCACGACGGCGCCCCCGACCGGAAGCCTCCGGTCGGGGGCGCCGTCGTACGCGCGCGTGCGTAGTCGCGTGCCCGGGCGGGCACCCCCTTCTGTAGCCCGCCCGGACCCCGCCCCGACAAACGCTCTCTGTAACCGGCATCACCCGTCGCATGCGCGGCCGTACCCCGTCCGGCCAGGGCAGCGGCCGTATTGTCTAAGGGTCCCCGCCGACCCACCGGGTCCACCCTGCCAAGGAGCCCCCATGACCGCGCCCGTCGTCCACTCGCTTCGCGATCAGATCCGCGAGCACATCGTCGAGGGGATCGTCAGCGGCCGCTGGAAGCCGGGCGAGCGCATCGTGGAGCGCCGGATCGCGACCGAGCTGGAGGTCTCGCAGACCCCGGTGCGGGAGGCGCTGCGGGAGCTGGAGTCGCTGCGGCTCATCGAGTCGGCGCCGAACAAGGGCGTGCGCGTACGGAACCTCTCCGCGGCGGACCTGGAGGAGTCCTACCCCGTCAGGGCGGGCCTGGAGGCCATCGCGGCGGAGCTGGCGGCCGACGGGCTCGCCGACGACTGCTCGGCCCTTGAACCCCACGTAGAGGCGCTCTACAGGGCGGACCAGGAGGCCGACGGGACCGCGCAGGTGCGGCACACGGTCGCCTTCCACCGGGCGCTGGTGCGGGCGGCGGACAATTCGGTACTGCTGCACACGTGGGAGGGGCTCGGCATCGAGGTCTTCACCGCGCTGTCCATCCGCTGGCTGGGCACCGTGCAGCAGTCGTACGCGGAGGAGCACGCCGATCTCGTCGCCGCGTTCCGGCGACGTGACCCCGAGATCGCGGCCTTGGTGAAGGCTCACGTACTGGGGTGTGCGCCGCGCGCATGAGAGGTCACGGTCCGCTTCTCTGACCAGGCACTCCGTGCCAAGTTTGCGCCCCCAGCACAGACACCCTGTGCCGACTTTCTTGATCTGAAGAAGTTTTGGGGGTGAATCCTTTGATCGATCATCGATCAGGGAGTTACAGTCACCGACGGGTCTCTACCGGGACCTCGCCCTGTCCTGCCAAAGACAAGGGCACCCCCACCCCACCCCCTTCGACTCAGGAAGGCGTGCGGCGACTATGACCGACCCCATGCGCATCCAGCCGAGCGAGCTCGACCAGCTCCCGGACCGTGACCCCGAGGAGACCGCCGAATGGCGGGCCTCCCTGGACGCCGTCACCAAGGCGGCCGGGCCACACCGGGCCGCGTACCTGATGCGGCGCACCCTGGAAGGCGCCGAGGCGGGCGGCCTGGCGCTGCCGAAGCTTCTTGAGACGGGCTACCTCAACTCCATCCCCACCGCCGCCGAGCCGGAGTTCCCGGGCGACGAGGCGATGGAAGCCAGGATCACCGCGTACAACCGCTGGAACGCGGCCGCGATGGTGACCCGTGGCTCGAAACACGGCGTCGGCGGCCACATCGCCACGTTCGCCTCGGCAGCCTGGCTGTACGAGACCGGCTTCAACCACTTCTTCCGCGGCAAGGAGGGCGACGGCTCGGGCGACCAGCTCTACATCCAGGGCCACGCCTCGCCCGGCATCTACGCCCGCGCGTTCCTCGACGGCCGCCTCTCCGAGCAGCAGCTCGACAACTTCCGCCGCGAGGCGGGTGGCAACGGCCTGCCGTCGTACCCGCACCCGCGTCGTCTCCCCTGGCTGTGGGAGTTCCCGACGGTGTCCATGGGCCTCGGCCCGCTGTCCGCCATCTACCAGGCGCGGTTCAACCGCTACCTGAGCGCGCGGAACATCAAGGACACGTCGAACTCGCACGTCTGGGCGTTCCTCGGCGACGGCGAGATGGACGAGCCCGAGTCGACCTCGGCGCTCACGCTCGCCGCCCGCGAGGGTCTGGACAACCTGACCTTCGTCATCAACTGCAACCTGCAGCGCCTCGACGGCCCGGTCCGTCCGAACTTCCGCGTGGTGCAGGAGCTGGAGGCCCAGTTCCTCGGCTCCGGCTGGAACGTCATCAAGTCCATGTGGGGCAATGCCTGGGACGAGCTCTTCCAGCTCGACACCACCGGCGCCCTCCTGCGCCGCCTGCGCGAGGTCCCGGACGCCCAGTTCCAGACGTACCAGACGCGCGACGTCGCCTACATCCGTGAGAACTTCTTCGGCACCGACCCGGCGCTCGTCGAGATGGCCAAGGTGCTGTCGGACGACAAGGTCTCCGAGTGCTTCCACACCTCGCGCGGCGGCCACGAGCCCCGCAAGGTGTACGCGGCGTACAAGGCGGCCGTCGAGCACAAGGGCAAGCCGACCGTGATCCTCACCCAGACGGTGAAGGGCTTCACGCTCGGCAAGGGCTTCGAGTCCAAGAACGCCAACCACCAGATGAAGAAGCTGACGATCGACGAGTTCAAGGACATGCGTGACCTCCTTGACCTGCCGATCCCGGACAGCGAGTTCGAGGACGGCGTCGTCCCGTACGCGCGTCCCGCCGAGGACTCCCCCGAGCTGCGCTACCTCTCCGAGCGTCGCGCCGCCCTGGGTGGCCCCGCTCCGGCCCGTCGTACGCAGCCGCTCGCGCCGCTGCCCGCGCCTGCGGACAAGGCGTTCGCCTCGTTCGACAAGGGTTCCGGCACGCAGTCCGTCGCCTCGACGATGGCGCTCGTACGCCTCCTGAAGGACCTCGTACGGGACAAGACGTCCGGCAAGCGCTGGGTGCCGATCATTCCCGACGAGGCGCGCACCTTCGGCATGGAGTCGCTGTTCCCGTCGCTGGGTCTGTACTCGCCCAAGGGCCAGACGTACGACCCGGTCGACCGCGACCAGCTCATGTACTACAAGGAGTCCGAGTCCGGCCAGATCCTCAACGAGGGGATCAACGAGGCCGGTTCGCTCGCGGACTTCATCGCCGCCGCCACGTCGTACTCGACGCACGGCGAGCAGATGATCCCGCTGTACATCTTCTACTCGATGTTCGGCTGGCAGCGCACCGGCGACCAGTTCTGGCAGCTCGGCGACCAGATGGGCCGCGGCTTCGTCGTCGGCGCCACCGCCGGTCGCACGACGCTCACCGGTGAGGGTCTCCAGCACGCGGACGGCCACTCGCCGATGATCGCGGCCACCAACCCGGCGGCTCTCTCCTACGACCCGGCGTTCGCCTACGAGATCGCGGTCGTCATGAAGGAGGGCCTGCGCCGGATGTACGGCGAGGCCAAGCCGGGCGAGGACCAGGATGTCTTCTACTACCTGACGGTCTACAACGAGCCGATGCCGCAGCCGGCCAAGCCGGCCGTGGACGGTCTCGACGAGCAGATCATCAAGGGCCTCTACCGCTTCAACACCGCGGAGACCGCCGGTCTCTCGCCGGCCGCGAACGCCCCGCGCACCAACCTCATCGGTTCCGGTACGGCGATCCACTGGGCGCTCAAGGCGCAGCAGCTGCTCGCCGAGGACTTCGGCGTGGCCGCCGACGTGTGGTCCGCGACCTCCTGGACCGAGCTGCGCCGCGAGGCTCTCGACGCCGACGAGGCGCTGCTGAACGGCGAGGAGCGGGTGCCGTATCTCCGCCAGGCGCTTCAGGGCGCCGAGGGCCCGGTCCTGGCCGTCTCCGACTACATGCGCCAGGTCCCCGACCAGATCGCGCAGTGGGTCGAGCAGGACTACACCTCGCTCGGTGCGGACGGCTTCGGCCTCTCCGACACCCGCGAGGACGCCCGTCGCCACTTCGGCGTCGACGCCGAGTCGATCGTCGTCGCGGCCCTCGCCCAGCTCGCCCGCCGCGGCGAGGTCAAGGCGACGGCCGTGAAGGAGGCGCGCGAGCGCTACGGCCTGTAAGGCCTCCCAGGCAGGTACGCGTGCGTGCCCCGTCCCGATTGCCGGGGCGGGGCACGCGTGCGTGAATGGACGCGTTCGATCCCGGGGGCCGTTCGCGCTGTGGGAGGCGCGACTCGATGAGGCTCGATAAGGCTCGATGAGGAGAGGCGTACTTCTGTGAAGATCTCCAAGACTCCCTCCGCGCCCTGCTGGGCCGATCTGTCCACGCCCGATCCGCCCGCGGCGCGCGTCTTCTACGAGGCGCTGTTCGGCTGGAGTTCGCGGGCGGCCGACGCTCCCGAGGACGGCGGCTACAGCATGTTCGCCCTGGACAGCCCGGACGGGCCGCAGGTCGCCGGGGTCGGCCCGGTGCTGAACAGGCATCAGCCCGCGGCGTGGCTGCCGTACTTCCAGTCCAGCGGTATCGACGCGGTGACCTCGCGCGTGGGCGGCAACGACGGCCGGGTCGTGGCGGCTCCGCGGGGCGTGCGGAACCAGGGCAGGCTCGCGATCTGCCAGGACCCGGCGGGCGCGGCGTTCGGCCTGTGGGAGCCGCGGGAGCACTCCGGGTTCGAGGTGGTGAACGTGCCGAGCAGCTTCTGCTGGTTCGAGCTGCTCACGCGGGACGGGGCGGGCGCGGTGGACTTCTACCAGTCGGTGCTGGGATGGGGCGCGCGGCGGCACGAGGGATACACGGAGTGGAGCGTCGCCGACGAGCCCTTCGGCGGCATGGTCGACATGTCGACCGGACAGTTCCCGCCCGACGTGCCCTCGCACTGGAACCTGTACGTCTCCGTGGACCATGTCGACGCGGTGGCCGAACGCTGCACGGAGCTGTCCGGGCAGATCCTGGTGGCGCCCACGGACATCGAGCCGGGCCGGTTCGCGATGCTCGCGGATCCGCAGGGCGCGGCGTTCTCCGTGATGCGCTTCGCGGTCTGAGCGGTCTGAGCGGTCTGAGCGGTCTGAGCGGGGTCCGTTGTCAGTGGGGCGGTTCATGATGACCGTATGCGTGCTGCCCGCCTGATCAAGATGGTGCTGTTGCTCCAGTCCCGGCCCTCCATGACCGCGGCCGAGCTGGCGCGCGAGCTCGAGGTGTCCGAGCGGACGGTGACGCGGGACGCACAGGCGCTCAGCGAGGCCGGGGTCCCGGTGTACGCGGACCGGGGGCGGGCCGGTGGGTACCGGCTGATCGGCGGGTACCGGACGCGGCTCACGGGGCTCGCGCGCGGCGAGGCGGAGGCGCTGTTCCTGTCGGGGGTGCCGGGGGCGCTGCGCGAGATGGGTCTGGAGGACGCGGCGTCGGCGGCGCACCTGAAGGTGTCGGCGGCCCTGCTGCCCTCCGTGCGGGACGCGTCGCGGACGGCGGCGCAGCGCTTCCATCTGGACGCGCCCGGCTGGTTCCGGGAGCCGCAGACGCCCGAGCTGCTGCCCGCGATCGCGGAGGCGGTGTGGGAGGACAGGGTGGTGCGGGTCCGCTACCGCCGCACGTCGCGCGGCCGGGCGGAGGAGGACGTGGAGCGGGATCTTGAGCCGTACGGGCTCGTGCTCAAGGCGGGTGTCTGGTACCTGGCGGCGGCGGTGCGCGGGAGCGAGGGCGACCCGGGTGACGCCTTCCGGGTGTACCGGGTCGACCGGTTCACGGCCGTGGAGCCGGGCGAGGAGCGGTTCGGGCGGGCCGAGGGGGAGGACGCGTTCGACCTGCCCGCGTTCTGGGAGGAGCGGGCGGCGCAGTTCGCGCGGGCACTGCTGCGGTCGGAGGTCGTCGTGCGGCTCACGTCCTCCGGGGTACGTCAACTGCCGTACGCCACCGATCCGGCGTCCGCGCGCGAGGCCCTGGAGTCGGCGGCGGAGGCGGACGCCGAAGGGCGGGTGACGGTGACACTGCCGGTCGAGTCGGAGGACGTGGCGTACACACAGCTCATGGCGCTGGGACCGGAGGCAGAGGTGGTGGCTCCGGTGGCGCTGCGGGAGCGGTTCGCGCTGGCCGCGCGGCGGATGCGGGGGTGGTACGGCTGACGGGGCAAGGGCTCCGGGAGCGGCGATCGGGCGTGCCGTGGGCATGTGCATGCATAACGAAGTGGAGCAGCTCCCGCGCTCGGCGTGCGCCCCATCGGTACAGGGCCGATGCTGGTCCCGTGATGGACGAGACCGAGTTCTGGGAGATCGTGGACAGTACGCGTGAGGCCGCGGGTGGCGATCCCGAGGACCACGCCGAGCTGCTCGTCGAGCGGCTGCTGCGGTCCGATCCGGACTTCGTGCTCGACTTCGCGCGGCACTTCGAGTCCCGGTACAACCGGGCGTACCGCTGGGACCTTTGGGGCGCGGCGTGGGTGCTGCTCGACGGGGCGAGCGACGACGCCTTCGACTACTTCCGGTGCTGGCTGATCGGCCAGGGCCGGGAGACGTTCGAGGGGGCGCTGCACGATCCGGACTCGTTGGCGGAGCTTCTGGACGACTTCGACGACGAGGTCGACGGGGACGGTGAGGAGATCGGGTACGCGGCGGACGAGGCGTACGAGCAGCTGACCGGGGTGGTCGCCCCCGACCTGGGCCTCGCCCCCGCGCCCCCGGAACCGGAGGGCGCGCCTCTGGACTTCGAGGACGACGGGGTGATGTCCCGGACGTACCCGCGGCTGACGGCCCGGTTCGGCTAGCTGCGGCACGGGGGCGGGGCCATTCCCGAAAGTCCTGCCGGACGGGCCTGCTCAATCTCCCCCAGCTAACGCTGGGAGGTGCCCCCTGCAGGGGCTTGATTATGCTGCCCGGATCGCCTGGTCCACTCCCGGGTGGGTGAACTCGAAGCCGGATTCCAGCAGCCGCGTGGGGACCGCCCGCGTAGAGCCCAGAACGTCCCCCGCCATCTCCCCGAGAGCCACGCGAAGGGCGAAGGACGGCACCGGCAGCAGCGTGGGGCGCCGTAGGACGCGGCCCATCGCCACCGTCACCTCCCGGTTCGTCGCCGGCTGCGGCGCCGTCAGGTTCACGGGACCGGCCAGGTCGTCCGTGTCCAAGAGGTGCCGCAGCGCCTCCACATGGTCGTCGAGCGCGATGTACGACCAGTACTGCCGGCCGTCCCCCATGCGCCCGCCGAGCCCCGCCTTGAACAGCGGGAAGAGCTTGCCCCAGGCGCCCCCGCCGCGCGCGACGACGAGGCCGGTGCGGGCGAACACCGTACGGATGCCCGCCTGGTGCGCGGGCGCGGCCGCCGCCTCCCACTCGACGCAGAGCGAGGGCAGGAAGCCGTCGCCCGCCGGAGCCGATTCGTCGACCGTGCGGGCGCCCGTGTCGCCGTAGTAGCCGACCGCGCTGCCGTTGAGGTAGACCCGCGGCGGCGTGTCCAGGTCGGCCGCCGCCCGCGCGAGGGTCTGCGTGCCGAGGACCCGGCTGTCGCGGATCTCCCGCTTGTACGCGGCCGTCCACCGGTGGTCGCCGACCCCGGCCCCCGCGAGGTTGACGATCGCCTCGCAGCCGGCGAGCCGGTCCGTGTCGACGTAACCCTCCTTCGGGTCCCAGCGGGCCTCGCCCGCCGCCCGTGGGGCGCGCCGCACCAGGCGCACCACGTCGTGCCCGTCGTCCGTCAGGGACCGGACCAGGGCCGAGCCGATGAGTCCGGAGGCGCCCGCCACCACGAAACGTGTCATGGGCCCATCCTGCCCGTCGTACAGTCGGCCGCATGTCAGCCCCCGAGGGCTCCGAGGCCCACATACGTTTCGCCGTCCCCGAGGACGCGGCGGCGCTCGACCGCCTCGACCGGGAGACCTGGTCGTATCTGCACGCGGTGAAACCCCTCGACCCGGCTCCCACGCCGTTCTTCAACGAGCGTGTCGGACCCCGCGACCACCTCGTCGCCGAGCTCGCCGGCCGACTCGTCGGCTACATCCGCCTCGGCCTCCCCACGCCCCTGGCGTCGACCGCGCACGTGCGGCAGATCCAGGGGCTCGCGGTCTCCGACGCGGCCCGCGGGCGCGGCGTCGGCCGGGCCCTGGTGCGGGGCGCGATCGAGCTGGCGCGGCGGCAGGGCGCACGCCGGATCACGCTGCGCGTCCTCGGCCACAACACCCCGGCACGGAAGCTGTACGAGGCGGAGGGCTTCGTCGTCGAGGGCGTGCTGCCCGGGGAGTTGCTGCTCGACGGGGCGTACGTGGACGACGTGCTGATGGGACAGCCCCTGTAGGCCGGTCCGGCGCGCGCGGTCACGGCGTGCGACGGGCGGCGACTCGTAGCAGGGTGAGGTGGAACGTCCGTCGCGAAGGGAGCCGAAGCCGGCATGACCTGGCCCGTGGGGCACCGCCGAGACGAGGCGGAGCGTGCCCGGCTGCGCGGTGCGCCGCCGCCGCGCTGGGTGCGATGGCTGCCGGTGGTGCTGCTCCTGGCGCTGTTCGCGCTCCAGGCCCCCACGGGGTACCGGTTCGAGCTCGCGTTTCCCCTCGCGGCCATCCCGCCGCTCGCCGCCCTGTCGTACGGTCCCGCGGCCACGGCCGTGTACGGCGGCCTCGTCATCCTGCTCCTCGAAGTGCCCCGCACCGGCTTCGGGCGCCCCGGCGACAGTGACGTGCTGACGGTGGGGCTTGTCGCCGTGCTCAGCACGGTGATCGCCCTGGTGCGCAGCCGCAGGGACGAGCAGCTGGTCTCGGTGCGCACGGTCGCGGAGGCCGCCCAGTTCGCGGTGCTGCCGCCGCTGCCCGAGCGGGTCGGCGCCGTGCGCTGCGCCGGCCTGTACCGGGCGGCACACCGCGGCGCCCTGGTCGGTGGCGACCTCTTCGACGTGCGCAAGGGTCCGACGGGCGTGACGGCGGTCGTCGGCGACGTACAGGGTCACGGTCTGTCGGCGGTCGGCACGGTGGCCGGGCTGCTCGGCGCGTTCCGGGAGGCGGTGCTCGACCAGCCGGACCTGGAGGGCGTGGCGGCGCGGCTCGACCGGCGGCTCGTCGTGGACACGGCGGAGGACGAGCACGCGGAGCTGTTCGCGACGGCGGTGCTGCTCGAATTCCCCGACCCCACCCCCGGCGAGGCGCCCGTCGTCCACCTCATCAGCTGCGGCCACCCGCACCCGCTGCTGCTGCGCGGCGGGCGGGTGACCGAGCTGGACGTGCCGTCGGGTGCGCCGCTCGGCCTCGGCCTCGCGGAGCTCGCGCCGCCGAAGCGCCTCACGGTCGAGCTGCGGCCCGGTGACCGGCTGATCGCGCCGTCGGACGGGGTGACCGAGGCGCGGAACCGGGACGGCGATTTCTATCCGCTCGCGGACCGGCTCCCGCAGTTCGCGGGCGAGGATCCGGCCGGGCTGACGGACGCGGTGTGGCGGGACGTCATCCGGTTCGCCGGGAGCGTGCGGGACGACCTGACCCTGCTCGTCTTCGCCCCGATCCTGGACGCTTCCGGCGCCACGCGGACCCCGGGCGTGCCTCGCGGGGCGTGAGGTGTGAACGTAGGCGCATGAAGAACCCGGGACTCCCGCGCCGCCAGGGACACCGTCGCGCCGCGGCCACCGCCTCCGTGCTGCTGCTGCCGCTCGCCCTTTCCACGCTGTCCGCCTGCTCCGACGACGGGGCGACCAATCCGCCGCCCACGGCCTCGCCCGCCGCGACGGCGAGCGGCGCCCGCTGTGCCACGGACCGGCCGGCCGACGACAAGGGCCCGGACGCGAAGCCGCGCGCGAAGGCCGGGTACACGGTCACCAAGAAGACCGTGAAGGCGAAGGCCCACAAGGAGTTCAAGACGACGACGGGCGACAAGTCGGCGCTGCTCGTGTCCGGTTCGGGGAAGCTGACGACGCGCGACGCGAAGATCATCAAGCATGGCGGCACCTCTTCGGTCACCGCGTCCGACGGGCACGGCCTCAACGCGGCGGCGCTCGCCCGCGACGGCGGCACCCTCACGCTCTCCGGCGGCCGGATGTCCACCCAGGGCAAGGGCTCGATCGGCGTGTTCGCCTCGGGCAAGGGTACGAAGGCCACGCTCAGCTCGGGCGGCATCAGGACGCACGGCGCCTCCTCGCACGGTGTGGCGGCCGCGCACGGGGGCGTACTGGACCTGACGTACGTGGAGATCGACACGGCGGCCGCGCAGGCGGCGCCGGTGGCCGTGGGGCCCGGCGGCGGGAAGGTCACGGTGTCCGGCGGCACGATGACCTCGGCGGGCTGCGGGTCGCCGGGCGTGCAGACGGCGGGCGACGTGTCCTTGGCGCAGACGCTGTTCGACGTGGCCAACTCGGAGGCGTTCACCGTGGAGGCCGGGGGTTCGCTGTCCCTGAAGGACGTCCGGGCGTCCGCGGCGGCGGGCGGTGTGGTGCTGCGCGGCGACGGCGCGACCTCGTTCCGGATGACCGGTGGGGCGGTACAGGCCTCCGACGGTGACATCTTCGCGGTCCAACAGGCCGACGCCGACATCGAGTTGAGGGGCGGCGCCGACGTGCAGACCAAGGACGGCAAGCTGCTGCGGGTCACGGACAACGGGAAGGCGGCGTTCACGGCGGACGGCGAGAAGCTGAAGGGCAGCGTGGCCGTGGAGAAGGGATCCTCCGCCACCCTCGACCTGACCGGCTCCGCCGACCTGGACGGCAAGATCGTGGGAGCGGCGTCGCTGACGCTCGGCCCGAGGACGACGTGGTCCGTGTCCGGTGACTCGCGGCTGAACGGCATCGAGCTGGCCGGCGGGGCGAAGGTCTCCGACGTGATCGTGGGCAACGGCCACACGGTGACGTACGACAAGGCGTCGAGCCCGGACCTGCACGGGAAGAAGTACCAGCTGGACGGCGGCGGCACGCTCAAGCCGAGGTAGGGCCCTGTGACGCGCTACCCGCGGCTCTGGAGCGCCGCGGCCCGCTCCCTGATCCCGGGCAGCTTCCCCATCAGGGCGAGGCCGGGGCAGAACGTCTCGTAGCCGTCGCGGTGCCCGGAGATCGCGTAGAAGTCGTGGGCCGTGCCCGTCCGGTAGCGGGCCAGGTCGTTGCTGGACACCAGGCGCACGTGCGAGCGCGGGTCGATCCCCGCCAGGCCCAGCTTCCAGGCGGAGACGGCGGCGATCGCGTCCGTCATCGCCTTCGGCACCGGCGTGCCCTCGGTGAACGTGCCGATCGCGGCGATCCCCGCCGTGTTCCGGTTGAAGCCCTGCGTGTGGGCGCCGATCACGGGCCGGTCGGTGCCGCCCGCGCGCCCCTCGTAGACCGTCCCGCAGCGGTCGACGAGGAAGTTGTAGCCGATGTCGTCCCACTCCTTGCCGCCCGTGGCGCCGCCGCCCGCCTGACCCGCGTACAGGTAGCGGATGACGCGCGGCGAGTCCGCACAGTCGTAGTCGTTCGGCGAGTCGGTGTGGTGCAGGAAGACGGCCTCGACGCGGTCGCCGTAGCGGATCGGGTCGCGGTGGTACGTCTGCGCTTTCGCGAGCCACCGCGAGCGCGGCACGATCCGGGGGCGCCGCGCCGGTACCCGGCTGCCGACGGCCGCCGCCCGCTTCACGTGCGCCGCGCCGGCCGGCAGCTCGCCGCGGGCCGTGGCCTCGAAGCGCTCGGGCCCGGGCCGGTCGACCGCCGCCGCACACAGCAGCAGGAGCCCGAGTGCCAGGGCCCCGGGCAGCCATCGCAGCCTTCTCCGTAGGAGGTGCACGCCTTCCACCCTGGGCCCCGCACGCCCTGTGCGGTCAGCCACAGGGGGCCAGGTGGTGGAACCATCGGGGGCGCCTGGGCGTTTCTTACCGGTATGGACCTCCACATACTCGACGTGCTGCTGCTCGTGGTGGCCCTCGCCTACGCCGTCTCCGGCTACCGGCGCGGACTGCTCGCGGGCTGCGTGTCGCTGGCCGGGTTCGTGGGCGGTGCGGCCGTCGGCGTCTGGCTGCTGCCGTACCTGATGGAGACGGTCACGCCGGGCACGACATCGGCCACGGTCGTCGCCGTCCTCACGGTGCTGGTGCCCGCGGTCGCGGGTCACGGGCTCGCCGGGCTGCTCGCGGCGCGGGTGCGCGGCGGAATGTCGCACGCACCGGGTCCGCTGCGCGTGGCCGACGGGGTGGGCGGCGGTGCGGCGACCGCGGTGGCCGCCCTGGTGGTGGCGTGGGTGGCGGGCAGCGTCCTCGTCGCCTCCTCCTCCACGGTCCTCAACCAGGCGATCCGGAACTCCTCGGTGCTCGGCGCGGTGCAGCACACCATGCCGTCGACGACCCCGTCCTGGTTCTCGCAGGCCACCGGGGCGCTCACCTCGGCGGGCTTCCCCCAGGTCTTCGACCCGTTCGCGAGCGAGCCGCCCGCCAAGGTGGCCAAGCCGTCCGGGGACAACGTGACGGCGAAGGCGACGGGCGCCGCCCAGCGCAGCAGCGTCAAGATCGAAGGCGCGTCGGGCACGCAGGGACGCGAGGGCAGCGGCTTCGTGTACAGCTCAGAGCGCGTCATGACCAACGCGCACGTGGTCGCGGGCATCGACGACCCGACGGTCCGGGTGGGCGGCACGGACCGCGCGTACGAGGCGAGGGTCGTCCTGTTCGACCCCGACAAGGACGTGGCGGTCCTCTACGTCCCCGGACTCGACGCCCCGTCCCTGCGCTTCGACGACTCGGCCGGGCGCGGTGACGCCGCCGTGGTCGCGGGCTACCCGGAGAACGGCGGCCTCGACCTCCAGGCCGCCACGGTCGACGACACGATCAAGGCGGCCGGCCAGGACATCTACGGCTCCGGCAACGTCACGCGCGAGATCTACTCGATCCGCTCCACGGTCCTCCCCGGCAACTCCGGAGGCCCGCTCCTCGACACGGACGGCGAGGTGTACGGAGTGGTCTTCGCCCGGTCCACGACGGACGACCGGACGGGCTACGTACTGACGGCGGACGAGGTGTCGTCCGACGCACGGCAGGCGGCGTCGGCGACGGCGGCGGT
This sequence comes from Streptomyces sp. NPDC002754, assembly GCF_053592315.1. NCBI lineage: Bacteria > Bacillati > Actinomycetota > Actinomycetes > Kitasatosporales > Streptomycetaceae > Streptomyces > Streptomyces sp. NPDC002754. Next base: position 31,460 of record NZ_JBSFVM010000037.1, read on the forward strand.
GGACACGGGGGCGCTGGTCTCGTCGTAGCCGTACGAGGTCAGCTCAGGGACTTCCCCGTCGGGACGACCACTCCGTACAGGTCGCCGATCGTCGCCATCGCGCCGAGGTGCAGCTGCTCGGCGGGCACCTCGACGCCGCCGACCGAGGCGAGCGGCCGGGTGGCGCAGGCGTCGGCGACCACGGTGGGCCGGTTGCCGCGCAGGAACGCGCCCTGCGCGGTGAACTGCACGCACATGTGCGACATGAAGCCGATCACGACGACGTCCTTGTTCCCGGCCGCGTCGACGCGCTCGCCGAGGTCGGTGCCGAAGAAGGAGTCCGGAGCCGGCTTGACGACGACGGCCTCGCCTTCGAGCGGCGCGACGTCCGGGTGGATCTCCCCGATCTCGGCGCGGACGTCGTACGCGGAGCCCTCTCCGCCGTCGTGCTTGACGTGGACGATCGTCGATCCCGCCGCACGGGCGCGGGCGAGGAGCGCGGCGGCGTTGTCGAGGGCGTCCCGCCAGCCCTCCAGCTCCATCACGCCGCGGGTGTAGGTGTTCTGGTAGTCGACGAGGATCAGCGTCGCGTCAGCCAGCGAGGCGGGCGTCTCGTCGAGGCCGTTGAGGGTGCGCAGAGTCGTTGAGGTCATGCCTGGAACGCTACGAGCGTTGCCCTCATGTCGGCAATGACACCTAACATGCAGATCCGGACATGAGCATCACGCAACATCGCCTGGAGGAGACACCGTGACCGCCGCCGCCCCTGAACGACTCGTCGTGATCGTTCTCTTCGAGGGCGTCGACACGCTCGACGTCACGGGCCCGCCCGAGGTGTTCGCGCTGGTGCGACGGGAGGGCGGCGCCGGTTACCGAGTGCTTCTCGCGGCGGAGACGATGGACCCGGTGACGACCTCTGCGGGCGTACGGGTGCTGCCCGATGTCACCTTCGACGAGGCGGCCGTGCGCCGCATCGACACCCTCCTGGTGCCCGGCTCGGTCGAGGCCGACCCGGAACTCGGGGTGCGCGCCCTCGCGGACCCCGCGGTGGTCGACCGGGTACGGACGCTCGCGGGGCGGGCGCGGCGGGTGGCCTCCGTCTGCGTCGGGGCTCATCTCCTCGCGGCGGCCGGGCTGCTCGACGGCAGGCGGGCCACCACCCACTGGTCGACCGCGCGCCAACTGGCGGACGAGCACCCGGAGATCGACGTCGACCCCGATCCGATCTTCATCCGGGAGGGAGACATCTGGACGGGGGCCGGCATCAGTTCCTGCCTCGACCTGTCCCTCGCCCTGGTGGCCGACGACCTCGGGGAGCCGACGGCGCTGCGGGTGGCGCGACAGCTCGTGATGTACCTGAAGCGGCCGAGCGGTCAGAGCCAGTTCAGCGTGCCGCTGGCACAGGCCTCCACCACGCGGCGCGTGGAGGACCTGCGCCAGCACATCACCCTGAACCTCGACGAACCGCTCACCGTCGCGGACCTCGCGGCACGCGCCCACGTCAGCGAGCGCCAGCTCACCCGGATCTTCAGGTCCGAACTGGGCACGACACCGAGCGCGTACGTCGAGTCGGCGCGCGTCGAGCGGGCCCGCCAGCGATTGGAATCGTCCGAGGACACGCTCGGCCGGATCGCCTCCACCTGCGGTTTCGGCACGACGGACACGCTGGTGCGGGCCTTTCGCCGGCAGCTCGACACGACACCGACGGCGTACCGGCACCGCTTTCGCGTGTCCGTCTAGCGGCTCAGTGGCGGTGGCTCAGTAGTGGGTGCCGCCGTCGATACGGATCTCCGTACCGGTGATGAACTTCCCGTCCTGCGACGCGAGCATCGCGACGACACCGGCCACGGACTCGGGCCCGGCGAAACCGTCACCCAGCGACGGCGACAGCTTCGCGAAGAGGCTCCAGTCGGTGTCCTCGGGCAGCCCGGGGCCCTGGCTCTGCTTGCTCATCCCGGAGCCGTCGGTCATGCCGGACGCGATGGAGCCCGGCTGCACGGCGGTGAACCGGATGCCCTGCTTGCTGTACTCGGCGGCCAGCGCGTGCGTCATGGACTGGATGCCGCCCTTGCTCGCCGCGTACGCCGCCATGTACGGGTGGGCGAACATCGCGGACGTGGAGCTGAAGTTGACGACGGCGGGGGCCTCGCCCCGGAGCAGCTCCGGTATCGCCTCGCGGATCATCAGGAAGGTGCCGGTGAGGTTGACCGCGAGCACCTGGTTGAACTCGGCGAGCGTCGTCTTCTCGGTGTGCGAGGAGCGCAGGATGCCTGCGGCGTTGACCAGCACGTCCAGGCCGCCCAGCGCCCGCACGGCGCCGGCGACGGCCGCCCGCACGGACGCCTCGTCCGCGATGTTCACGACGACGGTCGTGAGGCGCTCGGCGTCGGCGCCCGCCCTGCTCAGGGTGTCCCCGAGACCGGCCTCGCTGACGTCGGCCGCCACGACCCGGCCGCCCTCCGCCAGCATGCGCAGCACGGTGGCCTGGCCGATGCCGGACCCGCCACCGGTCACGAGCGCACGGCGCCCTTCGTAGCGGTTGAGGCCGTTCTGGCTGTTCATGGCGACTCCCTTGCGTTCCTGTGTGCGTCCTCGCACGCTGCTCACCGTACGCTTCGGTGGCACGTTTTGCCATAACGGCGTTTCGTGCCATTCCATTCCTGGTGCGGCTACGCTTCGTCGGGTGAACGAGCCCAGAACGCCCTCTTCTCCGCTTGCGCAGCCCTCGCTGACCGAACGCCGCAAGGCGGCCACCCAGCTCGACATCGCCCGCGCGGCGATGGAGCTGTTCACCGAGAAGGGCCCCGACGGCACCACGGCCGAGGAGATCGCGCGCGGCGCCGGTGTCGCGCTGCGCACCTTCTACCGCTACTTCCGCAACAAGCAGGACGCCGTGGGTCCGCTGCTCGCGTCCGGCGGCGACCGCTGGCGCGAGCTGCTGGCCGCGACGGAGCCGGGCATGCCGCTGCCGCGGGCCCTCGAGTCGGCCGCGGTGACCTCGCTCTCACCCCCGGACGAAGCGGCGGAGGAGGCGCTGCGGGGCACCCGGGCCCTGTTGCGGGCGGCCCAGGACGACCCGGCCCTGCGCGCCGTCTGGTACCGGGTCAACCAGGAGTCGGAGGAGAAGCTGCTCACGGTGGTGACCCACCTCGCCGGCCCCGACGCGGACCCGCTGGAAACCCGCCTGGCGGCCGCAGCGGCGACCGACGCGATCCGAGTGGCCCTCGAACTCTGGGCCACGACCGACGCCCCCACCTCCGGCCCGCACTCCCCCGCCGCCCTGGCGACGCGCGGCCTGCGCCACCTGATGGCGGGGGCCACCGCTGGGTGACAGGTGGCGGGGCCACCCGGTAGTCGGCGGCGGGGGCCGTGGCGTGGTGCCGCGGGACGTGTCTCGTACGGAAGATGTGTGGTCGTGCGACCGGCGTGCCCCCGTGCCGCCCCCGCGCGCGACTGACCGGCGCGCCGGGCGCGCCTACTCTCGAGTTCCCTGGGCCCCGAACTCAGGTATCCCGAGGGCGCGTTGAGGGCATGAGCCCCCGGACGTCAGCCACCCGACCGTCGGAGGCACACCGTGCTCGACCCTGGAGACGTAAGCCCGGGAGCCATCGTCGTCGTGGGCGCCGGGGTCGCGGGACTCGCGGCGGCCCGGCACCTGACCAGGGCGGGCCTGCGCCCGCTGGTCCTGGAGGCCGCCATGTCCATCGGCGGCCGCATGTCCACCGAGAAGGTCGACGGCTTCCGCCTCGACCGGACCGGTCGGCCGCTGTGCACCTCGTATCCGGAACTCCGCCGCGATCCCGCCCTCGCCCGCCTCGCCCTGCGCCGCTTCTCACCCGGCGTACTCGTACGCAGCGAGGGGCTGCGCCACCGGGCGGGCGAACCGACCGGCCCACGGCGCACGAGGGGCGCACTCAACGCGGCACGCGCCTTGGCGAGCGCTCCCCGGAGTCCGCGCGGCGCCCGCCCCACCCTCGGCAGCCCGCTCGACCACGCGCGCCTGGGCGTGTCCCTGGCCCGGCTCGCGGCGACGGATCCCTCCCGCCTCCTCGCCCGCCCCGAACTCCCCGCCGCCCAGGCCATCTTGACCCGAGGCCTGCCGCCCTCGGTCCTCCACGGTTTCGTACGCCCCCTACTCTCGGCCCTGCTCTGCGACCCGGACCTCGGCACCTCCAGCCGGTGCGCCGACCTCGCCCTGCACGCGTACGCGGCGGGCCGGCTCGCCGTGCCGGAGGGCGGCGCCGACGCGCTGCCGGAGCTGCTCGCGGCGGGCCTGCCACCCGGCACGGTGCACACCGGCGTACGGGCCACGGCGGTCGCCACGACCTCGGTCACGACCGACGAACTCGGCCAACTCCCGTGCCGCGCTGTCGTGTTGGCGACCGGCGCGCACGATGCCGCCGAGCTTCTCCCCGGCCTGCGCGTCCCCGCCTTCCACGAGGTCACGGTCGTGCACCACGCCATGCCCGAGCCACCACTCGCCGAACCCGCGCTGCTGCTCGACGCGGACCGGCTCGGCCCGGTGGCGCACACGTCGGTGATCAGCCAGGTGGACCCCACGAGAGCCCCGGCGGGCCGCGCCCTGGTCTCCTCGACGGTCCTCGGCCCACCCCCCACGGACCGCGAACTCCGTACCCAACTCGGCGCCCTGTACGGCACGTCGACCGCCGACTGGGAAACCCTGGCCGTGCACCACGACACCCACGCCGTACCGGCGATGCCACCCCCGCACGACCCGAGCCGCCCGGTCCGCCTCTTCGACGGCCTGTACGTGTGCGGGGACCACCGGGACGACGGCACGGTGCAGGGCGCCCTCCACTCGGCCCGCCGCGCGACCCACGCGCTCCTCGCCGACCTCGGCATCCCCGAACCCACGGCACCCCCGATCACCACCGCGGCGTAGGCCCTCCGGGCGGATCGGGCTGGGTTCGGACGCCCCTGGCGGTCCCCCGCCTCCGCCAAGATCCACCGAACGGGCCCCGCCCCTCCAAACCGCGCCCGCCTCCGTGGCCCAACTCCGGGGGCGGGCGCCCCACCCTCCGGGTTCCATCCGGCCAGGTTTCGGCGGGGCGGGTTCCCGCCGGGGCCGGGGCCCGGGGGCGTTGTCCCACCGGGCCCCGGCCCCGGCCCGTCTGGCGCCGCTCCGCTTGGCGCCGACGCACCGGGGCAACACAGTTCCCCCGCCCATCTCCCCCCACCCGCCCCCTCCGGGGCTCCGGTCAGGCCCCTCCCGGGCCCCGCACCCCGCACCCCGCACCCCGCACCGGGTTGAACACCTTGGGGCTGGGCCCCAAACCCCGACGGCTCTCCGAGCCCGCGCCTCTCACACCCACGAGCGAGCTCTACTTACGCCCCGGGCCCCGGCTCAGCCCGCCCCGGCGCCGCGCAACAAACACCCGCCGGGGGGCCGAAGCCCCCGGAGGGGGCGGGCGGTGGGAGGTGACCGGGCGATCAGCGCGGCCGACATGAACCGCCCCGCGCAACGAACACCAACCGCCACCCCCGCCCAGGCGCCCGGCCCCCGCCACAGACCCGGCGGACGCCGCCGCGTGGCCCCCGCCTCGGGCAGCGAGGCGGCACCCCGGCGCCGCGCAACGGGAACCACGGGCGCCGACCACGGCACGGCCTCCCGGGCCCCGGCCCCGTCTCACCCCAACGTCGCGACCCGCTCCCGATACCCCCGGACGGGCCCCGCATCGCGGTACGGCTCCAGCCTCCGCTCGAACTCCCGCACATACTCGTGCGCCCGCACGGACCGCATGTCCGCCGCCGCGGACGCCGCCTCCGCCCCGAGCGCGCACGCCGAGTCCAGCTCCCCGAGCCCAAGGCGTGCCGACGCCAGCACCACCCGGCAGAACAACCGGCTGCGCGCGAACCCCGGCGCCCGCAACTGCAGCGACCGCTCCGCATGCTGCGCCGCGGCCCGGTACTGCTGCAGGTCCCGGTGGCAGTGCCCGAACTCGTCCGCCAGCTGCGCCTCGTCGAAGAACCGCGCCCACGGCGGCACCTCGTCCCCGGGCCGCACCGCCCCGAGCGCCCGCTCGGCCCGCACCAGCGACGCCGTACACGCCCGCACCTCGCCGAGCACCCCGTGCCCGCGCGCCTCCACGGCGTGCAGCAGCGCCTGCACCGCGGGCGGCGCCGACGCCCCGACGCCCTGCTGCGCGACCCGCGCGAGCTGCACCGCCTCCCGCCCGTGCCCGAGGTACACGGCCTGCCGGCTCATGGTGACCAGCACGTACGACCCGTACATCCGGTCCCCCGCGGCCTGCGAGAGCCGCAGCGCCTGCACGAAGTACCGCTGGGCGAGACCGTGCGCCGCGATGTCGTACGAGGTCCATCCTGCGAGCCGCGTGAGGTCGGCGACCGCGCTGAAGAGGCGCCGCCCGTGCTGCTCCCCGTACGCCCCGCGCAGCATCGGCTCCGCCTCGTGCTCCAGGTACCGGACGAGGGCCTGGCGCGCGTGCCCACCCCCGTACGCGTGGTCGAGGGCGCGGAACAGCTCGCCCACGGAGCGCAGCGCCGCGATGTCCCCGCTCGTCACCCGGTGCCCGGGCCCCCGCTCGGTCTGCCCCCGCTGCCGCGGCACCGCGGCCACCGCCTCGAGCGCCACGCCGGGCCGCCCCTGCACCGGCACCCGTGGCAGCTGCTCACCGTGTGCCACCCGGTCGTCGGCGCGGCCGATCAGCCAGTCGCGGCTGGGCACGACGAGCCCGGCCGGGGTGAACGCGATCTTCCGGAGTTCGGCATGGCTGCCGGAGTCCTTGCGCCACAGACCGCTGACGATGTCGACGGCCTCCTCCGGCGATGCCGCGAACTCCAGCCCCGCGTACACGGGCGCACACGCGTCGAGCCCGAGGTCCTGCGCGGAGAGGCGGCGGCCGAGGCGGCGTGTGAACACCTCTGCGATGAGCGCGGGTGTCGTCCCTCTGGGCTGCTGTCCACGCAGCCACCGGGTCACGGATGTCTTGTCGTAGCGCAGGTCAAGCCCGTGTTCGAGCCCAAGCTGGTCCACGCGGCGCGCGAGGCCCGCGTTGGAGAAACCTGCCTCCGCGATGAGCGCGGCGAGCTGGCGGTTCGGGGTGCGCTGCGGAGGTCGTTCCGTCATGCTGTGCGTTTGCCTTCCGGGCCCTGGGAAACGGTAAAGGGGGGCCATTGAGTGCCCCCCTTTAGTCGCTGCTCCCTCATGGAACGGCGTGCGCCGTGACCGGCTCCCGCTCACGGACGGCGCCGAAATTATCACGGAGCGCACACGGCGTCCCCCAATCGGCCGAGCCGAACCCCTCCTTCATCCGATCGTGTGACAAACCGCGCGTGGGGTGGACGGCTGGGCCGCGAAACGGGAGCCGTACAGTTGCTCCGGGCGCGTTATATGCACGGTGAAGGTTCTTAGGGAGGCACTTGCCGTGAGTGAATTCCGGTTCGTCCGCATGGGTTTCGGTGCGGACATGGTCGACTACCAGGTCGCCTGGGACGAGCAGCGCCGTGTGCACGCCGCTCGCTTCGCCGACGAGGTGCCCGACACCTGCCTGCTCCTGGAGCATCCGCCCGTCTATACGGCGGGCCGTCGCACCGCCCCCGAGGAACGCCCGCTCGACGGCACCCCGGTCGTCGACGTCGACCGCGGCGGCAAGATCACCTGGCACGGCCCCGGCCAGCTCGTCGGCTACCCGATCCAGAAGCTCCCGCGCCCCGTGGACGTGGTCGCGCATCTGCGCCGCCTGGAGGACGCGATGATCGCGGTCTGCGCCGAGTTCGGCATCGAGGCGGCGCGCGTGGAGGGCCGGGCCGGCGTGTGGGTGCTCGGCGATCCCATTGAGCAGCGTACGAATCTGGGCGGTCTGTCGCTCGATTTCAATCCGCGGCTCAGCAGCGAGGACGAGGAGTTCGACCACCGGCTCGTCGGCGCCGAGTACGCGCCCTCGAACGCGGGCCAGCGGCACGAGGACCGCAAGATCTGCGCCATGGGCATCCGCGTCGCCAAGGGCGTCACGATGCACGGCTTCGCGCTGAACGTGAACCCGGACACCTCGAACTTCGACAAGATCATCCCGTGCGGCATCCGCGACGCGGGCGTGACCTCCCTCTCGTACGAGCTCGGGCGCGAGGTCACGATGGACGAGGTGCTGCCGATCGCCGAGAGGCATCTGCAGAACGTTCTGGGGAACGCGGACCTCAAACCGCGCCCCGTCGAGAAGGCCTCGGTCTAGCCCATACGGGGAATGCACCCCGCAGGCCGCCGGTTGGCCACCCGTAAGGGCCATGAACATCACGGGCGTACCCTGATGTACGCCGAGGAATCAAAGCTTTAGGGAGCCGGTCGTGTCCGCAGTCGCACCCGACGGACGCAAGATGCTGCGCCTGGAGGTCCGTAACGCTCAGACCCCCATCGAGCGCAAGCCCGAGTGGATCAAGACCCGGGCGAAAATGGGTCCCGAGTACACCAAGATGCAGAACCTCGTGAAGAGCGAGGGGCTGCACACGGTCTGCCAGGAGGCGGGCTGCCCCAACATCTACGAGTGCTGGGAAGACCGCGAGGCCACCTTCCTCATCGGCGGTGACCAGTGCACGCGGCGTTGCGACTTCTGTCAGATCGACACGGGCAAGCCCGAGCCGCTCGACCGTGACGAGCCGCGCCGCGTCGGCGAGTCCGTCGTCACGATGGACCTGAACTACGCCACGATCACCGGCGTCGCCCGCGACGACCTGGAGGACGGCGGCGCCTGGCTGTACGCGGAGACGGTCCGCCAGATCCACCGCCAGACCACCAACCGCGCCGAAGGCCGCACCAAGGTCGAACTCCTCGCCCCGGACTTCAACGCGGACCCGGACCAGCTGGCCGAGGTCTTCTCCTCCCGCCCCGAGGTCTTCGCGCACAACGTCGAGACGGTCCCGCGGATCTTCAAGCGGATCCGTCCGGGCTTCCGCTACGACCGTTCACTGAAGGTCATCACCGAGGCCCGCGACTTCGGCCTGGTCACCAAGTCGAACCTGATCCTCGGCATGGGCGAGACCCGCGAGGAGATCAGCGAGGCGCTGCGCCAGCTGCACGACGCGGGCTGTGAGCTGATCACCATCACGCAGTACCTGCGCCCCTCCGTGCGGCACCACCCCGTGGAGCGCTGGGTCAAGCCGCAGGAGTTCGTGGAGCTGCAGGGCGAGGCCGAGCAGATCGGTTTCTCCGGCGTCATGTCGGGCCCGCTGGTCCGCTCCTCGTACCGCGCGGGCCGACTGTTCCGGATGGCCCAGGAGCGGCGCGACTCCTTCGCCCCCTCGCAGGCCGTGTGAATTCACGCACAAGACGCTACTGACCGGTAGTGGCCGGTAAGGCGCGGTCCTGACGATCCCCGCAGTTGAGGGGCACCGTCAGGGCCGCGTCTGTGTTTGCGGCGTGAGCGTCAAGGCTTCATTGGTGTTTGACCGTCCGGTCACGCCCTGGTAACACCAATCAGTGACTCTGAAATCACGCCCCGTACATCCCGTGCCACTGCCGTGATCAGTCTTCTAGGGGGACCTCAGCCATGCAGGCCGCGCCCGTCCGCGCCACCGCCATCCCGACCGTCACCGACGCACTGCGCGCTGTGGAGTCGCTGCTCATGAGCAGCGGCCAGCGCACCGCCCGCCGCAATGCCTGGACCTCCGTCCTGGAGGACCGCCGCCGCGCCAAGGACCGGGTCGAGGCGCAGCGCGTCCTGGAGGCCGTCGCCTCGCGGGGCTGAGCGAACCCGGGGCCGGTGCGGGTTCTTCCCGCGTCCCCGGCCACGTAGACTTCAGTACATGGCGAGGAAGGAAACTGCAGCGGACGCTGCTAACACCGGGCGGCTCAAGCAGATCGCTCAGACCTACAAGATGACCCGCAGGGTCGACACCAAGATCGGTCTCGTACTCGCGGGTGTGGGAATCGTCACCTTCGGCGTCCTCCTCGCGATCGGCTTCTTGATCGGTCACCCCATCTACCTCGGGATTCTCGGCGTTCTGCTCGCTTTCCTCGCGATGGCGATCATCTTCGGGCGCCGGGCCGAGAAGGCGGCCTTCGGGCAGATGGAGGGACAGCCCGGCGCGGCCGCGGCCGTGCTCGACAACATCGGACGTGGCTGGACGACGACCCCCGCGGTCGCCATGAACCGCAGCCAGGACGTGGTGCACCGCGCGGTCGGCAAGGCCGGCATCGTGCTCGTCGCGGAGGGCAACCCGAACCGGGTGAAGTCGCTCCTCGCGGCCGAGAAGAAGAAGATGGCCCGCATCGTCTCCGACGTCCCGGTCCACGACTTCGTGGTGGGCACGAGCCAGGGACCGGAGGGAACGGTTCCGCTGAAGAAGCTCCGCACGACGATGCTGAAGCTGCCGCGCGTGCTGACCGGCCCCCAGGTGACCGCGACCAACGACCGGCTGAAGGCGATGGGCGACCTCATGTCGAACATGCCGCTGCCGAAGGGTCCGATGCCGAAGGGGATGAGGATGCCCAAGGGCGGCGGCGGTCGCTGACACGCTCCGCTGCTTGTACGTGAACGAGGCGGGCCGGAACCTGATGGTTCCGGCCCGCCTCTCCTACGTTTTACGTTTCCGCACGGGCCAGCGCCCGTGTTCCCCGCGGCCCTAAATGCGGACCTGCACCGCCTTCGCGACCCGGTCGTGCAGGCCGCGGCCGTCGCGGTCCCAGATCAGCGCCGGGATGGCGACGCACAGCAGCACCGAGCGGGCCAGCACCCGGCCGAGACCGATGCGTCCGCCGGCCTCGGAGACGACCCGCAGGCCGAAGAGGCGCTTTCCGGGGGTGCAGCCGATGGTGCCGACCGTGAGCACACTGAGTGCGAAGAAGAAGAGCAGCGCCCAGTTCCCCGTCGCCTGGTTGTAGCCATCCGTGACCAAGCCGTATGCGATCAGCATGCACAGCGCCCAGTCGACGACGAGGGCTCCGATACGGCGGCCGGGACGGGCGACGGAGCCGGGTCCGTGCTCGGGCAGACCGAGCTGTTCCCCGCGGTAACCGAAGTCGGCGCCCGCCTGTTCCATGGCCTCACGAGGCCCGGACAGCCACGATCCCATTGCTTCCCTGTTGTCCACGCGTCAACGGTACTGCGCCGCTCTCCTGATGCGGTCCCGGCCCCCGCTCCGGTTAACTTGGGCGAAACAAATGGGTCATGCTTGAGAAATCACGCCTGCATATCGTCATGCCCCAGCGTGTGCCACCGCACCGGTTCGCGTGATCGAGCTGCCAAGAGCTGCAACCCCGCCCCCTCCTGGGTGGGAGTAGGAGGAGTTGGATGTTCCAGAACGCCGATGAAGTCAAGCAATTCATCGCCGACGAGGACGTCAAGTTCGTCGACGTCCGCTTCTGCGACCTGCCGGGTGTGATGCAGCACTTCACGGTGCCGGCCACGGCGTTCGACCCGGACGAGGAGCTCGCCTTCGACGGCTCGTCGATCCGCGGCTTCCAGGCGATCCACGAGTCCGACATGGCGCTGCGCGCGGACCTGTCGACAGCCCGTGTCGACCCCTTCCGCCGCGACAAGACGCTGAACGTCAACTTCTTCATCCACGACCCGATCACGGGCGAGCAGTACTCCCGTGACCCGCGCAACGTGGCGAAGAAGGCCGAGGCGTACCTCGCCTCCACCGGCATCGCCGACACCGCGTTCTTCGGCCCCGAGGCCGAGTTCTACGTCTTCGACTCGGTGCGCTTCGAGACGACCGCCAACCGCTCGGTCTACGAGATCGACTCTGAGGCGGGCGCCTGGAACACCGGTTCCGAGGAGAACAACCGCGGCTACAAGGTCCGCTACAAGGGCGGCTACTTCCCGACCCCGCCGGTCGACCACTTCGCCGACCTGCGCGCCGAGATCTCCCTCGAGCTGGACAAGCAGGGCCTCCAGGTCGAGCGCCAGCACCACGAGGTGGGCACGGCCGGCCAGGCCGAAATCAACTACAAGTTCAACACGCTGCTCGCCGCGGCCGACGACCTGATGCTCTTCAAGTACGTCGTGAAGAACGTCGCCTGGCGCAACGGCAAGACCGCGACCTTCATGCCGAAGCCGATCTTCGGTGACAACGGCTCGGGCATGCACGTCCACCAGTCCCTGTGGGCCGGTGGCGAGCCGCTCTTCTACGACGAGCAGGGCTACGCGGGCCTCTCCGACATGGCCCGCTACTACATCGGCGGCATCCTCAAGCACGCCCCGTCGCTGCTCGCCTTCACCAACCCGACGGTGAACTCGTACCACCGCCTGGTGCCGGGCTTCGAGGCGCCGGTCAACATGGTGTACTCGCAGCGCAACCGCTCCGCGGCCATGCGTATCCCGATCACGGGCTCGAACCCGAAGGCCAAGCGCGTCGAGTTCCGCGCACCCGACCCGTCGTCCAACCCGTACCTGGCCTTCGCCGCGCTGATGATGGCCGGCCTGGACGGCATCAAGAACAAGATCGAGCCGGCCGAGCCGATCGACAAGGACCTCTACGAGCTGGCTCCCGAGGAGCACGCCAACGTCCAGCAGGTCCCGACCTCGCTCCCCGCGGTCCTCGACGCCCTCGAGGCCGACCACGAGTACCTCCTGGCCGGCGGTGTCTTCACCCCCGACCTGATCGAGACGTGGATCGACTACAAGCGCACGAACGAGATCGCCCCGATCCAGCTGCGGCCGCACCCGCACGAGTTCGAGCTGTACTTCGACATCTAAGCCGTCCCGCAACCCCGGACGCGCTCGTCGTCGAGGGCCCGGTCTCCCCCATGAGGGAGGCCGGGCCCTCGGTCGTGTCAGGGGCGGGCGGGCTCCGCCGGGCGAGTGTCGGCAAAACGCCCTAAACTCGGGCAAGTCGCACACGCTGAACACGCCTCGGAGGAGTGCCGTCATGAGCAATCTGTTCGTCGTCGCCTACGACGATCTCGCCACCGCCAACCAGGTCCGCGCGCGGCTCCTGCAGATGTCGAAGGAGCACCTCGTCGAGCTCGAGGACATCGTCGTCGTCGAGCGTCGCGAGTCCGACGGGAAGATCAAGCTGAACCAGGCGGTGAACCACACCGCGACGGGCGCCGCGGGCGGCGCGCTGTGGGGCGGTGTCATCGGGATGCTGTTCCTGGTGCCGTTCCTGGGGGCCGCCGTGGGCGCCGCCGCCGGGGCCGCCGGTGGGGCCGTCACGGACACCGGGATCAACGACGACTTCATGAAGGAACTCAGCCAGAACCTGCGGCCCGGCGCCGCCGCACTGTTCGTCCTCGTCAAGCAGGCGGCCAAGGACAAGGTCGTGCCCGAGATCGCCGCGTACGGCGGTCAGCTGGTGCAGACGTCGCTGAGCAACGACGAGGAGGACGCGCTGCGCGAGATCCTCAAGGACGCGCAGGCGAAGGCCCAGGCGCCGGCATCAGCGTAGGTGTAGGCGCAGCGGACGTACGACGGCTGCCCCGGTCCCAATGCGGACCGGGGCAGCCGTCGTACGTCCTAGCTGCGGATCGGGAGCTTCAGGTGGCCCTCGATGATCTCGCGGGCCACGTCCGCGAGCTTGCGCTGGTGGGAGCGCGCGTAGCCGCGCAGTCCCTCGAAGGCCGCGTCCAGGGAGAGGCCGTTCTGGGCCGCGAGGATGCCCTTGGCCTGTTCGACGACGACCCGGCTGGACAGCGCGTGCTCCAACTGGCCCGCCAGCACCCGGGATTCGGCCAGTTCGTGCTGGAGCGAGAGGGTGTGCCCCGCCGACTCCGTGAAGCTTCGCGCCAGGGCGAGGGCTTCCTCGTCCAGGACGTTCAGCGCTCCGGCCGGGGCGCTGAACAGCACGAGGGCGCCCGTCACGGCCTCCCGGGAGCGCAGTGGCAGCGCGGTGACCCGGCCGTGGCCGAGGGCGCGCGCGCTCGGGGTCCAGCGCGGCCAGCAGGCCACACTGACATCCGTGGTGATGTCCACGTCGATGAGGGCGCCGCCCGTGGTGCGGGTGTCGTGGCCGGGCCCCTCCCGCCACTGCACAACGGCGTCGGACAGGGCGCGCAGCCCCGGGTCCGTGCCCTCGCAGTGCACCGCGGCGCGGGGGTCGGGCGCGTACTCCACCTTCGCGCCGCTCGCGCCGAACAGCCGACGGCCGCCGTCCGCGAGCGTGCCGAGCAGCGCCCGGGTGTCGATCGGGTCGCGGGCCGCGTCTTCGGTCAACTGGGCGAAGAACTCGGCGACTTCCTGCTCCTGCAACGTCACGGTGGAGACCTCTCAACCGAGTTTCAGATGTCCGTTGACGATATCGTGGGCGATGTCCCCGATGGGTCGGGCATCGGCGAACGAGCGCGCTTTGACCAGTTCCAGCGCGTCCGCGATGCGGCAGCCGAGATGGACGGCCACCATGCCCGCGGCCTGATGGACCTCGGCCCGGTGATCGATGTCGCCGAACAGACCGGGTACCGCGTCCTGGCCGAGAAACACACTGCGGGTCAGGGCTTCCGCGACCTTGCTGACGGCCGGGGTGGACGCGACCGCGGAGGACGCGCTGAAGACGGCCAGGGCGCCGATGCAGGAATTGGTCGACTGCAGCGGCACCGCGACCACCTGTCCGAATCCGAGTGCCGCGAGGGCCGGCCCGTAGCCGGGCCAGCGAGTGGCGAGCGCCGCCCCCGTCGCGACGACCGGGCTGCGCCCCAGGACCGAATCGCGGGCCGGACCCTCGCCCAGCACGTACTCCAGGTCCTGCGCCTCCCGGGCGGGCTGGTCCGAGTACGCGGTCGCCACCTGGTTCTGCTGGGCGTCGACGAGGGTGACGGCCACGCTGCCGGCGCCGCAGGCCTCGGCGACGCCCGCCATGAACGGCGGCGCCTGCCCCCCGGCACGCTGGGAAGCGGCGGCACGGCGGACGTACCCCGCGAGGAGTTCCGCGGCGACCAGATGGCGGGACGCGGTCGACCGGTGCAGCAGCCCCAGCCTGACGTACCTCTCGTCCCTCGTGGACGCCACGAGGTCCTCGTACCTTTTCGCGAGACGGAACTCCCTGTCGGCGCGTTCCTGCGCGCGGACCGAGCGCTCCCAGGCCTCCGTCACCTGCTCCTGCGACAGCGGCCGGTCCCTGGGTTCCATACCGTTCAGCGTACGCCCGCGAAGTCAGGACGCGCCGTTGCTCCGGCCTTCTTCCATCAGAAGGACGACGCCGCCGCGGTGCCCGTCGAAGGGGCTGCAGTTCACGGTGCAACTGATGCTGCGACCGAGGCGGTTGACCGCGGCGACCACCACGGGGGCGCCGCGCCTGCGCGTCTTGACGCACTCGCTCACTGCCTCGCGCAGCTGCTGGGTGGGCAGTCCGAAGTCGAGGCCGAAGAAGGGCGCGTCGACGACCTCGTCCGAACGCAGGCCCCACATGTCGGCGGCGCCCCGGTTCCAGCTCCTGACCTTGCGATCCTCGTCGAGGACGACGACGGCAGCCGCGATGGAGGTGAGGATGCCCTCCAGGAAGGAGCGGGTCTCGTCCAGCTCCTCGGTGCGGATCCGCATCTCCTCGTTCATGGTCTCCAGTTCCTCGTTACCGGACTGGAGCTCCTCGTTGGTCGTCTCCAACTCCTCGTTCGTGGACTGGAGTTCCTCGTTCGTGGTCTCCAACTCCTCGATGGAGGACTGGAGCTCCTCGTTCGTGGTCTCCAGCTCCTCGTTGGTGGACTGGAGTTCCTCGTAGGCCGTCTCCAGGTCCTCGCGTACGCGCTTGACCTCGGCCTTGAGCTGGGTCGCCACCGTGACGTCGGTGAACGTGATGTTGGTGGCGGCCGGCATTCCGCCCGTGCCGACGAGGGGCTGGACCAGGATGTCGTAGTACTGGACGTCCTCGCCGACGGTGCGCTCGGCCCCGTTCACCCGCAGAGTGCGGCGTTCGTGCGTGGACTGGTCGATCAGGGAGCGCAGTTCGACCGGGCGGTAGGAGATTTCCAGGTCCTGGAACGGGCGCCCGATGTCGTTCGCCGTCAGGCCGAACTGCACGCGTGCGTGGTTGTTGATGAGGACGACGATGCCCTCGGCGTCCACCGCGAGAGCCGCGCCGGGCGAGGCGTCCAGGATCAGATCGCGCAACTGCCGGTTGCGGGCCATGTTCTGCATCTCGCCGCCGATGTTGGTGCGCAGCTTCACCGGGGTGGGCTGGTACGGGGTCTGCGCGTCGCCCGCGCGGCGGCGGAAGATGCGCTGGCGCATGCTGATGACGTCGAACCGGTCGGCGTCGTTGAGCAGCATCTCGGCCTTGCCGAGGAAGAGGAAGCCGCTCTCGCGCAGCGCGAAGTGGAAGCGGTCGATGATCTGCGTCTGCGCCTCGACGTTGAAGTACATCAGCGCGTTGCGGCAGACCAGCAGGTCGAGGCGGGAGATGGGGGCGTCGCGGGTGATGTCGTGGCGGCCGAAGATGACGCGGCGGCGCAGGTCGGAGCGGAAGCTGTACCGCGAGCCGTTCAACTCGAAGTACTTCTCGCGCAGCTCCGGGGCGAGCGGTTCCAGGGTCTTGGCGGGGTAGAGGCCCGAGCGGGCGTCGCGCAGCGCCTCGTCGTCGACGTCGGTGCCGTAGATCTTGACGCGGTTGAGGGCCTCCTGGAGGCCCAGGGCCTCGGCGAACATGATCGCGAGGGAGTACGCCTCCTCGCCGCTGGAGCAGCCCGCGCTCCACACCCTGATGTCCTCGTCCGTCTCGAGCTGGGCGAGGAGTTCGGGGACCACCTCGCGCTGCAGATACGTCCAGGCGTCCGCGTCGCGGAAGATGGAGGTGACGTTGATCAGGATGGTGTTGAAGAGGGCGCTGAATTCATCCGCGTTCGTCTCGAGCTGGTCGCGGTAGTCGGCGTACGAGTCGATGCCCACGTCCGACATGCGTTTGCGGATGCGGCGGCCGAGGGACGAGCGCTTGTAACCGGTGAAGTCGAAGCCGCGGGCGTCGCGCAGGAACCGGAGCAGTTCCTCCAGTTCCTCGTCGGTCTCCACTTCGCGCGGCGCCTTGCCCATCGCTTTTACCTACTGCCTCTTGATATCGACAAGTCCGCGGATCACCGCGGGGATTTCCTCCAGAGATAGCACGAAGTCCACCGCCCCTGTACCCACCGCGGCCTCCGGCATTCCTCTGAATTCCGCGGCGTGCGGATCCTGGGCGATCACGGTACCGCCCCGGGACTTCACGGCTTCGACGCCCATGGCTCCGTCATTGCCCGTGCCGCTCAGTACGACGGCGATGGCGCGCCTGCCGTATGCGCCCGCGACGGACTCGAAGAGCAGGTCGGCCGAGGGGCGCAGGAAGTGGACGAGTTCGCTCTGGGTCAGGGAGAGGGTGCCGTCGGGCCCGATCAGGAGGTGTCGGTCGGGCGGGGCGATGTGGACGGTGCCCGGGCGGGCAGCCTCGTCATGTTGGGCGAGTTTGACGGTCAGGTCGGTGCGGCGGGCGAGGATCTCGGCGAGAACCGTGCGGTGGCGGGGGTCCAGATGCTGGACGACGAGGACCGGAAGCGGGAAGTCGGCGCCGAGGCCGCCGAGGAGGGTGGCGAGGGCGTGGATGCCGCCGGCCGATGCGGCGGCCGTGACGATCGCGTAGTCGTCGTGTGCGTCCTGCGCGTCGTGCCTGTCGTGCTTGCCGCGTGCGTCGTGTGCGTCGTGCTTGTCGGCGGGCTCTGGGTTCGACATGGGGTCTCCCCTGGGAGTGGGGCGTGCGGGGCGGTGCGGGTAAGGGTGCGGGGCTCCTGACGATAGTCATTGCGGGCACCCACCGCCGAGCTGCGGCGCGGCCGTCTCCTCAGGGCGGCGCGTTCGGCTGGGCGTCTGCCAAGGGGGGCGAACAGGTGACCTTCGTGGCGGGGCCGCGGGCAGGATGTGCCGTATGAACTCGAAGAGCACAGGGACCGTGCGGCACATCGGTGACGACGAGCGGCGCGTGCGGCTCGCCCGAGCGCACCGCCTCGCCCCCTCGGCGCGCGCGGACAGCGTCGAGGACGTCGCGCGCTCGCTCGTGGCGCTGCACGGGACGGATCCGGCGACCGTGTATCTGTCGGTGGGCGCGCGGCTCGCGGATGCCTCCGGCACCGTCGCGGACGTCGAGCGGGCGCTGTACGAGGACCGCAGCCTGGTGCGGATGCACGGGATGCGGCACACGGTGTTCACGTTCCCGGCCGGCCTCGCCCCCGTCGTGCACGCGTCGACCGGGCTCGCGGTGGCGGCGAAGGCGCGGGCCGCGCTGCTGAAGGACATGGTGGGCGGGAGCGACGGGCGGCTCACTCCGGAGTGGCTGGCGGAGGTGGAGGCGTCGGCGCTGGCCGCGCTCGAGCGGCGCGGGGAGGCGACGGTGACCGAACTGGTGGCGGACGAGCCGCGGTTGCGGGAGCGGTTCACGTACGGGCGGGGCAGGAGCTATGAGGCCGAGCACACCGTGTCGGCGCGGCTCATGCGGGTGCTCGGGGTGGAGGGGCGGGTCGTACGGGGCCGGCCGCTCGGCTCGTGGACCTCGACGCAGTTCCGGTGGGCGGCCACGCCGCCGCATCCGGAGCTGCCGGTCGCCGAGGCGCAGGCGGAGCTGCTCGGGCTGTGGCTGGGGGCGTGCGGGCCCGCCACGGAGGGGGACCTCAAGTGGTGGACGGGGTGGAAGGTCACGGACGTACGCAAGGCGCTCGCCGCGGTGGGGGCGGTGGCCGTGTCGCTGGACGGCGGTGGCACGGGGTACGTGTTGGCGGACCAAGTAGACGCCTCCGTAGGCGACTTGGAGCCGTGGGCGGCGCTTCTGCCGGGGCTCGATCCGACGGCGATGGGCTGGCAGGAGCGGGACTGGTACTGCCCGCCGGAGCTACGGGCCGCGCTCTTCGACGGGAGCGGGAACGTCGGGCCGACGGTGTGGTGGGGCGGGCGTGTGGTGGGTGGGTGGGGGCAGCGGGTGGGGGGTGAGGTGGTGTGGCGGTTGTTGGACACGTCTGGTGGGGGGCGGGTGGGGCGGGCCGTGGCGGATGAGGCGGAGCGCCTCGCGGCGTGGCTGGGTGATACCCGGGTCACGCCGCGGTTTCGTACGCCGTTGGAGAAGGAGTTGGCGTCGTCCTGACCTCGGGCCGCGGCGGGGCGGGGGTCGCGGGGCTCTGCCCCGGACCCCGCGCCTCAATCGCCGGCGGGGCTTAAATGGCTCACCGGCTGTAGCGCATCAGCGCCCGCACCATGTGGCACGTCGTGTCGGACGGCGGATGGATTCCGACCATGTCGGCCGTGGCGCGGATCTTGTGGTTGTGGGCCTGGGTGGGGGCGTAGACGCCGGAGTCGAGCAGGGCTATCGCCAGGCGCATGGCCTTCAGGCGGCGGTTGTGGGTGATGTACCAGTCGCGCGGACGCCCCGCGGGGAGCGGCCTCTTCGCGAGTGGTGTGTACGGCAGATCGATCAGCATCGGAGCGGCGGCAGCGGGCACAAGCATCCTCCTGTCGCGAACGTCCGAGAGCCCCCGTAGCCCTCGAACACTGCTTCTATTCTACTGCCGGGCACTGACAAAAGCCGCTGGCCAGAGCCGACTTGAGGCCTGCCGCACGACTTCACTCGCGTACCGTTGACCCCATGGAGATCTGGATCAATCCGGCCTGCTCGAAGTGCCGCAGCGCGCTCACCCTGCTCGACGCGGAGGGCGCCGACTACACGGTGCGGCGCTACCTGGATGACGTGCCCGCTCCCGACGAGATCCGCGCCGTGCTCGGCCGGCTCGGCCTCGAACCGTGGGACATCACGCGTACCCAGGAGGCCGACGCGAAGGAGCTCGGGCTGAAGGACTGGGCGCGCGACGCGGACAGCCGTGAGCAGTGGATCGAGGCGCTCGCCGCGCACCCGAAGCTGATCCAGCGCCCGATCATCACGGCCGAGGACGGCACGGCGATGGTGGGCCGCAGCGAGGAGGCCGTGCGGGAGGCGCTCGGTCGGAGTTGACTCTCACGGGGCGCTTCCCATCCCGTGCAGCTCAGGTAACACGGGGTTCACAAACGAGCAACGGTCGAGAAATCCCCTGGTGACACGCTTCCGGTAGTTCCAGACCCGCGTGAATGAGGATGTGGCCCGTGACCTTCAAGGCTGAGTACATATGGATCGACGGCACCCAGCCGACGGCCAAGCTGCGTTCGAAGACGAAGGTCATGGCGGGCTCCGCCTCGTCGTCGAGTGGTCTCGACACGCTCCCGCTCTGGGGCTTCGACGGGTCCTCCACCAACCAGGCCGAGGGGCACGCCTCCGACCTCGTACTGAAGCCGGTCGCCCAGTACCCGGACCCGATCCGCGGCGGCGACGACATCCTCGTCATGTGCGAGGTCCTGAACATCGACATGACGCCGCACTACTCCAACACGCGTGCCGCGCTCGCCGAGACCGAGGCGCGGTTCGGCTCCCAGGAGCCGATCTTCGGCATCGAGCAGGAGTACACCTTCTTCGAGGGCGACCGCCCGCTCGGCTTCCCGGTCGGCGGCTTCCCCGCCGCGCAGGGCGGCTACTACTGCGGCGTCGGCACCGACGAGATCCACGGCCGTGACGTCGTCGAGGCCCACCTCGAGAACTGCCTGACGGCGGGCCTCGCGATCTCCGGCATCAACGCCGAGGTCATGCCCGGCCAGTGGGAGTTCCAGGTCGGCCCCGTCAGCCCACTGGAGGTCTCCGACCAGCTGTGGATCGCCCGCTGGCTGCTCTACCGCACCGCCGAGGACTTCAAGGTCTCCGCGACCCTCGACCCCAAGCCGGTCAAGGGCGACTGGAACGGCGCGGGCGCGCACACCAACTTCTCCACGAAGGCGATGCGCGAGGGTTACGACGCGATCATCACCGCGTGCGAGTCGCTCGGTGAGGGCTCCAAGCCGCTCGACCACGTGAAGAACTACGGCGCCGGCATCGACGACCGCCTCACCGGTCTGCACGAGACCGCCCCGTGGGACGAGTACAAGTACGGCGTCTCCGACCGCGGCGCCTCGGTCCGCATCCCCTGGCAGGTCGAGCGGGACCGCAAGGGTTACATCGAGGACCGCCGTCCGAACGCCAACGTCGACCCGTACGTCGTGACGCGGCTGCTCGTCGACACCTGCTGCGCCGCCCTGGAGAAGGCCGGCCAGGTCTGACGGCGCCGGAAAACCGGGCGTGAAATACCGGGGGCCGATTGAACAGGGTCGGCCCCCGTTGCGTACGTAGTCCCATGGGACGCACCTCACGGAAACGGCGCTCATCGCTGGCGACGCGCATGACCATCGCGTCGGCCGCACTGCTCCTGGGCGGAGGTGGGCTGGTCGCGGTCAACGTGTACGCGTCGGCCCACGAGGACTCCGCCGACGGGCAGGACGCGGGCAGCGGGACGCGACAGACACAGCAGACGCAACAAGTGGCCACCATCGACTGTCCGGACGTCGGCGCGCAGTTGTCCGACGTGCCGGGCGGCGCCCGCGACGAGGTCGACGGTGAACTCGCCACCCTGGACACTCAGATCACGCGAGCCTACAAGCGGCTCGCCTCGACGCGGGACGCGGCCGCGCGGGACCCGCGGTTCGTACAGAACAGCATCATGGATCCGCTGAAGAAGAACCGGAGCGCTGTTCTTGAGCGCATCCGCCTGGAGATGGAGCGCCGCGGCGGCCGGGCCCCCGACGGCATGAACGGCATGGCCGACTGCACCGCCCAGCCGAAGGAGGGCGAGCAGCAGCCCCCGGCCGACGGCGGGAACCAGGACGGCGGTTCGGACCAGGGCGGCGGCGATCAGCAGCAGGGCAACGGCGGACAGGCCGGCAACGGGCCCGTCGCCGACGACTTCGCCGACATCACCAAGGTCCAGCCCAACGTCCAGAAGCCGGAGAACGGCGAGAACGCCTCCACCGGCACCTTCACCACCCGCTGCGGCCAGAACGAGAACAAGAAGTTCAACACCGACAACCTCATCGTGGCGCCCGGCGTCACCAACGGCGCGCACCACCTGCACGACTACGTCGGCAACCAGGACAACGACGCCTTCTCCAGCAACGACGACCTGGCGAACGCCGACACCAGCTGCCAGAACCAGGGCGACAAGTCGACGTACTACTGGCCGGTCGTCCGCGTGCAGGACGGCTCGGCGGACTTCGACGCCGACAAGGACGGCGGCGGCAAGGAAGGCAACGTCGGCAAGATCTTGCAGGCCCAGAAGGCGAGCATCAAGTTCGTCGGGAGCCCGCAGAGCGACGTCGTCGCGATGCCGAAGTTCCTGCGCATCATCACCGGCGACGCCAAGGCGTTCACCAACGGCACGGCGAACGCGAACGCGCACTGGAGCTGCACCGGTTTCGAGGACCGGCAGTTGACGGACAAGTACCCGCTGTGCCCCGACGGTTCGAAGGTGGTGCGCAGCTTCGCGTTCCAGAGCTGCTGGGACGGGCAGAACATCGACAGCGCCAACCATCGCACACACGTGGCATTCGCTGACCAGGCCGGCAACTGCCCGCAGAACTTCAAGGCCATCCCGCAGCTGAAGATGCGCCTGGTGTACGACGTGCAGACGCCGACGATCGAGAACGGGCAGGTGAAGAACCCGTTCGCGGTGGACGGCTTCCCCGAGCAGCTGCACAAGCCGATCACGGATCATGACGACTTCATCAACGTCTTCGACGACCAGACCATGCGGAAGGTCGTGGACTGCATCAACAAGGGCGATCGCTGCACCTGAGCGATCGCCCCTTCCCGGCCGCTGCGCGGCCGGCTCAGCGGCGAACCTCGTGCCCGGAGAGCTACCCCGCCTCGTGACCCCCACCACCGCTACTCCCCGTGTGGTGCGAGGCGGGCCTCTCCAGGGTCCCGCCGAGCCGGCCGCGCAGCTTCGTGAGCTCTGCGGCGCCGCCGACCGCGATCCACTTGGGTCCGACGAGGTAGACGCCGCCGTAGTCGTTGGCCTCGTCGAACCACTGGGCCTGGCCCGTGTCGGTGGTGAAGGTGGCGAGGATGTAACGGCCTTTCCCCGCACCGCAGTTTGCCTGTCGGATGTCGGCCGCGTCGGTCTGGATGTCGGGGCGGCAGCCTGCCTCCTTCGCGAGGTGTTCCAGGCTCCCGGAGGCCGTACGGGGGATCTTCGGCGTGTCGTCCTTCGGGGCGCCGTCGGAGCCGCCCGAGCCGCACCCGGTCGCCGCCGCGAGCAGTACGGCCACCGTCACCAGCATTTTCCGCATTGCGCTCTCCTGTCCCGTACGTTCCGTTGCTACCGTGCGCCGCACCAACCGCGACGCAAGGGGGGTACACGTATGTCCGCACCATCGCGACGCACTGTTCTCGGCACGACGGCCGCCATCGGCCTCGGCACGGCCCTGGGGACCGGCGCCCCGACCGCCCAGGCGGCTCCGCGGTCGATCACCGCGAGAGAAGTGCCTGTTCTTGATACGGCTGAGGCGCGCGCGGCACTCAACCGTCAACTGCCGCACCACGCGGACCAGTTCCGTCTCAGACTGCTGACCGCGAGCGGCACGGAGGACCGTTTCCGGGTGACCGGGACGCAGGGCCGCATCACGGTGTACGCGACGACCCCGGCGACGCTGCTCGCCGGGGTCCACTGTTTTCTGAAGTACGAGTGCGGGGCACACATCGCCTGGAACGGCTCCCAGCTGGACCTCCCGGAGCACCTCCCGGCCCCCTCGAAGACCCTGGAGCGCAGCACCCCGCTCCCCCACCGCTTCGCGCTCAACGACACCAACGACGGCTATACGGCACCCTTCGCCGACTGGTCGTACTGGGAGCGCGAGATCGACATCCTCGCGCTGCACGGCTGCAACGAGGTACTGGTCATCGCCGGCATGGAGGCCGTCTACCACCGCCTCCTCAAGGACTTCGGCTACAGCGACGAGGAGGCGCGGTCCTGGCTGCCCGCCCCCTCCCACCAGCCGTGGTGGCTGTTGCAGAACCTCTCCTCGTACGGGGGTCCGCTCTCGCCCGAACTCATCGAGCGGCGGGCCGAGTTGGGGCGAAGAATCGTCGACCGGCTGCGCGCGCTCGGGATGAAGCCGGTGATGCCCGGCTACTACGGGCACGTACCGAAGGAGTTCGTCGCACGCAACGGCCAGGACGCGCACGTCGTCCCGCAGGGCACGTGGCACGGCTTCGAGCGCCCGGACTGGCTCGACCCGCGCACCACCACCTTCGCGCAGGTCGCGGAGGCGTTCTACGGGCACCAGAAGGATCTGTTCGGTGAGATCGGCGCCTTCAAGATGGACCTGCTGCACGAGGGCGGCACAGCCGGTGACGTGCCGGTCCC
Source organism: Streptomyces sp. NPDC002754 (assembly GCF_053592315.1). NCBI lineage: Bacteria > Bacillati > Actinomycetota > Actinomycetes > Kitasatosporales > Streptomycetaceae > Streptomyces > Streptomyces sp. NPDC002754. The sequence continues at coordinate 55,608 of NZ_JBSFVM010000037.1, forward strand.
GGACGCGGCGCGCGGCGTCGAGAAGGCACTCCAGAAGAACCGGCCGGGGTCGACGTGGGTGATCCTCGGCTGGGAGGCGAACCCGCTGCCCGAGCTGATCGACGCGATCGACAAGAAGAAGATGCTGATCGTGGACGGGGTCTCGGACCGGTTCACGTCCGTCACCGACCGTGAGAAGGACTGGGGCGGCACCCCGTACGCGTTCGGCACGATCCCCAACTTCGGTGGGCGTACGACGATCGGGACCCGCGCGCACATCTGGGAGCAGAAGTTCTTCGCGTGGCGCGACAAGCCCGACAGCGCGCTGGCCGGTACGGCGTACATGCCGGAGGGCACCGACCGGGACCCGGCGGCGTTCGAGCTGTGGTCCGAACTCGCCTGGATGGACGGGAAGTTGGATCGGGCCTCCTGGTTCGCCTCGTACGCCGACTTCCGCTACGGGCGCCGCGACAAGGACGCCCGCGCCGCCTGGCAGGCGCTGCACGACACGGCGTACCAGCACAAGGCGGTCGAGCGCTCGGACCCGCACGACTCGCTCTTCGCGGCCCGCCCCGACCTGGCGGCCGACCGTGCCTCCTACTACGGGCCGCGCGCCCTCGCCTACGACCCGGGCCGCTTCGACGCGGCGCTCGCCGGACTCCTGGGCGTGGACGGGAAGTTGAGACGCAGCGCGGCCTATAGGTACGACCTGGTGGACGTGGCGCGGCAGGCGCTCGCGCACCGCAGCCGCCAGCTCCTGCCGCAGCTGAAGGCGGCCTACGCCGACAAGGACCGGGCCGCCTTCACGGCGCTTTCGACGCTGTGGCTGAAGCTGATGCGGCTCTCCGACGACGTGACGGGCACCAACGGGGCGTTCCTGCTCGGTCCTTGGATCCGGGACGCCCGGAACCTCGCCACGAACGACGCCGAGCGCGCCGAGTTCGAGCGCTGCGCGAAGGTACTGATCACGGTGTGGGGCAACCGGGCCACGTCCGACCCGGGCAACCTCCACGAGTACGCCAACCGCGACTGGCACGGCCTGATCGCCGACTTCTACCTGCCGCGCTGGCAGAAGTGGCTCGACGAGCTGTCCGACGCGCTGGCCGCGGGCCGCGAGCCCGCGAAGGTCGACTGGTTCGCGTTCGAGGAACCCTGGACGCGCGAGCGCAAGGACTACCCGCTGCGGGCGTACGGCGATCCGCACCGGACGGCCTCGAAGGTGCGCGACGTCCTCGCGCGCGCCCCCTACCAGGGCTCGGTGAAGGTCACGGCCGAGCCGTCCGCCTTCCCGCCGGGCGGGCACGCGCGCGTGGCGGCCACGTTCCGCAATGTCAACGGGCTGCGCGCGACGGGCCGCGTCGACTTCGAACTCAAGGGCATCACCGCCGAGCCCGACGGCCCCACGTCACTGCCGAGCGTGGCACCGGCCGGGGAGGGCACGGTGGCCTGGCAGGCGAGCGCACCCGGCACCCCGCTCGACAAGCCGCTGCGCCCGCTCCCGTACACGATCGACGTCCAGTACGGTCCGGCCGGAGAGAAGCGGATCACCTACGTCCACAAGGGCACGCTGTTCGAGGCCGGGCCGCTCGCCGAGGGCTGGCGGACGTACAGCAACAACGCGGCGGTATTCGGCCAGCTCGACGAGAGGTTCGCGATCGACGGCGGCGGCGCCGACCTGTGGAAGGGCACCGCGGAGTTCGGCGCGCTGTACCGCGCGAACCCCTTCCGGGACGGTTCGGTGGCGGTGGTGCGGGTGGACGCGCAGGCGGTGACGGGCCCGTGGGCGCGCGCCGGGATCATGGTGAGCAACTCCATCGGCGGCTCGGGGTCCCTGGGCTTCGCGAACCTGTCGGTCACGCCCACCAACGGCGTCGTCCTCTCCTACGACTCCACCGGGGACGGCACCCTCGACACGTACAAGCGGATCACCGGGATCAAGGCGCCGGTGCTGCTGCGGCTGTCCCGGGCGGGCGACACGTACACCGGGGAGTGCTCGACGGACGACGGCGCCACGTGGCGGACCGTCGCGACGGTGCCGTCGCCGAGGCTCGCCTCGGCGCAGGGCGTGGGCATGTTCATGAGCGCGACGAACGGCGGGAACGGGACGCGCGGCACGGTGGAGTTCAGCGGCTGGAAGCTGAGCTGATCCTCTCCCCCGCGACTCCGGTGACACCGGGGCACTCCTGTGTGAGAGTGCCCCGGTGACCATCGAGAACAGTGACAGCGGCAGCAGCGACTGGGAAGAGCGGATCGCGGCCGTGTGGGCGACGATCGACACCTACGGCGAGGCAGGCGCGGGCGAGTTCCGCGCGCTCGTCGACGGGCTCGCCGCCGAGCTGCCCGCCGACAGCCCCGTCGCCGCGTTCGAGCGGGCCTCGGCCTTCGACTCGACCGGCCACTCCGACAAGGCGGTCCCGCTGTACCAGGAGGCGCTGCGGCTCGGCCTCAGCGGCTACCGGGCCCGGCGTACGAAGATTCAACTGGCCAGTTCACTGCGGAACATGGGGCGCCCGGAGGAGGGCGTCGCGCTGCTCGAACCGGAATTGACCGCTCCAAGGGACGAGTTGGACGACGCGGTGCGGGCGTGTCTCGCGCTGTGTCTGTCGAGCCTCGGCCGCGATCGGGAGGGCCTCGCCCTGGTGCTCGGCGCGCTGGCGCCCCATCTGCCCCGGTACCAGCGGTCGATGGCGAACTACGCGAAGGCGTTGGTCGTGTCCGAATAGGCCCGTGCGGGGAGTGGCAGCTGTGACCATCCCACGATTCGCTCGTTCAGCTGAACGTGCAGTCAAAGGTGCAGCAGCAATCCACGCCCCCGTCCACAGCGCCGGCCGCCGTCATCGACGTCGAGCAGGCCGAGGCCGCCCTGGTCGAGCACTACCCACGGCTGGTACGGCTCGCCTACCTCGTGCTGCCGCCGGGGCTCGGCCGCAACCGCCGCGTGCTGAGCGCCCACTCGGTCGTCCAGCGGGCGCTCCCCCGCGGCCGCACCGCGGACGCGCCCGCGCCGATCCCGGCGCAGCGCGACTCCGCCGGACGCACCGGCGACCCCGGCTTCGCCTACGTACGCCTGAAGGTGCTGCGCGGTGCCCTGGAGGCGGGGCTTCCGCTGCGGCGTCTCGCCTGGCCGAAGCGGGCGCAGTTGCCGCCGCTGCTGCCGCAGGTGTGGGGGCTGAGGCTGTTCCCGAAGTCGGGCGGAGCCGATGAACTCGCCCTGGATCAGCAGCTTTCCGCGCTGAGCGGGCCCGCCCGCGCCGCGTACGTGCTGCGCGGCCTGGAGCGCCTCGACGACGCCGCCGTCCGCGCGGTCCTCACCGAGGCGGGCTGCACGCAGGAGGACGCGGCCGCGGCCCTCGCCGAGGCGCGCGGCATGGCGTCCGACGCCGGGTCCTGCACGGAGCTGCTGGAGTCCCCCGAGTTCGACCCCTGCTCCCTGCACGCCCGGCCCACCGATCTGATGCGCCGCCGCCAGCACCTGAAGGCGGCGATCGCCGCGGTCGCGGCAACCCTCGTGTGCGGGGCGCTGCTCGGCCTGCCGGGCGAGGGCTGGACGCCGGACGGTGCGGCGGCCCCGCCGTACGCGAAGAACCCGGCGGGCCAGGCGGCCCTGAATCCGGCCAAGCTGCGCAAGGTCGCGCCGGACACGTGGAAGACGTCGGCACGCACCGACTACTCGGTGTGGCCCGCGCGCGGCTCGCTCACCGGCGACAAGGAACTGCTCCGCAGGGCGCTCGCCGTGTGGGCGCGGCCCGGCGGCTCCGTAAAGGTCTCGGCGACACCGGGCACCCCGGCGGGCGCGCCGCCCGGACCGCCGCAGCTGCTGTACGCGGGCGAGCTCGACCAGGCCCGCGTCGTGCTGCTCTACGACGGGTTGCGCATCGTGCGCTACGCCGAGCCGAAGAGCGGCACGAGCGGTGCCGCGCTCGACTTCGCGCGGGTCGACGGGGCGTCGGACGCGCGGTCGGGCGCCGTGGTGATGGACCGGGCCGACGGCAACGTCCGCTATCTGACCGCGCCCTGGGTGGCCAGGGCCGGTACCCGCGACCTCCTGAAGCCGTCGGCGGGGACGCGGGCCCTGTCGCGTACGAAGGACGGGGTGACGGCGCCGTTCCCGAGCCCGGCACTCGCGACGTCCTGCACGTCGTGGAACGCGCTGGCGCTGACCGACTCGACGGGCACCCAGCTCACCACCGACCTCGGCGAACTCGTGCCCGCGCACCTCACGTCCGGCAACCCCGCCGCGCCCCACGAGGCGCGGCCCACGGACTGGGCGACGACCGCGTGCTCCCTCTCGGCGGCGCGCTCGCACGGGGTGCGCTCCGTCAACTCCTGGGCGTACGCGCGTCAGGCGCTGCCGGAGGCGAACGGGACGGCCGAGTGGTGGTGCACGCGGGCCGACACGTGGCGGGGTGGCGGGCCGCGCACGCTCGCGATGTTCCGGGCGCCGGGGGCGGATGCGGCGGTCGTCGCGGCGAAGTCGCAGTCGTCGCCGGCGTGTGGCGCGCGTGAGCCGCGGGTGCTTGCGGGTGTGCGGTGGAAGTCGCGGGAGGGGGCGTGGTACCTGGTTGCCGCGGGCAGCAAGGGGGTGAATCGGGTGAGCGCGTCTGGCCGGGTGGCCTCGGGGCGGATGTTGGCGGTGCGGGTTGCGCGGGGCGCGGAGGTGTCGCTCGGCGGTCGGACGGCCGGGGGCGCCAAGGTTCAGCCCCTGAGGTGAGCCCGGTCGCGGGGCTCTGCCCCGGCCCCCGCGCCTCAATCGCCGGCGGGGCTTGATTTGCGCACCCGCCGGCGAGGCTGGAAAGGCCTGCTCAATCGCCGCAGGGGCTTGAATGGCTCGACCCGCGCGGGGGCTTGATGGGCTCAACCGTCGGCGGGCAGGAAGTGATCGTGCACGAGGGGTGTACGTCGCACCTACCCGTCAGTACATTGACGGGATGTCTAATACGCGCGTCCCGTTGAAGGCACGGCAGGTTTCGTTTGCCTGGGATCGGACACCGCTGCACTGGCTGCCGGACGACCCGTTCAGCTCGCACACCATCAACGTCCTGCACCTCCTGCTGCCGGCCGGCGAACGCTGGTTCGTGCACGTCTACAAGCAGGTGCTGCCGCACATCACGGACGAGCGGCTGCGCGAGGACGTCATCGGGTTCATCGGCCAGGAGGCCATGCACTCGCAGGCGCACGACGAAGTGCTGCCGCATCTGCGGGAGCAGGGCCTGGACCCGACGCCGTACACGGCCCAAGTGGACTGGTTCTTCGAGAAGTTGCTGGGAGACCGGACGCTGCCGCCGGGCAAGGCGCGGCAGTGGTGGCTGATGGAGCGGGTGGCGCTGATCGCGGCGATCGAGCACTACACGGCGTTCCTCGGCAACTGGGTGCTGAACGCCGAGGAGCTGGATCGGCGCGGCGCCGACCCGACGATGCTGGACCTGCTGCGCTGGCACGGCGCCGAAGAGGTGGAACACCGGGCCGTGGCCTTCGAGTTGTTCGAGCACTTGGACGGGAGTTACCGGCGCCGGGTGCGCACCTGGGCGACCGCCTTCACCGCGCTCGTCTTCCTGTGGCAGCGCGGTGCGCGGTTCTTCATGGAGAACGACCCGACGCTGCTCGACGGCAAGGCCGCGTGGAAGGACTTCTACCGGAGCGGGAAGGCGGGCGTCCTGCCGTCGGTCGGTTCCATGGCGCGGTCCATCCCCCGCTATCTGAGCCGGAGTTACCACCCCGACCAGGAGGGCGACACCGAGCAGGCCGTCGCCTACCTCGCCTCCTCGCCCGCCGCGACCGCGGCCGAGGCCAGGACCGGAGCCGCCCGATGAACGCCCGTACGCTGCGCAGGGCCGTGGTCGTCGCCGGCGCCGCGTACGTCGTGCGGCGTGCCGTGCGGCGGCGTGTGCAGGGCTCGCCCCTGTGGCCGCTGCCCGCGCTGGAGGAGCCGACGTCGGGGCGGCCGCGGGCCCGCGCGCTGAACGTGCTCGTCACTCGGCACGAGCAGGTCGCCGAGGGTGTCGTGCAACTGCGCCTGGAGGGGGGCTGTTTGCCCGCCTGGCGGCCGGGCGCGCACCTCGACCTCGTGCTGCCCTCCGGGGTCGTACGGCAGTACTCGCTGTGCGGCGACCCCGAGGACACGTCGTCGTACACCGTCGCCACGCGGCTCATCCCGGCGGACGAGGGCGGGCGCGGCGGTTCGCGCGAGGTGCACGAGCAGCTGCGGGAGGACATGGAGGTCGAGGTGCGCGGGCCGCGCAACCGCTTCCCGCTCGACGCGCGGGCGCCCGCGTACCTGTTCGTCGCGGGTGGCATCGGCATCACGCCGATCCTGCCGATGCTGCGGGAGGTCGCGGCGCGGGGCGCCGACTGGAAGCTGCTGTACGGGGGCAGGTCGCGGGCCTCGATGCCGTTCGTGGAGGACGTGGAGAAGCTGGGCGGCGGGGTCCCGGGCCGGGTCACCGTCGTGGCGGAGGACGTGGACGGGCGGCCCGGACTCGCCGCCGCGCTCGCGGACACGGTGCCCGGCACGGCCGTGTACTGCTGCGGGCCCGAGGGGCTCATGGCGGCCGTGGAGGCGGCGCTGCCCGAGCACCGCACGCTGCACAGCGAACGCTTCACGCCACGCAATTCGGCCGAGGGCAACGGCCCGTTCGAGGTCGAGCTGCGGCGCAGCGGCAGGATCGTGGACGTACCCGCGGAGACGACGGTGCTCGCGGCGGTCCGTTCCGAGGTGCCCGCGATCCCGTACTCCTGCGAGCAGGGTTTCTGCGGAACGTGCCAACAGCGCGTCCTGGAAGGGGAGATCGAGCACCGTGACGAGTTGCTCACGGATGCGGAGCGCGCCGACTCGATGCTGATCTGCGTTTCGCGGGCCCGTGGCGAGCGTCTGGTTCTCGACCTCTAGGGCGTGTTTCGAAAGTAGCGTCGTCCGCCCGGAGGGCGGGCCTCGCGGGGTCTGGTGCGTGCGATCGCAAGGCGCCGGAAGGGTCTCGTAG
>NZ_JBSFVM010000038.1:0-56995 GCF_053592315.1 Streptomyces sp. NPDC002754
CCCTTCCCGAAAGTCCTGCCGGACGGGCCTGCTCAATCGCCGCAGGGGCTGTAAGCAGCCCTGCCGGGCGGGCCTGCTCAATCGCCGCAGGGGCTTGATCTATCAAGCCCCGCCGGCGATTGAGGCGCGGGGTCCGGGGCGGAGCCCCGAGGCCTTGGCGGCGGTGCCGGTTACGCCTAAATTCAGGTCATGGCGGAGACCAAGCGCGAGATCGAGCGAAAGTACGACGCCCCGACCGACCACTTCCGGCTGCCCGACCTGCTCAAGGTCCCCGGCGTAGAGGCCGTCATCGACAAGGGCGTCGTCGAACTCGACGCCGTCTACTACGACACCGAGGACCAGCGCCTCGCCACGGACCGCATCACCCTGCGCCACCGCAGCGGCGGCGCCGACGCCGGCTGGCACCTCAAACTCCCGGTCGCGCTTAGCGAGGGCGTCCGCGACGAGGTGCAGGCCCCGCCCTCCACCACCCTCCCCCGCACCCTCGCGGGCCTCGTCCGCTCCCGGGTCCGCGGCGACGAGCTCATCCCCGTCGTCCGGCTCCGCTCGTCGCGGGACGTGTCCCACCTGACCGGAGCCGACGGCTCACTCCTCGCCGAGGTGTGCGTCGACGCCGTACGCGCCGAACGGGCCGACGGCGAACGCACCACCACCTGGACCGAGATCGAGGTCGAACTCGCGGACGGCGCCGACCCGGCCTTCCTCGGCAAGGTCGAAAAACGCCTCCGCAAGGCCGGCGTCGAACGATCCGCCGCCACATCGAAGCTGGCCCGCGCCCTGGAAGAGACCGGAGCCACACGCCGTGCGAAACGGGAGGCGCCCGCCGGAGCGGGGGCGGACACCGCCGGCGCCCACGTCCTCGCCCATCTGCGCGCCCAGCGCGACGCCCTCGTCGAGCTCGACCCCGCCGTGCGCCGCGACCTGCCCGACTCGGTGCACCAGATGCGCGTGGCCACCCGCCGGATGCGCAGCGCGTTCAAGACGTACAAGAAGGTGCTCGACCCGGCCGTCACAGAGCCCGTCGGCGAGGAACTGAAGTGGCTCGCCGCCGAGTTGGGCATCGACCGGGACCGCGAGGTGCTCACCGAGCGGATCACCGGCCGGATGGACTCGCTGCCCCGCGCCCTGCTGCTCGGCCCCGTCCGCGGCCGCCTGCGCACCTGGTCCGTCGCCCGCCGCCAGGGCTCGCGCCGGCACACGGTCGCCGTACTCGACGGCACGCGCTACCTCGACCTGCTGCGGAGCCTCGACGCGCTGCTCGCCGAGCCGCCACTGCGGGGGAAGTCCGCCGACCGCCCCGCCGCCCAGGTCCTCACCAAGGCCGCCCTCAAGGACCACGCCCGCCTCGCGACACGCATCGAGCACGCCCTGTCGCTCTCCGCTGGCCAGGACCGCGACCTCGCGATGCACGACGCCCGCAAGTCCGCCAAGCGCGCCCGGTACGCGGGGGAGGCCGCGGTCCCCGCCCTCGGCAAGCAGGCCAAGGCGTTCGCCCGCGCCATGAAGGACGTACAGACGCTGCTCGGCGACCACCAGGACAGCGTGGTCGCCCGCGAGGCCCTGCGCGACATCGCGGTGCAGGCGCACGCGGCGGGGGAGTCCGCTTTCACCTGGGGCCTCCTGTACGGCCGGGAGGAGGCGTCGGCGGCGGACCGGGAGCGGGAGCTCCCGGGTATCTGGGAGAGGGCGGCGAAGCCAGAGCTTTCGGCGGGTTAGCCTTGAGGGTCACCCCTGTCAGCTCACGAAGGTCAACGGTATGTCTGCCGAAGCCGCCGCCTCGACGGTGGAGTCTGTCTTTCCGCAGCTCGAAGCCCTGCTGCCGCATGTGCAGAAGCCGATCCAGTACGTCGGGGGTGAGCTGAACTCCACGGTCAAGCCGTGGGAGGAGTGCGACGTCCGCTGGGCTCTCATGTACCCGGACGCGTACGAGGTCGGCCTGCCCAACCAGGGCGTCATGATCCTTTACGAGGTGCTCAACGAACGTGCGGGCGTCCTCGCCGAGCGCACGTACAGCGTGTGGCCGGATCTCGAGGAACTCATGCGCAAGCACGAGGTTCCGCAGTTCACGGTCGACTCGCACCGCCCGGTGAAGGCCTTCGACGTCTTCGGGCTCAGCTTCTCCACCGAGCTCGGCTACACGAACATGCTGACCGCGCTCGACCTGGCCGGCATCCCGCTGGAGTCCAAGGACCGCGGGCTCGACGATCCGATCGTGCTCGCGGGCGGCCACGCCGCGTTCAACCCCGAGCCGATCGCCGACTTCATCGACGCCGTGATCATCGGCGACGGCGAGCAGGCCGTGCTCGACATGACGGAGATCATCCGCAAGTGGAAGGCCGAGGGCCGTCCCGGCGGACGCGAGGAGGTCCTGCTCCGCCTCGCGAAGACCGGCAGCGTCTACATCCCGGGCTTCTACGACGTCGAGTACCTCCCCGACGGCCGCATCGGCCGCGTCGTGCCGAACCGATCGGGCGTCCCGTGGCGGGTGTCCAAGCACACCGTCATGGACCTCGACGAGTGGCCGTACCCGAAGCAGCCCCTCGTACCGCTCGCGGAGACCGTCCACGAGCGGATGTCCGTCGAGATCTTCCGCGGCTGCACCCGCGGCTGCCGTTTCTGCCAGGCCGGCATGATCACGCGTCCCGTACGGGAGCGAAGCATCACCGGCATCGGCGAGATGGTCGACAAGGGCCTCAAGGCGACCGGCTTCGAAGAGGTCGGCCTGCTCTCCCTCTCGTCCGCGGACCACTCCGAGATCGGTGACGTCGCGAAAGGCCTGGCGGACCGGTACGAGGAGGACAAGATCGGCCTGTCCCTCCCCTCGACCCGTGTGGACGCCTTCAACATCGACCTCGCCAACGAGCTGACGCGCAACGGCCGCCGCTCAGGACTCACCTTCGCCCCCGAGGGCGGCAGCGAGCGGATGCGCAAGGTCATCAACAAGATGGTCTCCGAAGAGGACCTGATCCGTACGGTCGCCGCCGCGTACGGCAACGGCTGGCGCCAGGTGAAGCTGTACTTCATGCTCGGCCTGCCCACCGAGACCGACGAGGACGTCCTGCAGATCGCGGACATGGCGGCGAACGTGATCGCCAAGGGCCGCGAGGTCGCGGGCAACGACATCCGCTGCACGGTGTCGATCGGCGGCTTCGTCCCGAAGCCGCACACCCCGTTCCAGTGGGCGCCGCAGCTCAGCTCCACGGAGACGGACGAGCGTCTCGCCAAGCTCCGCGACAAGATCCGCGGCGACAAGAAGTACGGCCGCTCCATCGGCTTCCGCTATCACGACGGCAAGCCCGGCATCGTCGAGGGACTGCTCTCGCGCGGCGACCGCCGCATCGGCTCCGTCATCCGCGCCGTCTACGAGGACGGCGGCCGCTTCGACGGCTGGCGCGAGTACTTCTCCTACGACCGCTGGATGGCCTGCGCCGCCAAGACGCTGCCCGCGTACGGCGTGGACGTCGACTGGTACACGACGCGTGAGCGTACGTACGAGGAGGTCCTGCCCTGGGACCACCTGGACTCCGGTCTCGACAAGGACTGGCTCTGGGAGGACTGGCAGGACTCGCTCGACGAGACGGAGGTCGACGACTGCCGCTGGACGCCGTGCTTCGACTGCGGGGTGTGCCCCGCGCTCGACCTCGACATCCAGGTCGGCCCGACGGGCAAGAAGCTGCTGCCGCTGACGGTCGTCAAGTAGCGGTATCCGCACACGCGAAGGGGCGGCCGGTTTCTCAACCGGCCGCCCCTTCGCGGTACTTGGGCCTACTTGCTCGCGGCGAAGCGCATCAGGGCGTGCTCGTCGCCCTGCTTGATCTTGCCCGGCGTGTTGATCACTTCGAGCTTCCAGGAGCTGCCGACCCGCATGGCCTTGGCGACCGCGCAGCCGTTGTCACTGGTCATCAGGGACGGCCAGATGTCGGCGACCTGCTGCGAGCTGCCGCCCGTCGCGTCGTACACCTTGAAGCTGATGTTGCGGGCCTTCTGGAACGAGCTGCCCTTCTTGTACGCGGCGGCGACGAACACGATCGACGTGATCTGCTGCGGAAGGCGCGAGAACTCGACGGTGACGGTCTCGTCGTCCCCCTCGCCCTTGCCTGTCTGGTTGTCACCGCTGTGCGCGAGCGAGCCGTTGCCCATCGGGTCCAGCGAGTCGAGCCCGGCCAGGCGCACCGGGTCGCCGCCCTGCATCGCGACGGCGATCAGGTCGAGGTCCGTGCCCTGCTTGCGGCGCAGCGCACCGAGCACGCCGCCGCTGGCGCCGGCGGTCGGGTCCCAGGACACCCCGATGGACAGGTGGGTCACCCCGTCCAGGTCGGCGGGGCCGTCTTCCTTGGTGAGTGTGATCATGTGTGACTCCTCCCCCTATGACATAACTGCGATATTGCAGACTTCACCGAACATACGGCGTACGCGCACGAACCGGCTACGCGGGGCCGCATCCGCGACAGCTCCGTGAGCGTCTGGAGAGGCATGGACTTGGAGAAGCGCGACGGGCGGCCGCGCCCCGAACCCGCGCCCGAAGGCTGCCTGGTGGCCGCGATCCGGCTGCCGCTGCGGATCCTGATGGTCGTCCTCGTGGTGCCCGTACGCCTCGTGTGGGACGCGCTCGCGGCGGCCGGGCGCTTCGTGGGCCGGTGGCTCCTGCTGCCGCTCGCGCGCGCGAGCGGCTGGGTGCTGTACGGCCTCCTTGTGTGGCCGTGCCTGATGCTGTGGCGCTACGTCCTCGCGCCCATCGGCCGTGGACTGCGCTGGCTCGGACGGGTGTTGCTGGTCGTCCCCGCCGTGTGGCTGTACGCCCATGTCCTCGCCCCCGTCGGAAGGGCGCTGCGGGACTACGTGTTGGCGCCGCTCGGCCGTGGACTCGCCTGGCTCGTACGGGTGTTGGTCGTGGTGCCGCTGCTCGCGCTGTGGCGCTACGTCCTGGTGCCGGTCGGCCGGGTCCTCGGCGTGGTGCTTCGCGAGATCCGGGACGCGCTGTGCGTCGCCTGGCGGATCGCGGGATACGTGTCCCGCGCCGTCGGCCGGGCGCTGCGGTGGCTGATCGTGGACCCGCTGCGCTGGGTCTACCGCACCGTGCTCACCCCGGCCGGACACGTCGTGCGCGACTACGTGCTGCGGCCCCTCGCGCGCGTGGCCGCGAGCGCCCGCGCCGCGGCCCGGCAGGCACGGGCCGATGTACGACGTGCGCTGTTCGGCACACCGCCGCGGCCGGAACCGCAGGTCAGCGACCAGAGGGAACCGGGCGGCTCGCAGGGACGTAGTCTTGATGGAAGTACGACCGCTCTCACGCAGACCGCATTCATTAAGGATTAGGACACTGGGCAAGCGACAGCCCGTAGGCCCGCCGCCCGCACCCGCGGTGCAGCGCATCCGACTGCGCTACACCAAGCGCGGCCGCCTCCGGTTCACCAGCCACCGAGACTTCCAGCGCGCCTTCGAGCGTGCGCTGCGCCGCGCCGCGGTGCCCATGGCGTACTCGGCGGGGTTCACGCCGCACCCGAAGGTGTCGTACGCCAATGCCGCCCCCACCGGCACGGGCAGTGAGGCCGAGTACCTGGAGATCGCGCTCACCGCGCCGCGCGACCCCGAGAAGCTCAGGGAGCTCCTCGACGAGTCGATGCCCACGGGCCTCGACATCGTGGACGCCGTGGAGGCCCGCACCTCGGGCCTCGCCGACCGGCTCACCGCCTCCGTGTGGGAGCTGCGTCTCGACGGCGTGAGCGTCGAGGAGGCCGGGCGCGCCGCGGAGGCGTTCCGCGCCGCCGAGAGCGTCGAGGTACAGAGGAAGACAAAGAGCGGGATCCGGACGTTCGACGCCCGTGAGGCCGTCGTCAGCCTGGACGCGCACGGGGCTCACGAGGTACCCGGCGTTTCGGCTGGTCCGGCTGATAGGCCCAGCGACACGGCCTGTGCGATACTGCGGCTGGTTGTTCGGCACGTGACGCCTGCCGTACGACCCGACGACGTCCTGTCCGGTCTTCGCGCCGTGGCCGACCTGGCGCCGCCGGTCCCCGCAGCGGTGACCAGGCTGGCGCAGGGGCTCTTCGACGCAGAGACAGGCACGGTGACCGACCCGCTCGCGCTCGACCGCGAGGCAGCTGGGGCCGCCCCACAAAAGGCGACCGCAGGAACTGCCACCGCGACGGCGCCTGCCGTGGAAGGTCCCGCGTAAGGCGGTCGTCGTAGCGCCGCCCTCGTACTCGGGAGCCATCTGGGTCGGGCAGCGCACCCACCCAAGGACTTTCGCGAGGCCGTACGTACATCGCGTACCGGAACCGGCGAGAACAGACAGAGAGCCTCCGTGCGGCGCCCGCGCCCCGGACCGGCGGCACCGCGCTCGACTCGATGCGCGTGAGCCGCAGACGTCACCGGTCACGGATCAGGCGCGGCGCCCGGAGGCCCGACGGGAGATCCACCCGCATGCCCGAGACCGAACCCACCAACCCTGAGCTGGACAGCCCCAGCGACACCCTGCCCCCGCGCCGTCGGCGCCGGGCCGCGTCGCGCCCCGCGGGCCCTCCGGTCGCGGCGACCGCCTCCACCGAGGACGCCGCTGTGGCCATACCGGCCACTGCCACCCCGACTCCGGCCGCCGCCGAGGCGACCGTCGAGACCCCCGAGACTTCCCCGGCCGCCGAGGCCCCGGAGCCCGCCGCCCGCCCGCGCCGCCGCGCGACCCGGCGCGCCTCCGCGCCCACCGGTGCGCCCGCCGAGCAGGCCGGGGCGACGACCGTGGTGGCGGAGCCCGCCGAGCCCGTCGCCGAGCCCGTCGCGGAGCAGGAGCCGGCCGCCGCCGAGGAGCCCGCCGCGCCGCGCCGCAACCGTCGCCGTGCCACCCGCACCGTGTCGACCCCGGACGCCCCGGCCGCCTCCGTCGAGGAGCCGCAGGCCGAGCCGGCCGCGGCGCCCGCCGCCGAGCCGGAGCCGGTCGCCGACGAGGGCTCCGGGCCGCGTCGCAACCGTCGCCGCGCCACCCGTGGCGCCGCCGCGCCCAGCGCGCCCGCCGGTCCCCCCGAGATCTCCGACGCCATCGCCGCCGAGACGACGGAGGCCGAGTCGACGGAGAACGCCGGCCCCACGGAGAACGCCGAGAACGGCGACGACGAGTCGCCGCGCCGCCGGCGCCGCGCGACCCGCAAGGCCGCCGGCGGTTTCGCCGAGCCGAAGGCGACCAGGGCCACGAAGGCCGCGAAGTCCGCCAGGTCCGGATCGAAGCCGGCGCGGTCCGGCCGGGACGAGCAGGACGACGAGACGCGCCCGAAGCGGGCCTCCGTCGCCACGTTCCAGGCGCCGGTCTTCACCGAGCCGATGTTCCAGACGCCGGAGCGGGCCGCCGCGGCCGCCGCGGCCGAGGCCGCCGTCGAGAAGCAGCCCGAGCCCGAGCCGGCCGCCACCGCTGTCGTCGAGGAGGACCTGGGGCCGCGCCGTCGCCGCCGCCGTCGCGCTGCCGACGAGCAGCCCGCCGAGGCCGAGGCCACCAAGGCCACCGAGGCCGTGACCGAGGCCAAGGACCAGCGGGTCGAGGAGCACGACGAGAACACCGGGAACACCGGGGACGCTGACAACACGGACAGCACCGAGAACGCGGAGAACGACGAGCAGGACGAGCACGGGGACCGCCCGGCCCGCCGCCGTCGCCGGGGTGGCCGTCGCCGTCGCCGCGGCGAGTCCGGTGACGTCGACAACGACTCCGAGAACGACGACGAGTCCGACGACGCCGAGCCGGCCGCCGGGGAGTCCGAGGACGACCGGTCCGAGGACGACGAGCAGCGCGACGACTCCGCCGGTTCCGGCGGTTCGAGCAGCAGCCGTCGCCGCCGTCGCCGCCGCCGTCGTGCCGGTGACGGCGCCTCCGAGGGCGAGCAGCCGACGGACGACCCGGCGCGTACGGTCGTCAAGGTCCGCGAGCCGCGCAAGAAGGAAGAGCGGGCCGAGCGGTCGACGTCCTCGGACGAGGTGCAGTCCATCAAGGGCTCCACGCGTCTGGAGGCCAAGAAGCAGCGTCGCCGCGAGGGCCGTGAGCAGGGGCGCCGCCGCGTCCCGATCATCACCGAGGCCGAGTTCCTGGCGCGCCGCGAGGCCGTCGAGCGCGTCATGGTGGTCCGCCAGCACGGCGAGCGCACCCAGATCGGCGTGCTCGAGGACGACATCCTCGTCGAGCACTACGTCAACAAGGAGGAGTCGACCTCCTACGTAGGCAACGTGTACCTGGGCAAGGTCCAGAACGTGCTGCCGTCGATGGAGGCCGCCTTCATCGACATCGGCAAGGGCCGCAACGCGGTGCTCTACGCCGGTGAGGTCAACTTCGAGGCGCTCGGCATGGCCCACGGGCCGCGCCGCATCGAGACCGCGCTCAAGTCCGGCCAGTCCGTGCTCGTGCAGGTCACCAAGGACCCGATCGGCCACAAGGGCGCCCGCCTGACCAGCCAGGTCTCGCTGCCCGGCCGCTACCTGGTCTACGTGCCCGAGGGCTCGATGACCGGCATCAGCCGCAAGCTGCCCGACACTGAGCGCTCGCGCCTGAAGACCATCCTCAAGAAGATCGTCCCCGAGGACGCGGGCGTCATCGTGCGCACCGCGGCCGAGGGCGCGAGCGAGGACGAGCTGCGCCGCGACGTAGAGCGTCTGCAGGGCCAGTGGGAGGACATCCAGAAGAAGTCCAAGCAGATCTCGACCTCGTCGCCGAGCCTGCTGTACGGCGAGCCGGACATGACCGTCCGCGTCGTGCGCGACATCTTCAACGAGGACTTCTCCAAGGTCATCGTCAGCGGCGAAGAGGCGTGGGACACCATCCACGGCTACGTCAACCACGTGGCGCCCGACCTGTCGGACCGGCTGTCCAAGTGGACGTCCGAGGTCGACGTCTTCGCGACGTACCGGATCGACGAGCAGCTCGCCAAGGCGCTCGACCGCAAGGTGTGGCTGCCGTCCGGCGGCTCCCTCGTGATCGACAAGACCGAGGCCATGATCGTGGTCGACGTCAACACCGGTAAGTTCACCGGCCAGGGCGGCAACCTCGAAGAGACCGTGACGAAGAACAACCTCGAGGCGGCCGAGGAGATCGTGCGTCAGCTGCGGCTGCGCGACCTCGGCGGCATCGTCGTCATCGACTTCATCGACATGGTCCTGGAGTCCAACCGGGACCTGGTCCTGCGCCGCCTGCTCGAATGCCTGGGCAGGGACCGTACGAAGCACCAGGTCGCCGAGGTGACCTCGCTCGGCCTGGTCCAGATGACGCGTAAGCGTGTCGGCCAGGGCCTCCTGGAGTCCTTCTCCGAGACCTGCGTGCACTGCAACGGCCGCGGCGTCATCGTGCACATGGAGCAGCCCACGGCCGCCGGCGGCGGTGGCAAGCGCAAGAAGCGCGGTCGCGGCGGCAACGGCGCGGACCACCAGCACGAGACGCACGAGGCCCCGGCTGCCGAGCAGCCCGAGTCCGAGGCCGAGGTCGCCGCGGAGGCGGCCGCCCCGGTGGCGCTGCCCGAGCCCGAGTTCGTTCCCGACGAGGATCTGTACTCGAGCGCCGCCGAGGCGGAGGCAGCCGCGGGCAGCCGTGGCCGCTCGCGCCGTCGTGCCACGCGTCGTGCGTCGGCCCCGGCCGGTGCCCCGCAGGCGGAGGACGAGAAGCCGGCGAGGTCCGGCAGGAAGTCCAAGGCCGAGCGGGCCGCGGAGCGCAGGGCCGCCGAGGCCGAGGCCACGCCCGAGCCGGTCGTCGAGGAGCCGAAGGCCGCCGAGCCGGTCGAGACCCCCGCGCCCGAGCCCGTGCAGGACGAGGCCCCCGCGCCGCGCCCGCGCCGCCGTGCCACGCGCAAGGCGTCCGCTCCCGCCGGTTCCCCGAAGGCGTCCTCGGAGGAGGCCGCCGCGGTGACCGTCACGGAGCCGGTCAAGGCCGAGCCCGTGGAGGAGCCGAAGGCCGTCGAGCCCGAGGCGCCGAAGGCCGAGGTGACCGAGGCCGCGGCCCCGGCCCGCCCGCGCCGTCGCGCCGTCCGCAAGGCGACCGCCCCGACCGCTGCCGAGGACACGGCCGTCATGGTCGTCCCTTCGGCCACGGAGGAGGCTCCCGTGCCCGAGGAGGCGCCCGCCGCCAAGAAGGCCGTCCGTAAGACGGCCAAGAAGGCGACGGCGAAGAAGGCCGCCACCAAGAAGGCGGCAGTCAAGAAGACGGCCGCTACCGAGGAGGCCGCCTCCGAGGAAGCCCCGTCCGAACCGGCTGCCAAGAAGACGGCCGCCAAGAAGACGACGGCCAAGAAGGCGGCGGCGAAGAAGGCCCCCGCCAAGAAGACGGCCGCGAAGAAGACGACGGCCAAGAAGACGACCGCGAAGAAGACCGCGGCGGCCGAGCAGCAGTCGCTGCCGTCCGTCTCGACCGCGGCCGACGAGGCCTGAGGCTCCGCCCGGACCGAGTGACGACGCCCCGCACAGCGCTGCTGTGCGGGGCGTCGCCGTATGTACGGGCAAGTCGTTCATTGCCGTGGTTTTCGGCGACGTGAGAGATCTCGAAGAGCGCTCGATTCGCCCCGTGCCTCTTGGTGCGCGGCCAACCGCCTGTAAAAATCATGCGGTCATACAAGTGAAGGACATGGGTGGGCGTTGGGGAGACGTGTACTCGTGTCAGGGGAGGGAATCGATGGCGCACGTGCGTCTCAGAGGTACGGGCAGACACCGTGCCGCGAAGCCGGCCAAGGCCGGACGGCAGGTGGTGGCCCTGGCCACCGTGCTCTCGGCGGCCGGGGTGCAGGCGGGGGTCGCCGCGGGAACCGCGCAGGCGGACGAGGCACGGACCTGGACCGAGGGGCCGATCTTCAACAACCCGGTGGGCGCCACCCAGGAGCAGTACGCGATCCGCACCAGGCTCGTCGAACTGACGGACGCCGCACTGCCCGGCTCGACCATCAAGGTCGCCGTCTTCCACGTGTGGGAGCAGACGATCGTCGACGCACTGAAGCGCGCCAGGGACCGCGGCGTGCGCGTGCAGATCCTGCTGGACTCGACGAGCAAGACGGACCGGCCGGACAACACCGTGTACGCGCAGCTGGTCGCGCTGTTCGGCACCAGCCGCGCCAACCCGTCCTTCGTGCAGCTGTGCCCCACGAACAAGTCCTGCCTCGGCGACCCGAAGTTCGGGAAGTCGATCATGCACAACAAGTTCTGGCTGTTCTCGGCCGTCGAGGGCGCCACGAACGTCGTCGTGCAGACCACCGCGAACTCCACGCCGTCCGCGAGCACGAAGTTCTTCAACGACGCGCTCCAACTGCCCAACAACCGGGTCCTGTACGGCGCGTACGCCGACTATTTCGACGACATGGCCGCCAAGGACTGGGCGAACTGGGACTACCGCACGGTCAGCAACGGCCACTACAAGGCGTACTTCTTCCCGCGGGCCGGCACCACCAACTCCACGGACACGCTGCACTCGGTGCTCAACAACGTCGCGTGCACCTACAAGGACGCGGCGACCGGCGCCACGAAGAAGACGATCGTGCGCGCCGCGATCTTCCAGATCACCCGGCAGGCCATCGCCGACAAGCTGGTCTCGCTGAAGAAGGCGGGCTGCACGGTCCAGATCGAGTACGCGACGTCCGACAGCGGCACCTGGAAGTCGATGCACGCCACGGGCGCCCCGCCGGTGCGCTGCTACAACGACCCGCGGACCTCGCCGACGACGCCGTACATCATCCACACCAAGTACGTGGCGATCGACGGCATGTACGACGGCGCGCGCAACAAGATCACGTTCACCGGCTCGCAGAACGCCTCGAACCCGGCGCTGCGTGAGAACGACGAGGCGTACCTCAAGATCGACGACGACTCCGTGCACGACACGTACGTGCAGCACTTCAACAAGGTGTGGGGCATCGCCTACCCGGGCGTCTCGGACAACACGAACCTGTGCAAGGGCGTCAAGACGCCGCCGCAGGACGGTGAGGTCAAGCCCGCGTGAGCCTGCCGGTCACGGGCCGGTTTGCCCTTCTGTGGGGCGCCCCGTAACCTTGACCGTCGGCGTGTCCATCGATACGCCTCACTCCCGTAAACCTTTTTCCTCTCGGTTTTCGCCAGGTTCCCTCGTGAAATCCGGGAGAGGCCGCCTCGTGCGGCTGGACTGCGGGGGTCCCGTTCCGAGCGAAAAGAGAGATCCGTGTACGCCATCGTGCGCAGCGGTGGTCGCCAGCACAAGGTTGCTGTCGACGACATCGTTGAGGTTGACAAGCTTCCCACCGCCAAGGTTGGCGACACCGTAGAGCTCTCTACGCTGCTCGTTGTCGACGGCGACGCCGTGACCAGCGACCCGTGGGTCCTGGCCGGCATCAAGGTCCAGGCCGAGGTCGTGGACCACCACAAGGGCGCGAAGATCGACATCCTTCGCTACAAGAACAAGACCGGCTACCGCCGTCGCCAGGGTCACCGCCAGCAGTACACGGCGATCAAGGTCACCGGTATCCCCACGGCTGCGAAGTAAGGGACTGAGACAAGATGGCACACAAGAAGGGCGCATCGTCCACTCGGAACGGGCGCGATTCCAATGCTCAGCGGCTCGGCGTGAAGCGCTTCGGCGGTCAGGCCGTCAACGCCGGTGAGATCCTGGTCCGCCAGCGCGGCACCCACTTCCACCCGGGCAACTCCGTTGGCCGCGGCAAGGACGACACGCTGTTCGCGCTCGCCGCCGGTGCGGTGGAGTTCGGTACCCACCGTGGCCGTAAGGTCGTGAACATCGTCCCGGTCGCCTGAAACGCCTGACGGCTTTCTGACCTGGATTTTTTCGCGAGGCGGACCTCACTTCCCTGTCGGGGAAGCGGGTCCGCCTTTCGCGTGTTGAGCTTGAGACATTCCCGTACGTTTCTGGAGGCACTGACCAATGACCACCTTCGTGGACCGCGTCGAGCTGCATGTCGCCGCGGGTAGCGGGGGCCACGGCTGTGCCTCCGTTCACCGGGAGAAGTTCAAGCCGCTCGGCGGCCCGGACGGCGGCAACGGCGGCCGTGGCGGTGACGTGATCCTGGTCGTCGACCAGGACGTCACGACGCTGCTCGACTACCACCACTCGCCGCACCGCAAGGCGACCAACGGCGTGCCCGGCGCGGGCGACCACTGCACCGGCAAGGACGGCCAGGACCTGGTCCTGCCGGTCCCCGACGGCACGGTCGTCCTCGACAAGGAGGGCAATGTGCTCGCCGACCTGGTCGGCGAGGGCACCACGTTCATCGCCGGGCAGGGCGGTCGCGGCGGCCTCGGCAACGCGGCGCTCGCCTCGGCCCGCCGCAAGGCGCCCGGCTTCGCGCTCCTCGGCGTGCCGGGCGACGAGCGGAACATCGTCCTGGAGCTGAAGACCGTCGCGGACGTGGCGCTCGTCGGCTACCCGAGCGCCGGTAAGTCGTCGCTGATCTCGGTGCTCTCCGCCGCGAAGCCGAAGATCGCCGACTACCCGTTCACGACGCTCGTCCCGAATCTGGGCGTGGTCACGGCCGGCTCGACCGTCTACACGATCGCCGACGTGCCGGGCCTGATCCCCGGCGCCAGCCAGGGCAAGGGCCTCGGCCTGGAGTTCCTGCGCCACGTGGAGCGCTGCTCGGTCCTCGTGCACGTCCTCGACACGGCGACGCTGGAGTCCGAGCGCGACCCGGTGTCCGACCTCGACGTCATCGAGGCGGAGCTGCGGGAGTACGGGGCGGGCCTGGAGAACCGGCCGCGGCTCGTCGTCCTCAACAAGATCGACGTGCCCGACGGGCAGGACCTCGCCGACATGGTCAGGCCCGACCTGGAGGAGCGCGGCTACCGCGTCTTCGAGGTGTCGGCCGTCGCCCACAAGGGCCTCAAGGAGCTGTCCTACGCGCTGGCCGAGCTGGTCGGCGCCGCGCGCGCCGCGAAGCCGAAGGAGGAGACGACCCGCGTCGTCATCCGCCCGAAGGCCGTGAACGACTCGGGCTTCACCGTCACCCGCGAGGACGCCGAGGGCGAGCCGATGTTCCGCGTCCGCGGTGAGAAGCCGGAGCGCTGGGTGCGGCAGACCGACTTCAACAACGACGAGGCCGTCGGCTACCTCGCGGACCGGCTCAACCGCCTCGGCGTCGAGGAGTCGCTGATGAAGGCGGGCGCCAGGCACGGTGACGGCGTCGCGATCGGCCCCGAGGAGAACGCGGTCGTCTTCGACTGGGAGCCCACGATGATGGCGGGCGCCGAGATGCTCGGTCGCCGTGGCGAGGACCACCGTATGGAGGCGCCGCGGCCGGCCGCGCAGCGCCGTCGCGACCGCGAGGCGGAACGCGACGACTCCCAACAGGAGTACGACGACTTCAAGCCCTTCTAGCCAGCCGCCGGTTTACTGCGCCGTGACCGCGGCCGGGTCCCGTTGCGCCGCACCGCGGCTCCCGAGCCTTGCCGGGGTCGGCGCCCGTCGCCCTCGTTGCGCTGCACCGTGGTGCCGCCTTGCCCACCCTGCCGCCCTAGGCGGCAGATTGCCCAAGGCGGCGCGCGGGGCACCCCGTGCGGCCGACGCCCCCGGAGGGGGCGGGGCGCCCGAGGCGTCATCTGCGGTGAAGCGGGCAAAATCAAGCCCCTGCGGCGATTGAGCAGCGGGGTCCGGGGCAGAGCCCCGATCTTTTCAGCCCGGGTGACGCTCGAGCCCTTTCCCGTCCGGCCGGCGCTCGAGCCATTCCAGCCCCGCCGGCGATTGAGGCGCCGGGGCCGGGGCGGAGCACCGTGGCGTGGGGGCGGGGGTGTGCGTACGCGGAGGGGCCCGGGAGAACGTCTCCCGGGCCCCTCCGCGTGAACGGACGGCTACGCCGTCACCGTGTCCTCCGGCTCCGCGGCCTCCACCTCGGCCACCTGCTCCTCGACGGAGTCCTCACGCGTGGGCGGCACCTCATCCTCGCCCCGCGCCGCCATCCGCACCCGCCGCTCGTCGGCCTTGGCGCACAGGGCGCGTACGGCGACGTTGAAGCGGTCGATGGACGGCGGGTCCGACGGACCGAGGAGATGCTCCTTCAGGGCCACCCGGCCCTCCGCGTGGACGTCCTCCACCTCGCCGCGCACCACTGCGAGCAGCTCGGGAACCTCGGTCGCCCCGGGCGACAGGACCGTCGCCGCCCGCACCGTCGGGAACCCCGTACGGAAGTCGTCCTCCGAAAGCCCCGACGTGTTGGCCACCGCGTACGGCTTCTCGCTGCTCAGCCAGTCGGAGACGACCGAGGAGACGTCGGAGACGAGGACGTCCGCCGCGTTGAAGCACGTGAAGATCGCGGGCCGCGCCTCGGTGATGATCAGGTGCTCCCACTCGGGGAACGAGGCCCAGTACGCCTCCTCCCACGCCTCGGTCGCCTCGGCCACCGCCGCCGCCCGATCCCCGTCGGGCCGGCCCTGGAGCATCATCCGCTCCATCTCGTCCGTGCCCTTGGGGAACTTGGTGGACGTCAGCTCGTTCAGCGCCTCGAAGCGGCGCTCGAGCTCGACGGCGGCCTCGGGACCCGGACGCGCGCCGGAGCGGCGGGTGTTGGCCTCCTCGATCATCGCCATGATGCGCTTGTTGGCCTCACCGGCGGCGGGGACCTGCGAACCGGTCATCGGGTGCGGCTTGTAGATCAGCCGGACCTTGGGGTCGTCGACCAGCTGCCGGACGATGTTCTCGCCCGCCAGGATCACCGACGTATTGCCGGGGTTGCCGTCCCAGCCCTCCCAGGTGGGCGCGTACAGAACGGTCGTGTACGCACCCGTGGCCGGCCCGTCCGCGAGCTCGATGGGCGCCAGCTGCGGGCGGCCCACCTCGACGACATCCCGGTCGTCGACGCCGACGTCCGCGAGCTGGTACCGGTCGCGCGCCGCGGGACCGGCCACCCACACCTCGTCGTACGCCTTCGCGTACGGGTTGCAGGACGACAGCTTGTCGGACTCGCCGTGGTTGGTGAACGCGTGCTTGATCGTGGGGATGCGCAGGACCTGCGAGGTCTTCGCGGCGTTCGCCGGGTGCAGCAGCATCTTCAGCGTCGAGTTCTCCAGGGAGAACATCGTGGCGACCTTCGGGAAGCAGATGATCGGCACATCGGTGGCGTCGATCTTGTTCACCATGAAGCGCTCGCGCAGCACGATCAGCGGCTTGCCGTCGACCGCGGCGAGCGTGGAGAGCCACATGTTCGCCTGGTACGCGGAGGTGGTGCCGCCGGAGAAGTACATGCCGACGGTGGGCCGGTAGTCGGCCAGCCACGCGTCGAGCCAGGCGATGACCTTGTCGTCGTTCAGCGGACGCTTCTTGGGCAGCAGCCACGTACCGAGGTAGGCCGTGCCGAAGAGGAACAGGACGATCGAGACGCCGATGCCGATGACGCCCCACAGGGCGTTGGTCGTCGACGCGGTGATGACCAGGCCGAGGGTGGAGGGGATCGCGAAGGTCAGCAGGCGGTGCGCCGCCCGCCGGGCCAGCAGGCGCGGCGGCGAGGCACACAGGTTCAGCGCGGACGTGTCGATGTTCCGCGTGACGATCGGCAGCGTGCGGGTGCGGCGCACCAGGACCGCTGCCGCCTGGCAGGCGAAGTGCAGCAGGTACATCGCGAGCACCATGACCAGCAGCGGCGCCTGCTCGTCGAGCGGGTTGATGCCGCTGATGCGCAGCAGGCCGACGAAGATCAGCATGTCGCGCAGCAGTTGCCGCACCGTCACGTCGAAGCGGATCTTGCCGAGCAGCGAGAGCAGCCCCGGCTGCCTGTACTGCAGGTAGGTGTCGAGGGCGAGTCCGGCCGCGCTCGCGGCGACGAAGAGGGGAACATACGGAACGAGCGCGCTGACGAGCTGGGCCACATAGAGCGCGAACATCGTGAACAGAGCTGAAAGCTGCACGAGGCGGCGCGAGGCACGTCCGGCGGAGGGCACGGGCTGGGCTCCTGGCAGGGGGTCTCGGAGGGTGGGGGGACCGTGGGGGAGGTCCACCTCGCGGAAATGCTGACCACTGACCGTATGACTTTCTGTGGCCCCCTAGCAATCCTCCAAGCCCACAAGCAGTAGAAACGGGGTCAAATGGCGTGAAAGGACGGGGTCGGTTCCCCGTCCTGCCCGCGTCCTGATTACGGGGCGTCCACGGCGTTGTCCGTACCTCGAAACCCAAGAGCGGTCGAAGGGGCAGGTCACGTACATTGCCAGGCATGTCAGGGGCAACAACTGGGGCAGCAGCAGGGGCGGCGCGCCAAGGTGTGGCGGACGCCCGCCGGATCGTCGTCAAGGTCGGATCGTCGTCACTCACC
Organism: Streptomyces sp. NPDC002754; assembly: GCF_053592315.1. Taxonomy (NCBI): domain Bacteria; kingdom Bacillati; phylum Actinomycetota; class Actinomycetes; order Kitasatosporales; family Streptomycetaceae; genus Streptomyces; species Streptomyces sp. NPDC002754. The sequence continues at coordinate 17,226 of NZ_JBSFVM010000038.1, forward strand.
ACGGCGGCGGGGGGCCTGGACGCGGACCGGGTCGACGCGCTCGTCGACGTCCTGGCGAAGCAGCGCGGAGGCGGGGAGAAGGAGATCGTCCTCGTCTCCTCCGGCGCCATCGCCGCGGGACTCGCCCCACTGGGCCTGACCCGCCGTCCCAAGGACCTCGCCCGCCAGCAGGCCGCGGCGAGCGTCGGCCAGGGCCTCCTCGTCGCCCGCTACACCGCCTCTTTCGCGCGCTACGGGGTCCGCGTCGGCCAGGTCCTCCTGACCAGCGACGACATGGCCCGCCGCGCCCACCACCGCAACGCCTCGCGGACCCTCGACCAACTCCTGGCGATGGGCGCCTTCCCGATCGTCAACGAGAACGACACGGTGGCCACGGACGAGATCCGCTTCGGCGACAACGACCGGCTCGCGGCGCTCGTCGCCCACCTCGTGCACGCGGACCTGCTCGTGCTGCTCTCCGACGTCGACGGCCTCTACGACGGCGACCCCGCCAAGCCCGGCAGCTCCCGCGTCGCCGAGGTGCGCGGCCCCGCCGACACGGCGCACGTCAAGATCGGCTCCGCCGGGAAGGCGGGCGTCGGCACCGGCGGCATGGTCACCAAGGTCGAGGCCGCCTCGATCGCGGCGGCCGCCGGCATCCCCGTGGTGCTGACGAGCGCGAGCCACGCCTCCGACGCCCTAGCCGCCCGCGACACCGGCACGTACTTCCACGCCACGGGCCGCCGCAGCGCCGACCGCCTGCTGTGGCTGCAGCACGCGTCGACGCCGCAGGGCGCGATCACCCTCGACGACGGCGCGGTACGAGCCGTCGTCGAGCGGCGCACATCGCTGCTGCCCGCCGGGATCGCGGGCGTGGAGGGCGAGTTCGGCGCGGGCGACCCGGTCGAACTGCGCGACGAGCGGGGGCGCGCGGTCGCCCGCGGGCTCGTCAACTTCGACGCCAAGGAGATCCCGCAGCTGATCGGCCGCTCCACGCGCGAACTGGCCCGCGACCTCGGCCCCGCCTACGAGCGGGAAGTCGTACACAGGGACGACTTGGTCATCCTCCAGGCTTGAAACGGGCCGCGTGCCTTCGAAACCCCCTGTGTGAAAGGCCGAAAGCCTGCCACCCGTGGGGGACCTTCCCCAAAACCGCCCCAAGAAGCTCCGTGTCCTGCTCAACTCTTGAGGCAGGGAGTTCATCCGGGGAAGGTCGCACGACCATTGCGCAAAGGAGGCCGTCGTGAGACGAGCGCGCCCGGGGGTCGCGTCCAAGGGGCCCCGAGGTTCGGCGGAGCGGGTGCTGACGAGCGTGGCCGCGGGAGACGCGTACGACGGGGACACCGCGGGAGAGACCGCCGAGGCGAGCGCTGAGGGCAGCGCCGAACAGGGCCCCCGTCTGTGGCACGTCACGCTCAGCGTCTCCGGCGAGGAGGCATCGCTCGCGGAGGTGCGCCGCGGCCTCGAACAGCTCGCGCACGACCACCCCTTCCTGCTGACGAGCCGCTACGCCGTGGACCACGCCGAGATCCGCTACTGGGAAGAGGCCCGCGACCTGCACGACGCGGCGGCGGTGGCCCTGCGCCTGTGGGGCGAACACCGCCGTACGTCGCAGCTCCCGCCCTGGGAAATCGTCGGCCTGGAGGTCATCGACCGCCAGACCTACCACCAACGCATCGCGGAGGGCTTCGGCCCCCTGCCGGCAACTCCGGTCGGCGTCCACCCCTTCTAGGCAAAAAGGGGCGCGGGGAACTGCGCACCCCAGCCACGCTCAGCCGTCACGAGGCGGAAACCTCAGCCACTGTGGCCAAGGCCGCATTTCAGCCACGTCTCACCCCCCGAAACACCGGTCGACCGCCCCCACGCCCCCGATACCCTGCGGAGCATGACGTCGCTGCCGCTGAACCCGTACGACTCCATGACCCCGGTCACCCAGACCGCGTACCGCGCCAGGTCCGCGGCCCACGACCTCGCCGCCCTGCCGCGCGCCCACAAGGACGACGCCCTCGGCGCCATCGCCGACGCCCTGGAAGTACGTACCGCGGAAATCGTCGAGGCCAACGCCAAGGACATCGCCAAGGCCCGCGAGGCCGGCACCCCCGAGGCGATCATCGACCGGCTGACGCTCACCCCGGAGCGCGTCCGGGCCATCGCCTCGGACGTGCGCGACGTCATCGCCCTGCCCGACCCCATCGGCACGGTCGTACGCGGCAACACCCTCCCGAACGGCATCGACCTGCGCCAGATCCGGGTCCCGCTCGGTGTCGTCGGCATCATCTACGAGGCCCGACCGAACGTCACGGTCGACGCCGCCGCCCTCTGCCTCAAGTCGGGCAACGCGGTCCTCCTGCGCGGCAGTTCATCGGCGTACGAGTCGAACACCGCGCTCGTCCGGGTGCTGCGCGACGCCGTCGGCGGCGCGGGGCTGCCCGCCGACGCGATCCAGCTCGTCCCCGGCGAGAGCCGCGACTCGGTGACCGAGTTGATGCGCGCCCGCGGCCTGGTCGACGTGCTGATCCCGCGCGGCGGTGCCTCGCTCATCAAGAACGTCGTCGAGAACTCGACCGTCCCCGTGATCGAGACCGGCACCGGCAACTGCCACGTCTACGTGGACGCCGACGCCGACCTCGACATGGCCGTCGACATCCTCGTCAACTCCAAGGCGCACCGCGTCTCCGTGTGCAACGCGGCGGAGACGCTCCTCGTCCACCAGGACATCGCCGACGCGTTCGTGCCGCGCGCCCTCGACGCGCTCGCGGAGGCCGGCGTCACCGTGCACGCGGACCGGCGGATCACGAAGTACGCGGCCGGGTCCAAGGCCACCGTCGTCGAGGCGACCCCGGACGACTGGGAGACCGAGTACCTCTCGTACGACATCGCGGCCGCGGTCGTCGACGACATGGACCGGGCCGTCGAGCACATCCGCCTGTGGTCCTCGGGGCACACCGAGGCCATCGTCACGACCTCGCAGGCGGCCGCCCGCCGCTTCACGCAGCTCGTCGACTCCACGACCGTCGCCGTGAACGCCTCGACACGGTTCACCGACGGCGGCCAGTTCGGTTTCGGCGCCGAGATCGGCATCTCCACGCAGAAGCTGCACGCCCGCGGCCCGATGGGCCTTCCCGAGCTGACGAGCACGAAGTACATCGTCACGGGCGACGGCCACACCCGATGAATTCCCTTACCGTCTGCCCAAATTGACCCCTTCGGTCTACGCTGGACGCGTGCCGGAGGACGTGGGGGGCTCGCCGTTCCCGGACGGCTGGGAGCCCGACGACGACCACGACCGCGGGGGCTGGGACGAAGAGTTCGCCTCCGTGGTCTTCGACGAGGACTTCGTCAAGGCTGCCGAGGTCCATGAACCCACCGCGGTCGAGCGGCTGCTCGCCGCCGCGCAGGCGCGCGCCGAGGCCCAGGAGGCCGAGGCCCGCAGGACCCGCATCCGGCCGGCACCCGACGACGAGTTCTACGACGAGGTGGACGGGTACGGCCGCGGCGAAGACGGCGAATTCGGCGCGTACGGGGACGAGTCGGACGAGCTGTACGAGGAGGAGCTCGACCGCGAGGGCCGGCCCGTGGGCGGCGTCCGCTGGCGCAGGCCCGTCGCCTGGGCGCTCGCCCTGCTGATGGGCATCGGCATGGTCGCCCTCGCCTTCACGGCCGTCTACCGGGGCGCGTCGTCGGGCAGCCAGGACGAGGTCCCGCCGCCCGCGACGACCGAACTGGAGAAGAACGTGCCGGGCACGCCCTCCGCCTCCGCGGACTACTCACAGCCCGCGGTCTCGGCGGTTCCCCGGACCCCGTGAGGGGGCGCTCGGGGCGCTCGCGCGGGGGTCGTGGAAGTTGACGTGCACCAGGGCGTTTACCTGACGTCGGGGAGACCTACCCTGAGGGTATGAGCGGGCCAGGAGACCCACCGGAGGGAACACCGGACAGCGGTCCCAACAGTGGCGGCAGCGAGGAAGAGTACCGATCCGTCGTGTTCGACGAATCGTTCGTCAAGGCTGCCCGGCTCCAGGAGTTCTCCGCGCAGGAGCGCATCACCGACCACTCGCCGGCCGTGCGCCGACTGCCCGTGCTGCGCCGGGGCCTCACCCGGCAGGCCGTCATACTCGTCGTCCTGATCGTGATCGCGTTCGGCACCGCCGTCTACATGGGCGTACGGAGCCCCTACCGGACCACCCCGGCGGCCCGGAACACCGAGCCGCTGCGGATGACGGTGATACCGCTCGCGCCGACGGGCCGGGTCCCCGGCTCCGATTCCGTGCAGGAGCTGTACGAGCACAGCCCCGCCGCCCGGTTCAAGCGCGCCGCCCGCGCCATCGACCTCCCGGTCGACCCCAAGGCCACCGCGCACTTCTCCGACAGCCAGGTCGTCACCGCGCTGACCACGGCCAAGGACTACCTCGTCGACTCCTCGCTCGACCCCGACGTGCTCACACGCGGCGCCGTGCGCCCCGTGCGGATGCTGATCGACCCGCAGCAGCTCCCGCAGTTCGACCAGAGCGTCAACAGGCCGGTCACCGACGGGCGGCACGCGGCCACCGGCTGGCTCGTCCGCTTCGATCCCTCGCAGGCCGCCCTCGCCGATTCGCGCATCCGGGTCCGCGGCGCGCTGCACGTGGCCGAGACCGACGCGGACACCCTCGAAGTGACCTCGGACCACACCTTCGTCTACGCGCTGCGTCCAGCCGACAACGGCGACAAGAAGGCGAAGGCCTCCCTGTTCACCGTCCGCCGCTCCATGCACTTCCGCTTCGACCGCCAGGACCTGCGCAACCACCAGACCGAACTGGTGGTGTCCTACGTCCAGGCGGGCCCGCTCGCCTGCTCGTCCGACGCCGCCGGGTATCTGCATCCGCTGCTCGCGGGCCAGAGCGCGAAGGAGGGCGGCCCGGCCGGCACCGACCCGTACGCGACGGACAGTGCGTCCGCGCTGTGCGGCGCACTCGCGCCGGACGCGCAACCGCACGTGTAGCCCCGCACGTGAGGCCCGAGCGGTTCGGGCAGGGGGGCGGATCAGCGCTCGCCGCTGCCGTTGCCCGTGTCCTCACCCTCGTCGGTCGTGCCGTGGTTCCCGCTGTTGCCCCCGCCGCCGAAGTTCCCGAAGCCGCGCCGCACCCGGCCGCCCAGGTCCCCCGCACCACCCGCGATGTCGCTGACCAGCTTCATCAGCGGGTCCTTCGAGGTCTTCATGTTCTCCGTGTAGTGCGAGGCCGACTCGCGCCACGAGTCCGTCACCGAGGTGTCCTTGTCCTCGCTGCGGCGCGGGTAGTGACCGTCCATCAGGCGCTGGTAGTCACGGCTCGCCGCCCACTTCTTCAGCTCTGCGGCGCGCACCGTGGTGAACGGGTGCGAGCGCGGCAGCACGTTGAGGATCTTCAGCACGGAGTCGCGCAGATCGCCCCCGGCCTCGTACTCCTCGGCCTGCTTGAGGAACGCGTCCACGTTCATCTGGTGCAGATGGTTGCCGCCCGCGATCTTCATCAGGCCGCGCATGGAGGCCTCCAGGTCCTGGCCGACCAGCAACCCGGCGCGGTCCGCGGAGAGTTCGGACTTGCGGAACCACTCGCGCAGCGCCGTCACGATCGCCATGATCGCGAGGTTGCCGAGCGGGATCCACGCGACGCGCAGCGCGAGGCTGGTCAGGAACAGCAGGATCGTCCGGTAGACCGAGTGGCCCGACAGCGCGTGGCCCACCTCGTGGCCGACCACGGCCCGCATCTCCTCCTCGTCGAGGAGTTCCACAAGTCCCGTGGTGACGACGATGATCGGCTCGTCGAGGCCGATGCACATCGCGTTCGGCTGCGGGTCCTGATTGACGTACATCGGTGGGACCTTCTCCAGGTCCAGGATGTAACAGGCGTCCCGCAGCATCGTGTTGAGGTGCGCGAACTGCTCCTCGGACACCCGCACCGAGTCCGACAGGAACAGCAGGCGCAGGCTGCGCTCGGGCAGCAGTCCGCTCAGCGCCTTGAAGACCGTGTCGAACCCGCTGAGCTTGCGCAGCGCCACAAGCGCCGAGCGGTCCGCGGGGTGCTCGTACGCCCGCGAGGAGATCCCCGGGAAGCGCCGACGCTGCCTGCTCGGTACGTTCTCGTGCTGCTCGTTCGGTTCGTCGGGCATCCGACTTCCCCCATGTCCGTGAGATTCGACGTGTTTCGCCGTGTTCCGGCCGTGCCCCCAAGGTGGGGTCCACCCTAGGCGGATATACCGTGACGGGGCAGCACACCGAAGGAGCGAACCGTCATGGAGCACATCGATCACGTCATCAGCGCGGCATCGGAACAGGGCGCGGGGAACCTGTTGCGCACCGTGCTGATTGTGGGCGTACTGGGCGCGGGCTTCCTCGCCTGGTTCTTGTTGCGGGGCTACAAGAGCGACGACTGAACCCACCGCTTACGATGGGTCAGAAGTCCTTCTCCCGATCCCACACCGGATAGGTCCTGCTGACGATGAGCCTCCCCAGCACCGCTGCCCAGCTCGCCACTCTCGCTGCCGAGGGCGAGCACGGCGGCAACCACGAAAGCCTCAGCCCCCTCGTGACGGGCGGCGGGGCCTTCATCATCCTCATTCTGCTGCTGTGGATCACCACCCGGTTCAACCGCGACCGCTGAACCCGGGCGAGACCATGGGGAACGGGCCAGTAGGCTCTGCTCGCATGGGAGCGCAGGACATGCCTACCGGCCCGGTCAACAGCCCGGCCGGCGGCCCGGATCACGAGTGGGCCTCACCGACCAAGCGACGCCTCGGCGTCATGGGCGGAACGTTCGACCCGATCCACCACGGACACCTGGTGGCGGCCAGTGAGGTCGCCGCACAGTTCGACCTGGACGAGGTCGTGTTCGTGCCCACCGGGCAGCCCTGGCAGAAGAGCGACAAGAACGTCTCTCCTGCCGAGGACCGCTATCTGATGACGGTCATCGCGACCGCCGAGAACCCGCAGTTCTCGGTGAGCCGCATCGACATCGACCGCGGTGGTCCGACCTATACGACGGACACACTGCGCGATCTGCGTCAGCTCAACCCCGAGGCCGACCTCTTCTTCATCACGGGTGCCGACGCTCTCGGCCAGATCCTCACCTGGCGTTACACCGACGAGCTGTTCTCCCTGGCACACTTCATCGGAGTCACGCGGCCGGGCCACACGCTCGCCGACCCGGGTCTGCCGGAGGGCGGCGTCTCGTTCGTCGAGGTTCCCGCCCTCGCCATCTCGTCCACGGACTGCCGCGACAGGGTCGCCAAGGGTGACCCCATCTGGTACATGGTGCCGGACGGTGTGGTGCGCTATATCGACAAGCGCCAGCTGTACCGAGGCGACTGAACCCTGCACCGCCGAGAGGGGCATCGGTGAACGACCGATACGACGGTTACGACCAGCAGAGTTACGAGCTGGTCGGATATGACGAGTCCGGCCGGCCGGTCTACCGGCCGGTCCAGCAGGCGCCGTCGTACGAGCAGAACTCCCCGTATGGATACGGCTACGACCCGTACGCGGGCGGGCAGCAGCAGCAGCCGACCGGGCAGCAGCCCCAGCAGCCTTACCAGCCCCAGCAGGCCCCTTCGTACGACACCTACGACACGTACGACACCTACGGCGGAGCACCGCAGCAGGCCCAGCAGCCGTACCAGCCACAGCCCCAGCAGGCCACGGCGTACATCCCGCAGCAGGCCCCGCAGCCGGCTCGGGCGCCCGCGCCGCCACAGGCCCCGCAGCCCGAGCGCGACTACCGCACCGAGCAGTTCGAGTTCGTCGAGGAGCCGGACGAGGACTCCGAAGACGTCATCGACTGGCTGAAGTTCACCGAGTCGCGCACCGAGCGGCGCGAGGAGGCGCGGCGCCGCGGGCGCAACCGGGGCGTCGCCCTCGTCGTCGTCCTCGCCCTGTGCCTGGTCGGCGGCGCCGGCTACCTCTGGTCCCAGGACAAGCTGCCGTTCCTGTCGAAGGACGCGGCGAAGGCCGGCGCGGCCGCCGCGACCGGTCCGCAGAACCGTGACGTCATCGTCGTCCACCTGCACAACACCAAGGGCGGCGGGACGTCCACGGCGCTGCTCGTGAACAACACCACCACGAAGCGGGCCACCGCCGTCCTGCTGCCGAACTCCCTCGCCCTGGCGGACGAGGACGGCACCGGCACCACGCTCGCCAAGTCCGTCGACGAGGACGGCTCCTCCGGCACGAGCGACGGCCTCGACACCCTGCTCGGCACCGACATCCAGGGCACCTGGCGGCTCGACACCCCGTACCTCAACAACCTCGTCGAGCTCGTCGGGAACATCGACGTCAGCACCGACACGAGCGTGCCCGACCCCGCCAAGAAGGGCACCGTGCTCGTCCACAAGGGCGCGGACCAGACCCTCAGCGGCCCCGCTGCCGTGGCGTACGCCACGTACCGGGCCAAGGGCGAGCCGCAGACGGCGCAGTTGAGCCGGTTCGGGCAGGTCATGCAGGGCGTGCTGCGCAAGCTGTCGTCCGACCCGCAGGCCGCGACGACGACCGTGCAGACGCTCGCCCAGATCCTCGACCCGTCGCTGACCGAGAAGGACCTCGGGGCCTTCCTCGCCAAGCTCGCCGACCGGGCCAAGGAGGGCGACTACAAGACCGACCTCCTTCCGGTGCAGCAGGGCGGCAGCGTCTCCCGGTCCACCGCGGACTCCGTGGTCGAGAACGTGCTCGGCGGCACCGTGAAGTCCCCGTCCAGCGGCGACTCCCCGCGCGTCGGCATCGAGAACGCCACCGGTGACAAGGCCCGCACAGAGAAGGCCCGCGTCGCCCTGGTCAACGGCGGCTACACGTTCGTGTCGGGCGGAACCGGAACGGCGATCGCGACCTCCCGGGTCGCGTACGCGGACGCCGCGCACAAGAAGGACGCCGTAGAGGTCGCCAAGACGCTGGGCCTGCCGACGTCCTCCGTGACGAAGGGCAAGGCGGCGCGGAACGCGGACGTCTCCGTCGTGCTGGGCCGGGACTACACCGGCCGGTGACCGCCCACCGGTAAGGCCGTCGGGCGTGTCGGCGGACCGTGAGACCCTTGGGGTACCCCCTGAGGGATCTCTCAGGGGATTCAGACCGCCGACGGAAAGCCTTGTAGTGACCGCCACTGACCGTTCCATCGAGCTCCTCAACGTCGCCGCGCAGGCGGCCGCAGACAAGCTCGCGCACGACATCATCGCCTACGACGTCAGCGATGTGCTGTCCATCACGGATGCCTTCCTGCTCGCTTCGGCGCCCAACGACCGCCAGGTCAAGTCGATCGTCGACGAGATCGAGGAGAAGCTGAACAAGGAGCTCGGCGTCAAGCCGGTGCGCCGCGAGGGCGACCGTGACGCCCGCTGGATCCTGCTCGACTACGTCGACATCGTCGTCCACGTCCAGCACAGCGAGGAGCGCGTCTTCTACGCCCTGGAGCGGCTGTGGAAGGACTGCCCCGAGATCGACCTGCCCGAGGAGGCCAAGGCCACCCGCGGCAAGGGCGAGGAGCACGCCAAGGAGCGGGCCGCGGAGGTCGAGGCCGAGGACGTGCTGTGACGAGCGCTTCCCGGGGGCGGCGCGTCGTCCTGTGGCGGCACGGCCAGACCGCGTGGAACCTGGAGCGCCGCTTCCAGGGCACCACGGACATCGGCCTGACCGAGACCGGTGTCGCGCAGGCCCACCGCGCTGCCCGGCTGCTCGCCTCCCTGAGGCCGGACGCGATCGTCGCGTCCGACCTCGCGCGCGCCTCGACCACCGCCGCCGAACTGACCGCGCTCACGGGCCTCGACGCCACGTACGACGAGGGCCTGCGCGAGACGTACGCGGGGGAGTGGCAGGGCCTCACGCACGAGGAGATCATCGCCCGCTTCGGCGAGCAGTACGCGGCGTGGAAGCGCGGCGAGCCCGTGCGCCGCGGCGGTGGTGAGCTGGAGACCGAGGTCGCCGACCGGGCCGCGCCCGTCGTGCTGCGGCACGCGGACAAGCTGCCCGACGACGGCCTGCTCGTCGTGGTCAGCCACGGTGGCACCATCCGCACCACCATCGGTCGGCTGCTCGGCCTGGAGGCCCACCACTGGGAGGGGCTCGGCGGCCTGTCGAACTGCTGCTGGTCCGTCCTCGGCGAGGGCGTCCGCGGCTGGCGTCTGCTGGAGCACAACGCCGGCACGCTGCCCGAACCGGTCCTCGGCGACGACGACTAGGGCCTGCTCCAGGCCCGCTGGGCCGGATTTCACTTTCCGGCAGGTCGCAGGCTAAAGTTCTTCTTGTTCGGCCCGCCGGGGGAAAGCCCGGAGGGGGAAGAACGCGAGGGGCTATAGCTCAGTTGGTAGAGCGCCTGCATGGCATGCAGGAGGTCAGGAGTTCGATTCTCCTTAGCTCCACAGGAATCAGAGATCCCGTCCCGTAAGGGGCGGGATTTTTCGTTGCCGATTTCGCGGTGGGTTTGAGGCGCCGGGGCCGCCCGGGGCGTATACCTCTGCGGACGTCGTGTCCGGACTGGTACGCGGGCGTCGCTGACCGGGTCGCTTCCGCCGTGGCAGAATCGGACGGCCGGAACGGGGCTGTGTCCGACCGACGAAGGTGGCCCGCTGGGGAGGGAGTACGCGATGCCCTTGAGCATCAACGAGGAAGCCGATCGCTTCCTCGGTATGGCAGCGATATCCGCCGAGCCCCCGGCCGGTTCGGAAGAAGCCCCGTCCCTCAACTGTCCGTCCTGCGGCTCCATCCACGTCGCCCAGATGCTCGGCGACAACGGCGGGATCTCGTACGTGTGCACGGCCTGCGGCCACAGCTGGAGCTGAGCGGAACACATGGGTGCACACAGGAGGAAGTGCGACTGGTGCGGCAGCGGCACGCCCATCGTGCGCGACATGGAGCCGCTGAACCCCGACTACCAGTACTGGTGCGAGGAGTGCGCGCGGGCGCTGATCATAAAAGGCGACCCGATCGAGACGTACCGGGAGTTGGAGGGCGAGCCGATCTACGGCCGCCTCCTGGACGAGCACTGCACGCTCAAGCGCTTCTACTCGTTCGCCAGAGCCTGACCTCCGAGATCGCCGCGTACGCCAGGAAGGCGCAGGCCACTCCTACGTAGAGCGCCGAAAGCATCGACTCCCCTACGTTCTGGTGGAGTTCGGGCCGCCCGTGCGTGTGCGGTACCCACCACAGTGCGTAGGTGCAGAACGTCAAGGTCAGGGCGAGCGCGGCCTTCTGACGGCCCGACTCCCACACGAGCAGCGCCAACGGCACGCACCAGATCCAGTGGTGGGACCACGAGACCGGGCTGACCAGGAGCGCCGTCGTCGCGCACGCCACCGTCGCCTGGGCGAGGCGCCCGCGCAGTGCCGCCGCGACCGCGACCGTGAGCCCGGCGAGGGCCGTCACGGCGGCGGCGAGGACCCACCAGGCGCCGGGGTCCGCGGTGTGCAGCAGCCGGGCCAGTACGCCGCGCAGCGACTGGTTGCCGGTCTCCTCGGCGTGGCCGGGGCGGTCCGACTCGAAGACCATCCGCGTCCAGAAGTACCGGGAGTCGCGAGGCAGGACGACGGCCGTCAGTACGGTCACGCAGACGAACGAGCCCACCGCCACGCAGGCCCCGCGCACCCACGGCCGCCAGGCCCCGCCCCGCGCCAACTGGGCGAGCCCCGTGCACAGCAGGAAGACGGCGAACAGCGCGGGCGTCAGTTTGATCGCCGCCGCGACGCCGATCCCCAGGCCCACCCAGCGGTGCCCCGGCCGGCGCGTCAGGTCCCACAGGACGAGCACGGCGAGCAGCAGGTTGACCTGCCCGTAGCGCAGCGTCGTCCACACCGGCTCGCACCACACGGCGACGGCCGCCACCCACAAGGCGTGCTCCACGCGCGCGTGGCGTCGTACGAGGCGCATGGAGAGGTGCACGAAACCGAAGAGGAGGGCGAGGTTCAGGGCGGTCGCGGCGACCTTCATGGTCACCACGTCCAGGAACGTCAGCGGCAGGAACAGCAGCGCGGCGAACGGCGGGTAGGTGGTCGGCAGGTCGGCGTAGGTCGCGCGCAGTGCGTACAGGTCGCCGCCCGTGCGGACCGTCCAGCCCTCCGCCCGGTAGACCATCAGGTCGATCATGGAGACGTCGGCCGCGCGCTGGGCGATCACGAAGGCCGTGAACGAGAGCAGGCAGGCTCCCAGCGCTGCCGGTGCATGGCGGGTGCGGGGCAGGGCGAGCACAGTCACATGAGGGAACACTAGTAGTCGTCAAGGGCGACTTTTCCCTACAGAAGGGGGCGGAAGGGAAACGATTTGGTGATGCACCCAGGTGACCGTGTAATGTTGGCGACGCCGCCGGGGAGACCGACAAGGGAGCCCCGGAGGACCAAAGCGCGGGGCTATAGCTCAGTTGGTAGAGCGCCTGCATGGCATGCAGGAGGTCAGGAGTTCGATTCTCCTTAGCTCCACAGGAATGTGAGACGGGCCATCCGATTCGGATGGCCCGTCTTTGTTCGTGTCTACGGGCTACCTCCGGGCGCGGCTGCGGCCGGGCGGGAGCGCCGGGCGCGAGGGCCTGCGGTCCTGTGGGGCCGCCGAGGCGTCCCCCTCGATCCGCAGTGCAAGGGCGGGGCAGCGGCGTACGGCCCGCACCGCGTTCGCCTCGGAGTAGCCGGGCACGGCCGCCTCCGCGACCGTCGGGAAGCCGTCGGGGCCCAACTGCAGCAGCTCCGGCACGATGTCCGCGCACAGGCCGTGGCCCTGGCACAGCGTCCAGTCGACGGCGAGCCGCTTCCCGGTGGACGCCGGGCTCGCAGGCGCCTCCGCGTGCAGCGGCAGCACACCGAGCACCGGGCGGCCGCAGCCGGCGCCCAGCACGTGCGCGGCCAGGTCGTCGGTGAACGCCGAGATCGTCGACTCGATGAACGCCGCCGAACCGTCCGGGTGCTTGCACGCCCCGCGCCGCTTCACCGCGCGCGTGACCTCGCGCAGCGCCTCCAGGGCGGTCGGGCCGCCTCCGTTCAGTACGTCCTCGAGGCCGCGCGCCGCCGCGGGCAGCCCCAGGTAGCAGGGGCCGCACTGGCCCGCGCTCTCCGAGGCCAGCCACTGCGCCACCTTCAGGGCCTCGCCGAGCGGGCAGGTGTCCGGGCCGATCGGCAGGATCGCCCCGGCGCCGAGCGCGCCGCCCGAGGCCTCCAGGGAGGCGCGGGAGACGATGGCGTCCTGCGCGCCCATCCCGTCGAGCCATTTGCCGTGATAGCCGCCCGTGAGGACGCCCTGGGGGAGCGGGGGAGCGCCCGCGAGCTGGAGTACGTAGCCCAGCGGGACGCCGGACGGCACTTCCAGGACCATCGGGCGGGCGACCGCCCCGGAGAGCGTCAGCAGGACCGTGCCGGGCTCGTCGTGCAGCCCTGTGCGGCAGTAGCGCTCGGCGCCCGTGCGGGTCGCGATGGCGAGCTGGGCGAAGGTCTCCGCGTTCGACAGGAGCGTGGGGGCGCCGCCGACGCCGGAGTCGGAGGCGCGGACCTTGCGGCCCGGCGGCATGGGCGGGCCGCCGTCCGCCGAGCGGATCAGGGCCGAGGACTCCCCGGTGACCATGCGCACCGGATTGCGCTGCACGCGCGCGCGGAGCGGTGCGTTCCGACGGTTCGTCAGGCCGCGCTCGGCGAGGGCCGCCTGCATCGACGCCTCGGTGCTGTCGCGGGTCACGCCGATGACGAGCGTGCGCGCGCCGATCGCCTCCGCGACGAGCAGGGCGCCGTCCAGGATCAGATGCGGTGCCCGGTTGATCAGCACGGTGTCCTTGCGGCAGGCCGGCTCGTCCTCGCTGCCGTTGACGACGACCACCGGGCGCACTCCGCGCCGGATCGCCGACTCCGCGACCGCGCGAAGCTTCTTGGCGAAGGGGAAGCCCGCGCCGCCCCGGCCGCGCAGGGATATCGCCTGGGCCAGCTGCGCGAGCGGCTCGCCCGCCATGGCTTCCAGTGGTCCGTGCACCTTCAGGTGCATGTCGAGGTCGAGCCGCTCCACGAGGTCGAACCCCGAAGTGAGCTGGGGAAGTCCGACGACCCGGACTTCAGGGACGTCGGGCAGTGCGGTGTTCACTGCGGGCCTCCGTAGGGCGTGGTCCAGGGCTCACCGGAAGTGGGTGCTTGGTAGGGGCCGGGGAGCGGTTCGGTGGGATCGGGCGCTTCTCTGTAGAGGCCTTCGTAGACGTCTTCGCGGAGACCTTCGTAGGCGCCGCTGTTCGTGCCGTCCCCGTAGGGGGCGGGGTAGCCGGGCACGCCTCCGTAGGGGGTGTCGTACGTCGGGTCGTACAGGGAGGGCGGGGCCTGGGCCGGTGGCGGCGGGGAGGGGGCGGGCCAGCGCTCGGATGCCATGGGTTCGGGGTACTGCTCCAGGTGCGGGACCGACTGCGTGGGCAGCTCCGAGCGGGGGACGGCGGACACTGCGCGGTAGGCGGCCGCGAAGCCGATGTCGGCCTGCGTCGGGGGAGGCGGGTCGAAGGCGGGCTGCGGGGCGGGCTCCGGGCGGGCCTGCGGGGCGGCCGGTGCGGGCTCCGTGCGGGGCTGTGGGAGGGGTGACCCGGCCCGCCTGGTGCCGCCCGCGCGCGGTCCCGCGTCCAGGAATTCGAGGATGCGCACCGCCACCTTGCGCCGCACGGCCTGCGGCGACGCCCGAAGGGCGATCGCGCCGGCGACCGCGACCAGTGCCAGGCAGTACAGGACGGTCACGTACCCCTTCGCGGGTCGGCCCGCGTACATGCCGTGCATGAGGGCGAAGCACCAGGCCGGGTAGGCGAGCATGTGGGTCGCGCGCCAGCGGGTGGCGAGCCGGGCGGGGGAGGCCATGGAGCTGCGCAGCGCGCCCGTGACGCCCGTGGTGACCATGAGGAGTCCGGCGGTCGCCCCCAGGCCGATCAGGCCCGCGCTGCCGCTGAAGCCCCCGGAGAACGGCACCAGCGCGCCGAGCAGCGTCACGTGCGAGAGCGCGAGCTTCACGCTGATGTGCAGCAGCAGGAAGACCAGCGAGGCGACCGCGGTGATCCGGTGCACGGCCTGCGCGAGCAGCCGCTGCCGCGAGGTGAGGAAGACCCGGTCGGAGGCGACCAGGCCCCAGACGACGGACGAGGTCAGCGAGACCAGGCAGAGCACGCCCGCGCCGAAGTCGAGCGTCGTCCGCACGGCGTCGCCGCCGGTGGACACGAGCACGGGCAACAGGAGGAGGACTCCCGCGATGAGCAGCCCTGTTCTCCTGCGACGGCTGGCACCGGGGGTGAGTGAACTCCCCGTCGTACGAAGGGAGTTCAAAGAGCGGGGGGTTCGAGGGTTCATGGGGGTGACTCCGAACGGTTCGGCACGGTGGTCCCACGGCCCGCACTCTAGATCGAGGCATACCGGGCAGTACGAGGTTTGAGTTATCTCGCTGTTATCTACGAGATGTTTGGTCTTTACGTTGTCCCGATAGGGGTCGGTACGCCGAGTAACCCCTGGGGTGCGGTGGCCCGCGGGGAGGCCCGTCGCAGGCCGGGTGGCGGCTGCGGTACCCTGACGCCATGCGTGCCGTACGCCTTCTGCTTAGCGAGCCGCGCTGATCAGTCCCGACCCGCCCCCTGGGTGAGTGGTCGGAATCGGCGCGGCGTCCCCTCCTGTGCGAGGGGCTTTTTCATTTCCCAGGCACGGGCCGCCGGCAGAGACGATCGATGGAGCTTTGAGGATCATGAGCGAGACGAACACCGCCGCCGCTTCCGAGGCGGCGGTCGCGCCGCACCGCTACACGGCGGTCATGGCCGCCGACATCGAGGCACGCTGGCAGGACTTCTGGGACGCCGACGGCACGTACGAGGCGCCGAACCCGAGCGGTGACCTGGCGGGCGACCAGCAGGTCGTCTCGCGGCCCAAGAAGTTCATCATGGACATGTTCCCGTACCCCTCCGGTGCGGGCCTGCACGTCGGCCACCCGCTGGGCTACATCGCCACGGACGTCTTCGCGCGCTTCCAGCGCATGACGGGCCACAACGTGCTGCACACCCTGGGCTTCGACGCGTTCGGCCTGCCGGCCGAGCAGTACGCCGTGCAGACGGGCACCCACCCGCGCACGTCGACCGAGGCCAACATGGTCACCATGAAGGCGCAGCTGCGTCGGCTCGGCCTGGGCCATGACAACCGCCGGTCGTTCGCCACGATCGACCCCGAGGTCTACAAGTGGACGCAGTGGATCTTCCTGCAGATCTTCAACTCCTGGTACGACGACGACCTGAAGAAGGCCCGTCCGATCGCCGACCTGGTCAAGCAGTTCGAGACCGGTGAGCGCGCCGTGCCCGGTGGCGGCGACTGGGGCGGCCGGAGCGAGGCCGAGCGCGCCGACATCCTGAGCGACTACCGCCTGGCGTACGCCTCCGACGCGCCCGTGAACTGGGCGCCGGGCCTGGGCACCGTCCTGGCCAACGAGGAGGTCACCGCCGACGGCCGCTCCGAGCGCGGCAACTTCCCCGTCTTCAAGTCGAAGCTGCGCCAGTGGAACATGCGCATCACGGCCTACGCGGACCGCCTGATCGACGACCTGGACGGCCTGGACTGGCCCGAGGCGATCAAGCTGCAGCAGCGCAACTGGATCGGCCGCTCCGAGGGCGCGCGCATCGACTTCGCCGTACCGTCCGCCGAGGGTGCCGGCTCCGGCTCTGGCTCCGGCGAGGAGAAGATCACCGTCTTCTCGACCCGCCAGGACACCCTGTTCGGCGCCACCTACATGGTGCTGGCCCCCGAGCACGAGCTGGTCGAGAAGATCACCCCGGACGCCTGGCCTGAGGGCACGCACGACGTGTGGACGGGCGGTCACGCGACCCCCGCCGACGCCGTCGCCGCCTACCGCAAGCAGGCCGCCTCGAAGTCCGACGTCGAGCGCCAGACCGAGGCCAAGGACAAGACCGGCGTCTTCACGGGCGCGTACGCGATCAACCCGGTCAGCGGCGAGCAGGTCCCGGTCTTCATCGCCGACTACGTACTGATGGGCTACGGCACCGGCGCGATCATGGCCGTCCCGGCCCACGACAGCCGCGACTTCGCCTTCGCGCGCGCCTTCGAGCTGCCGATGCGCTGTGTCGTGCAGCCCTCGGACGACCGTGGCACCGACCCGGCGACGTGGGACGACGCGTTCGTCTCGGGCGACGCGAAGCTGGTCAACTCCAGCGGCGAGAACATCTCCCTGGACGGCCTGGGCGTCGCCGACGCCAAGGCGCGGACGACCGAGTGGCTGGAGCGCGAGGGCATCGGCGCGGGCACGGTCAACTTCCGGCTGCGCGACTGGCTGTTCAGCCGCCAGCGCTACTGGGGCGAGCCCTTCCCGATCGCCTACGACGAGGACGGCATCGCCCACGCGCTGCCCGAGTCGATGCTGCCGCTGGAGCTGCCCGAGGTCGACGACTACAGCCCGCGCACCTTCGACCCGGACGACGCCGACACCAAGCCCGAGACGCCGCTGTCGCGCAACGAGGACTGGGTCAACGTCACGCTGGACCTGGGCGACGGCAAGGGCCCGCGCCCGTTCCGCCGCGAGACCAACACCATGCCCAACTGGGCGGGTTCCTGCTGGTACGAGCTGCGCTACCTGGACCCGAACAACAGCGAGAAGCTGGTCGACCCGGAGATCGAGCAGTACTGGATGGGCCCCCGCGAGGGCATGCCCACCGGCGGTGTCGACCTGTACGTGGGCGGCGCCGAGCACGCCGTACTGCACCTGCTGTACGCGCGCTTCTGGTCGAAGGTGCTGTTCGACCTGGGCCACATCTCGTCGGCCGAGCCGTTCCACAAGCTCTACAACCAGGGCATGATCCAGGCGTACGTCTACCGGGACGCGCGCGGGATCGCCGTACCGGCCGCCGAGGTGGAGGAGCGCGACGGCGCCTACTACTACGCGGGCGAGAAGGTCTCCCGGCTGCTCGGCAAGATGGGCAAGTCCCTGAAGAACGCCGTCACGCCGGACGAGATCTGCGCCGAGTACGGCGCGGACACGCTGCGCCTGTACGAGATGGCGATGGGCCCGCTGGACGTCTCCCGGCCGTGGGACACGCGCGCGGTGGTCGGCCAGTTCCGGCTGCTCCAGCGCCTGTGGCGCAACGTCGTCGACGAGGAGACCGGCGAGGTCACCGTCGTGGACGTGCCCGAGGCGGACATCGACGTGGCCACGCTGCGTGCCCTGCACAAGGCGATCGACGGCGTCCGCGGCGACCTGGAGGGCATGCGGTTCAACACCGCGATCGCCAAGGTCACCGAGCTGAACAACCACCTGGTCAAGTCGTACGGGGGAGCCTCGCTGCCGCGCTCTGTTGCCGAGCGCCTGGTGCTGCTGGTCGCGTCGCTGGCCCCGCACGTCGCCGAGGAGCTGTGGCGCAAGCTGGGCCACAGCGACTCCGTCGTCCACCAGGACTTCCCGGTCGCCGACCCCGCGTACGCGGTCGACGAGGCCGTGACCTGCGTCGTCCAGATCAAGGGCAAGGTCAAGGCCCGCCTGGAGGTCTCCCCTGCGATCTCCGACGAGGAGCTGGAGAAGATCGCCCTGGCCGACGAGAAGGTCGTCGCTGCGCTGGACGGCGCCGGCATCCGCAAGGTGATCGTGCGGGCGCCGAAGCTCGTGAACATCGTGCCCGCGTAGGCGCGGTCCCGCGGCTCAGGGTTGTTCCCTACGGGCAGGTTGGGGGTTCCGCTGGAACCCTCGGCCTGCCCGCTCCGTTTACGGTGGAGAGAGCGGCCCGGCGGGGCGACCTGGAGGAGAGAGCGCTATGGAAACCGTGCTTGTGATCATTGCGCTGCTCTTCGTCGTGTTCCTGGCGTTCGGCGGGTACGTGACGGTGAAGGCGGTCGGCGCGGCCAAGCGCGGGGTGGACCGCAAGGTCGAGCAGGCGCGGCGTGCGGTGGAGGACACCACACTGCGCGCCAGGAGCTATGTGCAGCCCGGAGCGGCCGCCGAGTTGGCGCAGCTGCGGCTGCATCTGCGCACCTCCATGCGGGCCACGCAGGACGCGCTGCACGCGCGCGTGGCGGAGGACTCCTCGCTCAAGGAGTCCCTCGGCCTCTTCGAGCGCCTGAGCGCGCACGGGCACGAGGTGGACGCCGAGCTGAAGCGCATGGAGAGCGAGCCCGACAAGGAGCAGGTGGCTCGGGTGCTGCCGGAGCTCAGGACGCGTACGGAGCGGATCACGCGCTCCGCCGACGCGCTGCGGCACGCGGCTCGCGACCGGGCCGGCCGGTTCGCGAGCGACGACCTGGACGCCCTGAGTTCGCAGATCGACCTGGAGGCAGGGGCGCTGCGGCACTGGACGACCGAGCCGGCGCCGGGAGCGGAATCCGGCGCCGAATCCGAGCCGGGCGCCGCCCGGGAGGCGCCGCGGACGGACCGCGGGCAGCGGCGGGACCGGGAGCGGAACCGGGCCGCGATCACTCCGCCAGGTGTACGCCCCGCGTATCCGTGGGAGAAGAAACCCCGTCCGGAGAGCACGACTTGATCGCCCCCGGGACCGTGTCGGACGACGGCCGGGAGGCAGGGGCCGGGCTGCCGCCGGGCGACCGTGGCAGGTAATCTCCGGTGCATGTCCCGCCATGTCGCGATCGTCACCGATTCAACGGCCTACCTGCCGCAGCGGACGATGGAGCGCCACGGCATCACGGCGGTGCCGTTGACCGTGGTCCTGGGTGACCGGGCGCTCGAAGAGGGTACGGAGATCTCCGCTCGCTCGGTCGCGGAGGCGCTGCAGAAGCGCCGCTCGGTGACGACGTCGAGACCCAGCCCGGAGCGGTTCGCCGAGACCTACCGCAAGGTGGCCGAGTCCGGCGCCACCGCCATCGTCTCGCTGCACCTGTCCGCCGAGATCTCCGGGACGTACGACGCCGCGGTGCTGGCCGCGCGCGAGGCCCCGGTCCCGGTGCGCGTCGTTGACACCGGGATGGTGGCCATGGCCCTCGGCTTCTGCGCGCTCGCGGCGGCGGAGGCGGCCGACGCGGGAGGCACGGCCGACGAGGCGGTGAACGCGGCGGAGAAGCGGGCCTCGGGCACCTCGGCGTACTTCTACGTCGACACGCTGGACTATCTGCGGCGGGGCGGCCGGATCGGCGCCGCGCAGGCACTGTTCGGGTCCGCTCTCGCGGTCAAGCCGCTGCTCCAGCTCGACGGCGGCCGCATCGAACTCCTGGAAAAGGTCCGTACGTCGTCGAAGGCGATCGCGCGGCTGCAGGAGATCGTGGCCGAGCGGGCGGGCAGCGCGCAGGTGGACGTGGCCGTGCACCATCTGGCCGCGCCGGAGCGGGCGGAGGCGCTCGCGCAGTGGCTGCGCGAGCAGGTGCCGGGCCTGGCCGAGCTGCACGTCAGCGAGGTGGGAGCGGTGATCGGGGCGCACACGGGACCGGGACTGCTGGGGGCCGTGGTCTCGCCGCGGACGTAGGGCGGCGCGTACTCCGTCGGTCGCGTGGGGGCCTCGTGGGGGTCGTGTGGGTGACGGAGTTTTCCACAACTTGTGGGTTGTCCCCGGAAGTTGAGCAAGATCCACTTGTCGGCGGCGCGGTGCCTACCGTCTCGTGACATGGAACTTCGATCACGGACACGGACAGCACACGCATCAAGCGGGCCGGGGCGCGGCGCCGCGTCGGACAGCCGCGCCCGGCAGCGGCACGTGGTGCGGCGGCGCGCTCGGCGCAGGCGCGTCGAGGCGGAGCGGACCCGGCTGCGGGCGGAGGCGCTGTTCGCGCCGCCGGAGCGGGAGGTGCGGGGTACGGCTACGGCACGGGCTGCTCCCGCTCCGTCGTGGGTGCGTGAGCCCGATCCCGAGCCCGAGCCGCCGGTCGAGCCTGCTGCGGTCCCGGCGCCCTCACGGCGGGAGCGTGCGGCGCTCGCCCTGCGGGACCGGTTGCCGCTGTGGGTGCAGACGCGGTGCGGGGTCGAGCGGCGCGGGGCCGTGGCGCTGGCCGTCCTCGTCGCAGTGGTGGGGCTCTTCGCCGTGCAGCACTTCTGGGCGGGCCGAACGCAGCCGGTGCGGGCGCCCGAGACGGTGCGGGCGGCGGCGCCGCGAGCCGTGGGGCCGCCCTCGGACGGCGATGCCTCGCCCGCCGCGGTGGGGCCGGAGCCCGTGGCGAGCGGCGCCGCGGGGATCGTCGTGGACGTCAGCGGAAAGGTGCGCAGGCCGGGGGTCCACCGGCTGCCCGCCGGGGCCCGCGTCGCGGACGCGTTACGGGCGGCCGGCGGGCTGCGCCCCGGTACGGACACCGAGGGGCTCAACAGGGCGCGGCTCCTCGTGGACGGCGAGCAGGTCCAGGTGGGCGCACCCGCGGCGGCTGCCGCCGCCGCGCCGTCGGGCGGGGCGGCGGGAGCGTCGGCCCCGGCGGGCCCGATCGGCCTCAATACCGCCACCCTGGAACAGCTCGACACCTTGCCGGGCGTCGGCCCCGTACTGGCGCAGCACATCGTCGACTACCGCACGGAGCACGGCGGCTTCCGCTCCGTCGACGAGCTGCGCGAGGTCAATGGCATCGGGGATCGCCGCTTCGAGGATCTGCAGAATGCGGTGCGGCCGTGAACCGTCGGGTCTTGCGTCCGCCGTCCGTGAACCGTCCGGTCTTGCGTCGACCGGTCGTTGGCGGTGACGGGGAGGCGGTGTCCAGGGTCGGGCGGCTCGGTGACGCGCATCCTCGCCAAGAGGGGCCGCTGGACCTGCGGTTGGTGCCGCCCGCGCTGGCGGCGTGGGGCACGGCGGCGCTGACGGTGGCCGGTTCGCCGTGGTGGGCGGGGCTCGTGGCGGTGGCGTGTGCGCTCGGTGGGGCGGGGTTGCTGATCGCGGGGCGTGGCGGGGCCAGGCGTGTGGCGCGGTCCTGGCGTGGTCCGTCGGCGGCGGCGCTGCTCCTGTGCACCGCCGCGGCCGCGGCCTCCGCCGGTCTGCACGGGGCTGACCTGCGGCGCGGCCCCGTGCCTGAACTCGGGGCTCAATTCGCCCGCGGGGGCGTCGAGTTGGAGGTTACCTCCGACCCCCGGCTCACCCGGCCGCGAATCCGCGGGGACCACGTGGCGCCGGCGTCGGTGCTGGTGGAGGCGGATGTGGTGCGGGTGACGGGGCCGGACGGGGACACGGTGCGGACGCGGGCGCCTGTGCTGGTCCTGGTGAACGCGGGAGGCGAGGGGGCCGACAGAGGGGACAGGGGGCATGGAGGGGACGGAGGGGAGGGGGAGTCTGGAGGAGGTCGAGGGGAAACGGGCTTTGCGTCCTCGGAGGTGCCCGACAAGTGGTCGCAGGTGCAAGGCAGTTCGTGGCTGGCCGTGCTGCCCAGTACCCGGTTGCGGGTGCGGGGGAGTTTCGCGCCGACGATGGTCGCGGGGGACCGGGTCGCGGCGGTGCTGCGGGTCGGGAGCGAGGAGCGGGCACGGGTCGTGGGGTCGCCGAGCCGGTCGCAGCGGGTGGCCGGGACGCTGCGGGCGGGGCTGCGCGAGGCCACCGGCGGGCTCGACGCGGACGCGCGCGCACTGCTCCCCGGGCTCGTCGTCGGCGACACGGCGCGTGTGACACCGGAGCTGCACACCGCCTTCGAGGAGACGGACCTGTTGCACCTCATGGCGGTCAGTGGGGCCAATTTCACGATCCTGCTGGCCCTGTTGATCGGCCCGCCCGGCACGGCACAACGCGTCGAGCGGCGCGGCCTGGCGCCCCGGATCGGGCTGCCGTTGCGGACGACCGCGGTGCTCGGCGGGGCCCTCACGCTCGGCTTCGTCGTGGTGTGCCGGCCCGAGCCGAGCGTGCTGCGGGCGGCGGCGTGCGGGCTGATCGCACTGCTCGCCGTGGCCACCGGGCGCCGCAGATCCCTGATCCCGGCCCTGGCCACAGCGGTGCTGCTGCTCGTCCTGTACGACCCGTGGCTGGCGCGGAGTTACGGGTTCCTGCTGTCGGTGCTCGCCACGGGCGCGCTGTTGACGCTGGCCCCGCGGTGGAGTGCGGCGCTGCGTGGCCGCGGGGTGCCGGCGCGGCTCGCCGAGGCGCTGGGGGCCGCCGCCGCCGCGCAGGCGGTGTGCGCTCCGGTCGTCGCGGTGCTGGCGGCGCGGGTGAGCCTGGTGGCGGTGCCGTGCAACCTGCTCGCGGAGTTCGCGGTCGCGCCGGCGACCGTGCTCGGGTTCGCGGCGCTGGCGACGGCGCCGCTCGCGATGCCGGTGGCGAAGTCCCTGGCCTGGTGCGCCGGTTGGCCCACCGGGTGGATCGCGGACATCGCCAGGGCCGGGGCCGCACTGCCCGGCAGCGGGTTGGACTGGCCGGGTGGCTGGCGCGGCGGAGCGCTGCTCGCGCTCGGCACGTTGGCCCTCGTGCTCGTGGGGCGCAGAGCACTCGCGTCACCCTGGATCTGCGGGGTCTGCGCGCTGCTGCTCGTCCTGGTGATCACGCGGCCCGCGCCGCTCGTGCGGGGCGTCACCGGCTGGCCGCCGGCCGGCTGGCGCCTGGCCATGTGCGACGTGGGGCAGGGCGACGCCCTGGTGCTCGCGGCCGGGGCGGGGGCCGGAGTGGTGGTGGACGCGGGCCCCGACCCGCTGCTCGTCGACCGGTGCCTGCGCTCGCTTGGCGTCACCCGGATCCCGGCGGTGGTGCTCACGCACTTCCACGCGGACCATGTGGCCGGGCTCGCGGGGGTGTTGCGGGGAAGGGCCGTCGGTCAGATCGAGGCGACCGGGTTCGAGGAGCCGTCGGAGCAGGTGGCGTTCGTGCGGAGGGAGGCCGCCCGGCGCGGGGTCCCGGTGGTGCGCGCGGTGGCGGGGGAGCGGCGCAGAGCGGGACCGCTCGACTGGCAGGTGCTGTGGCCGCCGCCGGACCCGGCCCCGCCGCCGGACGGTCCGAACGACGCGAGCGTGACCCTGCTCGTCCGCGTCGCGGGGCTGGCCCTGCTGCTCCTCGGCGACCTCGAACCCCCGGCGCAGCGCGCCCTGTTGAGATCGCCCGCCGGGGCCCGGCTGCCCCAGGTGGACGTGCTCAAGGTCGCCCATCACGGCTCGGCCTACCAGGACCCGGAACTGTTGCGCAGGGCCGCGCCCCGCGTCGCGCTGATCTCGGTGGGCCGCGACAACTCGTACGGTCACCCGGCGCCCAGCACCCTGGCGGCTCTGCGGGCGCGCGGTGCGGCCGTGCTCAGGACGGACCGGGACGGGGCGGTGGCGGTCGTGGGAGGGGGCGGTGGGGAGCTCCGGGTCGCCTCGTAGCGCGGCCGATGCCGCTCAGGGTCGTTTTCTTGCCATGCGGGCGCATGTTGCCTCGAAACCGCCCACGATGATCGAATGCTTGTCGAATACAGCAGTTCAGGCAGTTGTCCAGGCGTTCTGGGGTGGGTGGGACATGTTTGGCTTCCGGCGGAGAAACCGTACTAACCGGTCAGTAGATTCGAGTTCTCTCGGGGGGAGGGCGATGCCGCCGGGCGCGGGGGTGCTCAGTGGCCGGATCATCGATGCCGTGGGTGAGCCGGTGCGCGGCGCCGAGTTCTCGGTGAACGATGTGATGGGGCGCAAGGTGGTGAGCGGGGGCGTCGGTCCGTTCGGCTCGTTCGTGGCGACGGTGCCCGCAGGGGACTACCGGCTCGCGGTGTCGGCCGAGGGGTACGCGTCGTTCCGCGGTGGGGCCACCGTGGCCGAGGGCGAGCAGGCGGCGCTCGGTGACGTCACGCTCCAGGTGTCCGCGCCTCCGGCGCTGCCGACGCCGGGGGACTGGGAGGTCGAGCCGACGC
The DNA here is from genome assembly GCF_053592315.1 of Streptomyces sp. NPDC002754. Lineage (NCBI taxonomy): Bacteria > Bacillati > Actinomycetota > Actinomycetes > Kitasatosporales > Streptomycetaceae > Streptomyces > Streptomyces sp. NPDC002754. The sequence goes on from NZ_JBSFVM010000038.1 coordinate 41,868, forward strand.
ACTCCTCGATCGGGTTCACGGCGCGGCACATCGGGATGGCGCGGGTCTACGGCCGGTTCAACACGTTCGCCGGTGTGCTGCGGGTGGCCGAGCGGGTCGAGGACTCCGCGATGCACGTCGTCATCGACGCCTCGTCCATCGACACGAACGTCAAGATGCGCGACGACCACCTCAGGTCCGCCGATTTCCTCGACGTCGAGCGCTTCCCGACGCTGGAGTTCTACAGCGACCGCTTCGTGCACAGAGGCGGCGGCCGCTGGGCGATCACCGGGGCGCTCACGCTGCACGGCGTGACCCGGACGGTCACGCTGGAGGCCGACTACCTGGGCGTGGGCACCGGCATGGAGGGCGAGACCCGGGCCGCCTGCCGGGCGACCACGGAGCTGCACCGCGACGACTTCACCGTGAGCTGGCAGACCATGCTGGCGAGGGGCATCGCCGTCGTCGGCTCCAGCGTCCGCATCGAGCTCGACATACAGGTCGTGCCCAAGGACTGACCCCGTGCGTGCGGCGCCGCCGGTGTGCCGGAAAATGGTGGCGTGAGCGATGTGAGACACGTACTGGTGCTGCCCGACCGGGACGCCGCGGAGGAGGCCTCGGAGGCGCTCCGGGAGCGCTTCGGGGTGGCCGAGGAACCCCAGCTCGTACGGGACGCGTTGGCCGGTGAGGACGACGCCGAGGACGCGCAGTGGCTGCTGGTCGTCGAGGACGCGACGGGGCGGCTGGCCGCCGGGGAGCTGGATGAGTTCGCGGCGGAGTGGGAGGGGTGGCGCGAGGAGCCGTAGGGCTGTTGCCGTTGCTGTGAGGCCGTCCGCGGTGACGACTCGGGGCTCCGCCCCGGACCCCGCTGCTCAATCGCCGCAGGGGCTTGATGGGGGGGCTTGTCAGTGGTGCGTGGGATGCTTGGCGCGATGGCCAGGAAGACTGCAAATGACGAACCGCTCGCTCCTCTCACCGTCGCGGTGGGGCAGGAGGAGCTGCTGCTCGACCGCGCGGTGCAGCAGATCGTGGCGGCCGCGCGCGCCATGGACGCGGACACCGACGTCCGGGACCTGACCTCTGATCAGTTGCAGCCGGGGACGCTGGACGAGCTGACCAGTCCCTCGCTGTTCGCCGAGCGCAAGGTCGTCGTCGTACGCAATGCGCAGGACCTGTCCGCGGACACGGTCAAGGACGTGAAGGCGTACATCGGCTCGCCCGCCGAGGAGATCACGCTGGTGCTGCTGCACGCCGGTGGCGCCAAGGGCAAGGGCCTGCTCGACGCGGCGCGCAAGGCCGGGGCCAGGGAGGTCGCCTGCCCCAAGATGACGAAGGCGGCGGATCGGCTGGCGTTCGTGCGTGCCGAGTTCCGGGCGATCGGGCGGTCTGCCACTGGTGAGGCGTCGCAGACGCTCGTCGATGCCATCGGGAGTGATCTGCGGGAGCTGGCGTCCGCGGTGTCGCAGCTCGCCGCCGACGTCGAGGGGACCATCGACGAGGCCGTTGTCGGGCGGTATTACACGGGGCGGGCCGAGGCGTCCAGCTTCACCGTCGCCGACCGGGCCGTGGAGGGGCGGGTGGCCGAGGCGCTGGAGGCGCTGCGGTGGTCGTTGTCGACCGGGGTGGCGCCGGTGCTGATCACCAGTGCGTTGGCTCAGGGGGTGCGGGCGATCGGGAAGCTGTCGTCCGCGCGTGGGGGGCGGCCGGCGGATCTTGCGCGGGAGTTGGGGATGCCGCCGTGGAAGATTGATCGGGTGCGGCAGCAGATGCGGGGGTGGACGCCGGATGGGGTTGCGGTGGCGCTTCGGGCGGTGGCGGAGGCGGATGCGGGGGTGAAGGGGGCGGGGGACGACCCGGAGTACGCGCTGGAGAAGGCTGTGGTGACCGTGGCGCGGGCTGCCCGGGCGCGGGGGCGTTAGGGAATCGCCCCCGCCGCCCCTTCCCGTCCCTGGGGGCTGCGCCCCCAGACCCCCTTGTCCTCAAACGCCGGACGGGCTGGAGATGGCCGGACGGGCTGGAGAAGAGGAAGAGACTCCAGGGAACGCCGAAGGCCCCGCCCTGAAAAGGGTGGGGCCTCGGGTCAAGCTGTGTGAGCCCGCACCCGCGTGGCGAACGCAGTCGCGTGCGGGCTCTTGGGTGTCGGTCGGGGGCGGAGAGAGAGGGCCCGCCCGGGTCCCACCGACGGTCGATCAGGTCAGGTCAGGTCAGGTTCAGGCCTGGATGGACGCGACCTTCGAAGCAAGCGCCGACTTCTTGTTGGCGGCCTGGTTCTTGTGGATAACGCCCTTGGAGACGGCCTTGTCGAGCTGACGCGCGGCAGCGCGCTGAGCCTCGACGGCCTTCTGGACGTCACCGGCGGCAACGGCCTCGCGGGCCTTGCGGATCGAGGTCTTGAGGGAGGACTTGACCGTCTTGTTGCGCAGTCGCGCCTTCTCGTTGGTCTTGATCCGCTTGATCTGGGACTTGATGTTCGCCACGAAATGAGCCTTTTCAGGTTCAGGCACGGGGCCGGTCAGGGACCCGTACCGGTGATTGTCACTGAGTGTGTGCCTCGGCTTAGAGGGCATGAGACACAGCTGCCCACGGTATCAGCCGTCATCCGGGCGGCCCAAACCGGGCGCAGCCCCCCGCTCATGGGACCATGGAGGCTACGTATTGATCCCAACCGAGGCCGACCCGAGGCAGAAGGCCTCAAGAGACAGGACCCTGCGTGCCCGCGATCCCTAAAAATGTGCCCGAGCCGAGCCGCACCGACCCGGCTCTGATTCGCAACTTCTGCATCATCGCGCACATCGACCACGGCAAGTCGACGCTCGCCGACCGGATGCTCCAGCTGACCGGGGTGGTCGAGCAGCGGCAGATGCGTGCTCAGTATCTCGACCGGATGGACATCGAGCGAGAGCGCGGCATCACGATCAAGTCCCAGGCGGTGCGGCTGCCCTGGGCCCCGACGGAGGGGCCCGACAAGGGCAGTACCCACGTCCTCAACATGATCGACACGCCGGGTCACGTGGACTTCACGTACGAGGTGTCCCGCTCGCTCGCCGCGTGCGAGGGGACGGTCCTGCTTGTCGACGCCGCCCAGGGCATCGAGGCGCAGACCCTCGCCAACCTGTACCTGGCGATGGAGAACGACCTCAAGATCGTTCCGGTGCTCAACAAGATCGACCTTCCGGCCGCCCAGCCGGAGAAGTTCTCGGAGGAGCTCGCCAACCTCATCGGCTGCGACCCCGACGATGTGCTCAAGGTCTCCGCGAAGACCGGCGTGGGCGTCGAGGCGCTGCTCGACAAGGTCGTCGCCGAGATCCCCCCGCCGGTCGGCGTCGCCGACGCCCCCGCCCGCGCGATGATCTTCGACTCGGTCTACGACTCCTACCGGGGCGTCGTGACGTACGTACGAGTCGTCGACGGTCAGCTCAACAAGCGTGAGCGGATCCGGATGATGTCCACCGGGGCCACGCACGAGCTGCTCGAGATCGGTGTGTCGTCCCCCGAGATGACCCCGGCCGACGGCATCGGCGTCGGCGAGGTCGGCTACATCATCACCGGCGTGAAGGACGTCCGGCAGTCCAAGGTCGGTGACACGATCACCTCCCTGCACAAGGGCGCCACCGAGGCCCTCGGCGGTTACAAGGACCCGAAGCCGATGGTCTTCTCGGGTCTCTATCCGCTGGACGGCTCGGAGTACCCGGACCTGCGCGAGGCCCTCGACAAGCTGCAGCTGAACGACGCCGCTCTGGTCTACGAGCCGGAGACCTCCGCCGCGCTCGGCTTCGGCTTCCGCGTCGGCTTCCTGGGGCTGCTGCACCTCGACGTGATCCGGGAGCGGCTCGAGCGCGAGTTCGGGCTCGACCTCATCGCCACCGCCCCCAACGTGGTCTACCGCGTGGACATGGAGGACGGCACCGAGCACACGGTCACCAACCCGAGCGAGTTCCCCGAGGGCAAGATCGACAAGGTCTTCGAGCCCGTCGTGCGCGCCACGCTCCTCGCGCCCAGCGAGTTCATCGGCGCGATCATGGAGCTCTGCCAGACCCGTCGCGGCACCCTGCTCGGCATGGACTACCTCTCCGAGGACCGGGTGGAGATCCGCTACACCCTCCCCCTCGCCGAGATCGTCTTCGATTTCTTCGACCAGTTGAAGTCCAAGACCCGCGGTTACGCGTCCCTGGACTACGAGCCCACCGGCGAACAGGCCTCCGACCTGGTGAAGGTCGACATCCTGCTGCACGGCGACCGCGTCGACGCGTTCTCCGCCGTCACCCACAAGGACGCCGCGTACGCGTACGGCGTGCGTCTGGTGGCCAAGCTGCGGGAGCTCATCCCGCGGCAGGCCTTCGAGATCCCGGTCCAGGCCGCCATCGGCTCCCGTGTCATCTCCCGCGAGACCATCCGCGCCATCCGCAAGGACGTCCTCGCCAAGTGCTACGGCGGTGACATCTCCCGTAAGCGCAAGCTCCTCGAGAAGCAGAAGGAGGGCAAGAAGCGCATGAAGATGGTCGGCTCCGTCGAGGTGCCGCAGGAAGCCTTCATCGCTGTGCTCTCCAGTGACGACAGTGGCGGCGCCAAGAGCAAGAAGTAACCCGCCGCGCCGGTCCCCGCGCATGAGGATCGTACGAAGCAAGAGGCGTCTGTCCGTTTCTCAGGGCAGGCGCCCGCTGCTTTTGTGAGGGCCGTGTGTGGGGTGGGGGAGATGGGGGAGAGTCCGATGAAGTCGGAGGCCGGAGCCCCTTACGCGCCAGGACGGTGACCCTTACCCTGATCACTGCCCAATGGTTACTCACCAGTTAAACAAGCCGCTGAACCAGCCGCACTGCCGCGGGCCCCGGAGGACGTCGTGAGCGACACACAGACCTTGATCGAGAACCGTCCGCCCTCCGTGGCGAACCTCTTCCTGGAGCGCGTGGCGGCGACGCCGGACGCGGAGGCCTACCGCTATCCGGTGCCCTCGGCCTCCGGCACGGGCCCCGACGACTGGAAGTCGCTGAGCTGGGCGCAGGCCGCGCAGCGCGTGTACGCCATCGCCGCGGGCCTCGTCGAGCTGGGAGTGGGCCCGCAGGAGCGGGTGGCGCTCGCCTCCTCGACCCGTGTCGAGTGGGTGCTCGCCGACCTCGGCATCATGTGCGCGGGCGCGGCGACCACCACCGTGTACCCGCAGACCAACGAGGAGGAGTCGGCGTTCATCCTGTCCGACTCCGAGTCCAAGGTCATCGTCGCCGAGGACGCCGCGCAGCTCGCCAAGGCGCGGGCGCGCAGGGCCGAGCTGCCCGAGCTGCGGCACGTCGTGGTGATCGACGCGACGGGTGTCGAGCCCGACGCCGCAGACCCCGACGGCTGGGTGCTCACCCTGGAGGACCTGGAGGCGCGCGGCGCCGCGTACCTGGAGAAGAACCCGGACGCCGTGACGGAGCGGGTCGGGGCGATCGAGAAGGACCAGCTCGCCACGCTCATCTACACCTCCGGCACCACCGGCCGGCCCAAGGGCGTCCGGCTACCGCACGACAACTGGTCGTACATGGCGAAGGCCATCGCGGCGACCGGGCTCGTGAGCGGCGACGACGTGCAGTACCTGTGGCTGCCGCTCGCGCACGTCTTCGGCAAGGTGCTGACCAGTGGCCAGATCGAGGTCGGGCACGTCACCGCGGTCGACGGCCGCGTGGACAAGATCATCGAGAATCTGCCGATCGTGCAGCCGACGTACATGGCCGCCGTACCGCGCATCTTCGAGAAGGTCTACAACGGCGTCGCCGCGAAGGCGCGGGCCGGTGGCTCCGCCAAGTACAAGATCTTCCAGTGGGCGGCCGGGGTCGCACGCGAGTACGCGAAGGTCAGCCAGGACAACTTCCGCCGCACCGGCGTCGCGTCCGTGCCGTTCAAGCTCGCCTCGAAGCACAAGGCGGCGGACCGCCTGGTCTACGGCAAGCTGCGGGAGGCCTTCGGCGGGCAGTTGCGGGCGTGTGTGTCCGGCTCTGCCGCGCTCGCTCCCGAGATCGGCTACTTCTTCGCCGGCGCGGGCGTGCACATCCTGGAGGGCTACGGCCTGACCGAGTCCAGCGCCGCCTCGTTCGTGAACCCCGGTGAGGCCTACCGCACCGGCACCGTCGGCAAGCCGCTGCCCGGCACCGAGGTGCGGATCGCGGACGACGGCGAGATCCTGCTGCGCGGCCCCGGCATCATGGAGGGCTACCACGGGCTGCCCGACAAGACCGCCGAGGTCCTGGAGTCGGACGGCTGGTTCCACACCGGCGACATCGGCGAGCTGTCCAACGACGGCTACCTGCGGATCACCGACCGCAAGAAGGACCTCATCAAGACGTCGGGCGGCAAGTACATCGCGCCCGCCGAGGTCGAGGGCCAGTTCAAGGCCGTGTGCCCGTACGTCTCCAACATCCTGGTGCACGGCGCCGACCGGAACTTTTGCACGGCGCTCATCTCGCTCGACGAGCCGTCGATCCTGGAGTGGGCCAAGGAGAACGGCCTCAGCGGCTCCTCGTACGAGGAGGTCGTCGCGGCGCCGCAGACGGTGCAGCTCGTCGAGGGCTACGTGAAGGAGCTCAACGAGGGCCTGCAGCGCTGGCAGACCATCAAGAAGTTCAAGCTCCTGCCGCGCGACCTCGACATCGAGCACGGCGAGCTGACGCCCAGCCTGAAGCTGAAGCGCCCGGTCGTGGAGCGGGAGTACAAGGCGCTGCTCGACGAGATGTACGCCGGGAGCATCGAGGGCTGACGGCCCGAGGAAGGAGGCGCCGCGGTCGAAGTGCGCTAGGGCCTGTCCGGCGGATCATGGCGCTTGCGTGTGGCCTCGATCGATCGGTGCAGGCAAGCGGGCTCTGGTGCGTCGAGCTGCAAGGCGGAGGATTGAGGCATCGCGGAGCGATGGTGATTGACGACAACGCCGCAGATGGGCGTGCCAGAGCCCGCGACTGCGCCATGATCCGCCGGACAGGCCCTAACCCCGGCGCACCATCCGCAGCGTCTCCTTCATCTCCCCGATGTCGTGGCGCAGTTCGCGCACGTCGGGGTTCGCGTCCTCGGCCAGGAGGCGCTCCATCGTCGTCATGCGGGCCGCGAGGTCGTCCAACTGCTGGTGCTCGCGCGCCAGGAGGCGCTGCAGCTGGCGGTTCTTGCGGTGCAGGTCGAGGAAGACCGTCACCTTCGCGCGCAGCACCCATGGGTCGAAGGGCTTGGTCAGGTAGTCGGCGGCGCCGGTCGCGTAGCCGCGGAAGGCGTAGCCGGTGTCGGCCTCCGTGCCCGTCAGGAAGATGATCGGGACGTCCTTCGTCTGGTCGAGACGCTTGATGTTCGTCGCCGTCTCGAAGCCGTCCATGCCGGGCATCCGGATGTCCAGGAGGACGACGGCGAACTGCCTGCGCAGCAGCGCCTTCATCGCCTCCTCTCCCGAACGGGCCCTGACCAACGGCTCGTTGAGGGGGCCCAGTACGGCTTCGAGTGCGGTCAGGTTGTCCTCCATGTCGTCGACAAGGAGGATGCTGGCCCGATCCGCTGAAGTGGACTCTGCAGTGGTCATGTTGACGGTGCCTCACTCAGTGGTCGCCGGTGTACCGGAGACCTCGGTTGCGGACGGGTCCGCCTCCTCGGGGGCCAGCAGCTCGCACACAACGTTCAGCAACTGGTCGACGTCCACCGGTTTCGGTACGTAATCGTTCGCGCCCTTGGCGATCGACTTCTCGCGGTCGCCGGGCATGGCCTTGGCGGTGAGCGCCACGATGGGCAGTCCGGCCCATCGTGGCGTACCGCGGATGACGGAGATCGTCTCGTAGCCGTCCATCTCGGGCATCATGATGTCCATCAGGACGAGTTCGACATCGGGGTGGCTCTCCAGGGTCTCGATGCCCTCGCGGCCGTTCTCCGCGTACAGGACGGGCATGCCGACGCGGCCCAGTACGTGGGTGAGCGCGAAGACGTTGCGGATGTCGTCGTCGACGATCAGGACGCGGCGGCCCGGCAGGACCAGGCCCGGCCTGCCCGTCTTCCACTGCTCCAGCTTCGTCGGCGCCGGCCAGTTGTCCTCCTGTTCCGGCTGCTGCGACGCGTACATGTCCGTCGGGGAGCCCTGCTCGGGTACGAGGGCCGACTGCGGCAGGGTGGACGGCTCCTGCCCGGGAGGCGGCTCGTGCCCGGGGCAGCGCACGGGGACGTACAGCGTGAAGGTGGAGCCCTCGCCGGGCTCGCTCTCCGCGACGATGTGGCCGCCGAGCAGCGCGGAGATCTCCCGGCTGATGGACAGGCCGAGGCCCGTGCCGCCGTATTTGCGGTTCGTCGTGCCGTCGGCCTGCTGGAACGCCTCGAAGACGACGGCGAGTTTGTCGCGCGGGATGCCGATCCCGGTGTCGGTGACGGCGAAGGCGAGCAGATCGTCGCCCTCGGCCGACTGGGCCCCTTCGGGGGCCTTGACCAGGCGGACCCGCAGTTCGACCCGGCCCTGTGCGGTGAACTTGATCGCGTTCGACAGGAGGTTGCGCAGGATCTGCTGGAGGCGCTGCTCGTCGGAGAACATCTCGCGCGGCACGTCCTCGCCGACCGACACCTCGAAGGCGAGGCCGCGGTCGAGGGTGATGGGCCGGAACGTCGCGTGGACGTAGTCGAGGACCTTGATGAGGGGGAGCTTCTTGGGGCGTACGTCCATCCGGCCGGCCTCGATCTTCGACAGGTCGAGGATGTCGTTGATGAGCTGGAGCAGGTCGGAGCCCGAGCGGTGGATCGTCGTCGCGAACTGGACCTCCTGGCCGTTGAGATGCCCGTCCGGGTTGTCGGAGAGCAGCCGGGCCAGGATGAGCAGGGAGTTGAGCGGGGTGCGCAGCTCGTGCGACATGTTCGCCAGGAACTCCGACTTGTACTGCGAGGAGGTCGCCAACAGGGCGGCTTTCTCCTCCAGTTGAGCGTTCGAGCGCTGCAACTCCGCCTGCTGGCGCTGGAGTTCGTTCGAGCGCTCCTGGAGCTGGATGGCGAGGCGCTGGGACTCGCCGAGCAGGGACTCCGTACGGGAGTTGGCGATGATGGTGTTGATGGCGACGCCGATGGTGTTCACGAACTGGTCGAAGAACGCCAGGTGGACGTCGGAGAAGCGGGAGAAGGAGGCCAGCTCGATCAGGCCGAGGAGCTTGTCCTCGAAGAGGATCGGGATGATCACGACCGAGGCGGGCGCCGCCTCGCCGAGCCCGCTGTTGATGTTGATGTAGTCCGGCGGCACCTCCTCCACCAGGATCCGCTTCTTCTCCAGGGCCGCCTGCCGTACGAGGCCGTGGACCGGCATCCCGCCCGTGTCGATGACAGATGCGGAGCCCGAGCCGTACCCGGCGATGTACGCAAGCCCCTTGGTGGGTACGGCCGTTGGCTGCCGCGTGCCGTCGTCGTCCTCCTCCGCGAGGAAGAAGGCGCCGTACTGGGCGTTCACCAGCGGTGTCAGCTCGCGCAGGATCAGGTCGGCGACCTCCATCAGGTCGCGGTGGCCCTGCATCAGGGCGGCGAGGCGGGCCAGGTTGGACTCCAGCCAGTCCTTCGCGCGGGTCGTCTCGCGGAGGTTGGCCACCATCAGGTTGATGTTGTCCTTCAGCTCGGCGACCTCGCCCTGCGCGTCGACCGTGATCGAGCGGGACATGTCCCCCGAGGTGACCGCGGAGGCGACCTCGGCGATGGCGCGGACCTGCGTGGTCAGGTTCAGCGCCAGCTCGTTCACGTTCGTCGTCAGGCGCTTCCACGTGCCGTACACGCCCTCGACCCGCGCCTGGCCGCCCAACTGGCCCTGGGAGCCCACCTCGCGGGCCACGCGGGTCACCTCGGAGGAGAACGAGGAGAGCGTGTCGACCATCGTGTTGATGGTCGTCTTCAGTTCGAGGATCTCGCCGCGCGCGTCCACATCGATCTTCTTGGAGAGGTCGCCCTGGGCGACGGCGGTGGCGACCTGCGCGATGTTCCGCACTTGTGAAGTCAGGTTGTCCGCCATGTAGTTGACGTTGTCGGTCAGGTCCTTCCAGACGCCCGACACGCCGTGGACGGTTGCACGCCCGCCGAGCCGGCCGTCGGTGCCGACCTCGCGGGCCACGCGGGTCACCTCGTCGGCGAAGCCGCGCAACTGCTCCACCATCGTGTTGACGGTGTCCTTCAGTTCGAGGATCTCGCCGCGCGCGTCCACCGAGATCTTCTTGCCGAGGTCGCCCTGGGCCACGGCGGTCGTGACCTGGGCGATGTTGCGGACCTGGGAGGTCAGGTTCGACGCCATGAAGTTGACGTTGTCGGTGAGGTCCTTCCAGACCCCGGACACGCCCCGCACCTGGGCCTGGCCGCCGAGGTTGCCCTCGGTTCCGACCTCGCGGGCGACGCGGGTGACCTCGTCGGCGAAGGCGGAGAGCTGGTCGACCATGGTGTTGATCGTCGACTTGAGTTCGAGGATCTCGCCCTTCGCCTCGACGGTGATCTTCTTGCCGAGGTCGCCCTGCGCCACCGCGGTCGACACGAGCGCGATGTTGCGCACCTGCGACGTCAGGTTGTCGGCCATGAAGTTGACGTTGTCGGTGAGGTCCTTCCAGACCCCGGATACGCCGCGGACCTGGGCGCGGCCGCCGAGTTGGCCCTCTGTACCCACCTCGCGGGCCACCCGTGTCACCTCGTCGGCGAACGCGGAGAGTTGGTCGACCATGGTGTTGATCGTCGACTTGAGTTCGAGGATCTCGCCCTGGGCGTCGACCGTGATCTTCTGGCTCAGGTCGCCGTCGGCCACGGCGGTCGTGACCTGGGCGATGTTGCGGACCTGGGAGGTCAGGTTCGACGCCATGAAGTTGACGTTGTCGGTGAGGTCCTTCCAGACGCCCGATACGCCGCGGACCTGGGCGCGGCCGCCGAGTTGGCCCTCGGTGCCGACCTCGCGGGCCACTCGTGTCACTTCGTCGGCGAAGGCGGAGAGCTGGTCGACCATCGTGTTCACGGTCAGCTTCAGTTCGAGCAGCTCGCCCGTCGCCTCGATCGTCACCGTGCGCGTCAGGTCGCCCCGCGCCACCGCCGTCGTCACGAGCGCGATGTCCCGCACCTGCGCCGTGAGCCGCGACGCCATGGTGTTGACCGCCTCGGTCACATCGCGCCAACTCCCGGACAGGCCCGTCACCTTGGCGCGCCCGCCGAGCCGGCCCTCGGTGCCGACCTCGCGGGCCACCCGCGTCACCTCGCCGGTGAACAGGGAGAGCTGGTCCACCATCTTGTTGACCGAACGCCCCAACCGCCGCAGATCGCCCCGGAGTTGGCGACTGCCGTCGTGCAGGTCCACGCGCTGCGTCAGGTCACCGCCCGCCACCGCTTCCAGCACCCGCGTGGCGTTCGCGGTCGGCGCGACGAGCGCGTCGACGATGGTGTTGACGTCGCCCACCCGGGTCACCCAGGTACCCTGCCCCGGGCTCGCCTCCAGGCGCTCGTCGAGTCGGCCGTGCCGGGTGATCTCCCGCCGCACCCGCGCGAGTTCGGCGTTGAAGTGCACGCTGCGGTCCGCGAGCTGGTTGAATGTCGCGCCGAGCTCACCGACGATCCCGTCCGCGGCGATCGGCACATGCGTGAACGTGCCGTCCCGGGCGGCCGTCAGCGCCGCCAGCAGAGGCCGGAGATCGCTCGCACGGATGGCTTCGTCACCGTAGCCCTTCTGAGGTGCACGCATACCACTGTTCTCACTCATAGCGGCCTACTTAGGTAACTCCGCGCTTATGGGCGTGGTCAGTCTGTCACTCTGTCGGTGTCGCCTGAGGCGTCTTTGCCACAACTACTCAGGAGCCGAAACGTGGGTTCCATTCCGATCCAGCGGGAGAGCGCTCTTGGCGCCCCGGACGCGCCCGAGCAGCCGACCGGGGAGCCGATCGTCGCGCGCACGTCGCTGCCCGGAAACCCGCTCGCGCCCGCTGCCGCCCGCCGGTTCCTGCGTGCCGCCTTCGCCGACTGGACCGAACTGCCCGAGCTCTCGGTGGCTCTCACCCTCGACGGACGCCTCATGGACGACGCGACCGTCGTACTCAGCGAACTCGTCACCAACGCCGTCGTGCACGCCGGCACCGGAGTCGACCTCCTGTGCCGCCTGGAGGACGCCGCCCCGGACGGCAGCGTCACCGCCGGACTCGTCGTCGAGGTCACCGACCGACACCCGGCCCGCGCCGTCCGCAACGACCGCGGCTTCCGCTCACCGGAGACCCCAGAGTACGGCCGCGGCCTCCAACTCGTCGCCTCCCTCGCCGAGTTGTGGGGCATCACCTACGGGCACGGCACCAAGACCGTCTGGGCGCGCGTCCCCGCCGACGCCCCGCCGGCCGCCGCGGAGATTCCCGACACCCCGGCCCGCATGCGCAGCCTGCAGAGGGGCCTGCGCGCCGCGGAGATCCTGGCGCCCGCGTCCCGGCGCGCCCCCCAGGACCAGGACTGGATCAACCGCGGCGCGCTCTCCTTCCTCGCCGAGGCCTCCGACCTGCTCGCCGGCCAGCTCGACGAGGACATGGTCGCCGCGCTCGTCGGCCAGCTCCTCGTCCCACGGCTCGCCGACTGGTGCGCCATCTGGTTCTACGAGGAGGAGGGGCGCGGCCTGCCGGGCGTTGTCGAACACGACGAGCTGGGCGCGGGACCGGTGCAGCTGCCCCGGCTCGCCCGCGTCTGGCACACCCACGAACGCCGCACCGAAGAGCTCCGCGGACTCCTGGAGAAGGAACCCCCGCGGCTGCCCGACCGCCTCTCCGGCGCCGTCCCCGTGCCCTGGCCCTTCGACGGGCAGGGCGGCCCGGTCACCCAGGACACCGGCGCGGCGGTCGCCTACCGGCTCTCCGCGGGCGGCCGCGCGCTCGGCATCCTGCTGATCGGACGGGCCGGACTGCACCGATTCCCCGACGAGGTCACCGGGCTCGTCGAGGACTTCAGCCGGCGCGTCGCCCTCGCCGTCAGCGCGGCCCGCCGCTTCACCCGGCAGGCCACCATCAGCCGCATCCTGCAGCGCGGCCTGCTGCCCACGTCCATCGCCGAGATCCCCGGCGTGAAGAGCGCCCTCGTGTACGAGCCGAAGGAGGCAGGCGGCCCCGGCGGCGACTTCTACGACGTGTTCCCGGCCGGCGCCGGACGCTGGTGCTTCGCGCTCGGCGACGTCCAGGGAAAGGGCCCCGAGGCCGCCGTCGTCATCGGGCTCGTACGCCCCTGGCTGCGGCTCCTGGCCCGCGAGGAGTACCAGGTCTCGCAGGTCCTCGACCGGCTCAACCGGCTGCTGCTCGACGACGCGACCGAGGCCTCCGACGCCGCGGCCCGCGCGCTCGCCGCGGCCGACGGCCGCGGCGTGCCACCGGAGGGCTCCACCGCCCGCTTCCTGTCGCTCCTCTACGGCGAGCTGACCCCCACCGAGGACGGCGTGCTCTGCACCCTCGCCTCCGCCGGGCATCCGCTGCCGCTGCTCATGCGGCCCGGCGGCGAGGTCGTCGCCGCGGCCACGCCGCAGATGCTGCTCGGCGTCGTCGACGACCCGGACTACACGAGCGAAACGTTCGTGATGGGCACGGGGGACACGCTCCTGGGCGTCACCGACGGGGTGACGGAGCGGCGCCGCGGGGCCCTCCAGTTCGACGACGGCGACGGGCTCGCGCAGGCGCTCGCCGGGTGCGCGGGCCTGACGGCGCCGCTGCTCGCGGAGCGGATCCGGCGGCTCGTGCACGCCTTCGGCGACAGCCCGCCGGACGACGACCTGGCGCTGCTGGTGCTCCAGGCGCAGTGAGGCGGGAGGAGCGGGAGCACGGGTCGGTGCGGGTGCGCTCAGGAAGTTCCCGCGAGGCGGGACAATGGGGGCATGCCTTCCGCACTTCCCGATGGTGAGCCCGTGCCCGACGACGGTTCGCTGCCCGCGTCCGCCCTCGCCGGGGCCGGGTCCCGACCCCTCGGCTTCTACCTGCACGTCCCGTACTGCGCCACGCGCTGCGGCTACTGCGACTTCAACACGTACACGGCCACTGAGTTGCGCGGCACGGGCGGCGTACTCGCGTCCCGTGACAACTACGCGCAGACGCTCGCCGACGAGGTGCGCCTCGCGCGCAAGGTCCTCGGAGACGACCCGCGTCCGGTCCGCACCGTCTTCGTCGGAGGCGGCACGCCCACGCTGCTGCCCGCCGCCGACCTCGTACGGATGCTGGCCGTGGTCCGCGACGAGTTCGGGCTCGCGGACGACGCGGAGATCACGACCGAGGCGAACCCGGAGTCTGTGGACCCGGCGTACCTGGCGGAGCTGCGGGCCGGCGGCTTCAACCGGATCTCGTTCGGTATGCAGAGCGCCCGGCAGCACGTCCTGAAGGTCCTCGACCGTACGCATACGCCGGGGCGGCCCGAGGCATGTGTGGCGGAGGCGCGGGCGGCGGGCTTCGACCACGTCAACCTCGACCTCATCTACGGCACGCCGGGCGAGACGGACGACGACTGGCGGGCCACGCTGGACGCGGCGCTCGGGGCCGGGCCCGACCACGTCAGCGCGTACGCCCTGATCGTCGAGGAGGGCACGCAGCTCGCGCGGCGGATCCGGCGCGGCGAGGTGCCGATGACCGACGACGACGTGCACGCGGACCGCTACCTGATCGCCGACGAAGTCCTCGGCGCGGCCGGGTTCGACTGGTACGAGGTGTCGAACTGGGCGACGTCAGAGGCCGGGCGCTGCCTCCACAACGAGCTGTACTGGCGCGGGGCCGACTGGTGGGGGGCCGGGCCCGGCGCGCACTCGCACGTGGGCGGGGTGCGGTGGTGGAACGTCAAGCACCCGGGGGCGTATGCGGCGACGCTGGCGGAGGGGCGGTCGCCCGGGGCGGGGCGTGAGGTGTTGGCGGAGGAGGACCGCCGCGTCGAGCGGATCCTTCTCGAGCTACGGCTCCGTGACGGTTGCCCGTTGGAGCTGCTTCGGGCGGATGGGCTCGCGGCCGCGCGAGGCGCTCTGCGGGACGGGTTGCTGGAGCGGGAGCCGTTCGACCGGGGGCGTGCGGTGCTGACGCTGCGCGGGCGGTTGCTGGCGGACGCGGTGGTCCGCGACCTGGTCGACTGAGCCCACGCCACGGGGCGCCGCCCCGGACCCCGCTGCTCAATCGCCGCAGGGGCTTGAAAGATCGCCTCAATCGCCGGCGGGGCTTGAATCATCAAGTCCCGCCGGCGAT
>NZ_JBSFVM010000039.1:0-56964 GCF_053592315.1 Streptomyces sp. NPDC002754
TGTTTCACCGGTGGCGAGGATGACGGTGTAGCCGGTCACCAGGTCTTCGATGCCGCCGTAGTACGAGGAGAACTGGCCGGTCGCGAGTGTCGCAGTTATACGTATGACTGCGACACCATTCCGAGCAGACACCCCTCTGCGCGGTCAGTCCCCCAGTTCCTTCAGGCGCAGCGCGAGCGCCTCCGCGATCCGCTCCACGTGCTCCTCCTTGAGCAGCTCCGGGTGGGTGCAGGGCAGGTCGTGGTTGGTGATGCGGCCCGTGATGTGCGGGCGCCAGGCCTCGCGGGTGAGCCAGTTCTCCGGGCGCGGGGCGGCTGCCGTGAAGAACAGGATGTCGCCCTCGTAGCGGCGGTGTTGGTGGGCGCGCATCATGCGGGCGTGGTTGGGGACGATGTCGACGATCCGGGAGAGCGTGCTGTCGTCGAGGCCGGCGAGGGGGCTGCCGGCCTTGCGCAGGGTGGCCAGGACGTCCTCGCGGGTGGCCTCGTCGGTGCGCTCGAAGCCGGCCATCCGCAGGACGGCGGTGAGGGCGTCGCCCTCCTCCGGGGCGGGACGTTCGCGCCACTGTTCGGCGGGGAACGCGTCGAGCAGGGCGAGGAGTTCGACCTGTTCGCCCGCTTCCTGGAGCAGTACGGCGACCGTGTGCGCGAGGATGCCGCCGACGGACCAGCCGATGAGCCGGTACGGGCCGTGCGGCCGGATCCGGCGGATCTCGTGCACGTAGTCCGCCGCCTGCTCCCACAGGGTGCCCGGCAGCGGGTCGTCCGAGGTCAGTCCGCGCGCCTGGAGGCCGTGCACCGGCTGGTCCCGGTCGAGGCGTGCGGTCAGGCCCGCGTAGCACCAGGAGATGCCGCCTGCGGGGTGGATCGCGAAGAGCGGCGGAAGGTCGCCCTCGCGGCGCAGTGGGAGTACGACACCGAGGGCGTCCGTGGACGCCGGTGAGGCGTCGTCGATGCGGGCCGCGAGCGCCGCCGGTGTCGGGGATGCGAAGAGTGAGCCGATGGTCAGCTCCGCGCCCAGTTCCTCGCGGACCCGGTTGACGAGGCGCACGGCGAGCAGTGAGGTGCCGCCCAGGTCGAAGAAGGCGTCGTCGGGGCCCGCCCCTTCGGCGTCGAGCACTTCGGCGAAGAGGCGGGTGAGCGTCTCCTCGCGCGGGTCCGCGGGGGGCCGGGCGCCGCCGCCTCCGGTGAACACGGGTGCCGGGAGTTCGCGGCGGTCCAGCTTGCCGTTGGGGCTGAGCGGGAACGCGTCGAGCGGCACGATCGCCGAAGGCACCATGTGCTCGGGCAGGGTGTGGGCGAGCGCGGCGCGAATCTTGGCGGGGTCGGGCGCGGCTCCGGTCACGTATCCGACGAGGCGGTCGTCGAGGACGAGCGCGCACGAACCGTCGACGCCCTCCTGTGCCGCCAACTCGGCCTCGATCTCGCCGAGTTCGATGCGCTGGCCGCGCAGTTTGACCTGGTGGTCGGTGCGGCCGAGGTATTCGACCTCGCCGTGTTCGGTCCAGCGTGCGAGGTCGCCGGTGCGGTACATGCGAAGGCCCTCGTACGGCGTGAAGGGGTCCGGCACGAAGCGTTCGTCGGTCAGCTCGGGGCGGTTCAGGTAGCCGTCCGCCAACTGGCGTCCAGCGAGGTGCAGTTCGCCGATGATGCCGGGTGGGCACGGTTGCCCGGCCGGGTCGAGGACGTACAGGCGGGTGTTCCACACGGGGCGGCCGATGGGCACGGGGCCCGCGCCGGACGGCTCGCACGCGTGGTACGTGACGTCGACGGCGGCCTCCGTCGGACCGTACAGGTTGTGCAGTGCCACGCCGGGGAGCGTCCGCGCGAAGGCGTTCGCCGTCTCGCGGGGCAGGGCCTCGCCGCTGCAGAAGACGCGGCGCAGCGAGCCCGCGCAGGAGCCGGCGTCGGCTTCCGCGAGGAACACCTGGAGCATCGACGGCACGAAGTGGCAGGTGGTGACGGCCTGTTGGCGGATGATGCGGGCCAGATAGGCCGGGTCCTTGTGGCCGCCGGGTTCGGCGACGACGAGCGTCGCGCCCTCGCGCAGTGGCCAGAAGAACTCCCACACCGACACGTCGAACGAGGACGGTGTCTTCTGCAGGACGACGTCCGCCGCTCCGATGCCGTACTCGTGCTGCATCCAGCGCAGCCGGTTGTCGATCGCGGAGTGCGGTACGACGACACCCTTGGGCCGGCCGGTCGAGCCGGAGGTGTAGATGACGTACGCGGGGTGGGCGGGTGTGAGCGCGCGGGCCGGGTCGACGGTGGCGTACGCGGAGAGGTCGAGCCCTTCGAAAACAACCAGCGGGGTGCCCGCGTCGGCCGGGAGGCGGTCCGCGACGTCGGTGACGGCGCAGACGGGTTCGGCGTCCCGCAGCATGTACGTGAGGCGCTGCTCGGGATAGTCGGGGTCGAGCGGCAGATACGCGGCGCCGGACTTGAGGACGGCGAGGAGTGTCACGATCAGCTCGGCCGAGCGCGGGACGGAGACCGCGACGAGACGGCCGGGGGCGGCGCCCAGCGCTTGCAGGTGGCGTGCCAACCGGTTGGCTCGCGCGCTCAGTTGCGCGTAGGTGAGGACCGTGCCGTCGTAGATGAGCGCGGTCGCGTCGGGGGTGCGGGCGGCCTGTGCCTCGATGGGGCCGATGAGGGTAGTGGGCGGCAGGGCACGTTCGGTGCGGTTGAACTCGTCGAGGACGAGGGCGAGTTCGGCGGTCGTGGCGATGGTGTGGGTGGCGAGCGGAGCCTGCGGGTCGGTTTCGGCGAGGCGGCCGAGCAGGTCGAGGAACCTGGTCTGGTGCGCGGCGAGATCCTCGTCCTCGTAGAGGGCCGGGTTGCCGTCGTGGTCGATGCGCAGGCCGCGGCCGTCGGCACGGTCGTAGATGTTGACCGTGAGGTCGTCGACGGGCCCTGCCGACAGGTTGTGGGCGCGGGCCGGGACGCCCGCGAACTCGGCGCCGTAGTCGAACGGCATGACGTTGACGAGGGGCCCGACGAGGCCGCGGCTCTCGCCGAGCAGGCCGAGGTCGCGGCGGATGTCCTCGTAGCGGTAGCGCTGGTGGCGGCGCACCTCCCTGACGCCCAGGACCACTTGGCGTACGAGCTGCGCGAAGGTGGCGTCGGGGGTGACGGTCAGGCGCAGTGGCAGCACGTTCATCACCATGCCGGGGACGCGCAGCGCGACCGAGCCCATGCGGCCCATCATCGGCAGGCCGAGGACGACGTCCGCGCGGCCGGTCGCGCGCGACGTGTAGAGGGCTTGTGCGGCGATGAGGACGTCGGGCCAGGTGGCGCGGGTGCTCGCGGCGAGTTCCTTCAGCCGCTCGGTCGTCTCCGGCGCGATCCGTGTCGTACGGCGGTGGAAGGAACGGGACGGCAGCGCGCCGCGCCCCGCGAGCCGGGGCACCTCCGGGCGGTCGGCGAAGGCCGCTCCCCAGTGCGCGCGGTCGGCGGCGAAGGTGTCGGACGCGCGGTACTCGGCGTCGACGGCCAGCAGGTCGGCGAGCGTTTCGAAGGCGCGGGGGCCGGGGTCCTCGCCGCGTACGAGTGCCGTGTAGATCGCGGCGGTCCGGCCGACGAGGAGGGAGTAGCCGAAGCCGTCGATGACGAGGTGGTGGATGCGCTGGTACCAGAGCCAGCGCCGCTCCCCCACGCGGAACAGGGCGTGCCCGAACAGTGGCCCCTTCGCCAGGTCGCAGGGTTCGGCGAGGTCGGCGCGCATCCAGGCCAGGGCCTCGTCCTCGCTCAGGTCCTCGCGCACCGTCAGCGGCAACTCGACGCTGCCGCACACCCGTTGGCGCGGCCCGTCGGCGGTGTCCTCGACGCGGACGCGCAGCGCGTCGGCCTCGGCGACGACCCGGCGCAGCGCCTCCGCGAAGACCTCGGGGTCGATGTCGCCGTCGATCTCCAGGTACTCGGCGGTGTTCTGCGCGGGGCTGAGCGGGTCGAGGGCCTGCGCGAACCACATGCCGGACTGGGCGGAGGTGAGCGGCAGGACCAGGTCGGGGGCCCGGGTGGGCTCGCTGATCAGTGCGGTCATGAGGCGGCCACCCCCAGGAGCTTCGCCCAGGCCTCGATGGCCGGCTGCTCGGCGAGGTCGACGAACGAGGCCTCGGCGCCGTGGTCCCTGCGCCAGCGCTCGAGGAGGGTCATGACGCGGACGGAGTCGAGCCCGTAGTCGACGAGGTTCTCGTCGAGGGGGATCTCGGCGGGGTCCTCGCCCAGGCAGTCGGCGACGTCCTCGCGGATCTTCCGAACGGTGAGGGTGGTCATGCGGCCCGTACCTCCTCGATGAACGTGTCCGTGGTGGTGACGACGGCGCAGCGGCCCGCGGCCCAGCGCAGCGCCATGTCGTGGTCCTCGCGGGTGAAGTCGGCGACGGCGTCGGCGACGACGAAGGCCTGGATGTCCCGCATCCACGCGTCGGCGGCGCTGATCATGACGCCGATGTGCGCGTACACGCCGACGATCACCAGCTGGTCGCGGCCCGACTCCCGCATCAGTTCCTCGAGTTCGGTGCGGACGAACGCGCTGTACTTCCACTTGGTGAGGACCGTGTCGCCGTCCTCGGGTGCCACGGCCGCGGGCATGGCGAGGGCAGTGGGGTCGTCTGCGGCGCCGGGTCCCCAGAAGTCGAGTTGCAGCCCGCGCTCCTCGGGGGTCTGGCCGCCGCGCTGCGCGGAGTAGTACACGGGGATGCCGAGGCCGCGGCTCTCCTTGAGCAGCCGGGCGATGTTGTCGAGCATGCCGGTCAACGGCTGTTCGGCTTGCGGGTACTTGGCGAGGAAGTGGTGCTGGAGGTCGTGGACGAGCAGCACGGCGCGGGCCGGGTCGACGGTCCAGCGGACCCGGTTCTCGGGGAGTTCTGCGGGGGTCGGGAGCGGGTAGGCGGCGATGGCGGGCAGGGCCATGGTGGGGGGAACCTCTCAGTGCTGCTCGGCGGCGGACCGCTGGTGCTTCTTGCTGATCTTGCCGATGCCGGTCTGCGGGAAGGCGTCGACGAATTCGACGAGGTCGGGCACCTTGTACGCGGCCACGCCCCGTTCCCGTACGAAGCGCTTCACGGCGACGGACCTCAGGGATCCGGCGTCCGCGCGCAGGATGACGTAGGCGAGGGAGCGTTCGCCGAGGAACTCGTCGGGGACGCCGACGACGGAGACGTCGTGCACGGCGGGGTGGGCGAGGAGGATGTTCTCGATCTCTTCCGGGGCGATCTTCTCGCCGCCCCGGTTGATCTGGTCCTTCGCCCGGCCCTCGACGACGATGTGCCCGGTCGGGGTGCGCCGCACGATGTCGCCTGTGCGGTAGAAACCGTCGGCGGTGAAGGAGCGGGCGTTGTGCTCGGGGGCGCGCCAGTAGCCGCGGATGGTGTACGGGCCGCGGGTGAGCAGGTGCCCGAAGCCGCCGTCGGGGACGTCCTGGTCGGCGTCGTCGACGACGCGTACCTCGTCGTCCGGGGAGATGGGCAGCCCCTGCGTGGCGACGATCGTCTCCGGATCGTCGTCCAGACGCGTGTAGTTGACGAGGCCTTCCGCCATGCCGAAGACCTGCATCAGGCGGCAGCCGAGGGCGGGTTCGAGGCGGCGGGCTGCCTGTTCGCTGTATTTGGCGCCGCCGACGAGGACGAGTTCCAGGGTGGAGAGGTCGTGTGCGGTGTCGGCCGCGGAGTCGGTCCAGACGAGGGCGAGCGGCGGGACGAGCCCGGTCATGGTGATCCGCTCGCTCGCGACGAGCGGGAACGCGGTGTCCGGGTCGGGCGCGGGCGCGAGCACGACGGTGCCGCCGGCGTACAGGACGCCGAGCCAACCCGGGCTGCTCATCGGGTAGTTGTGGGCGGCTGGCAGCACGACGAGGAAGCGGGTATCGGCGTCGACGCCGCAGATCTCGTTCGAGCCCCACAGCGAGTACATGTAGTCGTCGTGGGTGCGCGGGATGAGCTTGGGCCGGCCGGTGGTGCCGCCGGACAGCTGGAGGAAGGCGAGCTCGTGCGGCTGCGGCCCGTCCAACTCCCCCGGCTCGTGCGGTACTTCGGCGAGTGAGGTGTGCTCGCCGGGGTTCTCCCCGACCACGAACACGTGCTTCAGGCTCGGGGCTCCGGCCCGGACCTTGCTCGCGAGCGCCCGGTGGTCGAAGCCGGCGTGCCGTTCCGGGATCACGTAGGCGACGGCCTCGGTGAAGGTGCAGAAGTACGCGATCTCGCTTTCGCGGTGCGCGGGCAGCGCGTACACGGGGAGCGCGCCGATGCGGAACAGGGCGAAGACGACCTCGAAGAACTCGCCGACGTTCGGCAGCTGGACGACGACGCGGTCGCCCTTGCGTATGCCGCGCTCCACGAAGCCCGCGGCCAACCGGTCGGCCCTGTCGTCGAGTTGGCGGTAGGTCCAGGTGCGCCTGGACGGGGCCGGGTCCACGAGGGCGATCCGGTCGGGGTGGTCGGCGGCACGCTCGCGCAGCACCCCGCCGAAGGTCTCGCCGCGCCAGTAACCGGCCGAACGGTACCGCTCGGCGTACTCGGCGGGCCAGGTGGGGGCGTCGACACCGGGGCTGAGGGGGCTGGTCACAGGGCGGCTCCCACGGCGCTCAGGAACGTACGGAACTTCGCGCCGGTCTCGGCGGTCTCGGCCTCGGGCGAGGAGGCGGCGACGACTCCCGCGCCCGCGAACAGGCGCAGCAGATTGCCCTCTGCCTCGGCGCAGCGGATGGTGACGACCCACTCGCCGTCGCCGTCGGCGTTCTGCCAGCCGACCATGCCGGTGTAGGCGCCGCGGTCGAACGGCTCGGACTCGGCGATGACTTGGCGCGCGAGGCCGGTCGGGGTGCCGCACACCGCGGGGGTGGGGTGCAGGGCGGTGGCGAGGTCGAGGGCGGTGGTGCGCTCGGGGTCGGCGAGTTCGCCGCTCACGGTGGTGGACAGGTGCCACATGGCGGCCGTCCGTACGAGGGTGGGGCGGGCGGGGATGTCGATGGTCCGGCAGAACGGGGCGAGGGCCGCGCGCACCGCGTCCACCACGACGGCGTGCTCGTGCAGGTCCTTCGCCGACTCGAGGAGCGCGGCGGCGCGGCGCACGTCCTCGGCGAGGTCGGCGGAGCGGGGCGCGGAGCCCGCGAGGGGGTTGGCGGTGAGGGTGGATCCGGTGCGGGACACGAGGAGTTCGGGGCTCGCGCCGATGAGCGTACGGCCGGGGGCGCTGGGCACGGCGAAGGTGTAGCCGGCGGGGTCGCGGCGGGCCAGACGGCGCAGCATCGTGGACAGGTCCGGGGCCTGCGCGGCGGTCAGTTCGAGGGTGCGGGCGAGGACGACCTTGTCGAACTCGCCGGCCTTCATGCGCTCGACGGCCGCGGCGACGGCCGCGCCGTACACCTCCGGCTCCGGCACCTCGCGCACGGACCACTGGGCGTCGACCTGTGGCACGGGCAACGCGATGAGCGGATCCTCACGCAGCGGCGGCGCCCATCGCACGGACTCCGGCACGGCGAGGGCGGGCGCCGCGCCGGGGTCGAACGGCAGGGCCCCCATCACGACGGGATTCGCATCCCCGGCACGCCGCCGCGCGTCGAGCAACGCCTGCACGCGAGGACTCAACGGCCCTTCTCTGTGCGGAAGTTCGGCCACCACTCCACGCCCGAGGAGCGTACGGTGCGGCGTGGCGACGAACCGGTCGGTAACGGGGGCGTACTCCTCCAGAAGCGCGGTGGCGGACCCGGGCGAGACGAACTCGGACACGCTGGGACTGGCAACCGTGGTCATGGGTGTCTCCAAGGTGGGGCGGGGCAAATCAAGCCCCTGCGGGATCGGGCAGCGGGCCAACTCAAGCCCCTGCGGCGTTTGAGCAGCGGGGTTCGGGGCGGAGCCCCGATCTTTTGAGCCCCGCCGGCGATTGAGGCGCGGGGTCCGGGGCGGAGCCCCGTGGCGTAGGAACGGCTCCCGGTCACCCCCGGAGCGTGGCGCCACCATCGACGTACAGGTCCTGCATCGTGATGTGCCGGGCCCGGTCGGACGCGAGGAAGGCAACCGCCTCCGCGACGTCCTCGGGATCGGCGATGCGCCCGAGAGGAATACCCGTGCGGTGGACCGCAAGATCCCCCTCGATGACGGACCGCGCACCCGCCTCCACGTCCCCTCCGGGCGCCGCCTCCCACATGCCACGCTGCATGTCGGTGAGCGTCGACCCGGGACACACGTTGTTGCACCGCACCCCGTGCGCGGCGACCTCGAGGCCAAGGCATTTGGTGAACATCGCGGTGGCCGCCTTCGACGCGGCGTACGCCGCCATGCCGTGCCGCGGAATGCCGGCGGCGTTGGACGCGACGGTGACGATGCTGCCGCGCCCCCGCCCGGTCATCCGGCGTGCGGCCGCACGGGAGACGTGCATGACGCCGTTGGTGTTGACTCCGAAGCAGGCCGCCCAGTCCTCGTCGGTGAGGTCCACGACGGGTGAACCGCGCAGGATTCCGGCGACGTTGACGGCGATGTCGAGGGGGCCGAGGGTGTCCTCGGCGTCGGCGACGAGCGCCTCGACGGCCGCCGCGTCGGTGACATCGAGGGCACGGCCGACGACCTGCCCTTCGGCGTAGGGGGCGACCGCCTTCTCGACGGCTTCGGCGTCCAGGTCCGTGGCGAGCACACGCGCGCCGCGACCGGCGAGCGCGGCGACGACCGCCTCGCCGATCCCCCGGCCCGCCCCCGTGACGAGGGCGAGCCGGCCGGCCAGGTCCTGACCAGATATCGCGGGAATCACTTGGCGAGCGCCCCCTTGATGTCGTCGAGGACGGTCTGCGCGGCGAGCGGGCCGCCCGAGCTGTTCCACGCCGAGCCGTCGATGACGACGACGTGGCTGTCCTTCTCGGCCTTCAACTTGCCGAAGTTGGTGACCTTCTGGGCCTCTGCGTAGGCCTTCTTGCTGTCGTCCTCGCTGCCGAGGGCGCCGAAGAACATCCAGTCACCGTCGATCGTCGCGAGCTTCTCCAGGGAGACCGGCTCGCTGTGGCCGGAGCTCGCGCCCTGCTGGTCCTTGGGGCGGTCCATGCCGAGCGCCTTGAGCGTCGAGCCGACGTGGCCCTCGCCCTTGCCGACGACGGAGGGCGCGCCGTCCTGCCAGCGGATGACGGAGACGGACTTGCCCGCGTTGTCGCCGAGCTTCTTCTTGGTGTCGGCGACCTGCGTGTCGAAGTCGGCGAGCCACTTCTCGGCGTCGGACTTCTTGTTGAGGGCGTCCGCGGTGTCGGTGAAGGCGGTCTTCCAGTTCTCGTTGAGCTTCGCGGTGACGACGGTCGGCGCGATCTCCTGGAGCTTGTCGACGGTCTTCTTCGCGCCGGTCGTCTCGTCGAGGAGGATCAGGTCGGGCTGGAGCGCGGCGAGCTTCTCCATGTCGGCCTCGGCGACGGAGGCGACGACCTGAGCCTTGGACGCCTTGTCGGCGAGGTACGACGACACGCCCTTCTGGCCGCGGCCCGCGGTGGTGCCGACCGGCTCGATGCCCAGGGCGAGCGCCGCGTCGAGGGTCGGCTCGCTGAGCGCGACGACCTTCTTGGGGTCGCTCGGCACCTTGACCTTGCGGCCCTGGGCGTCGGTGAGCTGCCGTGTCTTCGACGCGGATCCGGCCTTCGCGGCGTTGTCGGCGTCGTCTCCGCCGTCACTGCCGCAGGCACTCAGGAGCAGGGCGCCGGCGGCGGCGACGGCCGGTATGAGGGCGGCGCGGCGGAATCTCGGGGAGGACATGTGCGTAGGGCTCCTTAGGGCGATGAGATGAGAGAGGTGGTGCGTGGGGGGAAGTCGGGGGCGCCGTGCTAGGCGGGGGCGGTTCCGAGCAGTCGGACCAGCGAGTCGGCGAGGGCGACGTGCCAACAGGCGTAGTCGTGCCCGCCGTTAAACTCGTTGCGGGTGACCTGGTAGCGGGCCGAGTGCAGCGTGTCGTAGAGCGTGCGGCAGTGGTCGACCATCGGGCCCTCGTGCAGCCCGGCGTCGACGTGGACGGTGATCGGCGCGGGGTCGGTCTCCGCGTAGCGGGCGACGAGCCACGGCACACCGAAGATGTGTTTCTGCACCACACCCGGCGACAGGCTCGGCCGCCACCACAGGGAGGGCGACTGGGCGACAACATGGCCGAAACGGTCCGGTCGCAGCCGTCCCGCGTGCAGGGCGGCGAGTCCGCCGAGACTCTGTCCCGCGATGACCGTGCGCGCCGGGTCCGTGGCGAGGGGCCAGCGGCCCGCAGCCCACGGCAGCAGCTCGTCCGCGAGGAACTCCACGAAGGCGTCCCGCGCGCCGAGTTCACGGTTGCGGGTGTCCCGGTCGACGGCGTCCGGCGCGAGCACGGCCAGCGGCGGCAGCTGCCCGTCGGCGATCAGCGCGTCGAGGGTGTGCTGCAGGCCGACGCGGCCGAACCACATGTCGCCGTCGCAGAGCACGAGGACGGGCATCCGCTCCGTGTCACCGCGAGAACCGTCGCCTCGAGAACCGGGCGGCAGATACACCCATACGTCGCGTTCGCTGCTTGCGTCACGTTCACCGCCCAGCGCCGCGGCGCCGACCCGGTGCCGTTCGACGCGCCCGGCGGGCACGGTGCCGCGCCGCTCGGTCCAGGCCGGGGCGGGAGCCTCGGGCAGGGCGAAGACGGAGCTGTCGCCGGCGCCCCACCGGGTGGGGAGGCGGCGGGGGTTGAGCGGGTCGTGCGCCGCGTGGACGGCGAGGGAACGCAGCCGGGCCTGCAGTACCTCGGCGTCCTCGGGCGGCTCCTTCGCCGAGACGTCGGCGGCGATCCGGTACGAGGCGCGGTGGTCCGCGCGCAGCCGCAGGCCGAAGTGCCAGATGTCGGTGCCGGGGATCCGCTCCATGAGGGAGCCCGCGAGGTGGGCGCGGTCGCCGAGGTGGCTGACCATGAGCAGCACCTGCCGGGTGGCGCGGTGGCCGCGCCACAGGAAGGTGACCGCCCGGTGGTCGGGTTCGCCGTCGAGCTCCTCGACGAACGGCGTGCCGCGGACGGCGGCCTCGCGCCAGAACTCCGCGGCGATGTGCGCACGCTGAGCGTCGTCGGCCGCGGCGATGCGCTCCTTGAGGCGCGCGACGCGGACACCGGTGACGCGGTCCGGCCGGTGGTCCGGCAGGGCGGCAACGGACTGGACGCTCATGTCTCCTCGTTCCTGGCTTTTCTGTCGACGTAATTGTTAGCAGATGAAGTTAGGTTAGCCTAAGCTAATCACATGCCCGCAGGAATACGACTCCGCCCCGGCGGAACACGACAACTCCCGGCCACCGAGCCGCGAAGCCGCCCACCCCGCACCGCGGGACTGCTGATCGGCCTGGCGCTGCTCGTCGCCGCGGCCGCCCTCTCGCTCGCGGTGGGCACCGAACACCTCGCGCTCGGCCAGGTGTGGAGCGGGCTCTTCTCGCCGAACGGGTCCGCGAACGACAACATCGTTCGTGAACTGCGGCTGCCTCGAACGCTCATCGGCATCGCCGTGGGCGCGGCGCTCGGGCTCGCGGGCGGCGTGATGCAGGTACTGACCCGCAACCCCCTCGCCGACCCCGGGCTGCTCGGGGTGAACGCGGGCTCCTCGGCCGCCGTCGTCACCGCGATCAGTGTGTTCGGCATCACGTCGTTCACGGGATACCTGTGGTTCGCGCTGCTCGGCGCCGCCGTCGCCGCCATCGTCGTCAACGCCCTGGGCGGCACCCGCTCGGCGACGCCGGTGCGCCTCGCGCTCGCCGGCACGGCCGTCAACGCGGCCCTGTTCGGCTACGTCAACGGCTTGCAGCAGTGGGACCTGAGCACGCTCGACTCGATGCGCTTCTGGTCCGTCGGCACGCTGGAGAAGCGGGACCCCGAACTCCTGCTCACCGCCCTGCCGTTGCTGATCGCCGGTGCGCTCCTCGCGTTCGCGCTCGCCCGGCCGCTCGGCTCCCTGTCGCTCGGCGAGGACCACGCCCGCGCGCTCGGCACCTCCGTGCGGCGCACCCGGGTCCTGTCGATCGTGGCCATCACGCTGCTGTGCGGCAGCGCCACCGCCGTGTGCGGGCCGATCGGCTTCATCGGCCTGATGATCCCGCACGCGGTCCGCGCGTTCACGGGCCCCGACCCGCGGTGGATGCTGCCCTTCTGCGCGCTCTTCGCGCCCACTCTGCTGCTCGTGGCGGATGTCATCGGCCGGGTCGTGGTGGCGCCGTCGGAGATCCAGGCGGACATCGTCACGTCGTTCATCGGCGGGCTCATCTTCGTCCACCTCGTACGTCAGCGGAAGGTGGCCCAGCTGTGACCATGGCGTCCTCGTTGAAGAAGCAGGAACCCCCGGCCTTCAAGGCCGAGTTGCGCCGCGGGAGGCTGCGGGCGGGCCGGTTCTCGGTCCGCTTCGACCCGCGTACGGTGCTCGTCTGCCTGGCGCTGATCGTCGTCACGGCATGCCTGGTGGTGCTGTCCGTCGGCACCGGCACGTACGAGCTGTCGCCGATGGAGGTGCTGCGGACGTTCGCGGGGAACGGGCCGCCGGGCGCCGAGTTCATCGTGCTCGACCTGCGGCTGCCGCGCGCCGTCGTGGCGGTTCTCGTCGGCTTCGGGACGGGCATGGCGGGCGCCGTCTTCCAGTCGCTCACCCGCAATCCGCTGGGCAGCCCGGACATCATCGGGTTCGGCAACGGCGCGTCGGCGGGGGCGCTCGTCGCGATCATCTTCTTCAACGCGGGGGCCGCGCAGACCGCCCTCGGCGCACTCGTCGGCGGCTTCGCCACGGCCACGGCCGTCTATCTGCTCGCCTGGCGCCGCGGCGTGCACGGCTACCGGCTCGTACTCGTCGGCATCGGGGTCTCCGCGGTGCTCGGGGCGGCGACGAGCTTCCTCTACATCCGCGCCGACATCGGCAAGGCGGCCCAGGCCGCGAGCTGGACGATCGGCTCGCTCAACGACCGCGGCTGGACCGAGGCCAGGACGGCCGCGCTCGGCCTGATCGCCTGCGTCCCCGTGGTCATGGTGTTCGGACGCCGCCTCACGATGCTGGAGATGGGCGACGACACGGCGGGCGCCCTCGGTGTGCCGCCGGAGCGCAGCCGCCTGATCCTGCTGTGCGCGGGCACGGGACTGACCGCGATGGCGGTCGCCGCGGCGGGCCCCATCCCGTTCCTCGCCATGGCCTCCCCCCAACTGGCCCGCCGCGTCACCCGCGCCGCGGGACCGAACGTCGTGCCCTCAGCGTGGATGGGCGCCCTTCTTGTGACGGCCGCCGATCTGCTGACGCAGCGGGTGACCGGTTCGGCGCTGATGCCGGTGGGCGTGGTGACGGGCGTGGCGGGCGGACTGTTCCTGGCGTGGCTGCTGCTGCGGGAGCGCAGGGCGCAGCACGTCTGACCGAACCCGTACGACGCCGCCCCCGCCATGTGTGACGTGGCGGGGGCGGCGTCGTACGCAAGGTGGGTCAGGCCGGCGTGCCGGCCGCTTCCTTGGCGGGTTCCTTCGGGCGTCCGCTGTTCCACAGGCGGGCGTACGCGCCGTCCGCCGCGAGGAGTTCGGCGTGCGGGCCGTACTCGACGGGCCGTCCCGCGTCCATCACCAGGACACGGTCGCAGCGGGCGGCCGTCGTCAGGCGGTGGGCGACCAGCAGGGCCGTCTTGTCGCGGGCCGCCTTGAACATGCCGTCGAGCACGGCGCTCTCCGTGCCGGCGTCGAGCATCGCGGTGGCCTCGTCGAGCAGCAGCACGTCCGGGTCGACGAGCGCCACCCGTGCCAGGGCGACGAGTTGGCGCTCGCTGGCCGACAGATTGCCGCCGGCCTGGCGCACGGCGTGCCGGAAGCCTCCTGGCAGCCGGGCGATGGTCGCGGTGGCACCCACCGCGTCGGCCGCCGCGGCGACCTCGGCATCGCTCGCGTCGGGGCGGCCGTAGCGGATGTTCTCCGCGATGTCGCCCTCGAACAGATGGGCCTCCTGCGGGACGATGCCGACCCGCTGCCGGTAGCCCGCGAGTTCGTAGCGGCCGATGTCGACCCCGTCGAGCCGCACCGTCCCGGACCCCGGGTCGTAGAACCGCGCGAGGAGTTTCACCAGGGTCGACTTGCCCGCCCCGGTGGCCCCCACGACGGCGACGCTCTTCCCGGCCTCCAGCGTGAGGTCATCGACGGTGACGGTGTCCTCGGCCGCCCCTTCGTAGCGGAAGGTCACGTCCCGCAGCGCGATGTGCCCGGTGAACCGCCCGGAGACCGCGACGGGTTCGGCGACGGTGCGCTGCGAGGGCTCGGTGCCGAGGAGTTGGGTGACCTTGCGCACGCTGGTGCGGGTCTGCAGATACGCGTCGTAGATGTTCGACAGCTGCTGGATCGGCCCGTAGAACTGCCCCAGCAGCAGCAGGAAGGCGGCGAGTACACCGGTCGTGACCGTGCCGTTCGCGACGAGGTATCCGCCTGCCAGCACGACGAGGGCCATCGACAGCTCCGAGCAGAACGCCAGGAACGGGAAGTACAGCGAGATGTACCGCTGCCCCTTCACCTGGATCAGCCGGTTCAGGTTCGACAGGGAGCTGAAGTGCTTGGCCGTGCTGTTCTGCTTGCCGTGGGACTGGGCGACGCGCAGACCCGCGACGTTCTCCCGCAGCGAGCTGTTGACCTTGCCGAGCTGGTCGCGCGCCTCGTTGTACGCACTCGAACTCAGGCGCCGGAAGACCGGTGTGATCAGGGCGATGACCGGGAACGGCGCGAGCGCGGCGAGTGCGAGCCGCCAGTCGAGGACGAACATGGCGACGGCGATGCCGCCCATCGTCAGGACGCTCACCATGCCCTGCACCATGCCCTGTTGCAGGAACTTCGACAGGGAGTCGATGTCCACGGTCATCCGGGTGAGCAGGCTGCCCGCGCTCTCCTTCTCGTAGTGGTCGAGCCCGAGCAGGTTGAGGTGCCGGTAGCTGCGCAGCCGGAGCCCGTACTGGACGGACTCGGAGGCGCGGGCGCTGGTCAGGGTCTGGTACGTGTAGACGAACCAGTTGGCCGCGCACAGCGCGAGGGCGATGCCCGCGATCCACCAGACCGTGCTCATGGTTTTGGGCGAGATGCCCTCGTCGATGCCGCGCTGGAGCAGGACCGGTACGAGCACGCGGGCCAGCGCGTCGAAGGCGATCAGGGCGAGGGCGACGGTGAGCAGTCCTCGCACCGGGCTCAGAATCGCGCGCAACGTGGGCGGGGTCTGCCGGGCGACGTCCGCGAGCACGTTCGGCGGGATCTCGGCGAACCGGTCGCGGGGCGCCGGGGCCTCGGGCCTGCTCTCGGCTTCCCGTTCGGGCCACAACTCGGCCGGTGTGCGGGCCGTGCGCGCGTCGATCTCATCGGTGTCGCCCGCGAGCAACTCCTGGAAGACGACGCTGCGTTCGGCGAGTTCGGCGTACGTACCGCTGTCGGCGACGCGACCGTCGTCGAGCACCACGATCCGGTCGGCGAGCTCCAGGGTGGAGCGGCGCCGGGCGATGAGCACGGTGACGCGGTCGCCGCCGACGTAGCTCTCCAGGGCGCGGTGGATGGCGGCCTCGGTCGTGGCGTCGACGGCGGAGGTCGCGTCGTCGACGATCAGCACCTGCGGCCGCTTCAGCAACGCCCGTGCCAGTGCCAGGCGTTGGCGCTGGCCTCCGGAGAGGTTCTGGCCGCGCTCGGTCAGCTCGGTGTCGTAGCCGGCGGGCAGGGCGGTGATGAACGCGTGCGCGCCCGCCGCCTCGGCCGCGGTGACGATCTCCTCGTCGGTGGCGTCCTCGTGCCCGTAGGCGATGTTCTCGCGGACGCTGCGCGCGAAGAGGAAGGGCTCCTCGAAGACGACGCCGACGTGCGAGCGCAGCGATTCCAGACGCAGGTTGCGGATGTCGGTGCGGCCGTCGGCGGTACCCAGGGCGACGGTTCCGGAGGTGGCGTCGTAGAACCTCGGGATGAGCAGCGACAGTGTCGACTTGCCCGATCCGGAGGGGCCGACGACGGCGACGGTCTCCCCGGCGCCGACGCGCAGGGAGACGTCGCTCAGGACCGGGTCGTCGTGCGTGTAACCGAAGCCGACGTTCTCGAACACCAACTCCGTGGGCGCGTCGGCGAGTTCACTGTCGCCGTCGTGGATCTCGGGCCGCGAGTCGATGAGCTCGAAGATGCGCTCGGCGGAGGCGCGGGTGCGCTGGGCGATCACCAGGTACGAGGCGAACACGCGGGTGGGGCCGGTGAGCATCGTCAGATAGGCGGCGAAGGCGATGAACGTGCCGATGTCGATACGGGCGTCCATGACCATGCTGCCGCCGTACACCAGCACGGCGATCTGGCCGAGGACGGGCAGCGCGAGCATGGTCGCGCCGGGCGCGGCGTGCACGCGCATCATCCGCATACGGCGGCCGAAGAGGCCCCGGGTGGCCCTGTCGAGCCAGCGGATCTCCCGCTCCTCCTGGCCGAAGCCCTTGACGACGCGGACGCCGTCGATGGCCTCCTTGATGTGCTCGGTCACCTCGGCCGCGTCGTTGGCGGCCCGCGCGGAGGTCTCGAAGACCCGGCGCCTGGTCCACATCGCGACGGCGCCGAGCGCGAGGACCACGAGCACGGTGACGACGGTCAGCCGGGGCGAGAGCCAGAGCATCGCGGCGATGCCGAAGAGGTAGTACGTGACGACCGTGAGCGGCACCGGAAGCATGGTCAGCATCTGCTGGATCTGCTGGAGGTCGCTGTTGGTGCGGGAGATGACCTGCCCGGTGCGCAGCTTGTCCTGGCCGGGACCGTCGAGCCGCTGGATGCTGTTGAACACGTCCTCGCGCAGGCTGTGCTGCACGTCGAGGGCGAGCTTTCCGCCGGTGAAGCGGCGTACGTAGTTGCCGACGAAGTCGATCGCGGCGATGAGCGCGAGTCCGGCGGCGACCCAGCCGATGCCGCTGCTGTCACCGGCGACGGCCTGGTTGACGCCGTCCTTGGTGAGGAGCGGGCCGAGGGTCACCAGGACGATGCTCAGGATGGAGGAGAAGACGATCGCGGCCATGAGCCGCCTTCGGCTCAGGCAGATGCCCATCAGGCGCCGCAGCCAGCCGGGTCCTGTCGTGGGGAACAGTGAATTCGGCATGTCTCCTCAGACGTCCTCGAGTGCGGGTGCGGCCGTCGGACCGGGGCGGAAGCCCGACCCGACGAGGTCGGCGAGGCGCCTGGCGACGACGGTCGGCGGGTCCTGCGCGCGCATCTCGTCGCGTACGGCGTCGGCGGCGGTTTGCAGCGAGGCGTCGGTCAGCAGCCGGTCGATGTCCTCCTTGACGAGGCCGTGCTCGCCCGGCACGAAACCGCAGCCGCGCTCCTCGACGGTCCGCGCGTTGACGGGCCGGTCGGCGCCCTGGCCGAAGACGATCTGCGGGACCCCCGAGGACAGCGCGGTGAGCGTGTTGCCCGCTCCGCCGTGGTGGATGAATCCGGCGGCGCGGCCGAGCAGCGGCCCCGCCGGGATCCAGGACACGAGGCGAACGTTGTCGGGCAGTTCTTCGATCTCCTGCTGCCCGTGCACACCGAGCGAGAGCACGAACTCCGCCTCCGATTCATGGGCGGACTCGACGACCCACTTGACCAGGTCGATGCCGTCGACCATCGGCTTGAGGGTGCCGAGGCTGACGACGATGCGGGGCCGTCCGGAGTCGGTGCTCCACCAGTCCTCCAGGACGGTGCCGCCGTTGTAGGGGACGTACCGCATCGACCACAGGTCCGGCTCGTCGAGGACCTTCATGCTGGGCGGGGCGACGTCCAGCCACAGCAGGTCCGGCTGCGGCGCGGCCACGCCGTGCCGGGCGTAGGCCTCGTCCATGGACCTGGTCACGCCCTCGACGTGCCAGCGCTGATGACCGAAGCCGACGGTCTGCATGACGACGGGCAGGTCGTACTTGGCCGCCACCAGCGGACCCGCGACCCCGAGCGGCGGGTAGATCACGAGGTCCGGCCGCCACATGCCGGCGAAGTCGACCAGCGCGTCGGCCATTTCGTCGCCGAAGAAGGAGAACCTTCCCATCTTGGTGCCCATGTTGAGCCGCTTGCGGCGGCCCTCCCCCTGCCGGTACTCGGCCTCCGAGTCCAGGTCCGGCGCGGCGTCGAAGCCGACGAGACCGGCCTCGGCGACGCGCTTGGTGAAGTCCCCGGCGCTGGCCACTACGACGTCGTGCCCTTCGGCGCGGAAGGCCTGCGCCAGCGACAGGACCGGATACAGCAGTCCGTAGAGCGGAGGGCCGACGAACAGCACACGCATAAACAACTCCCGTGTTCTTAGGTTAGGCTTACCTAAGTTCGTATCACAAGTTTCTTGGAGGCTCGGACACACGATGGGGAACATGACTTCGTCCGCGGAACCCGAAAGTCCGCATCTGGCCCGGCTGTTGGGCGAGGTGCGGACGCACGGGCCGGAAGCGCTGGATCGGTTTTGGCGAGAACTCGCCCATACCGGGAGCCCGTTGATCGAACCCGTCCAGGACGCGTCGGGAGTACGCCTGGTCACGGTGGTGTGGCGCGAGGACAGGCCCGTCGAGGGGGTCTACCTCCTGGCCAACCGCATCACCGACAAACACCGCTTCCGCGCGGGCATGATGCGCCGCCTCGACGGCACCGACGTCTGGTACGTCAGCCTGCGGCTGCCGTTGGGGCTGCGCTGCGGCTACCGCATCCACCCCTTCGGCACCGACGATCCCCACATGACGCCGGACGGACCGCGCAGCGGCGCCTCCCGTGGGCTGCCGGACGACCGCATGGACCCGCTGAACCGGTATGCGGACGGCCCGTTCGGCTCACTGATCGAGCTCGACGGGGCGCCCTCACTTGCGGAGT
This sequence comes from Streptomyces sp. NPDC002754, assembly GCF_053592315.1. Classification (NCBI taxonomy): domain Bacteria; kingdom Bacillati; phylum Actinomycetota; class Actinomycetes; order Kitasatosporales; family Streptomycetaceae; genus Streptomyces; species Streptomyces sp. NPDC002754. The sequence goes on from NZ_JBSFVM010000039.1 coordinate 18,776, forward strand.
GGCCCGCCTGCTCGCCCTCCGACGCGGGCCGCGGCGAGGCCTTCGACTTCGCTGCCGCCGACGGATCGGTGTATCGCGTACGGCAGTTCGTCCCGGAGCTCTGCGACACCGGTCCCCCGCCGGGGCTGCTCGTCGTGTTCGACGGCGAGCGGTGGTTCGACCGGTACGGCATCACGGCCGCGGTCACCGCCGCCGCCGAGGCGGGCCGGATCCCGCCCATGGCCGTCGTCGGGATCGAGGCGGGGGCCGATCCGGCGGCCCGCATGCGGCAGCTCGGCGCCGATCCGCGCTTCATCGACATGCTCGCCGACGAGCTGCTGCCCGCCGTGACGAAGGACGTGCCCGGACCCCGGCACACCGTGCTGAGCGGACAGAGTCTCGGCGGCCTGACCGCCCTCGCGGCCGCCCTGCGCCGCCCCGACACCTTCGGCACGGTGCTCGCCCACTCGGCCTCCACCTGGTGGCGCCCCGGCATGACGGCACGCCCGGGACCGTCCGCCGATGGGGCGGAGACCTGGCTGTACGAACAGGCCGCCGCGGCACCGGTCGGTGACGTCCGCGTCCGCATGGACGTCGGTTCCAACGAGGGCACGATGCTCGACGACCTGTACCGGCTGCACACACTGATGGCGGACCGCGGGTTCGACGTCTCCCTCAACGTCTACGAGGGCGGCCACGATCACTCCTGCTGGGCGGCCGCCCTCATCGACGGCCTCGCAGAGGAGTACGCGCCGCACGCGTTCACGACGTCACATCGGTGACCCTTCACCGTTGGCCGAAACCGGAGTTGGGCTGCCGCAGGACGGCGACCTGACGGGGCGCGAGGACCAACTCGTCACCGGGAGGACCGACGAGGACCTCGCCGGTCAGGCCCGGCAGCGGCACCCGCTCGTCGCTCCGGTTGACCAGGAAGACGTAGCGGTGCTCGGCGTCGCGCCGCACGACCTCCTCGACCAACCCACGGGCCTGCTCCGGGAGTTCACTGCGCACCCCGGCGGGCGCGAGCAGCTCGGGCAGCAGCACAGCGAGGCCGTCGACGCCGAGGCGGGTGGAGACGTACGCCGCCGAACCGCGGCCGGTGCCGCGCCGGGTGACGGCCGGGCGGGACGCGTACGTGCCGGTCCGGTAGCCGGCGAGCACCTCGACGTCCGTGCCGGTGACGGAGATCCGGTCGGTCCACAGGCTGCCGGTGGTGCCGTTGTCCAGGTCGACGGTGTCCCCGTCGAGGAGCGGCCCGAACTCCTCGATACGGATGCCGAGGACGTCACGCAGCGCGCCCGGATAGCCGCCGAGCCACACGTGGTCGTTCTCGTCGACGATCGCGGAGAAGTACGTGGTGACGAGGTGGCCGCCACCCTCGACGTACCGGGTGAGTTCCTTGGCGAGCGGCTGCGGCACCACGTGCAGGACGGACGCGATGACGACGTCGTACGCGGACAGGTCGGTGTGGTGTGCGGGCACCACGTCGGCGCGGATGCCGAGGCGCAGCAGCGCCGAGTACCAGTCGAGGGCCTCGCGGTGGTAGTCGAGGCGGGAGGTGGGGTGGGAGTCCTGCTCGCCGGCCCACCACGAGTCCCAGTCGAAGAGGATCGCCACGCGAGCGGTTTCGCGCCCGCTGCCCGCGATCGGGGCGAGCGCCTCAAGCGTGCCGCCCAACTCGACGACGGAGCGGAAGAGTTCACTGTCGGCCCCGGCGTGCGGGAGCATCGCCGAGTGGTACTTCTCGGCGCCCGCAGCCGACTGCCGCCACTGGAAGAAGCAGACGGCGTCGGCGCCGTGCGCGACGTGCAGCAGCGAGTCGCGGGCCAACTCCCCCGGCCTCTTCGGCAGGTTGACGGGCTGCCAGTTCACGGCGCTGGTGGAGTGCTCCATCAGGAACCAGGGCCGGTGGCCCGCGATGCCGCTGGTGAGGTTGGCGGAGAAGGAGAGCTCGTCGCGGTCCTGCGGACCGGGGATGACGTAGTGGTCGTTGGCGACGAAGTCCACCTCGCCCGCCCAGTCCGCGTAGTCCATTCCCTTGGTGCCCGGCATCACCATGAAGTTGGTGGTGACGGGCGTGTCCGGGGTCAGCTCCCGCAGGATCGCGCGCTCGGCCAGCAGATGGTTCTTGAGCGCGTCGGAGGAGAACCGTTTGAAGTCGAGCTGCTGCGTCGGGTTGGGGTGCGAGGCGGCGAGCCGCGGCGGCAGGAGCTGCTCCCAGTCGCTGTAGCGCTGGGACCAGAACGCCGTGCCCCAGGCGTCGTTGAGGGCGTCGAGCGTGGTGTAGCGGCGGCGCAGCCAGAGCCGGAAGGCGCGGGCCGCGTCGTCGGAGTGGTCGTAGACGTTGTGGCAGCCCAGCTCGTTGTTGACGTGCCAGGCGACCAGGGCGGGGTGGTCGGCGTACCGGGACGCGAGCCTGCGGACCAGCGCGAGTGCGTGCTCGCGGAAGACGGGCGACGTGGGCCGCCAGTGCTGGCGGGCGCCCGGCCACAGCGTCTCGCCGCTCGCGGTCACCGGCAGGATCTCCGGGTGCGCGGCGGTCAGCCACGGTGGCGGCGACGCGGTGGCGGTGGCCAGGTCGACACCGATGCCGCCCGCGTGCAGCAGGTCCATGATCTCGTCGAGCCAGCCGAAGTCCCAGGTGTCGGCCGTGGGCTGGAGCCGCGCCCAGGAGAAGATGGCGAGGGACACGACGTTCACCCCGGCCTCGCGCATCAGCCGGATGTCGTCCGCCCACACCTCCCGCGACCACTGCTCGGGGTTGTAGTCGGCTCCGTAGCCGAGGCGCCGGGCGCCGTCCGAGCTCTGCGCGTACGGGAATCGGGAGGCGAGGGGGGCGACCATGAATGTCCTTCCAGACATGCGGAGTTGAAGCAGCGCGCGCTACTTGGTGACGGTGAAGCCCTGCTCGGTGCCGTACTTGACGGACGCGTCCTGCCAGGACTTCAGCCCGGCCGTGAGCTTGGTCGGGGACACGTACGCCTTGCCGACGGTGTCGTTGAAGATCGAGTTGGCGTACACCTGGAACGGCAGGTACTTCCAGTCGGTGGGCACGCTCTTCGCGGACTCTGCGAAGATCTTGTTGGCCTTCTGGCCGCCGAAGTAGGGGAACTCGGTGTTCTGGAACGACGACGAGTTCAGGTCCTTCGTCGTCGCGGGGAACGCGCCGTTCTTGATGCGGGTTTGCACGCCCGCGCCGGAGTTGGCGTACTCGACGAAGGCGTAGGCGAGTTCCTTGTTCTTGCCGAGCTCGGGCAGTGCGAGCGAACTGCCGCCGTTCTCCGAGCTCGCGTTCGCGCCCTTCTCCCACTGCGGCATGGGGGCGACACGCCAGTCGCCGGACGCGCCCTTCACGCCGGACGCGAAGTTGGCGGGCATCCAGGCGCCGGTGGGCAGCGTGGCGATGGTGCCGTCGCCGAGGCCCTTGTACCAGTCGTCGGTCCAGCCGGTGACGGGCGAGACGAGCTTGTCGTCGATCAGCTTCTGCCAGGTGGCGGTGTACTTCTTCGCGCCCGCGTCGGTGAAGTCGATGCCGACCTTGGTGCCGTCGACCTTGTACGGGTGCGAACCGGACTGCCACAGCAGGCTGGTGGTCAGGCCCGCGTCGCCGGCGTCGCTGGTGATGTACGCCTTCGGGTTCGCCTTGTGCAGCTTGCGGGCGGCCTCGACGTACTCGTCCCAGGTCGTCGGGACGGCGATCTTGTACTTGTCGAAGACCTTCTTGTTGTAGAAGAGCGCCATCGGGCCCGAGTCCATGGGCAGTCCGTAGACACCGCCACCGTCGCCGGACTTCACCGAGTTCCACGGCCCCGGCGAGTACGAGTCCGCCAGCTTCTCGGCGCCGTAGGCCTTGAGGTCGGTGATCTGCTTGGTCAAGGCGTACTGACCGAGGGCGTAGTACTCGATCTGCGCGACGTCCGGGACGCCCTTCTTCGCCGAGATCGCGTTCGACAGGGCCTTGTACTGGTCGTTATTGGTGCCCGCGTTGACCAGCTTGACGTCGACCTTCGGGTACTTCTTCTCGAAGTCGGCGGCGACCTGCTTGAGGGTGGGCTCCCACGCCCACACGGTGACGGTGCCGCCCTTCTTCAGGGCGGACCGAAGGTCGGCCGACCCGACCTTCTTGTCGGCGGAGCCGCCGTCGTCGGAGCCGCCGCAGGCGGTGGCCCCGAGGGCGAGGGCGCAGAGGAGACCTATGCCGCGCAGGACGCGGCGGGAGTGCTGGGGCAACTGGCGCATGGCGATGGCTTCCACTTCTTCGTGGTCCTACGGAGGGTGTGCAGGGTGCGAACTGCGGTGCCGCGCCTACTCCTTGACGCTTCCGGCGGAGAGACCCGACTGCCAGTACTTCTGGAGCAGCAGGAACGCGGCGATCAGCGGCACGATGGTGAGCAGCGAGCCGGTGAGCACGAGATGGGGGATGGCCTCGCCGCCGGCCGTCTGCGCCTGCTTGTTCCAGGAGTCGAGGCCTAGCGTGAGCGGATACCAGTCGGGGTCCTTCAGCATGATCAGCGGCAGGAAGTAGTTGTTCCAGGTCGCGACGGTGGTGAAGAGCAGCACGGTGACGGTGCCGGGCGCGAGCAGCGGCAGGGCGACCCGGAAGAAGGTGCGCAGCTCGCTCGCACCGTCGATGCGGGCGGCCTCCATCAGCTCGGTGGGGATCGCCTCGGTGGCGAACACCCACATCAGATACAGGCCGAACGGCGAGACCAGCGACGGGATGACGACGGCCCACGGGGTGTCGGTGAGCCCCATCTCGCTGAACATCAGGAACGTGGGGACGGCGAGCGCCGTGCCGGGCACCGCGACCGCTCCGATGACGACGGCGAACACGGCACGCTTGCCCGGGAAGGCGAACTTGGCGAGCGCGTACCCGCCGAGGACCGCGAGGAAGGTGGCGCCGCCCGCGCCCACCACCACGTACAGGAGGGTGTTGAGGAGCCAGCGGCCGAAGACGCCGTCCTGGTACGTGAAGGTGGCGCCGATGTTGTGCCAGAGGTCGAAGTCCGAGTCGAACCAGAGGCCGAACGAACGGGCCAGCCCTTGCTGGGACTTGGTGGCGCTGATCAGGAGCCACACCAGCGGCAGCAGGCTGTAGACGAGGACGATGCCGGTGAGCACGGTCAGCAGGACGCTGCGCCGGGAGCGCCCGGACCTCGCCCGGCGGCGCGGTGAACGCAGGCGCGGGGCGGCGGACCCCCGCGAGGTACTCGGCCGGACGGGCCCGGTGGTGGTGGTCATCGCGCTCACGCTCCCTTGCGCATGCCGCGCAGCTGGACCACGTAGGCGACGATCATCGTGATCACGCCCATGACGATGGCGACCGTCGCGGAGTAGTTCTGCTGCTGGCCCGCGAAGGACAGCGAGTACGTGTAGTAGTTCGGCGTGTAGTCGGTGGTGATGGCGTTCGGCGCGAGCTTCTGGAGGATGGCGGGCTCGTTGAAGAGCTGGAAGCTGCCGATGATCGAGAAGATCGTGGCGATGACGAGGGCGCCGCGGATCGCCGGGAGCTTGATGGCGGTGATGACGCGCCACTGCCCGGCGCCGTCGATCTCGGCCGCCTCGTACAGGGAGTGCGGTACGACGCGCAGCGCGGCGAAGAAGATCAGCATGTTGTAGCCGACGAACTCCCAGGTCACGATGTTGCCGAGGGATGCGAGGACCAGGTCGGCGGAGAGCGGGTCGGGCATCTTCGTGCCGAACGCGTCGCCCAGGTCGCCGACCAGTCCGTAGCGGGTGCCGTACATGAAGCCCCACATGAGGGTCGCGACGACGGCGGGGACCGCGTAGGGCAGGAAGACGGTGATCCGGAAGAAGTCCTTGCCGTAGAGGCGGCCGCTGTCGATCGCGAGGGCGACGAGCAGGGCGATGCCCAGCATGACCGGCACCTGGATCAGCAGGAACAGGCCGACGCGGGCGACGCCCTCCCAGAACTGGCCGTCCTGGAGGGCCTGTTGGTAGTTGTCGAGGCCTACGAAGGTGGTGCCGCCGATGAGTTGCGTACGGAACAGGCTCAGGTAGACGGAGTAGGCGAGCGGCGCGAGGAAGACCAGTGCGAAGACGAGCACGAAGGGGCCGATGAACCCCCAGCCCGTCCACGAGCGGCGCCGCCTCAAGGCGACCGGCGGTTGCAGCGTGGTCATCTCGCCCCTCACTGGTCCATGCGTCATGGTCCATGCGTCACGGTCCCCGATGTTTGCGTAAACATCCCTGGCCGCAAGGGGCTCGACAGCTGTTATGTTTGCGTAAACATTCGGTGGCGGCATGTCTACACTGCACCGAGGACGAGGGTCAAGAGTCGGTGAGGGAGACGGTGACAACCAAGGAGAACGCCCCGCGGCGCGGCAGGGGTCGTACACAGAACGCGTCGATGGCCGACGTCGCCCGGGTCGCGGGTGTCTCGTCCCAGACGGTCTCCCGCGTCTCGAACGGCTTCCCCGGCGTCAACGAGGAGACCCGCGAGCGGGTCCGCGCCGCGATGAAGGAGCTCGGCTACCGCCCCAACAGTGCGGCGCGGGCGCTGAAGCGGGGCGACTTCCGCACCATCGGCGTCATCACGTTCACGCTGTCCACGACGGGCAACATGCGCACGCTGGAGGCGATCGCCACCTCGGCCGCGCAGGAGGGTTACGCGGTCACGCTGCTGCCGGTCGCGGTGCCCACGCAGGACGAGGTGCGCGGCGCGTTCTCCCGCCTCGGTGAGCTGGCGGTGGACGCCGTCATCGTCATCATGGAGGTCCACCTGCTCGACTCGGCGCGCCTGTCGCTGCCGCCGCACGTCAAGGTCGTGGTCGCGGACTCGGACGCCGGCGACCGTTACGCGGTGGTGGACACGGACCAGGCGGGCGGCACCCGCGACGCGGTGCGCCACCTCCTCGACCTCGGCCACCGCACGGTCTGGCACCTGGCGGGGCCCTCCGAGTCGTACGCCGCCCAGCGCCGAACGGACGCCTGGCGTGCGGCACTTGAGGCCGCGGGCCGCGCCGTCCCGCCGCTGGCACGGGGCGACTGGTCGGCCGAGTCCGGCTACCGTGCGGGCCTGCGCCTCGCCGAACAGGCCGACTGCACCGCGGTGTTCGCGGCGAACGACCAGATGGCGCTCGGCCTGCTGCGGGCCCTGGAGGAACGCGGCCGCAAGGTCCCCGAGGACGTCTCGGTCATCGGCTTCGACGACATCCCGGACTCGGGCTCGTACCAGCCCCCGCTCACCACGGTCCACCAGGACTTCGCCGAGGTCGGCCGGCGCTGTGTGGAGAGCGCGCTGCGCCAGGTACGCGAGAGCGAGACGGAACACGGCACGACGCTGGTGCCGACGCGGCTGGTGGTGCGGGAGAGCACAGGGGCGGCACGGCGGGGGTGACCTCCGGCAGGCACGTCAGACAGTGACGCCGAGCCCCTCCACCACGACCGCGCCCGGCAGCTCGGACAGCGCCTTGCCCGGCACGATCAGCTTGCCGCGGCGGGTGCCGCTGCCGATGAGGACGTGCGGGAGGTCGACGACGGCGGCGTCCACGAGGACCGGCCAGTCGGCGGGCAGGCCGATCGGGGTGATGCCGCCGTACTCCATGCCGGTCTCACCGGTGGCGCGGCCCATCGGGGCGAACGAGGCCTTGCGGGCGCCGAGTTGGCGCCGCACCGCCCCATTGACGTCGACCTTCGTCGCGGACAGCACGACGCAGGCCGCGAGGGTGGTCTCGCCACCGCGCTTGCCCGCGACGACGACGCAGTTCGCGGACGTGGCGAGCAGGTCGGGGCCGTAGTGCTCGACAAACGTCGCCGTGTCGGCCCACTCGGGGTCGGTGTCGACGTGGATCAGGTCCTGCGCGGGCACGGTGCCGCGCCAGTTCCGGACGGCGTCGGCGACGGGCCGGGTGAGCAGGTCGAGGGCCTCGGGGGCGGCGAGTACGTGGTCGAAGGTGCCGATGGGTGCGCGCATGGCGGCACGCTAACAGCCGCCGCGCGCCCGGCCGCCGGGTGTCTCAACGTACGAAAGGCACCGACACAGCCATGATCATCTCCACGTCCCCGGTCCCGTCGTTTCGGTAGGAGTGCGGGCTGCTCGCCTCGAACGAGACGCTCGCACCCTCGGGCACTACATGCGCGGCCCCGTCCACGACGAGGGTCAGTTCACCCGCCGTGACATGGACCAGTTCGACCGTTCCCTGCGGGTGCGGGTCGGAGTCGCTGCCGTCACCGGGCACGAGGTGCCAGTCCCACATCTCCAGCGGGCCCTCGGACTCGGTTCCGGCGAGCAGCCGGTTGTAGCTGCCGGCCTCCGTGTGCCACAGGCGCACGGCCTGATCCTCCGTCACGATGCGGACGTCGGGGCCCTGTTCGTAGTCGAGCAGCGTGGTGATGCTGACGCCGAGCGCGTCGCCGATCTTGACGACGGTGCCGATGCTGGGGTTCGTGCGAGCCTGCTCGATCTGGATGAGCATGCCGCGGCTGACGCCCGCGCGGGCGGCGAGCGCGTCGAGCGTGAAGCCGCGCTCGGACCGCCAGTGCTTGACGTTGCGCGCGAGCGCCTGATTCAGGAGATCGAGATCCGCCACGTTCCGTCCAGAGTCGGGGCCCAGCAGCCTGGGGAACCTTTGGACCAATATTTTAGACGACAGTGTTCAGTGCAGTGGCGTCGGCAGGGCTTGATAGCTCAAGCCCCGCGCCGGGCGAATCAATTCAAGCCCGTGCGGCGGGCGAGCAAATCAAGCCCCTGCGGCGATTGAGCAGCGGGGTGCGGGGCGGAGCCCCGGTCTTTGGGCCGGTGCCGCGGAACCATTGCCTCGGGCGTCGACCACGGCACCCGCCCCGGCCACGCCACCCGCCCCGGTCAGACGCGGTAGCGGCGGAGCGCCGGGACGGTGAAGGCCAGGAGGAGCATCGCCAGGACCACCAGGAGGCCGCCCCCGGCGACCGCCGGCTGCGCGCCGAAGGCGGAGCCGCCCGAGCCGTGGAGAACGTCCGCAAGCCGGGGGCCGCCCGCGACGACGACCGTGAACACGCCCTGCATACGGCCCCGCATCTCGTCCGTCGCGGCGGAGAGCAGGATCGCCCCGCGGAACACCATGGACACCATGTCGGCGATTCCGGCCACGGCGAGGAAGACGACCGCCCACCACAGGCTCCCGCTCAGCCCGAACCCGGCGATGGCGAGGCCCCACGCGACGATCGCCCCGATCACCATCCACCCGTGCCGCTTCGCCCGCGAGAACGTGCCGGAGAAGAGGCCCCCGAGCACCGCGCCGATGGGGATCGCCGCGAACAGCAGCCCCAGCGCGAGCCCCTCCCCGTACGGCGCGTACGTCTCCGCGGCGAGCTGCGGGAACAGGGCACGCGGCATGCCGAACACCATCGCGATGATGTCCGCGAGGAAGGACAGCAGCAGCACCTTGTGCGTGGACATGTACCGGAAGCCGTCGACGATCTCGCGCACGCCCGCCCGCTTCTTCACCGACGCGACGAGCGGCGGCAGGGACGGCAGCCGGTACACCGCCCACACGGTGACGCACAGCGCGACGGCGTCGATCAGGTACAGCTCCGGCAGCCCGATCACCGGGATGAGCACACCGGCGAGGAGCGGGCCGACGACCTGGCCGGTCTGCATGACCGTCGAGCCGAGCGCGTTGGCCGCGGCCAGTTGGCTCTCGGGCACGAGCCGCGCGATGGACGCGTTGCGGGCCGGTGCGTTGAGGCCCCAGAACGCCTGCTGCATCGCGAGCAGCACCATCAGCACGGCCACCGAGTTCAGCCCGGATATCGCCTGCAGCCAGAAGAGGACCGAGGTCACCGCGATGCCGCTGTTGGTGACAAGGAGCAGCTTGCGCCGGTCCATGTGGTCGGCGATCGCCCCGCCCCACAGCGCGAACACCACGAGCGGCACGAGCCCCGCCATGCTCGCGGCACCGACCCAGGCCGAGGACCCGGTGATGTCGAAGATCTGCTTGGGCACGGCGACCGCCGTGAGCTGGCTGCCGACGGCCGTGACGATGGTCGACGACCACAGGCGGCGGTAGGCGGGGATGCGCAGGGGCCGGGTGTCCATGGCCCATCGGCGCCAGCCGCGTGGCGTGGCCTCCGCCGCCGTCTTCTCCTCGGCGGCCCTGCTGTCGTCGCTCGTCTCGCTCGTGTCCACGGCTTCCCTGATTGCTCGCTACATCTATCTGGTCCGGTGGTCAGTGTCCCAGGCTTCGTCCGTCAGTTCGGACAGAGCGAGCAGTTGGTCCGGCGTGACCCCTTCGGGGATCGCCCGCGGCGCCGGGGTCCTGAGCGGCGGCTGCCAGCCGGACTCCGCGTCCCAACTCCGTACGACGCGTGCGGGCGCGCCCGCGACCACGGCGTGGTCGGGTACGTCGCCGCGCACCACGGCCCCGGCCGCGACCACCACGTTCCGGCCGAGGCGGGCGCCCGGCAGGATCACGGCGCCGGTGCCGATCCAGCAGCCGGGGCCGATCTCGACCGGTTCCATCCGGGGCCACTGCTTGCCGATGGGCTCGTGCGGATCGTCGTACGAGTGGTTGGTGGAGGTGATGTAGACGTACGGGCCCATGTAGACGTCGCTGCCGATCCGCACCGTCGTATCGGCGATGACATGGCTGCCGCGGCCGATCACGACGCCGTCGCCGAGGGTCAGGATCGGGTCCTGGCCGAGGTCCAGATCCGGCATCAGGCCCGCGGTCAGGGTCACTTGCTCCCCGATGATGCAGTGCGCGCCCAGCCGGATCCACGGCTCGCCGAACACCGTGCCCTGGGGGAACGCGAGCTTCGTGCCGTGCCCGATCGCGCCGAACCGGTGCCCGCCGGACTGCCGTGCGGTGACCGCGCCCTTGCGCTGCACCCAGCGCCATCCGGCCTGTACGAGCCGGTGTCCCGGCCCACCCTTGTCGTTCCGCTGTTTCGGCACGGCGTCACGTTACCCACGCGTATCGTCCGCCCCCACCTCGCCGACCTGTGATCTTCACCCCACAGGTACCTTTCCCTTGGCGCGACGTATGCAGGACACACACCGCACGACACGTACGACACGTAGGGAGCACAGACCTCATGTCCCACGAGGCACTCGTCACCGGCATCGGCGACAAGGAACCGAAGGTGGACCCGGAGGCGTTCACCGCCCCGACGTCCGTGGTGGTCGGCGACGTCACGCTGAGCGCGGGCGCGAGCCTCTGGTACGGGGCGGTGCTGCGGGCCGAGTTCGAGCCGATCACGCTCGGCGCCGACAGCAACATCCAGGACAACTGCACGGTGCACGTGGACCTCGGGTTCCCGGCGACGATCGGCGAGCGGGTCTCCGTCGGCCACAACGCGGTGCTGCACGGCTGCACGATCGAGGACGACGTCCTGATCGGGATGGGGGCGACCGTGCTCAACGGCGCGGTGATCGGGGCGGGTTCGCTGGTCGCGGCGCAGGCGTTGGTGCCGCAGGGGATGGTGGTTCCGCCCGGATCACTGGTCGCCGGTGTTCCCGCGAAGGTGCGGAGGGAGCTTTCCGCGGAGGAGCGGGAGATGGTGACGCTGAACGGGACGCATTATGTGGAGCTGGCGAAGGTGCATCGGGCGGCGCACCAGTAGCGCTGACCTGCGGCGGGGTTGCGGTCGCGGGGCTCTGCCCCGGACCCCGCTGGCTCTCGTCCGACGGCGGGGCTTGAAAAGACCCGGCGTCGCCACCGCCGCAGGGGCTTGAATCAAGCGGATTGCGGCTCGGTCGCCGTTTCCTTCGCCTCGTGGTCCGCCACCATCTTCGCTGCACGGCGCTTCACGAAGAGCATGGAGCCCAGGCCGATCAGGACGGCCACGCCGAGGCCCACGTAGGAGAACCTCTTGAGCCAGTCCTCCGCGACCACGCCGACGTAGTAGATGACGGCCGTCGTGCCGCCGGCCCAGACGACGCCGCCCAGGACGTTCGCGATGAGGAACTTCCAGTACGGCATGTGCAGGACGCCCGCGAGCGGTCCGGCGAAGATGCGGAGCAGGGCGATGAAGCGGCCGAAGAAGACGGCCCACATGCCCCACTTCTCGAAGGACCGCTCGGCGGTGCCGACATGTCCGGGGCCGAAGTGCTTGGGGAACTTGCGGCCCATTTTGGCGAGCAGCGGGCGCCCGCCCTTGCGGCCGATCGCGTACCCGATGGAGTCACCGACGACGGCGCCCGCGCTGGCGCAGGCCCCGAGGATGAACGGGTTGACATCGCCGTGCTGCGAGGAGAGCAGGGCCGCGGAGACGAGCACGATCTCGCCGGGCAGCGGGATGCCGAGGCTCTCGACGCCGATCACCCCGGCCACCAGGGCATAGACGGCGACCGCCGGAATCGTGTCGAGCCATGCCTGGACGTGCATCGACGTCGCCTCCCGTACCCACCAAAGTTGCCCTGTGCCCGGCGCGCGCTCCCCTCCGGTACGCGCACGCCGGGCAGCCTACCTGCTCCCTATGACGCCGCCGCGTCCCACAAGGTGCAGTGCTGCACGCGATGAACGTCCGTGGGGAGTGTGATCCCGCGCACACTGGAGGGCCTCAGGTGGTGGGGCGCGGCGTTCAGCTGTTGGGGCGCAGCGTCCAGAGAACCGTCATCTCGCCGGTCACGGCGCCGTCCTCACGTGTGATCGCGATGCTCACCGGGAACTCGGGGCGCTCGCCCGCGTCGAGTTCGGCGACGACGTCGGCGACCGGACGGCCGAGCGTCGCGGTGGCGGTGACCGGGCCCATCGCCAGCTTCTTGTACGCGATGTCGGCACTCACGGCGAGCGGCACCGCGCGCGAGAGCTGGTCGCCGAAGGCGGCGAGGACGATGGCGCCGCTCGCGGACTCGCCGAGCGTGAACATCGCTCCGGCGTGCGGTCCGCCGACGTGGTTGTGGTAGTCGGCCTGGTCGGGCAGCGAGACGACCGCCTTCTCCGGCGTGGTCTCGTGGAACTCGAGGTTCAGGGTGCGGGCCATCGGCACCGTGGCGGCGAGCATCTCGCCGATGGACATCTGATCTGCGGTCATGCCCGAATGTTACCCGTCGGTAGCAAGCTTGACCATCCCTCCGAGTGCGTGCGAGCAACTGGGATATATCAGGCATCTGCCGACCAATCGCCCGATGCCCGGGGAAGCGGTTTGTCGATTCAGTGGCATGGCGGCGATAGTCCCTCCGTGACCTCTGCCGCCGCCCCCGACCCGAAGCCTCGACGCCTGCGCCCCGCGTGGGCCGGACGGAACTACACGCTGCTCTCCGTCTCGGCGGTCGTCACGACTCTGGGGGCGCACGGCGCGCTGATCGCCTCGGCGTTCGCCGTGCTCGACGCGGGCGGCGACGGTGGCGACGTGGGCCTGGTGGCCGCGTCCCGCACGCTGTTCCTCGTGGTCTTCCTGCTCGTCGGCGGCGCGGTCGCCGACCGGCTGCCGCGGCACCACGTGATGGTCGCGGCGAACGCTCTCAACTTCCTCTCCCAGGGCGCCTTCGCGCTGCTCGTCCTCCAGGGCGATCCGAAGCTGTGGCAGATGATGGCGCTCAGCGCGCTCGGCGGGACGGGGCAGGCGTTCTTCAACCCGGCGGCCGAGGGCATGCTGATGGCCTCCGTCTCCGGGGAGCAGGCAAGCCGCGCCTTCGCGCTGTTCCGGATGGGGATGTCCGGGGCGGGGGTGGGCGGCGCCGCGCTCGGCGGGGCGATGGTCGCGGCGCTCGGGCCCGGCTGGGTGCTCGCCGTGGACGCGGTGGCGTTCCTGGTCGCGGGCGGGCTGCGGATGTTCCTCCAGGTGCGCGACATACCGCCGCGGGAGCCGGGCAGCGGACTGCTCGCCGATATGCGGGACGGGTGGCGCGAGGTCATCGGCCGGCCGTGGCTGTGGACGATCGTCGCCCAGTTCGCGGTCGTGGTCGCGGTGGTGGGCGCGGCCGAGGCGGTGTTCGGGCCGCTGGTGGCGCGCGACGAACTGGGCGGGGCCGGGCCCTGGGGCATCGCGCTCGGCGCGTTCGGCGTGGGCACGATCCTCGGCGGACTGCTGATGATGCGGTGGAAGCCGCAGCGGCTGCTGTTCGCGGCGACGCTCTCCGTCTTCTCGCTCGCCCTGCCGTCGGCGGCGCTCGCGGTGCCCGTACCGCTCGGCTGGCTGGTCGCCGTGATGTTCGTCAGCGGCGTCACCATCGAGATCTTCGGCGTCTCCTGGATCACCGCGCTGCACCAGGAGATCCCCGAGGAGAAACTCTCCCGCGTCTCGGCCTACGACTGGTTCGGCTCGGTCGCGATGGTGCCGCTGGCCACCGCGCTCGCAGGACCCGCGGAGTCGGCCTTCGGACGGACGGCCTCGCTGTGGGGGTGCGCGGCACTCGTCGTCGTGGCGACGTCCGCGGTGCTGTTCGTGCCGGACGTACGGCACCTGAAGCGGCGCGGGACGACGGGGCCCAAGGCCTCCGGGAGCCCCGCGGCGGACCCGGTCACCCCACGCTGAACGAGCCGCCCGGTGGCTCCGGCGACGGCACCGCGTCCGCGTCGGCGACCGGTTTCGTGGCGCCGACGAAGCGGCGCAGCGCGGCGCCGTGCTCCACCCGCGCGGGGAACGCGTCGCGGGCGGTGCGCCGAGCCAGCTCCGCCACCTCCAGCTCTTCGCGCGAGGCGAGCAGCACGGCGTTGCCGAACCGCCGCCCCCGCAGCACCGCCGGCTCGGCGATGAGCGCGACATGCGGGAACACGGCCGCGAAAGTGGCCAGTTGGGACCGCAGGAACGAGAAGGGCGCGCCGTCCGCGAGATTGGCCGCGTACGTCCCGCCGGGCCGCAGCACGCGCGCCGCCTCACGCGCGTAGGCCAGTGTCGTCAGGTGCGCGGGCACCCGTGAGCCGCCGAACACGTCCCCCACGAGCACGTCCACGCACGCCTCGGGAGCCGCCTCCAGCCAGGTCCGCGCGTCGCCGCCGTGCACCACGATGCCCGCGCCGTCCGGCACCGGCAGATGTTCGGCGACCATCTCGAGCAGCCCCCGGTCCGCTTCGACGACGTCCTGCCGCGAGCCGGGCCGGGTGGCGGCGACGTACCGAGGCAGGGTCAGCGCGCCGCCGCCCAGGTGCAGGACGTCGAGCGGCGCGCTCTCGTCGCCGAGGCAGTCGAGGACGTGGCCGAGCCGGCGCGCGTACTCGAACTCCAGGTGGGCGGGCTCGTCCAGGTCGACGTACGACTGGGGCGAGCCGTCCACCGTGAGCAACCAGGCCCGCGCCCGGTCGACGTCGGGCAGCAGCTTGGCGGTGCCGTGGTCGACGTCGCGGGTGACGGGTATCGGCTCGGGTGCGTTCACGCCCCTATTTAAGCCCCTGCGGCGTTTGAGCAGCGGGGTCCGGGGCAGAGCCCCGGCCTTTTCGGCCCGACCCCGGCCCCCGCTCACTCTCACAGCACCGCTGAAACCGTCCCCGCCCCCACGGTCCGCCCACCCTCACGGATCGCGAACCCGAGCCCGGCCTCCAGCGGCACGTCCCGCCCCAGCTCCACCGTCATGGCGACGGTCTCACCGGGCCGAGCAATCGCCGCCTCCCCGAGGTCGACATCCCCGACGACGTCCGCCGTACGCAGGTAGAACTGCGGCCGATACCCGGTGACGACAGGCGTCGAGCGGCCACCCTCCGCCGCCGACAACACGTACACCTGCGCGGTGAAGCGCCGCGCGGGCTCGACCGTGCCGGGCTCGGCGACGACGTGCCCGCGCCGCACCGCGTCCCGCGGCACACCACGGAGCAGCAGCGCCACGTTGTCCCCCGCCTGCGCCTCCTCCATCGGCTTGCCGAAGGTCTCGACGCCGGTGACGACGGTCTCGACGTCACCGGCCCCGTAGACCCGCACCCGGTCACCGACCCGCACGCGGCCGCGCTCGACCGCGCCGGTCACCACCGTGCCGCGCCCGCTGATGGTCATCACGTTCTCGACGGACAGCAGGAACGCCGCGTCCACGTACCGCTCCGGCATCGGAACGTACGTGTCCACCGCGTCGAGCAGCGCCTCGATCGACGCCGTCCAACGCGGGTCCCCCTCAAGGGCCTTGAGCCCGGAGACCCGTACGACGGGCACGGAGTCGCCGCCGTACCCGTGCGTGGACAGCAGCTCGCGCACTTCGAGCTCGACCAGGTCGGTGAGCTCCTCGTCTCCCGCGTCCGCCTTGTTGATCGCTACGACGATGTGGTCGACGCCCACCTGCCGGGCGAGCAGCACGTGCTCGGCGGTCTGCGGCATGATCCCGTCGAGCGCCGAGACGACGAGGATCGCCCCGTCGAGCTGGGCGGCGCCCGTGACCATGTTCTTGACGTAATCGGCATGGCCCGGCATATCCACGTGCGCGTAGTGCCGGGTGTCGGTCTCGTACTCGACGTGCGCGATGTTGATGGTGATGCCGCGCTGCGCCTCCTCGGGCGCCTTGTCGATCCGGTCGAACGGTACGAACGTGCCCGCCCCGCGCTCGGCGAGGACCTTGGTGATGGCGGCGGTGAGGGTGGTCTTGCCGTGGTCGACGTGTCCCATGGTGCCGATGTTGAGGTGCGGCTTGGTGCGCACGTATGCCGTCTTGGGCATGGCGATGAGGTCCCTTCGGGAACTTCAGAAAAGCACTGGCCTCCAAGCGGGAGGCGGGGACCCCTGAACCGGACCGACCCTCCCCCTGCGGGGTCCGCCGGAATATCCGGAGAGGGTCAGCTTCGCGCGCCGTCTGCTGCGGCGGCAGCCAGGAGAACGGCAGCCAGAGCTGCGTCCGCGACTGCGGACGTAGCTGCGAGGGTGGCGTGCCGGAACATGAGACAGATCATCGCCGACCGGACGTCGCGGGTCGAATGGTTTTCCGTGCCCCGAGCGGGAGTTATCCGCCTACGTTCTTCAGTGCCTCGCGCACCGAGAGCGGCGCCAGGACGTCCCGGTGGGCGGCGACGAAGGACCGTACGGCGTCGGGGTCGGTCTTGGCGTATTCGCGCAGCGCCCAGCCGATCGCCTTGCGGATGAAGAAGTCGGGGTGTCCGGACTGCCGAAGGCAATACGCGAAGAGCCGGCCGGTGTCGGTGGCGTCCTTGTGGCGGAGCTGGTGCAGGAGCGCGGTCCTCGCCACCCAGAGGTTCTCGTCCTCGATCCAGGCGTCCATGTCGGCGCGCAGCTTCGGGTCGGCCGCGACGAGGCCGCCGACGATGTGCGCCGCCAGGTGATCGACCGTGTCCCACCACGGCACGGTCGTGACCAGTTCGCGTGTGACAGGCAGGAAGCCGGACGTGAGGTGTCGCACGTGGCGGCGCAGGTAGTCGATCGCGAAGTAGGCGTACTCGCGCTCGGGCAGGGCCCAGGAGCGCAGTGCGACGGCGGTGAGGTCGCTCTCGTCGGGGCGCGGCGTCCCGTCGAGCGCGGCCTTGGTCAGCTCCCGGCGCACGGGGGACGTGAGGCCGAGGAAGGGGGCCACATCCTTCATGTACGCGCGCATCTGCGCCGCCCGCTCGGGATCGGCGGCGGCCCCGTACACCTCCGGAAGCCGGGCGAGGAGGGTGTCCGCGAGAACGCTCGGCGGCGGCGCGTTGACGATCACGTGACGCTCCTCGCAACTGGGGCAAGAGTCGAGAAAGTGAGACACAACCTACGGCGATCTTATGTGGGGTTCGGTTAGTCTCCCCGGATGTTCGAGACCGTCCCCGCCCGTCCCGCCGGGCTCGCCGCCCGCCTGGGCCAGGCCGTGCTGTCGCCCTGGTCGCGGCTTTCGCTGCTGGTGCTGCTGCTGGCCGCGGGCGCGACGTGCGTGCTGCTCTTCGAGCCGCAGCAGCTGATCACGCAGGGCTGGCCGCCGCAGGTGAACGGGGCGGCGGCGGTCGTCCTGTTCGCGGTGGCGTACGGGGTGTGCACGGTCGCGTTCGTTCCGAGACCGCTGCTCAACCTGGCGGCGGGCGCCCTGTTCGGCTCCCAGCTGGGGCTGCTCGGCGCGATCGGCGGGACGGTGCTCGGCGCCGGGCTCGCCTTCCTGCTCGGCCGGCTGCTCGGCCAGGACGCACTGCGGCCGCTGGTGCGCGGGCGCTGGCTGAAGGCGGCGGACGGGCAGCTCAGCGAGCACGCCTTCCGGTCGATGCTGGCGGCGCGGCTCTTCCCCGGCGTCCCGTTCTGGGCGGCGAACTACTGCGCGTCGATCTCCAAGATGAGCATCGTGCCGTTCCTGCTCGCCACGGCGCTCGGCTCGATCCCGAACACGGCGGCGTACGTGGTGGCGGGCGCCCGCGCCTCGACGCCGACGTCGCCCATCTTCCTGATCGCTATGGGCTTCATCGTCGTCACGGGGTGCGCGGGCGCGGTCGTGGCGTGGTGCAAGCGTCACCACCTGGGGAAGCAGAAGTCGGACTGACCGGCTCCCCCTTGAGCCCCCTGCCGAGGCGCAGCGTCACCGCGACGGAGGCCACGGCGAGCACGGTCATCGCGGTCGCGGGAGAGGTCGCCTGGGCCAGCGCGCCCGCGAGCACCGCGCCCACTCCCTGCATGGTCAGCATGCCCGCGGTGTGCAGCCCGAGGGCGTGTCCACTCAGGTGCTCCGGGGTCAGCGCCACCAGCCGCTCCTGCAGCAGCAGGCTCGCCGAGAATCCGACGGAGGCGAGGGCGACCGCTGCCGCGGCGAACGGCAGGGCGGGGCGCAGGGCGAACACCAGGTACGGGGCGGCGAGCAGCAGTCGCAGCGGTGCGGCGAGCCTGGCCCGCCATCGGGGCGGCAGGAAGCGGCCGGTGAGGATGTCCCCGGCGAGCATGCCCAGGGCGGCGCTCGCGAGCAGCACGCCCGCGTGCCCGGTGTCGTACGGGACGAACAGGGCCTCGCAGCCGACGATCAGCCCGTTGGGCACCCACAGCGCGAGATAGACGTAGCGGCGCGGGACGGAGGACCACAGGGCGGTGTTGCCGCGCATGGTCTCCCGCAGGGACGGACGCCCGGCGGCGCGCGCCGGACGCCGGGACAGCCCGCACCGCGCGACGACCGCGGCGAGCACGTAGAGCCCGGCGGCGACGAGGAGCGTGCCGCGCGCCGACAGCACGGCGACGAGCAGCCCGCCCAGCGCGTACCCGAGGATCTGGCAGACACCGGCGCTCATGTTGAGCACCGACCGGCCGAGCAGGTAACCGTCGCGGGCGAGGATGTCGGTGAGCAGGCCGTAGCGGACGCCGCCGCCGAGCGCCGAAGGCACGCCCTGGACGAGGACGAGCGCGAGGGCCGCCGCCGTCGGTAGACCGGGCGCCGCCTGCGCCGCCGTGGCGAGTCCGAGGAACAGCGCGAGCCCGACGAGGGCGGCGCGCGGCGGCACCCGGTCCGCGGCGGACAGCAGCGTGAGCGCGCCCATGACCTGGGCCAACGAGGGCCCGAACATGGCGAGCGCGGACAGCAGCGGCGACCCGGTCGAGGCATAGACGAGCGACCCGAGGGCCAGCCCACTGACCGTCTGCCCGGCGACCTGAAGCGAGACGGTGGCGAAGAGGGCGGGGTATTCGGGCGCACGGAACAGATCCCGGTAGGTGTCCATGCGGGGAGGCTGCGGGGCGCGGCGAGCCGGGCGTTAATCTTTCGCGCACCAGCGAAACCAGCACTCCCGAAACAGGGACTCCCGAAACGGGGACTCGCGACACAGGGACTCTCGACACAGGGACTCGCGACACAGGGACTCGCGAAGCCTGCGGAGACAACTGGAGACGAGGGGCGGAGTCATGGGGATCTGGCAGGTGGATGCCGACACCCTCGCGGGGAGTAGGTTCGTCGTGTCGCGGCTCGCCGAGGTGACCGCGAGCCTCAGGAAGCTGGCGGCTCCCGTCGCCGCGCACCCCGGCGAGCGGCGCTGGCTGGACACCCACCTGCCCGCCTACCGCACACGGCTCGCCGCCGAGCCGACGACCGCGCTGCTGCTGGACGCCGCGTTCGGGGCGCGCTGGATCGCCGACTTCATGACGCCCACGCCGGACGGCGTCCACGAGGACGATCTGGCGGACGGCCTCGCGCGGATCCGCGCCACGCCGCCGGCGGCCGTCCGCGCCGACCTCGCGGTCTCCTCACCGGGCCCGCTGCCCGACCCACTCGCCCACGCCGACGACCTCGCGGAGCGCGCCGCGGACCTGCTCGCATGGGTGTGGCGGGAGACGGTTCTGCCGGAGTGGCCGCGCCGCCGCCGGATCATCGAGGCCGATCTCCTCGCCCGGACAAGGGAGTTGACGCGTGGTGGCTGGGCGGCGGCCTTCGGCGGGATGCGCCCCACGATGGGCTGGCTCGGTGAGGGCCGACTCCGCATCAACGCCCACGACCACCCGCCACGGAACATCGCCGGCACCCAACTCCTGTTCGTCCCGGTCACCCCGAAGCAGGGCTGGGTGTCATGGCCGGAACCGGATCCCACGGTCGACCGGTACGCCGTGATCTACCCCTGCGCGGGCGCCCTCGCGGATGCGGACAGGTCGACCCCGCCCGGCGGACTCGCGGCGCTGCTCGGCACGGCCCGCGCCCAGGTCCTCGTCCTCCTCGAACAGCCCCTGACGACCAGCCAGTTGGTGGCCCTCACCGGCCAGGGCCTCGGCTCGGTGGGCCGCCACCTGAAGGTGCTGCACGAAGCCGGCCTCGTACAGCGGCGCAGGGCGGGCCGCTCGGTGCTCTACGTTCGTACGCCGCCGGGGGACACGCTCCTTCGGGCCGGGCGGCCGGGCCTGTAAAGGCTCTGCTCACTCCGTTGTGGCGCTCCCGTCACTTTCGAACGCTACTCTGCCCGACGCGACCCCCCGGGCCCGATGTGACGGGAGTTCGCGCCGCCCCGCCCGGCCCGCGTTCGCGGCCGGTTCCGTCGAGCACCTGGATCGCGTACCCACCTCATGTCCTGGTTCGAATCATTCATCCTCGGGCTCGTCCAGGGGCTCACGGAGTTCCTGCCGGTCTCGTCGAGCGCCCATCTGCGTCTCACGGCCGCGTTCGCGGGCTGGCACGATCCCGGCGCCGCCTTCACGGCGATCACCCAGCTCGGTACCGAGACCGCGGTCGTCATCTACTTCCGCAAGGACATCGCGCGGATCGTCTCGGCATGGTTCAAGTCCCTCACCGACAAGGCGAGTCGGGGCGACCACGACGCGCAAATGGGCTGGCTGGTGATCGTCGGCTCGATCCCGATCGGGGTGCTCGGCGTGACGCTCAAGGACCAGATCGAGGGCCCGTTCCGCGATCTGCGGCTCACCGCGACGACGCTGATCGTCATGGGCGTCGTCCTCGGCATCGCCGACCGGCTCGCGGCCCGCGACGAGACGGGCGGCCGACACCGCGTGGCCCACACCCGCAAGGAACTGAAGGACCTCTCGGTCAAGGACGGCCTGATCTACGGCCTGTGCCAGGCACTCGCCCTCGTCCCGGGCGTCTCCCGCTCGGGCGCCACCATCAGCGGCGGCCTGTTCCTCGGCTACACCCGCGAGTCCGCGGCCCGCTACTCCTTCCTCCTGGCGATCCCGGCGGTCCTGGCCTCCGGCGTCTTCGAGTTGAAGGACGCGAGCGAGGGCGGCCATGTCTCCTGGGGGCCGACGGTCTTCGCGACCCTGATCGCCTTCGGCGTCGGCTACGCGGTGATCGCCTGGCTGATGCGGTTCATCTCGACGCGCAGCTTCATGCCGTTCGTGTACTACCGGATCGCGCTGGGCATCGCCCTGTTCGTGCTGGTGAGCATGGGCGTGCTGAGCCCGCACGCGGCGGAGTCGGCGGGCTGAGCGGGTCCCGGTAAGAAGCTGAGCTGGTCCCGGTAAGAAACAGACCCCGGGAAGAGACCGAGCGCCCCAAGTGTTGTGCCCCACATCACAGTTGGGCCGATTCGGACGGGTGGACGCGGGATGCGAGCGGTGCGGTTTCACGAGTACGGCGGGATCGATGTGCTCCGGGTCGAGGACGTGCCGCGGCCCGTACCGGCCGCCGACCAGGTGCTGGTCGAGGTGCGGGCGGCCGGGATCCAGCCCGGTGAGGTGAGCATTCGGACGGGGTTCCTGCACGAGCGCTGGCCCGCCACGTTCCCGTCCGGGCAGGGCAGCGATCTGGCGGGGGTCGTCGTCGAAGTCGGCTCGCACGTACGGGACTTCGGGGTCGGTGACGAGGTCGTCGGGTTCACGCACCGGCGGGCCAGCCACGCCGAGTACGTCGTCGTCGACGACGTGCACCTCGTGCACCGGCCGGCCGGGCTCTCCTGGGACGTGGCCGGATCCCTGTCCGTCGCCGGGGCCACCGCGTACGCCTGCGTATGGGCCGTGGACCTGCGCCCCGGCGACACGGTCGCGGTGTCCGGCGCGGCGGGCGGCGTCGGGTCGATCGCCGTCCAGCTCGCGCGGCGGCACGGCGTCACCGTCATCGGCCTCGCGAGCGAGTCGAACCACGGCTGGCTGAAGGAGAAGGGCGTGGTCCCGGTCGCGTACGGGGACGGGGTGCGGGAGCGGATCCGGGAGGCCGCGGGCGGCCGGGGCGTCGACGCGTTCATCGACACGTACGGCACCGGATACGTCGAGCTCGCCGTGGAGTTGGGGGTGCGGCCCGAACGCATCAACACGATCCGCGACTGGGCGGTCGCGGGCCGGGTCGGCGCCCGGACCTACGGGGAGGGCGCGGCGGCGAGCGCGGTCGTCCTCGGCGAACTGGCCCGGCTGGCCGCGCGCGACGAACTCGAGGTGCCGATCGCCCGCACCTACCCGCTGGAGCAAGTACAGGACGCTTTCCGCGAGTTGGAGCGACGGCACACCCACGGAAAGATCACGCTCCGGCCATAGGGGTACACGGGTTCACCAGGGCAGGGGCCCCTCCGCGGAGACGTACGTACCCGTCGGCCCGTCGACCCCGACCCGCGCCATCCGCACGATGATCTCGGCGCCCTGCTCGACGCTCTGGACGCCCGTGTTGCCGTTCAGGTCGGTCCTGGTGAAGCCGGGCTCAACGGCGTTGATCCGGATCTCCGGGAAGGCCTTCGCGTACTGCACGGTCAGCATGTTCACGGCGGTCTTGGAGGCCGGGTAGGCGAGGCCGGGGTAACCGGCCGCCGGGTTCCCCGCGTCGGTGGCACCGGCCAGCGAGGCGAGGCCGCTGCTGACGTTGACGACGACGGGGGCGGCGGAGCGGCGCAGCAGCGGCAGGAACGCGTGGGTGACACGGACGGTGCCGAAGACGTTCGTCTCGAACAGCGGGCGCAGGGTGTCGACGGTCTCGTCGGCCGGGAGCACGATGCCGTTGCCGTCGGTGCGGCCCTCGATGCCGGCGTTGTTGATCAGTACGTCGAGGCCGCCCTCGGCCTCGACCGTCTTCGCGGCGGCCGCGACGGAGACATCGTCGGTGATGTCGATGACGACGTGCAGTGCGCCGAGCTCCTCCGCCGTGCGGCGCCCGCGCTCGGGGTCGCGGGCGCCGACGTAGACGGTGTGGCCGGCCTCGACGAGACGGCGGGCGGTTTCGCGGCCGAGGCCCTTGTTGGCGCCGGTGATCAGTGTGGTGGTCATGCGTCCAGGCTGCGCCGGTGGCGGCCCCGCGACCAGCCGTCCCGTCTTCCTGGGACCGGCGATACCAGGAAGATCCGGGCCGGACGCGGCACAGTGGTGGCATGGCACATGCGGAGCTCGGCGCTTTCGGTGACACGGTACGGCGCTGGCGGGACCGGGTCCCGCCGGAGGCCGCGGGGATCGCCGCCGTGGGGCCGCGGCGGGCCGCGGGACTGCGCCGCGAGGAGCTGGCGCTGCTCGCGGGGATCTCGGCGGACTACGTCACCCGGCTCGAACAGGGCCGCGCCACCCACCCCTCCGACCAGGTCGTGGAGGCGCTGGCCCGCGCGCTGCGGCTGACGGACACCGAGCGTGAGCACCTCTTCCGCCTCGCGGGCCTCGCGCCGCCGGGGCTCGAGACGGTGCCGGGCCGGCTCACCCCCAGCGTGCGGCGGCTCCTGGACCGGCTGTCCGGGACACCGGCCGCCGTGTTCGACGCGGCGTGGACGCTGCTGCTCGCGAACCCGTTGTACACGGCGCTGCTCGGCGAGCGCCCTGAGTGGGGCGGCTTCGGGCGCAACGCGGTGTGGTGGACGTTCCTCGGGCCGACGAGCCGGGTCCGCCTGACCTCCGATGAGCGGCAGGCCATGGAGACGGCCGTGGTGTCGGACCTGCGTACGACCGCGAGCCGCTACCCGCTGGACCCGCGCCTGCACACGCTCGTCGACGAACTCCGCACACGCAGCCCGCGCTTCGCCGAACTGTGGGACTCGGGCGCGGTCGGCCGGCACGCCGCCGCACGCAAGACGGTCGACCACCCGGAGATCGGCCCGCTGACGCTGGACTGCGACATTCTCACGGTGGCGGGCGACGATCTGCGCGTCATGCTCTACACGGCCGAGCCCGGCACCGCGGACGCGGACCGCCTGACGCTGCTCGCCACGACGGCGCTGCCGACGCCGGTGGACGCGTGACCCGGCACACGTGACGAGGGACGCGCGACCAGGAGCTCCACCGACTCCTTTACAGCATTGGTCACTTGGTGCTCAGTAACGCTCGCTCAGGGTTCCCAACCGGGCGGCCCGCACGTAGCCTTTGGCACATGCCGTCCGTCAATTCTGGTCCTGTGCGGTCTGCCTCGGAAGTCAACGAGCAGATCCGCGGATTGTGGCTGCGCACCGGTGGCCGGCTCACCGGAGAGCAGCGCGCCGAGTACGCGCTGCTGGTCACGGAGTGGGCCGAAGCGGTGCGCGCGGAGATCGTGGAAGCGGCCTGAACCGCCTCCACACCCCGGCCCGCTCAGCGGCCCCCTGCCACCCGTACCACGGTCCCCGTCGCGTACGACGCGTCCGGTGACAGCAGCCAGGCGATCGCCCCCGCGATCTCCTCGGCCGTCCCCGGGCGCCGCAGCGGGATACCGGGAGCCGCCTCGCGCGCGATGTCGGGCATCCCGCTGGTGGCGTGGATCTCGGTGTCGATGATGCCGGGCGCGACGCCGTTGACCCGCACCCCCACCGGGCCGAGTTCCTGGGCGAGGCCGAGGGTGATCGTGTCCACGGCCGCCTTGGACGCGGCGTAGTGCACGTACTGGCCGGGGCTGCCGAGGGTGGCGGCTCCGGAGGACACGTTCACGATGGCGCCCGCGCCCGCCTCCGTCATGTCGCGCGCGGCGCGGCGGCAGCACAGCAGGACGCCGAGGACGTTGACGTCGAGGACGCGGCGGAAGTCCTCGGTGCGCGCCTCGGCGAAGGGGCCGACCGGCGCGGTGACGCCCGCGTTGTTCACCAGGCCGGTGAGCGGCCCGAGGTGCGCACCCGCCTCGTCGAACATCCGCTCCACGTCCGCCTCTTGCGAGGTGTCGGCCCGCACGACGACACAGCGGGCGCCTGCCTCGCGCACGGCCTCGGCGGTGTGCTCGGCGGCGTCCTTGTCGCTCACGTAGGACAGCGCGACGTCGTGGCCTTCCCGCGCGAGTCGCACGGACGTGGCGGCACCGATGCCCCGGCTGCCGCCGGTGACGAGCGTGATGGGGCGGTTCAAGGGAGCCTCCTGGTCAGAAGTACGGGCCCCCTGACCAGGCAGGCCGGGATGTGGCCACGCGGACGAAGATCATGCCGCGTCGGGGGCACCGTACCAACGCCACTTCCCGCGCCGCTCCATGCCCTCCAGGTCGCCCCGGCCCGTGGCCCACAGCAGCGTCGCCCAGGGCTCGGTGTCAGCGGGGACGTCGGGGAAGAGGCGGTGCAGCGTGCGCGCGCACAGGTCGGCCGGCGGCTCGAACGCGATGCCGAGTCCGAGCGCCAGGTCGTGCGCGTGCACCAGCGTCTCGACGACGCCCATCGCGGCGAAGCCCTCGGGGTCGGAGGCGCCGAAGACGTGGAACCCACGGGCGGTCGCCGGGGTCGAGCGCACCACCGCCGCGAGGATGCCGCCGCCCGCCTCCAGGGCGCCGAGCATGGCGCACGGGCCCGCTTCGAGATCGACGGTAAGGGTGTTCTCCGGCCCTTCGGGCCGGCGCCGGCCGCCGCCCCAGCGCACGTAGTCGTCCGCCAGGGGGCGCAGCGAGCCGATCTGCGCGGCGTAGAAGAAGAGGTCGTCGGCGAGGTGCTCGCCGGTCTCCCAGCACGTCCACGCGAGCGGGCCCGCCGGGGCGTTCCAGTCGGCTTCGGGCGCGGTGCGCAGTGCGGAGACCGCGAGCTCGACGGCCTGGACGACGTCGTCCGCCGTGACGGGGCCTGGCGCCCCGGCCGGGAGTTGCGTGTTCGGGTCAGCAGGCATGGCGCGACGGTAACAGCGCACGCGGCGCACGCCCCAGGAGTTTTCGACCCGGCGGCGCACGCCTCTTGGTTCCGTGCGCCCCGGGCCCGAGACTGAGCCGATGACGCAGCGTGTGGAACTCGCGACCGTCCTCGACCGCCTCGCCGTCGACGAGTTGGTGACGGACTACGCCGCGGCCGTGGACGACGGCGACTGGCCGGCGTACCGCGGCCTGTTCGAACCGGAGGGCCGTGCCGACTACCGGGAGGCGGGCGGGGTGGAGGGCAGCGCCGCGGAGATCGCGCAGTGGCTGTCGACGACGATGGAGCTGTTCCCGATGCGCCAGCACCTGATCGTGAACCGCCGGGTCCGCTTCGACACCGTCGACCGCGACATCGGCGACACGGGCCGCGTCCGGGCCGACTACTTCAACCCGATGCGCTTCGCGGGCGACGGCGACTCGACGGCCCCCGACTTCATCTGCGGCGGCCGGTACGCCTTCGACCTCGTGCGTACGTCCGTCGGTTGGCGGCTGCGCCGGGTGACGGTCTACGAGAAGTGGCGCCGCGTTCCCGAGCGGGCCGCCGCGGGCAGTTGACCCGCCGCCGCCCCCTGCCCGGCGCCCACTGTCGTTGATCGTCGTCGGCGCGCACACTGTAGGCGCGAGGCGATGGCCGTACCAGTACGAGGCGGGAGGCGCGGCGCATGGAGGGGTGGCGGCAGCGGCTCGACACGTCACGGTGGTGGCGCGGCGCCGCGGCGGCCGGCGCGGGCGCCCTGCCCGCGCTCGCGTTCCCGGCGCCCTCCCTGTGGTGGTTCGCGTACGTCGCGCTCGTCCCGTGGATGCTGCTCGCTCGCTCGTCCTGCACGCCGCGCCGGGCGGCGCTGGACGGCTGGCTCGGCGGGCTCGGGTTCATGCTCGCGGTGCATCACTGGCTGCTGCCGAGCCTGCATGTGTTCACGCTCGTCCTCGCGGCGCTGCTCGGCGCGCTGTGGGCGCCGTGGGGCTGGCTGCTGCGCCGCCTTCTGCACGGCCGGCCGACGCCGGGGCAGTCGGCGATCGCGCTCCTCGCCATCCCTTCGGGATGGCTGATGGTCGAACTGGTCCGCTCCTGGGAGGGGTTGGGCGGCCCGTGGGGTCTGCTCGGCTCCAGCCAGTGGCAGGTGCCGCCCGCGCTGCGGCTCGCGTCGGTGGGCGGCGTCTGGCTGCTCAGCCTGCTCGTGGTGGCCGTGAACACCGGCGTGACGCTCCTCCTCGTCGCGCGCGGCGCCCGCGCTCCGGCGGTGGCGGGGCTTGTCGCGACGGTCACGGTCACCGGGGTCGCGTGGGTGTGGGCGCCGCGCCCCGAGACGGACGGGCGGGCCCGGGTCGCGGTGGTGCAGCCGGGCGTGGTCGACGGCCTCGGCAGCATCAAGTCCCGCTTCGACCGGGAGGTGCGGCTGACCCGTCAACTGACGGACCGGGACGTCGATCTCGTGGTGTGGGGCGAGAGCAGCGTCGGCTACGACCTGCCGCGCCGCCCCGACCTCGCCCGCCGGCTCGCCGCGCTCTCCCGCGAGGTGGACGCGGAGATCCTCGTCAACGTCGACGCACGACGCCGAGCCGCCGACGGCTCCGGCCAAGGCATATACAAAACTTCCGTACTCGTCGGCAGGAACGGCCTCACCGGCGACCACTACGACAAAATGCGGCTCGTCCCCTTCGGCGAGTACGTGCCCGCGCGCGAGCTCCTCGGCTGGGCCACCTCGGTCGGCAAGGCGGCGGGCGAGGACCGGATGCGGGGCACGCGGCAGGTCGTGATGGACGTGCGCCACGGTGAGCGAACGCTGCGCGTCGGGCCGCTGGTCTGCTTCGAGTCGGCGTTCCCCGACATGACGCGACAGCTGACGCGGGACGGGGCGCAGGTACTGCTCGCGCAGTCCTCGACGTCGACGTTCCAGCACAGTTGGGCCCCCGAACAACACGCCTCGCTCGCCGCGGTCCGCGCCGCGGAAACGGGCCGCCCGATGGTGCACGCGACCCTGACCGGAGTCTCCGCGGTATACGGCCCGGACGGGACCCGCGCCGGCGCCTGGCTCGCCACCTCGGCAAACACGGCCCACGTCTACGACATACCAACCGCACAGGGCACGACGCTGTACGTCCGCTTCGGCGCCTGGCCGGTACACGGGGCGGTCACGGTGCTGACACTGCTCGCGGCAACCGAAGCCACACGGCGCCTGTCTCTCAAGCCCCTCCGGCGGGTGAGCCGATCAACCCCCTACGGCGGGTGAGCCAATCAAGCCCCTGCGGCGATTGAGCAGCGGGGTCCGGGGCGGAGCCCCGAGTCCGCAACGCCGTCGCCGCCTGGACGATGCGCTCGAGCCCCGCTGAATCACACCCGCCGCGACACCTCACGCACGACCTGCTCACACAACTCATGCGTGGCGAGCGCGTCCCGCGCGCTCAGCACCTTGCCCGCCCGCACCGCGTCAAGGAACCCGAGCACGGCCTGCTCGATCCCCCGCTGGCGAGCGACCGGCACCCAGTCCCCACGCCGCCGCACCGTGGGCTGCCCCTTGTGATCGACCACATCAGAGAGGTTCAACACCTGCCGCTTGGAATCCTGCCCCGACACCTCGAGGATCTCCTCGGTGGAGCCGCTCAACCGGTTCATGACGCCGAGCGCGGTGAAACCGTCACCCGCGAGCTGGAGGACGACATGCTCCAGCAGACCGCCCTCGACGCGGGCACGCACGGTGACATCGTCGACCGGCCCCGGCACGAGGAAGCGCAGGGTATCGACGACGTGGATGAAGTCGTCGAGGACCATCGCACGCGGCTCCTCGGGGAGCCCGACACGGTTCTTCTGCATCAGGATCAGCTCGCGCGGGTGCTCGACGCACTGCGCGTACCCGGGCGCGTAACGGCGGTTGAAGCCGACGGCAAGGCTCACACAGCGCTCCTCGGCGAGCCGTACGAGCCGCTTGGACTCGGCGAGTTCGTAGGCGAGCGGCTTGTCGACGTACGTCGCGACGCCCGCCTCCAGGAGCCGCGTGACGATCTCCGGGTGGGCGACGGTCGGCGCGTGCACGAACGCCGCGTCGAGGCCCTGCGCGAGGAGCGCGTCGAGGTCGGCGTGGCGCTGCGACGCGGGCACGCGGAGCTGGTCCGCGACCTCGGTCAGCGTCGCGGGCGTCCGCGTCTGCAGGTGCAGTTCGAGCGCGGGCTGCGCGCCGAGCACCGGCAGGTACGCCTTCTTGGCGATGTCTCCGAGTCCGATGACGCCGACTTTCACGTCTGTGTGCTCCTGTCCTGTTCCCGCGACGGCCGGGCTGCCGTGCCGGTGCCCTTCCGGGTCCGGGCAGCATACGGGGACGCACTGACACCGGGCTCCCGCCGGGGCGGGCACCAGTCCGCGATGCCGTCCATGCCGCGCAGCAGGAAGCCCGGACCGAGCGCGCCGACGGCGCGGATCACCGAGTTGCGCAGGGCGATCAGGGGCCGGTTCGCGGTGAGGTTGATCCGGCTGACGGTGATCGCCTTGCGCGCGATCGCCGTCGTACGGGGCAGCCGCGCCGCCGTGTAGTCGGACAGATCGAGCGGGGCGTCGGGCGCGGCACGGTGGGCGAGGACGACCGCGTCCTCGATGGCCTGGTTGCCACCCTGGCCGAGGGTCGGCGCCATGGCGTGCGCGGCGTCGCCGAGCAGGGCGACGCGGCCGTAGATTGCCGCCATGGACCTCCCCCTCTCCCGCGCCGACCGAATCGCCGACGCCGCCCTGGCGCTGCTCGCGGAGCGCGGCATGCGCGGGCTGACCCACCGCGCGGTCGACGAGGCGGCGGGGCTGCCCCAGGGCTCGACCTCCAACCACGCGCGCACCCGCCTCGCCCTCCTGGAATCGGCGGTGCGGCGGCTCGCCGTGCACGAGGGACGAGTACTCTCGATCGACGAACTACCGCCCCCCTCGGACGACCTCGCCTCCCTGGTCGACGGCATGGCACTCGCCCTGCACCGCTACCTCACCCGCCACCCGCAGATGCTCGTCTGCCGCTACGAATTGGCCCTGGAGGCGACCCGCAGGCCCGAGCTGCGCACCTTCTTCGACGAGACGGGCCGCCAGTTCCGCGCCCCCCTCACCAACCTGCTCCGAGCGGCGGGCTCACCCTCCCCCGAACGACACACCCTGTCCCTGGTGGCATGGACGGAAGGCATCATGTTCTCCTGCGTGGCAGGCTCCTTCCACACAACCACCCCGACCTTGCCCCAACTACGCCAAGGTTACCGGGAGTTGCTCCAAGGAATGCTCCCCCAATCAAGCCCCTGCGGCGGGTGAGCCGATCAAGCTCCTGCGGCGATTGAGCAGACCTTTCAAGCCCCTGCGGGGCTTCGCCTTTCAAGCCCCCGCGGGGCTTGGTATTTCAAGCCCCTGCGACGATTGAGCAGGCATTTCAAGCCCCTGCGGCGATTGAGCAGCGGGGTCCGGGGCAGAGCCCCGCGACGTGTGCGAACCTCCCGCCTACGCCCCACTCCGCTGCGGCCCCAACGGCTCCCCACCGCCCCCCTCCCCCGGCTCCACCACACCCGCCCCCATCAACCCCACCCGCTCCTCCAACCGCGCAAGCGCCGCCCGCACCCCATCCCCATACCCGTCATCCCCCAACGCCCCCGCCACCGCACGCGCCCGCGCCAGGTGACTGCGAGCCGCCCCGGGCCGATCCAACTTCACATAGTCCGCCGCCAAGTTGAGATGCAGCGACGGATAGAACGCCTGCAAGGCCAGCGACGACTCGTGCTCCGCGAGCCGCTCCTGCGTGAGCGAATCCGCGGCGGACAACGCCCGCAGGTCCCAGGCCAGCTCGTCCGACGGCTCGTCCTGCGTGTCGGCCATGTAGTGCGCGAGCGTGCAGCGGTGCAGCGGGTCGCCGGCCTCCCCGATCTCCGCCCACAGGCCGAGGAAGCGCTCCTGCGCCTCCTCGCGGTCACCGCCGTGATGCAGCATGACCGCCTGCCCGATGCGGCTCATCATGGCGTCGTCCGACGCCTGTTCACGCTGCTGTGCCACTGTCTCCTCCAAGCCCGGCCGCCCGGCACGCCCCGCGCGCGCCCGACCACGATGTCCGATCCGACGACGCTAACCGGCGGCACTGACAATCCAGCTCAAGCGCGTCCCCCGCGAGCCGGGCCGGGCCGGGCCCGCCCGGGCTCAGCCCAGGTCCGGAACGGTCCAGTCGATCGGCGGGTGGCCCTGCGCGGCGATCGCCTCGTTGATCTGCGTGAACGGCTGCGAGCCGAAGAACTTCCGCGCCGACAGCGGCGAGGGGTGCGCGCCCTTCACCACCGCGTGCCGCCCGGTGTCGATGAGCGGCAGCTTCTTCTGCGCGTAGTTCCCCCACAGCACGAACACCGCCGGGTCCGCCCGCTGGACGACGGCGTGGATCACCGCGTCCGTGAACTTCTCCCAGCCCTTGCCCTTGTGCGAGTTGGCCTCACCGGCCCGCACCGTGAGCACCGCGTTGAGCAGCAGCACGCCCTGCTCGGCCCACGGCATCAGATACCCGTTGTCGGGGATCGGGGTGCCGAGCTCGGCCTGCATCTCCTTGTAGATGTTGCGCAGCGAGGGCGGCGTCTTCACGCCGGGCCGCACCGAGAAGCACAGTCCGTGCCCCTGCCCCTCGCCGTGGTACGGGTCCTGGCCGAGGACGAGCACCTTCACCTTGTCGTAGGGCGTCGCGTCGAGCGCGGCGAAGACCTGCTCGCGCGGCGGGTAGACGGGACCTCTCGCGCGCTCCTCCTCGACGAACTCGGTGAGCTCCTTGAAGTAGGGCTTCTGCAGTTCGCCGCCGAGGACGCCGCGCCAGGATTCGGGCAGCATCGCGGTGTCGGTCACGTCAACAACCTCCGGGGTACGGGCCTGTGCTTCAACACCCAGAAACCTACCGGCGCCCACTGACAATCCGCGCCCGCCCCAGCACGGACGGGGGTCACCAGCTCGTCTTGCGGTGCAGCTCCCACATCATCATGATCGTCGACGGGTCGAGGGCCCGCTCGCCGCCCGAGATCTCCTCGCTCGCGGCGATGAACTGCTTGCCCTGCCACAGCGGCAGCAGCCGCGCGTCCCGCACCATGATGTGCTGGGCCTGCTCGAACTGCCGCACCACGACGCCCCGGTCGCGCTGCTTGCGGGACTGCGGAAGCAGCTTGTCGGTGATCTCGGGCGAGACGTACGGCGTGCTCAGGGCGTTCTTCTCGCCCACGAAGG
Source organism: Streptomyces sp. NPDC002754 (assembly GCF_053592315.1). NCBI lineage: Bacteria > Bacillati > Actinomycetota > Actinomycetes > Kitasatosporales > Streptomycetaceae > Streptomyces > Streptomyces sp. NPDC002754. Next base: position 51,166 of record NZ_JBSFVM010000039.1, read on the forward strand.
GTGCGATGAAGTTGTCCGCGTCGGGGAAGTCGGGGAACCAGCCGCGCCCGAACACCGGATACTCGCCCTTCTTGTATCCCTGTTCGAACGACTTCCAGGGACGACTCTTGAGCGTGACCTTGAAGAGCTTCGACGCCTCCAACTGCCGCTTGATCTCGGCGAATTCGGGCGCGGTCGCGGAGCCGTAGCGGTCGGAGGCGTACCAGAGCGTGAGCGGGACAGGAGCGTTGATGCCCGCCTTCGTAAGGATCCCGGCCGCTTTCGCGGAGCTCGGGTCGTTGAACTCGTCGAAGTAGTCCGTGGTGTGGCCCGCGAGGCCCCTGGGAACCATCGAGTACAGCGGTTCCACGGTGTTCGCGTACACCTTCTCCGCGATCGCCCCGCGGTCGACGATCTGGGCGACCGCCCGGCGCACCGCGCTCTTGCCCGCCCACGGGTCCTTGGGGTTGAACACGAGATAGCTGATCTCCATGCCCGCGCCCTCGACGAGCTGCAGGTCGCCCGCGCCCTGCTTGTCCTGGAGGTCCACGATGTCGTCGGCCGCGAGACCACGGAAGGTCGCGTCGATCTTCTTCGTCTTCAGGGCGCCGACCATCGCGGACGACGTCTTGAAGTAGCGGATCGTCACCGCGTCGTTCTTGCGGTCCGCGAAGCCCTGGTAGTTGTCGTTGCGCACGAGTTCGGCCTTGCGGCCGTCGGCGTACGACGTGAGCGTGTACGGCCCCGAACCCATCACCTTGCCGTCCGTGCGCCCGGACTTCGCGGGATACGAGGAGGGGTCGACGATCGACATGGCGGGAGTGGAGAGCACGAACGGGAAGGTGGCGTCCGGCTTGGTGAGCCGGAACGTTACGCCACGATCACCCTGCGTCTCCACGCGGTCGAGGCTGCCCAGCAGCCCCGCGGGCCCGCCGCCCCCACCGACCCTGCGGACCCGGTCGATGGAGTACTTCACGGCTTTCGCGTCGAGCGCCTCCCCGTTGGAGAACTTCATGTCCTCGCGCAGCTCGCAGTGGTAGACGCGGTTGGCGGAGTCCTCGAATCGGCACTCGGCCGCGTCCGCCTGCGGTTCGGCGGCGCCCGAAGGCAACGACACCAGCGTCTGGTAGACGTTGCGGAACAGTTCCCACGAGCCGTCCCAGGACATCGCGGGGTCCAGCGTGCTCGGCACACTGGTGGTGCCCACGACGATGGGCCGCTCGTCGGAATCCTCGCCCGAATTCATCAGCCCGCATCCGGTGAGCAGGGTCATCGACGCGAATGCCGCCCACACACGAGGGGCAGGGAAACGGTTGAACACGCGCTCGCTCCTCGATCAGCCGTGCCAGGTCGGCAGACAATATCGCAGCGCCCCGCCGGTTCAACTGCTTGAAACGACGGGGCACTTCACGAGCGGGGCCCTTTGTGGAACGTTGTCGCGCAACGCCCGGAATCTCACCCAGGGGCGGGCCGGCCCCGGGGCCTATTCGACGCCGGCGTTGAGGAACTTGCCGCCGTCCACCACGAGGTTCTGTCCGGTGATCCAGCCGGACTGCTCGGAGGTGAGGAACGCGGCGGCGCCCCCGATGTCCGCCGGCACACCGAGCCGGCCCATCGGGTACGTGGCCGCGACCTCGGCCTCCCGGCCCTCGTACAGGGCGGACGCGAACTTGGTCTTCACCACCGCCGGGGCGATCGAGTTGACCCGCACCACCGGCGCGAACTCGTGCGCCAGCTGGAGCGTCAGGTTGACCATGGCGGCCTTGCTGATGCCGTACGCGCCGATGAACGGCGAGGCGGAGACGCCCGCCACGGACGCGATGTTGACGATCGCGCCGCCGTTCTCCTTCTGCCACGCCTTCCACGTCTGCTGCGCGAAGCCGAGCGCGGAGACGACGTTGGTCTCGAAGACCTTGCGCGCCACGTTCAGGTCGAGCTCGGCGATCGGGCCGAACACCGGGTTCGTACCGGCGTTGTTGACGAGGAAGTCGACGCGGCCGAACGCCTCCATGGTGCGCTCGACGGCGGCGGCCTGGTGCGCCTCGTCGTGCGCCTTGCCCGCTACGTAGATGGCGCGGTCGGAACCGAGCTGCTCGACGGCCTCCTTGAGGGCGTCCTCGCCGCGTCCGGTGACGCAGACGCGGTCGCCGCGCGCGATCAGGGCCTCGGCGATGCCGTAGCCGATGCCGCGGCTCGCGCCCGTGACGAGCGCGACCCTGCCGGAGGGCTCCGGGAGTTCAGAAGTGGTCATGTCCGTGTCCCCCGGCCTCAGTTGAGCGGGCCGCCGGCCACGTACATGACCTGGCCCGAGACGAAGCCGGCCGCCTCACCGGTGAAGAAGGCGATGGCGTTGGCGATGTCCTCCGGACGGCCCACGCGCTGCACCGGGATCTGGGTGGCGGCCGCGGCCTGGAAGTCCTCGAAGCCCATGCCGACGCGCTCGGCGGTGGCCGCCGTCATGTCGGTGACGATGAAGCCGGGCGCCACGGAGTTGGCGGTGACGCCGAACTTGCCGAGCTCCTTGGCGAGGGTCTTCGTGAAGCCCTGCAGGCCGGCCTTGGCGGCCGAGTAGTTGACCTGGCCGCGGTTGCCGAGCGCCGAGGACGACGACAGGTTCACGATGCGGCCGAACTTGGCGTCCACCATGTGCTTCTGGACGGCCTTGGACATCAGGAACGCACCGCGCAGGTGCACGTTCATGACCGTGTCCCAGTCATTGGCGCTCATCTTGAACAGCAGGTTGTCGCGCAGCACGCCCGCGTTGTTCACGAGGATCGTGGGGGCGCCGAGCTCCTCGGCGATGCGCGCGACGGCGGCCTCGGTCTGCGCCTCGTCGGAGACGTCGCAGCCGACGGCAAGGGCCTTGCCACCGGCGGCGGTGATCTTCTCGACGGTGTCCTTGCAGGCGGCCTCGTCGAGGTCGATCACGGCTACGGCGCGGCCCTCTTCGGCCAGACGGATCGCGGTGGCGGCGCCGATGCCGCGCGCGGCTCCCGTGACGATCGCTACGCGCTGCTCAGTGGTGGACATGCTCTTCGGTCTCCTCGCCCTAGAGGTGCGGCCGCTCCGCCCGGTGCGGGTGAGCAACCGCTTAGTACCCTGTGCGTGTGACGCTAGAAGCCCTGACACCCGGTGTCAACGTGCCCACCAGGTGCCGCTGATCACTAGCGAGCCCTGACCCCGCGCGTTCAGCGCACCAGCAGGTCGAGCAGGCGCTCCGCCTCGGCGGCCGGGTCCGCGGTCAGTCCGGTGTGCACGGGGCCGGGCTGCACCACGGTCGAGCGCGGCGCGACGAGCCAGCGGTAGCGCCGCCCGGCGTCGTCCTCGGCCGCCTGCCCCGCGCCGTCTCCCCCGCGGCAGTGCCGCTCCACGGCGGCAAGGACGGCGCGCACGCCGGTCACGTCCGCCTCGGGGTCGAGCGCGAGCAGCCGCTTCTCGTCGAGGTGGGTGAGGGCCGTGACGAAGGACTTGGCGCGGCAGTACACGACGACACCGGCGTTGATCTGCTCCCCGCGTTCGATGCTGGGCACGATGCGCAGCAGGGCGTACTCGAAGACGTCGCGCTCGCTCACTGGTCCGCTCCTTCGGTCACCCAGCCGGTCGTTGGCGCGGTCCGGGCTGCGCCGCGCGGCAGGTCGATGCGCTCGTGGACGGTGGCGGCACGCTCCGCCAGCAGCTCGACGTACGCCCGCCGCACCGCGTCGGGGTCGTCGAACCCCGGCTCGTCGGCGAGCCACACGTCGGGCACGTCGGCGGCGGCCCGCGCGAGCAGTTCCTCCGTGACGCGCGGGGCGAGTTCGGCGGCGGCCGCGGCGACATCGGGTCCGAACGGGGCGAGGGCGTGGTCGGTGGCGTCGTACCGCTTGGCCGCCCAGGCCGCCGCGCCGCGCCAGTTGTGGTGCCAGATCATGCTCGCGCCATGGTCGATGAGCCACAGCTCGCCGCCCTGGACCAGCATGTTGGGGTTGCGCCAGGACCGGTCGACGTTGTTGATCAGCGCGTCGAACCAGACGATCCGGCCCGCCTCCACCGAATCGACGACGTACGCGAGGGGGTCGAAGCCGAGCGCCCGCGGCAGGAACCGCATGCCGAGGTTGGTGCCGCCGCTCCGCTTGAGCAGCTCCTGCACCTCCTGGTCGGGCTCGCCGAGGCCGATCACCGGGTCCAGGTCGAGCGTGACGAGCCCCGGTACACGAAAGCCGAGCGCGCGCGCCAACTGGCCGCAGATCACCTCGGCGACGAGCGTCTTTCGCCCCTGCCCCGCGCCGGTGAACTTCATGGCGTACGGGACGAGATCGTCACCCTCGACGAGACCGGGAAGCGACCCGCCTTCCCGCAATGGGGTGACGTAGCGGGTCGCGGCGACCTGTGTCAACACTTTCGAAGGCTCCATGGTTCGATTGCCTTACATTCCATGACAGGCTCAAGTTTGGCGCGCCCCCGACAGAGGCCCCCAGATCAGCCCTGGGGAGAATCTGGGGAGTTCCGTCCGGCATCCTCGTGCCCCAAACTCCCCAGCAGCCCATCGATGGCGGCATGCCCCTTACTCCCCGCCTTCGGCATCAAGTGAGCATAGTAACGAAGCGTGACACCAGGGGACGAGTGTCCGAGCCATCGCGCCAGCGTCACCACGGACTCCCCCACCTCCGACATGGCCGAAGCCTAGGTGTGCCGCAGCACACGGAAGCCGTCCTTCGGCGCAGCCACCCACTCCCATTGCTTCGCACCCTTCGCGCGCAGCGGGATGACGCCAGCCTCAGCGGTCGCCGCTGGAAGCTCTTCGAGGTGACCCATGCGTTGCAGGGACAACGAGCCGACCAGGGCCTAGAGGGTCTCGGAGTCCGGCCCTTCCATGAAGAGAGCACTCACACCTGCGCGTAACCACCGTCGGCGAAGAACTCGGCACCATTGACGAAACTCGACGCGTCCGAGGCAAGGAACGTCGTCACGGCGGCGATCTCCTCGGGTTCGGCGAGCCTGCCAAGAGGGACTTCACCTTCTGCTTGCTCGAGAACCTCGGGCGGGACCAGCTCAAGCAGGCCAGGGGTGCGTGTACCACCCGGGGATACGACGTTGACCCGAAAGCCATGCGCGCGCGAGCTGTGGGCCCAACCGCGGGCCAGATTGCGGACCGCGGCCTTCGTCGCTCCGTAGACCTCGAGTCCCGGGTCAGGCCGTGTCCCGGCGGTCGATCCCGTCAGGATCACCGAAGCGTTTGTACTGAGCAGCGGCAGCGCTAGTTGCAGGGTGAAGATCGTTCCCTTGACGTTGGTGGCGAACAGCGAGTCGATCAGTTCCTCGGTCACCTCGCCGAACGGAGCTGCGGTGCCGATGCCGGCGTTGGCGACCAGCACGTCGATGTGGCCGGCCTGGTCGCGCACGGTGCTGTAGAACGCGTCGAGGTCCGAGGGCACCGAAACATCACAGACCACGCCAGTTACGGCGGGTCCGAGTTCGGCGGCCGCGGCGTCGAGCGCGTCCTTGCGGCGACCGGTGATGAAAACCCTGGCGCCCTCGTCGCGGAATGCGCGTGCGGTCGCGAATCCGATGCCGCCACTACCCCCGGTAACCACGGCAACCTTGCCCGTGAGTGACTTACTCATTCTTCTCACCTCGTTGATTGACTGCCCCCGACAGTCGCAACGCTAATAGTTACGACAACTTGTTGCAACTATAGTTGTTACGACTTCACTGTCGTAACATAACTCGTTGCGGCTAAGAGGAGAGGAGGAGCCCATGAGCGCCAACAGCAGGCTGACCATCGCCGCCCACGCGCTGGCCTGGATCGGCCTCTACCAGCGCCAGGGCCACGAGGTCGCC
>NZ_JBSFVM010000040.1:0-56468 GCF_053592315.1 Streptomyces sp. NPDC002754
AGGAACTGATCGACTTCGTGACGGCCCCGGCCTAACCACGGGGCTCCGCCCCGGACCCCGCGCCACAATCGCCGGCGGGGCTTGATGATAGATCAAGCCCCGCCGGCGATTGAGGCGATCTTTCAGGCCCTTGCGGCGATTGACCTATTAAGCCCCTGCGGCGATTGAGCAGCGGGGTCCGGGGCAGAGCCCCGTGAGCGGGGGACGGACTCCCGGAAACATCCGCGATACCGTCGGAACGTCAACAGCACCACCCCGGAGGGGACTTCGTGGGGATCGAAAGTGATCAGATCGTCTTCGACTACCTGAGCAAGGTCGGAGACCTGGCCCAGTCACGGCAACTCCCGTCATCGACCCGCATGCGCCTCGTCACCGACCTCCGCTCCGAGATCGACAAACGCCGCGCAGCGGCCGGCGCCGAAAGCCCCGCCGCCGTGCGCAGGCTGATCGGCCGGATCGGCACGCCGGACGAGATCGTCGCCGGGGCGAAGGACGGCGACGGCACCTACGACTTCGGCGCCGCGAGCCCCACCCCCGACGAGCCCGAACAGGGCAGAGGCACGCTCGGCCGGATCGTGCCGAAGGCCCGCGACCGCGTACGCCGCAGGCCGGTGTCCGCCAAGCCACCCGTCGACGCGGACGCGGACGACGGGCCGACGCCCGTGCACCTCGCGGGGACCGACGAACTGGGCACGATCGAGGCCGCCGACTGGTGGCGCGCCGGGGGCGGCATACCGGGCGCCGAGATCGACGACGTGCCGGGGTTCGTCGGAGGCATAGAGATCCCGGACATCCTCAAGCCGCCGGGCCCGGGCCGCGGCGCCGACCTCCGCAAACGCCCGATCCCGGAACCGTCCAGGCCGGAGGACGAGTACGAGGACGAGTACGAGTACGAAGAGGACGACGAGGAGGACGAGGAGTCCGGCCGCACCCGGGCCCGCCGCCTCTTCCGCCCCCGCCGCGCGACCGGCCGCATCCCCCGCGCCTCCTTCGGCCGCTCCTTCAACCAGCCCTTCCTGCTGCTCGCCGCCCTCGCCCTGGTCGTCGGCGCCGTACTCGGCAACATCCTTGTGCTGCTGATCGGCTGGGCCGTCATCTACCTCTCACGGCAGCTGACCATCGGGCAGAAGAAGTGGGCGGTGTTCGGCCTGCCGGGGCTCGCCGCGCTCACCGGCGTCGTCTGGTTGTGGGGGCGTGGCGACGGCCGTTGGGGCGATCCGATCGCCGACGGCAGGCTCAGCGGCGCGCTCGACGAGACGTGGCCGTGGGTGCTGCGCTGCGCGGCGTTCGCCTCGGCGCTCTACCTGGTGTGGCGCGCCCGCTCACCACGGTTGTAGCCCCGAAGCACGCCCGCCTCACCGCGCCAGATCCGACTCCAGCTCGGACAGGATCTGGTTGGCCGCCGTGTAGCCGACGCCCTGGGCCCACAGGTCGTCGTCGACGTTGTAGACCTGGCTGTCCCGCACCGCCCTGATGCCGCGCCACTGGCCGCTCGTCGTCGCCTCCGCGACCTTGGCCAGGCCCGGATTCCCGTACGTGGACGTGAAGATGGCGTCCGCGTCCGCCTCGGCGATCCGCTCGGGCCCCACCTCGTACGCGATCCCGCCCCTGGCCTGCTTCGTGATCGCGGGGCGGCCGAGGCCCACGTCGGACAGGACCGTGGCGGTGGGCGTCCGCCTGCCGGAGATGCGGATGTCGGAGCCCGCGACGAACCGGACGACATTGACCTCGGTCCGCGCCGCCGCGCCCGCCCCGCCCAAGGCCTTGGTGACGGCGGCGACGTGTTCCTTGTACTTGGCCGCGACCTGCTTCGCCCGCGTCTTCTCGCCGAGTGCGTCGGCGTGCACGAGGAAGTTCCGCTTCCACGAGCCGTCGGCGGCCCCGGTGAGGACGGTGGGGGCGATGGCGCCGAGCTGTTTGTAGCGCCGACCGTCGTGGGCCTTGTCGCCGATGATCAGGTCGGGCTTCAGCCCGGCGATCTTCTTGAGGTCGGGGCTGCCGCGCTCGCCGACCTCGGTGATGCCCTTGGTCTTCGCCGCGGGCAGGTACGAGAGGAAGCCCTCTTCGGCGTCGGCCCGGGTGGCCCCCACGGGCCGCACGCCGAGCGTGAGCGCCGAATCGAGCCCGGCGGTGTTCAGGACGACCACGCGCTCGGGGAGGTTCTTGACCTTGACGTCGCCCATGGCGGTGCCGACCGTGTGGCTGCCGGAGGCCTTGGCGGCGGGCTTGTCGGCGTCCCCGTCGTCCGAGCTGCAGGCGGAGAGGGTGAGCGCGAGGGCGAGGGCGGCGCCGAGGGCGAGGCGGGTGTGGTTCATGGGGGCCCATGGTGCCCCTGGGATCGGCATCGGGGAAGCCTTCACCGTGCAGGCAGAATGATCCCCATGGCTCCTCACGCAGACCCCACGCCCACCGGCCCCACCGTCGGCTTCGATCTCGACATGACGCTGATCGACTCCCGGCCCGGCATCCGCGCCACCTGGGTCGCGCTGTCCGAGGAGACCGGGATGCGGATCGACGCGGATCTGATCGTCTCGCGCCTGGGCCCGCCGCTGACCGACGAGTTGGCGTACTGGTGCCCGCCTGAGCGGGTCCCGGCGATGGCCGACCGCTACCGTGAGATGTATCCCACATACGCGATCGAGCCGACGCTGCCGATGGCGGGCGTGCGCGAGACCATCGCCGCCGTGCACGCGGCGGGCGGCCGGGCGATCGTCGTCACCGCCAAGTACGAGCCGAACGCCAAGCTGCACCTCGCGCACCTCGGCATCGACGCGGACGCCGTCATCGGCGATCTGTGGGCCGAGGGCAAGGGCCACGCGCTGCGCGAGCACGGCGCGAGCGTCTACGTCGGCGACCATGTCGGCGACGTACGCGGGGCACGCACCGCCGACGCCCTGTCCGTGGGCGTGACGACGGGCCCGTGCGACGCCGCCGAACTGCGGGCGGCCGGCGCCGACGTGGTGCTGAAGGACCTGACCGAATTTCCGGCCTGGCTGGAGGGTTACGTAGCCGAGCGCGCCTGACGGCGCTGCGCGGCGACACCGCGCAGCACGCCCGCCGCGGCGACGATGAACCCGACGCCCATCAGCATGCACACCGCATAGGAAATGGGCGGGAACGGGTCGGTGTGGAGGAACAGCGGCGCCATCGTGACGAGGGTGGCGATCGCCCCCACGATGAAGACGATGCCGCCGGCTTTCACGAGCCCGTCGCCGGGGCCGGTCTCGGCCACCGCGGAATTGGCTTGGGTTTTGTCGCGCACTCCACCAGGGTAGTTCCCTGCGCAGAGGGACAAGCACGGACGTCTTGTCAGGGGCCCCGGGACCCATAGTCTTGGTGGCGGCGGGTCGGACCACGACCCGCCGTACTGCTATCCAGAGCGTTTTCTTTCAGTGACGAGGACGAGGACTTCAGGTGCCTACCGGCAAGGTCAAGTGGTTCAACAGCGAGAAGGGCTTCGGCTTCCTCTCCCGCGACGACGGCGGCGACGTCTTCGTGCACTCCTCCGTACTGCCCGACGGTGTCGACGCCCTCAAGCCCGGCCAGCGCGTCGAGTTCGGAGTGGTCGCAGGACAGCGCGGCGATCAGGCGCTTTCGGTCACCGTCCTGGACCCGACACCGTCGATCGCGGCGGCCCAGCGCCGCAAGCCGGACGAACTGGCCTCGATCGTCCAGGACTTGACGACGCTGCTGGAGAACATCACACCGATGCTGGAACGCGGCCGCTACCCCGAGAAGACCGCCGGCAAAAAAATCGCCGGCCTCCTACGAGCAGTGGCAGACCAGTTGGACGTCTGAGCGCTGCTCAAGCTCCGCACTTCAAGCCCCTGCGGCGTTTGAGCAGCGGGGTCTGGGGCAGAGCCCCAGGCCCCAGCGCCGTGGGGGCCCGCCGTTACGGGAAGGCCAGCGCGTCCGGCCCAAGTGCCGGAACCAAACCCTCCGCGGCGGCCCGGGTCAACAGGCCCCGGATCGCCGCATAACCGTCCTCACCGAGGTCCGCTGTGAACTCGTTGACGTACAGCCCGATGTGCTGATCGGCAACGGCCGGATCCATCTCCTGCGCGTGCGCCATGACGTACGGCCGACTGACCTCGGGCTCGTCCCAGGCCATCCGCACCGACGCCCGCACCGCATCCGCATAGCCCCGCAGCGCCTCCGCGCCCAGGTCACGCCGCGCGATGATCGCGCCGAGCGGGATCGGAAGCCCCGTCGTGGCCTCCCAGTGCTCGCCCATGTCGGCGAGCTTGTGCAGGCCGTAGTTCTGGTACGTGAAGCGGGCCTCGTGGATGACGAGCCCCGCATCGACCTTGCCGTCGCGCACGGCGGGCATGATCTCGTGGAACGGCATGACGACGATCTCGCCGACGCCGCCACCCGGCACCACGTCCGCGGCCCAGAGCCGGAACAGCAGATACGCGGTGGACGTCTCGCTCGGCACCGCGACGCGCTTGTCGGACAGGTCCACGCCCGCCTCGCGGGTGAGGACCAGCGGGCCGCAACCGCGCCCGAGCGCACCGCCGCACGGCAGCAGCGCGTAGTCGTCGAGGACGTACGGCAGGACCGCGTACGACACCTTGAGGAGGTCGTAGGCGTCCTCGCGGCGTTCGGCGACGCCGTTGGTGATGTCGATGTCGGCGAAGGTCACGTCGAGCGCGGGAGCGCCGGGGACGCGGCCGTGGGCCCAGGCGTCGAAGACGAAGGTGTCGTTCGGGCAGGGCGAGAAGGCGATGCGGGCCGTGGTGTCGGCGGTGTCGGTCATGTGTTCTTCCAACTCTCCAGTACGGGCGCGGTCTTCCCGAAGGCGGAGGCCAGCGCGGCGAGTGCGTCACCGATGCGCCAGGCGTCGCGGTCGCGGGGACCGACGGCGTTGGAGACGGCGCGTATCTCGGCCACCGGCACACCGTGCGCGGCGGCGGCCTCGGCGACCCCGAAGCCCTCCATCGCCTCGGCGACGGCGCCGGGGTGGCGCTGGGCGAGCAGCGCGGCGCGGTCGGCGGTGCCGGTCACCGTGGAGACGGTGAGCACGGTGCCGACCGTGGCGGAGGCGGCCGAAGCGAGGTCCCGTACGAGGGATTCCGGCGGCGTGTGGGTGACGGTGCCGAAGCCGAGTCCGGTGACGGGGACGAAGCCTTCGGCGGTCTCGGCGCCCAGGTCGGCGACGGTGATCGCGTCCGCGACCAGGACCGCTCCGGGCGCGGCCGTGAAGCCGCCGCCGATACCGGCCGAGACGACCAGCGTGTACGGGGTGCCCGCGAGTTCGGCCCTGGTGAGCGCGGTCGCGGTGCCGGCCGCAGCGGCGGCGGGGCCCACGCCGACCGCGATGACATCAAGGGCGGGGTGGTCTTGCAGCGCGCCCGCCACCGCGTCCCGTTCGGCAGGGACGGCGGTGGCGATCAGCACATGCGGGGTATTCGTCAGGAGTCCTTCTCGAGCTTGAACGACCACAGGCCGTACGCCTTGGAGTTGCCGCCGGAGAGGATCGTGACGGTGGTCGAGGAACCGGAGGCGCCGTACTGCTGGTTGAAGAAGACGCTGCCGGGAACCGTGCGATACGTCTTCTTGCTGGAGTCCGTGAGCGGCTGGCCGTTCATCAGGAGCGTCCAGCCCTTGTCCGCGATCTCCGGGTCAACGCCGAAGCGGACCGTGGCGTCCGGGTCCACCTTGATGGACTCGGCGTTCTTCGCGTCCTTCAGGCAGCCCTGCAGCGCGGTCGGCTTGAGGGCGTCGCCGTCGTTGTAGCAGCTGGCCTCGGAGTTCACCGAGTTGCGGTCCACCGTGACGGTGGCCAGCGGAGTCGGCTTGTCACAAGCGGAGAGGACGAGAAGTCCGGCGCCGACAACACCGACGGCGGCAGCGGCGCGGCGGTGGCGCTGAGCGAAACGCTGGGAGGTCATGGCGGAAGGCTATCTGGCGCCACCGCTCCCGCTCCGAGTGGGGGAGCGGGTGTCGCGTTTGCGCCTTGAGGTCAGGGCCTCACGCCACGCGTGCCCGGCGGGTCGGCCCGGCGTGGCGCGCCGACGCCAGCAGCCCGCGCACCGTGCCGAGCCAGCCCGCCGCCACGATGGCCGCCGCGACACACAGCCCGAGCACCCCGTTCAGCGGCAGCGCGATCCCGACCGCCCCGCCCACCACCCACGCCATCTGCAACAACGTCTCCGAGCGCGCGAACGCCGACGTGCGCACCGCCTCCGGGACGTCCCGCTGGAGCGTCGCGTCGAGGGACAGCTTGGCCAGCGCCTGCGCGAACCCGGCGACCGCGCCCAGACACGCCGTCATGAGCGCGCTGAAGAAGACGGCGGACAGAACGGCCACGCCGAGCACCACCGCGAGCACCGTCACGATGATGAGCTCGGGGGCCCGCGCCTTCAGCCACGCCCCGACGGCCGTGCCCAGCGCGTTCCCCGCCCCCGCCGACACGCCCACCAGCGCGAGCGAGACGGCCGCGCTCTGCCCGGTCAGCGGATGCTCCCGCAGCAGGAACGCCAGATAGAAGATGAGGAAGCCGGACAGACAGCGCAGCGTCGCGTTGGCGGCGAGGGCGTGGGTGACGGCGGGGCCGACCGTCCGCAGGCCCGGTCCGCGCTGCCAGCGCTTCTTCGAGGGACCGTGCAGATGTTCCTCGTCCGCCGCGAGCAGCGCCTTGTGCTCGCCCCGCGCCGAGTCCACCTTGTGCGGCATCGAGTACGACAGGAAGGCCCCGCACACGTACAGCACGAAGGCCCCGTACAGCGGCCAGCGCGGGCCGAGCGCCTGCAGTCCCGCCCCGACCGGCGCCGCCGCGCCCGTGGCGAGCAGGCCGCCGAGCGTGACCCGCGAGTTCGCCTTCACCAGCGAGAAGCGGGGTGGGAGCAGGCGCGGCACGACCGCCGAGCGCACCACCCCGTACGCCTTGGACGCGACGAGGACGCCGAGCGCCGCCGGGTACAGTTGGAGCCCGCCGCCCGTCACGGCGCCCGCGAGGACGAGGGCGAGCAGCGCCCGCGCCAGCATCGACGCGGCCATCGCGGCGCGCCGCCCGTGCGGCAGCCGGTCGAGCAGCGGCCCGATGACGGGCGCGAGGAGCGTGAACGGCGCCATCGTGATCGCGAGATACAGGGCGACCCGGCCGCGCGCCTCGTCCGTCGGCACGGAGAAGAAGACCGTCGAGGCGAGGGCGACCGTGATCATGACATCGCCCGCACCGTTCACCGCGTGCAGCTCGATGAGCTTCCCGAGCCCCGACTCGCCCGCGCCGTGCGCGTGTGTCGCCTTGCGGATACCGCGTGCGGTGCCGGTGAAAGGGAGGTGCAGGGCGCGGCCGATTCTGCGAAGGGGAGTCGGCGAGTCCGACGCGCGCGACGACGAACCCGACGACGACTTGAACGACGACCTATCGGCAGCCACGCAGCAATGGTGCCCCTTGTTCGGGCGAACTAGTGCCGATATGGACACGCTGGTCGGCTTTCCGGCCAGGTGCGGCTCGTACGTCGGTGTGGGCGCAGGGCGTCAGAGGAGGTAGCGTGCGTAGCGCGCCCGCGGCGGTTGTTCTCGGCCGCGCGCCTCTCGGCCATCCCGCAGAATGGATGGCGTAGGCGCGCCCGGAACGTCGGGCGCGGACGTCGACGCGGTCCCCTGGTCCGCTCCGTCCGCGCTCCCGCACACAGGACGGCGCACTCGTGAGACGGCGTAGGAGAGAAGCGATACCTGTGAGCGCAGCGACAACGCGAAGCCGCACCCCGGACCGCCTGTGCGCCGAGGCGGTGGACATCGCCCGGGCAGCGGCCGAGGAGGCAGCGGCACCGGGGGTGGTGGGCGAGCACGTCGAAACGGTCGTCGAGGGCGACCGGGTCGTCACGCACCTCTTCGAGTGCAAGGACTTCGGCTACCGGGGCTGGCGCTGGGCCGCCACCGTGGCCCGTGCCTCCCGTGCCAAGTACGTCACGCTCGACGAGGTCGTGCTGCTGCCCGGGCCCGACGCCCTCCTCGCGCCCGAATGGGTGCCGTGGAGCGAGCGGCTGCGCCCCGGCGACCTCGGGCCCGGCGATCTGCTGCCGACCGAGGCCGACGATCTGCGCCTGGAGCCGGGCTACAGCGGCGACGACGTGCCGCCGCCGAACTCTCCCGTGTCCGAGGACATGGCGGAGCTCGTCGAGGCGGAGGACGCCGAGATCACCGAGGGCCCCGTGGGGGCGCTGCCGGTGTCGCCCACCCGTGGTTCGATCGCGGCGGTCGCCGAGGAACTGGGCATGCGCCGGGCGCGGGTGCTCTCCCGGTACGGGCTGCATGTCGCGGCCGACCGCTGGGAGGACTCCTTCGGGGCGAAGACCCCCATGGCACAGGCGGCCCCCGCCACCTGCGTGTCCTGCGGCTTCCTCGCGAAGATCGGCGGCTCGCTCGGCCAGGCCTTCGGCGTCTGCGCCAACGAGTTCTCCTCCGCGGACGGCCGGGTCGTGTCCCTGTCGTACGGCTGCGGTGGCCACTCCGAGGCGGCCGTCATGCCCAAGGCCCCGCGGCCTGCGCCGCCGGTGATCGACGAAACGGTGGTCGACACGTTCCCGCTCCGCTTGGAGCCGGACGCGGGCTCGGTCGGAGCGGTGGCCTCCGGCGGTGGCGACGACGACTTGGGCCATTCGTAGGCAGATCAAGCCCCTGCGGCGATTGAGCAGCGGGGTCCGGGGCGGAGCCCCGAAGGCGCAACGCCGGTGCCGCTGCATGCTCGCGGCGGCACGGGGAACTCTGCGCGGTACGGTTCGGCCGATCACGATCACGCCGCCCAGAGGAGTCACCCGTGAGCGTCAGCAGACCTGCACCGGAGGGCGTCGACCCGTTCGGCACCGCACGGCTGCGCCACACCGTGCTCCAGGCATGGGCCGGTAGCGCCGCCCGCTTCCGCGAGGACGCCAACGCCGAGGAGGACCTCGCGCTCGGCGGCTACCGCGACCGCCTCGTCGTCGAACTCGCGCAGAACGCCGCGGACGCCGCCGCCCGCGCCGGCGTCCCGGGCCGACTGGCGCTGACGTTGAAGGACGGTGTGCTCGCCGCCGCCAACACCGGCGCCCCGTTGGACGCGGCAGGCGTCGAGTCGCTGTCCACGTTGCGGGCCTCCGCGAAGCGGGAGGACACGAGCGGTGCGGTGGGCCGTTTCGGTGTCGGCTTCGCGGCGGTGCTGGCCGTCTCCGACGAGCCCGCGGTGGTCGGGCGGAGCGGGGGAGTGCGCTGGTCCCTGACGGACGCGCGGCTCGCCGCGTCGGACGCGGCGTTGCGCGGTCCGGACCTCGGCGATGAGCTGCGGCGCCGGGACGGGCACGTGCCGCTGCTGAGGCTGCCGTTCGCGGCGGAGGGCTCTGCGCCTGAGCCGTACGACACGGTGGTCATCCTTCCGTTGCGGGATGCGGCGGCGGAGGCGTTGGCCTCGCGGTTGGTGGACGGGGTCGACGACACGCTCCTCCTCGCGCTGCCGGGGTTGACGGAGGTCGTGATCACGACGGACGCGGGCACGCGGATTTTGCGCCGCACGGACGAGGCGCCCTACGTGCTGATCGCCGACACGGGGTCGACGCCACGGGGCTCCGCCCCGGACCCCGCTGCTCAATCGCCGCAGGGGCTTGAAAACCGGTACCGCACCGTCACCCGTAGCGGCACGCTCGACGCCGCCCTCCTCGTCGACCGACCCGTCGAGGAACGGCTCCGGCCGCACTGGGCCGTGACCTGGGCCGTCCCCGTCGACGCCGAAGGCGCACCGCAGAGGCCGCGCAGCGAACCCGTGCTGTATGCGCCCACCCCCAGCGACGAGCCCCTCGGCGTGCCCGCCCTGCTCATCGCCTCGTACCCGCTGGACACCGCGCGGCGCCACGTCGCCCCCGGCCCGCTCACCGACTTCCTCACCGAGCGCGCCGCCGACGCGTACGCCGAACTCCTCGGCGGCTGGAACCCCGTAGGAACCGGCATCCTCGACCTCGTGCCGGGACCGCTCGGCAGGAGCGAGCTGGACGGGGCCCTGCGCGCCGCCGTCCTGGAGCGGCTGCCGAGCACCGCCTTCCTGCCTCCGGCGACCGAACCGGGAGACCACCCCGAGGACGAGGACCGGCCGACCGCCCTCAAGCCGCGCGACGCCGAGGTCGTCGAGGGCGCGGGCGCCGACACCGTACGGGTCCTCGCCGACGTGCTGCCGAGCCTGCTGCCCGCGGGGCTCGAACGGCGCGCGGAGCTGCGGACGCTGGGCGTCGCCCGCGTCCCGCTGACCGAGGCGGTCGACCGGCTGGCCGGACTGGAGAAGGAGCCCGGCTGGTGGCGGCGGCTGTACGAGTCCCTCGCCGGCGTCGACCCGGACCGGCTCAGCGGGCTGCCCGTGCCGCTCGCCGGCGGCCGGACCACCATCGGCCCGCGCCAGGTGCTGCTCCCCACCGCCGAGGCCTCCACCGTCCCCGGTGAGGCGCTCGCCCGGCTCGGCCTCAAGGTCGCGCACGCCGACGCCGCTCACCCGCTCCTGGAGAAGCTGGGCGCGCTGCCCGCGACCCCGCGGGCCGTCCTGCGCACCCCGCAGGTGCGCGCCGCGGTCGCCGCGTCCCTCGACGACGAGGCATCCGCCTGGGACGACGAAACCACTCTGGACGCCGACGAGTTGGCCGACGTCGTCCTCACCCTCGTACGCGACGCCCATCTCGACGTGGGTGACGAGCCCTGGCTCGGTGCGCTCGCCCTCCCCGACGACGAGGGCGAACTCGCCCCGGCCGCCGAACTCCTGCTCCCCGGCAGCCCGCTCGCCGAGGTCCTGCGCGAGGACGAACTCCCGTTCGTGGACGGTGAGCTGGCCGAGCGCTGGGGGCAGGAGCCCCTTGCCGCCTGCGGCGTCCTCGCGTCCTTCGCGCTCGTGCGCGCCACCGACGTCGTTCTCGACCCCGACGAACTCGACCCGCGCGAAAGCGACTTCCCGGAACCGGATGACGCCGGGCTCCTCGACGCCGTCGACGTGTGGTGCGAGGACGTCCTCGACGGGCTGCCCGACACGCCCGTACCGCCGGTCGCCACCGAACTGACCGCCGTACGCGATCTGGACCTGGTCGACGAGGACCGCTGGCCGCAGGCGCTCGCGCTGCTCTCGCAGCCGCCGCTGCGGGACGCCCTCACCCAGCCGGTCCGCGTGCTGCTGCCCGACGGCACGCACGAGCTCGTCCGCCCGTACACCGCCTGGTGGTTGCGCGGGAACCCGGTCCTCGACGGGCGCAGCCCTGCCGGCCTGCGCGCCGAGGGCGGGGACCCGCTGCTCATCGGCCTGTACGAGCCCGCCGACGCCGCCGGCTTCGACGACGAGCAGGTCCTGCGCGCCCTCGGCGTGCGCACCTCCGTCGCCGCGCTGCTCGACGAGCCCGGCGGCGCCGCGGAGCTCCTCGACCGGCTCGCCGACCCCGACCGCACGGTCGGCGCCACCCAACTCCACGCCCTCTACGGCAGGTTGGCCGACCTCGACCCCGAGCAGGTCACCCTGCCCGATGAGCTGCGGGCCGTACGGGACGGGGAGGTCGTGATCGTCGACGCCCGTGACGCGCTCGTCGCGGATGCCCCTGACTTGATCCCGCTCACCGAGGGCCGCGCGCTCCTCCCGGTCACGCCGTCGAAGGCAGCGCATCTCGCGGAGCTGTTCCAGGTGCGGCGCTTGAGCGAGGCGGTGGGTATCGGGGCGGTCGAGGGCGGCGATGTGCACGAGGTGCCCGGGCCGGTGCGTGTCCTGCTCGGTTCCGCAACCCCCGCCTCGTACGTCGAGCACGAAGAGCTGTACGTCTCCGACGTCGAGGTGGACTGGTGCCGGACGGCCGACGGGGTGGTGCATGCGGCGACGCTCGAGGGCGTCGCGGCGGGCCTCGCGTGGGCGGCGGGCCAGTGGCCCCGCCGCTTCGAGGTCGCGGCACTCCTGGAGGACCCGTCCCGCACGAACGAGCTGGCGCGGGACCGGTGGTTCGACTAGTACCCGGCACCGGCGTTGCGGACCTGGGGCGCTGCCCCAGACCCCGCTGCTCAATCGCCGCAGGGGCTTGAAATGCCCACCCCCGCTTTGGGTCGCGAGGGCTTGAAAGGCCTGCTCAATCGCCGCAGGGGCTTGAAAAACCAAGCCCCGCCGGCGGCGATCTACCTGCCCCGCCCGTGGTGACTGTCAGCTCTGCTGGTGGCGACCTATCAGCTCCGCTGGTGGTGACCTACCAGCCCCGCCGATGGTGACCTATCAGGCCCGTCGGCGATGGACATATCAAGCCCCGCCGGCGTTTGAGGCGCGGGGTCCGGGGCGGAGCCCCGAGGCCGCAACACACCTATGCCGGAAACCTGCGTCCCACCCACCGCCACAAGAACTCCAACAGGCCCGCCGCGACAACCGCCACCCCGACGGCAGTCCACGGCATCACCGACCCCACCAACCGCAACGCAAAGAACTCCTGCAGCCACGGCACCACAAGCACCAGCAGGAACCCGAAAGCCATCGCCGCCACCAGCCCCACCCGCCACCACGTATACGGCCGGGCGATGATCGCGAGGACCCACATCGAGATCAGGAAGAGCGTCAGCGTCGCCGAACTGGTCTCCGCGGCAAGCGCCCCCGAACCCCCGTAGTAGTGCCGCGCGACCAGGTACATCACGAACGTGGCGATCCCGGCGGCGGCCCCGCCGGGAATCGCGTACCGCATCACCCGCCGTACGAAGTGCGGCCTGGCCCGCTCCTTGTTCGGCGCGAGGGCCAGGAAGAACGCCGGGACGCCGATCGTCAGGGTGGACAAGAGCGTCAAGTGCCGTGGCAGGAAGGGGTATTCGACCTGGAAGCAGACCACGAGCAGCGCGAGGATCACCGAGTAGACCGTCTTCACCAGGAAGAGGGTGGCCACGCGCGTGATGTTGCCGATGACCCGGCGGCCCTCCGCGACCACCGAAGGAAGCGTCGCGAACGAGTTGTTGAGCAGCACGATTTGGGCGACGGCTCGCGTGGCCTCGGAGCCCGAGCCCATCGAGACCCCGATGTCGGCGTCCTTCAGTGCGAGGACGTCGTTGACGCCGTCGCCGGTCATCGCGACCGTGTGCCCGTGCGCCTGGAGCGCACCCACCATGTCCCGCTTCTGCTGCGGCGTCACCCGGCCGAACACCGTGCCGTCGTCGAGCGCGTCGGCCAGCTCCTCCGGGTCCTCGGGCAGCTCGCGGGCGTCGACGGTCTGCCCCTCGAGCCCCAGCTTTCCGGCGACCGCGCCCACCGACACCGCGTTGTCACCTGAGATGACCTTGGCCCGTACGTCCTGCTCGGCGAAGTAGCGCAGCGTGTCCCCGGCGTCGGGGCGAAGGCGCTGTTCGAGGACGACGAGGGCGGCCGGCTCGGCGCTCTCCACGACGCCCGCACCCTCCAGCCCCTCCGGCGCGCGGGCGAGCAGCAGCACGCGGAGGCCGCGCAGGTTGAGCTCCTCGGTCGCCGCGAGCGCCGGGTCGTCCGCGGGCAGCAGCACGTCGGGCGCCCCGAGCAGCCACGCGCTGCCCGTCCCGTCGCCCTCGCTGAAGGCGGCGCCGCTGTACTTGCGCGCGGAGGAAAACGGGAGTGCCTCGGTGCAGCGCCAGTCCATGCTGTCCGGGTACGCGTCGATGATCGCCTGGAGGGAGGCGTTGGGCCGCGGATCGGACTCGCCGAGCGCGCCGAGCACCTTCCGTACGTACGCCTCGTCGCTGTCGCCGAGCAGCCGCAGCTCGTGGACGTCCATGCCGCCCTCGGTGAGCGTGCCCGTCTTGTCGAGGCAGACCGTGTCGACGCGGGCCAGGCCCTCGATCGCGGGCAGCTCCTGCACGAGGCACTGCTGGCGGCCGAGCCGGATCACCCCGATCGCGAAGGCGACCGAGGTGAGCAGGACCAGGCCCTCGGGGACCATCGGGACGATGCCGCCGACCGTGCGTGCGATGGAGTCCTTGAGGTCGTTGTCCTTGACCACGAGCTGGCTGATGATCAGGCCGAGCGCGGTCGGGATCATCATCCACTGGACGTACTTGAGGATCGTGGAGATGCCGCTGCGCAGCTCGGAATGGACGAGCGTGAACCGGCTCGCCTCCTCGGCCAGCTGCGCCGCGTACGCCTCACGCCCGACCTTCGTCGCGGTGAACGCGCCGCCGCCCGCGACCACGAAGGAGCCCGACATGACCTCGTCGCCGGGCTTCTTGAGGACGGGGTCGGCCTCGCCGGTGAGCAACGACTCGTCGATCTCCAGGCCGTCGGCCTCGGCGCAGGTCCCGTCCACGACGATCTTGTCGCCCGGACCGATCTCGATGAGGTCGCCGAGCACGATCCCGGAGGTGGGGACGGCGACGGCGGCCCCGTCGCGCCGTACCGTGGGCCGGGCCTCGCCGATCACGGCGAGCGAGTCCAGGGTCTGCTTCGCCCGCCACTCCTGGATGATGCCGATGCCGGTGTTGGCCAGGATCACGAACCCGAAGAGGCTGTCCTGGATCGGCGCGACGCTGAGCATGATCACCCAGAGCACGCCGATGATCGCGTTGAACCGGGTGAAGACGTTGGCGCGCACGATCTCCGTCACGGACCGCGAGCTGCGCACGGGTACGTCGTTCACCTCGCCCCGCGCGACCCGCTCGGCGACCTGGTCGCTCGTCAGACCGGCCGCGCGTGACGGCATCGGTGCAGGGTCGGCGGATTCGCCCGGATCACCCGGATCGAGTTCCGTGCCCGCGTCGATGTGCGTCATGAAAACGACGGTACGGGCGATTTCGGGGGTTTACCCCTCGGGCGCCGCAGCTTCACGGTCCGTGACCGCCGCCGCGGCCGCCCGCTTGAGCGCGGCGTCACGCCCCCGGACGTACCAGATCCCGATCAGACCGAGCCCGGCGCCGGCCAGGCAGCACCACACCCACCATGTCGTCCCGCGGTCCCGGAACCAGCCGTAGAACGGCAGCTGTACGAGGAAGAGGACGAACCAGAGGATCGTGCCACCCGTGATGGTGGCGACCACGGGCCCCTCAAGGGGTTCCGGTGCCTCGTGCTTCGGGATCCACTTCGCCATGTGCACAGCTTACGAGGACCCACCGACAACCCGGTACAAGCCCCTCACCGCCGGGGTCTACGCGCGGAGATAGCAAATTGGGCCTCATATGTTCATACTGAAACAGCCTGAGTCTGGCTCCTTATGTTCGTATGAAACACCAGCGGAAACTTCGGGGAAACCCGCAGGTGACCACACGACGACGAGACTCCATCACGCACCCCGCCCGCATTTCACCGCTGAATACCGCTGAGGTCATCCATGTCCACTTCGGCCACCACCCCGGTCGATGTCAATGACTCGCCGCCGCCGGCCCCGAAGAACGGCTTCGACCGCTACTTCAAGATCACCGAGCGCGGCTCGACCGTCCCGCGTGAGATCCGTGGCGGCCTCGCCACGTTCTTCGCGATGGCCTACATCATCGTGCTGAACCCGATCATCCTCGGTGGCGCGAAGGACATGTACGGGCACCAGCTGGACAACGGCCAGCTGGTCACCGCGACCGCGCTGACCGCCGCGTTCACCACGCTGCTCATGGGCGTCATCGGCAATGTGCCGATCGCGCTCGCGGCGGGCCTGGGCGTGAACACGGTCGTCGCCCTGCAACTCGCGCCGCGCATGTCCTGGCCGGACGCGATGGGCATGGTCGTCCTCGCGGGCTTCGTCGTGATGCTGCTCGTCGCCACCGGCCTGCGGGAGCGGGTCATGAACGCGGTGCCGTACAGCCTGCGCAAGGGCATCGCGATCGGCATCGGCCTGTTCATCCTGCTGATCGGCCTCGTCGACTCCGGCTTCGTGACGCGCATGCCGGACGCCGCGCAGACCACGGTCCCGTTGCAGCTCGGCACCGGCGGTCACCTGCTCGGCTGGCCGGTCCTGGTCTTCGTGCTCGGCGTGCTGCTCACGCTGGCGCTGCTCGTGCGCAAGGTGCCGGGCGCGATCCTGATCTCGATCGTCGTCATGACGGTGGCCGCGCTGATCATCAACGCCGTGGCCGACATCGACCCGATGTCCTGGGGCCTGACCGTGCCCGAGTGGCCCGGCAACCCGGTCGCCAGCCCGGACTTCTCGCTCGTCGGCCAGGTCAGCCTGTTCGGCGGCTTCGGGAAGGTCGGCATCCTGACCGGCATCCTCTTCGTCTTCACCGTGCTGCTGTCGTGCTTCTTCGACGCCATGGGCACGATCATGGGCATCAGCGACGAGGCGCATCTGACCGATGAGAAGGGTCAGATGCCCGGCATGAACAAGGTCCTGTTCATCGACGGTGTCGCCGTCGCCGCCGGTGGGGCCTCGTCCTCCTCGGCCACCACCTGCTTCGTGGAGTCCACGGCCGGTGTCGGCGAGGGCGCCCGTACGGGCTTCGCCAACGTGGTCACCGGCTGCCTGTTCGCGGTCGCGCTGTTCCTCACGCCCGTCGTCACGATGGTCCCGTCCGGGGCGGCCACACCCGCGCTGATCGCGGTCGGCTTCCTGATCCTGTCGGGCAGCATCCGTGAGATCGACTGGGACGACTGGACGATCGCCATCCCCGCGTTCATCACGATGCTGATGATGCCGTTCACGTACTCGATCACCAACGGCATCGGCATGGGCTTCATCAGCTTCACGGTGCTGCGCGTCGTCGCGGGCCGCGCCAAGGAGGTGCCGGCCGCGATGTACGCCGTCTCCGCGGTGTTCGTCTTCTACTACCTGATGCCGGCGCTCGGCCTCACGTAGTCGCGCCGTACGTAGTCGTGCCTTACGTAGTCACGTCCCCGTAGAACCGCTCCGTCTCCTCGACGGCAGTCTTGAAGCGTTCGTCGAAGTCGTCGCGAATGAGCGTCCGGACCACATAGTCCTGGACGCTCATTCCTCTTTTGGCGGCATGCACCTTGAGCCGGTCGAGCAGCTCACCGTCGATCCGCAGACTGAGCACTGTCGATCCCATACGGACAGGGTCGCGGGCAGCCCCGACCTGTTGCGTCACTTTCCGCGTCCGGCTCACTCGTATGGGTGATGAAACATTTCTGCACTCCTGTCACAGGTGAAGAGGTGGTGGGGATCACGGACGCGTGCCGTGCGGCGAGTAGTCGTTAGACATAGTAATGAGTTACGCTAACGAACATGCCAGACCTCTCCCATGGCGATAACGCAGCCGCCGTGAACTCCCTGCGTTCCGCGGTGATGCGCCTGTCGCGTCGGCTCAAGCATCAGCGGGTCGACGAATCGCTGAGTCCCACCGAAATGTCGGTGCTCGGCACCCTCGCCGGATGCGGCTCCGCGACACCGGGCGAGCTGGCCCGCAAGGAGCATGTGCAGCCGCCGTCGATGACCAGAATCGTCGCGCTCCTCGAGGCCAAGGGACTGGTCGGGCTCGAGCCCCACCCCGAGGACCGGCGGCAGAAGGTCGTCACCTCCACCGAGCGGGCCGAGACCATGCTCGCCGAGTCCCGCCGCAAGCGGAACGCGTGGCTGGCCGACCTCGCCGAAGGGCTCGACGAGGACGACTGGGCCAAGCTGCGCGCCGCCGCCCCCGTCCTGGAGAAACTGGCCCACCTCTGAGCCCCACCTCTGAGCCCACCTGTGAGCCCCTCTGGGGACCGACGACCGCCGAGGAGGCGAACCCACTTTGAGTACGGGATCCGGAGCAGACTCCGCCCCCGCACCAGCCGCCCACGACTCGAACGCCCGCCCACGTAAGCCCTCGATGTTCGCCAGCCTGAAGGTACGCAACTACCGGCTGTTCGCGTCCGGGGCCGTCGTCTCCAACACCGGCACCTGGATGGCCCGCATCACCCAGGACTGGCTGGTCCTGTCCATCACGGGCTCGTCCACCGCCGTCGGCATCACGACGGCGATGCAGTTCCTTCCGATGCTGCTCTTCGGCCTGTACGGCGGTGTGATCGCCGACCGGTTCGCCAAGCGGACCCTGCTGTTCTGCACGCAGGGCGCGATGAGCCTGTCCGGACTCTTCCTCGCGGCGCTCACCCTCACGGGCAACGTCCAGGTGTGGCACGTCTACCTCGCGGCCTTCTTCACCGGCCTCGTCACGGTCGTCGACAACCCGACGCGGCAGTCCTTCGTGTCGGAAATGGTGGGCCCCGACCAGGTCCGCAACGCCGTCTCCCTGAACTCCGCGAACTTCCAGTCCGCCCGCCTCATCGGCCCGGCCGTCGCCTCCGCGCTGACCGCCGCGGTCGGCCCCGGCTGGGCGTTCCTCGCCAACGGCCTGTCCTTCCTCGCTCCCCTCACCGGCCTCATGCTCATGCGTACGCACGAGCTGCACGAGACGAAGCGCTCCCCGCGCGGCAAGGGTCAGTTGCGGGAGGGGCTGCGTTATGTGTCGGCGCACCCCGAACTGATCTGGCCGATCGTGCTCGTCGGGTTCGTCGGCACTTTCGGCTTCAACTTCCCGATCTGGCTGAGCGCGTACGCGGACGATGTGTTCCACGGCGGGGTCGGCCAGTACGGCCTGTTCAACACGCTCATGGCGATCGGCTCGCTGGCCGGCGCGCTGCTCGCGGCCCGCCGCCGCTCCACCCGCCTGCGGGTCCTGGTCGGCGCGGCGCTCGGCTTCGGTGTCCTGGAGGTCCTGGCTGCGTGGGCGCCGGGCGTCTGGGCGTTCGCGCCGCTGATCGTGCTGCTCGGCATCCTCGGTCTGACGGTGAACGTGACCGCCAACACCACGGTGCAGATGGGTACGGACCCGGAGATGCGGGGGCGTGTGATGTCGCTGTTCATGATGGTGTTCACCGGCGGTACGCCGCTGGGCGGCCCGCTCTTCGGCTGGCTCGCGGACGAGTACGGGGTGCGGGTGAGCTTTGCGCTTGCGGGGGTGATCTGTGCGGTTGCCGCGGTTGGCGTTGGCCTGATGCTGGCCCGTGCGGCCAACCTCCGGTTGAAGGTCGACCTCCGCCGCGGCGAACGCCACGTCCAGTTCGTCCCCCGGGAACTCGCGGCGGCGGCGTGATCCAGATCAAGCCCCTGCGGCGGGTGGGCCATTTAAGCCCCTGCGGCGATTGAGCAGGCTTTTCAAGCCGTGCGGCGCGTGAGCAAATCAAGCTCTGCGGCGGGTGAGCCAGCTCAAGCCCCTGCGGCGATTGAGGCGCGGGGTCCGGGGCAGCGCCCCGGGACCGCAACGCCGGAGGGGCTTGACGTCTCGGGGCTCCGCCCCGGACCCCGCGCCTCAATCGCCGGCGGGGCTTGATATGCCCATCCGTCCGCGGAGCTTGATGGGCCCACCCGTCCGCGGGGAGAAGGTCGCCGCCCAGCAGGATCCGGGAGCGGGTTACGCTCGGTGGGTGGACCCGAAGACCCGGAACCGGATCATGGCCGGTGTGCTCGTGCTGATGTTCGTCGTCGTAGCCGTCGCGGCGGCCGTCGGCCAGTAACCGACCGACGCCCGCCCCGTACGCGTCTACCAGGCGAAGGCTTCCGGGGACGGCCCAGGCCCCGGGAAGACCTCGTCCAGGCCGGCCAGCACCTCCTCGCTCAGCTCAAGATCGACCGCCCGCAGCGCCGAGTCGAGCTGCTCCTGCGTGCGCGGACCGACGATCGGCCCCGTGACGCCGGGCCGGGTGAGCAGCCAGGCCAGCGCCGCCTCACCGGGCTCGATCCCGTGCTTGCCCAGCAGATCCTCGTAGGCCTGGACCTGCTCGCGCACCTTCGTGTTCTCGAGCGCGGAGGCGGAGCGGCCCTGCGACCTGCGCTTGCCCTCGCTCTCCTTCTTGAGCACGCCGCCGAGCAGCCCGCCGTGCAGCGGGGACCACGGGATGACGCCGAGGCCGTAGTCCTGCGCGGCCGGGATGACCTCCATCTCGGCGCGGCGCTCGGCGAGGTTGTAGAGGCACTGCTCGCTGACGAGGCCCACGCGGCCGTGCCGGGCGGCCAGTTCATTGGCCTGGGCGATCTTGTAGCCGGCGAAGTTGGAGGACCCGGCGTACAGGATCTTGCCCTGCTGGATCAGGACGTCGATGGCCTGCCAGATCTCCTCGAAGGGGGTCCGGCGGTCGACGTGGTGGAACTGGTAGATGTCGATGTAGTCCGTCTGCAGCCGCTTGAGGCTGGCGTCGACCGCGCGGCGGATGTTCACCGCGGAGAGCCGGTCGTGATTGGGCCAGGCGTCGCCGTCGGCCGCCATGTTCCCGAACACCTTCGTGGCGAGCACCGTCTTGTCGCGCCGCTCGCCGCCCTTGGCGAACCAGGTGCCGATGATCTCCTCGGTACGGCCCTTGTTCTCGCCCCAGCCGTACACGTTCGCGGTGTCGAAGTAGTTGATGCCACTGGCCTGCGCCGCGTCCATGATCGCGTGGCTGGTGGCCTCGTCGGTCTGCGGACCGAAGTTCATGGTGCCGAGGACGAGTCGGCTGACCTTGAGTCCCGTGCGTCCGAGCTGTGTGTACTTCATGGTCCATAGCCAAGGACCTGGAGTGCGCTCTAGGCAAGCGGGTCGGGACTTCGGGCCCGGTCAGTCGCGGGGGAAATCCGTGGTGTCGAGGGTGAGGCCGACGGGGGTGTCGGTCATGCCGACGGCAGCGCCGAAGGCGACGGTCAGCTCGGACACGTACTCGCCGCCCTTGGGCTGGGTGTAGAGGTGGCACTTGCCCTGGTAGGGGTCGGCGACCAGGTGGACGGGGACCTCGGCGGCGGCGTAGGCGGACTTCTTGGGGCCGTAGTCGTTCTGTGCCGTGCCCTTGGAGATGACTTCGGCGACGAACACCACGTCCTGCCAGAGCCACAGGCCCTTGGCGTTCTTCTCGGCGGTCTCGGAGACCAGGGTGACGTCGGTGGCGAAGCCGTTGAGATTGCCCGGGTAGTCGATGCGGACGTCGGACTTCACGCGCTTGCGCGGGTACTTGGTGCGCAACTGCTCGACGATGTCCAGGATGATCTCCCAGTGCGTGTCCCGCTGCGGCGACATGTAGACGATCCCCTCGACGATCTCCGCCTTGTAGCCCTCGGGGATGGTCATCTGGTCGAACATCTCGTCCAAGATCTGCTCGTTCACCGTCGCCATGTCGATGTCGATCCTGTCGATTGCCTCAGCGGTCATCGTGGCGCTCCTCCCCGGCCACCCGACGGATGCGGGCAGCCGCGCAGTACAACGATACGCAGAGTGCTCCGGTCACAGCAGGGCGCAGAACTGCGGAAACGCTCGAACGTGCGCGCTAACGGACCTGTTGGAGCGCCCCGGACGGCCCGCCGATGCCCCACGCCTGACGCAGCGCGTCCGTGAAGGCCGAAGCGAGTTTGTGCTCGCCGGAGGCGTTCGGGTGGGTGCCGTCGTACGTGTCGTCCTGGATGTCGTACGACTCGGGGACGGAGGCGAGGAGCAAGGCGGAGCGGGGCTCGTCCAGGTCCGCGACCGCCTTCGCCAGAAGGGTGTTGAAGTGGGCGACCTCGGCGGCGAAGGGGGCGTCCGACGCGGCGCGGATGTTGGGGATCACGGGGAGGACGACCATGCGGATCGCCGGGTTCGCGGAGCGGGCCTCGGCGACGAAGCGGCGCATGTTCTCCGCGGTCTGTTCGGCGTCGGTGTAGAAGCCCAGGTCGATCAGGCCGAGGGAGACGAGGAGGACGTCGGCGCCGGTGGCCGTGACCGCGCCGGCGATCAGCGGGGCCATGTGCTGCCAGCCCTCGCCCCAGCCGGCGAGGTGGTGCTGCGGGAAGTCCGGGTCGGCGTACGCGTGGTTGTCGCCGTGCAGGGCGGTCCGGGGGCCGACGAGGGCGTACGCGTCGCGGTCCGCGCCCAGGCGGTGCCAGAAACGGTGGCGCCAGGTGTGTTCACCGGCGCTCCCTATCGTCATCGAGTCGCCGACCGGCATGAACCTGAGCACCCGCACATCATCGTCGATCTTCCCGGCCGGGTGCGTGTGAGCCCGAACACGCCTGGCAAGCTGGGGGCATGCGTGCGTATGTGGGTGCGGCCGGGGCCGCTGTCGTTCTTCTGCTCGGTGGCGTGGCCGCCGGGCCCGCGGCTGCCGACTCCCGCTCCGTCGGCTCCGACGGGTTCACGATCCAGGACCCGCGGATCACCGAGTCCAGCGGGCTCGCCGCCTCGCGCGCCCACCCGGGCATCTACTGGACGCACAACGACAGCGACGACGGCGCGTACCTGTTCGCGGTCGACGGCCGAACCGGGAAGACCGTCGCCCGCATCACGATGAGCGGAGTCGGCGCCCCGCGCGACGTCGAGGCGATCTCGGTCGGCTCCGACGGGAACCTCTACGTAGGCGACATCGGCGACAACCTCGGCGGCAAGTGGGACCACGTGTGGATCTACAAGCTGCCCGAGCCGAAGAAGCTCGTCGACCAGACGGTGCGAGCCACCCAGTACGTCGTGAAGTACGCGGACGGCCCGCGCAACGCCGAGTCGATGATGGTCCACCCGAAGACGGGCCGGGTCTACATCGTCGAGAAGGGCGACGACGGCGGCGGCCTGTACGAGGGCCCCTCCACGCTGAACTCCTCCGCCACCAACACCTTCCGCCGCGTCTCCGACATCGACCTGTGGGCGACGGACGCCGCGTTCTCTCCCGACGGGAAGCAGCTCGCCGTACGCGGCTACTTCGGCGGCGTCTCGTACGCCTGGAACGACGGAAAGCCCAAGCGGCAGGGCCGGTTGAGCGTGCCGATGCAGCCGCAGGGCGAGTCGGTGACGTACACGCCGGACGGGAGGACGCTGCTCTACGGGAGTGAGGGCAAGGGCAGTTCGGTGGAGCCCGTGGAGGTCGAGGGCGCGGGCGGCTCCGGAGACGGCTCGAACTCGACCTCCGGGCAAGGCGGTTCGGACGGTGACGGCGGCAGCGCCCTCACCGGCAAGGCCGGTGCGGTCGGCGCCGCCGTCGTCCTCATCCTGCTGTTCGGGATCGGCCGTCTGCTGAAGTGGCCCGGAAAGTCCGGCAAGGGCTGAACCAGGGTGAACTACTCGCCCAGCAAGCGCACTTCGTAGTGCAGCGTCCGGTCCCGCCGCACCTTGTGCGTGAGCGGCACTGTGATGCCGTGCAGGAACGGGTGCTTGCGGCGGATGAGGGCGGCCGCGTGCTTGTTCTCCTCGCCTCCCTGGTCGAGCAGCCGGACCCGCGCCTTGACCGCGGGCCCGGTCGGCGCGCCGCGCACCGTGGACGGCGCGATCTCCACTTCGGGGTTGTTGCGCATCCGCTTGACCTTCCAGGCCTTGCCGAAGGTGCGGATGTACGCGTGGTCGCCCTCGACCGCGATGTTCACGGGGGTGCCGACGCCGGTGCCGTCCTTCTTGTGCGTGGTGAGCAGGACGGCGTACTGCTTGACGAACGGGGCGAGCGCGGGGCTCGGATCGGGCTTGTCAGTCGTCATACGTCCATGGATGCACCGCGGCGGCGTTCTGTCACGTCTCACGGCACACCGCGCGGCACCGTGTCCCACACCTCGGGGCTCCGCCCCGGACCCCGCGCCTCAAACGCCGGCGGGGCTTAAAAGGCCTGCTCAATCGCCGGCGGGGCTTGATAGATCAAGCCCCGCCGGCGATTGAGCAGCGGGGTCTGGGGCAGAGCCCCAGGGGCCGTGACGGCGGGTGGGTCAGAGGGTGCCGATGACGTAGTCGATGCAGGTCGTCAGGGCCTGGACGTCCGACGGGGCGATGGCCGGGAACATCGCGACGCGCAGCTGGTTGCGGCCCAGCTTGCGGTACGGCTCCGTGTCGACGATCCCGTTGGCCCGCAGCACCTTGGCGACGGCGGCAGCGTCGATGCTGTCGTCGAAGTCGATCGTGCCGATGACCTGCGAGCGCTTGGCGGCGTCCGTCACGAACGGCGTCGCGTGCTTCGACTCCTCGGCCCACGAGTACAGCCGCGAGGACGAGTCCTTCGTGCGGGCCGTGGACCAGGCGAGGCCACCCTGACCGTTGATCCAGTCCAGCTGCTCGGCGAGCAGGAAGAGCGTGGAGAGGGCCGGGGTGTTGTACGTCTGGTTCTTGCGGGAGTTGTCGATCGCCGTCGGCAGGGAGAAGAACTCCGGGACGTGGCGGCCCGACGCGTGGATGCGCTGGGCGCGCTCGATCGCGGCCGGGGAGAAGATGCCGATCCACAGGCCGCCGTCGGAGGCGAAGGACTTCTGTGGGGCGAAGTAGTAGACGTCGGTCTCGGAGATGTCGACGGGCAGGCCGCCGGCGCCGGACGTGGCGTCCACGAGGACGAGGGAGTCGGCATCCGCGCCCGCGACGCGCTTGATCGGCGCGGCGACACCGGTCGAGGTCTCGTTGTGCGTCAGGCCGTAGACGTCGACACCGGCCTCGGCGACCGGCTCCGGGTGCGTACCCGGGTCGGAGGAGATCACGGTCGGCTCGGCGAGCCAGGGCGCGAGCTTCGAGGCCTTGGCGAACTTGGACGAGAACTCGCCGAAGTTCAGGTGCTGCGACTTGTTCTCGATCAGGCCGTGCGTCGCCACGTCCCAGAACGCGGTGGAGCCGCCGTTGCCGAGGATGACCTCGTAGCCCTCGGGGAGGGAGAAGAGGTCCTTGACGCCGTCGCGCACGCGACCGACGAGGTTCTTGACCGGAGCCTGACGATGGGACGTACCCATCAGAGAGGTGCCGGTGGCGGCCAGGGCGTCCAACGCCTCCGTACGCACCTTGGAGGGGCCAGCGCCGAAACGTCCGTCGGCGGGCTTGATGTCAGCGGGAATCTGGATCTCAGCCACGAAAGGGAGGGTAGCCCGTGGGGTTTCGTCGACCGCAAGGTGTTCGGTGGGTGAGATGCGGAATCTCGCCTGTCGCGTCAGGCCGTCCCGGACAGTTCGCAAAACGCATTTCGCCGGGCATGCCGGGCGGCCTTAGCGTGGAGAGTCACACCGCCCAGGACTGTTCATCAAGATGCTCTGTGCGGTCTAATACATTGCACTAGGCGTTCGACTCTACGAGCGACCGGTCGAGAAGAAGAGCCGAGAAGAAGACGAGAGGGGTGGACCGTGAGCGGGCCGCAGACCGAATCCGTGGCCGTGGCGCAGGACACCGCCCCGGCCGTGACCGTGGCCGAAGCGCCGTCGGGGCGCCGCCGCGGCTCACTCGGTCCGGTCGGCCTGGTCCTCGCGGGCTGTATCTCGGTGCAGTTCGGCGCGGCGCTCGCGGTGAGCCTGATGCCGCGCGCCGGAGCGGTCGGCGTCGTCACGCTGCGCCTCGTCGTGGCGGCCGTCGTCATGATGATCGTCTGCCGCCCCCGGCTGCGCGGGCACTCGCGCTCCGACTGGGGCACGGTCGTCGCCTTCGGCATCGCCATGGGCGGCATGAACCTGCTCTTCTACCAGGCGGCGGCCCGCATCCCGCTGGGCATCGCGGTCACCTTCGAGGTCCTCGGCCCGCTGGCCCTGTCGGTCTTCGCGTCCCGCCGGGTCTCCAGCCTCGCCTGGGCGGGGCTCGCCCTGTGCGGCGTGTTCCTGCTCGGCGGGGCGGGGGACGGGCTCGGCAGCCTGGACCTGGTGGGTGTGGGCTTCGCGCTCGCGGCCGGCGCCTGCTGGGCGACGTACATCATGTTCAGCGCCCGCACGGGGCGCCGCTTCCCGCAGGCGGACGGGCTCGCGCTCGCGATGGTCGTCGCGGCGGTGCTGTGCCTGCCGCTCGGCGTCGCGACGGCGGGCGACAAGCTCATCGACCCGGTGACGCTCGGCCTCGGCGCGGCCGTCGCGATCATGTCCTCGGTCCTGCCCTACACCCTCGAACTCATCGCCCTGCGCCGCCTTCCCGCGTCCACGTTCGCGGTGATGATGAGCCTCGAACCGGCCGTCGCGGCGCTCTCCGGCTTCCTCGTCCTGAGCCAGAACCTGGGCTGGGCGGAGGTCGTGGCCATCGCGCTCGTGATCGCGGCGAGCATGGGGGCGGTGCGGACGCAGGTGGGGCGGAAGAAGGATCCCGCCGTCGCCCTGCACGAGTGACGGGCGCCGTCACTGCTTGCCGGTGCCGACCGGGTCCACGTAGACCTTCTGGTCCGCGCCGTCGGAGACCGGGAGGTTGATGCCGACCTTGACCGTCGTGGAGTGGGTCTCGTTCGGCGGCGTGATGTCGAGGGAGGTGACGTCCACGCCGGAGCCGCCCGTGTTGTTCGGCGGGTAGTGGAGGGTGAAGCGGGTCGTTTCGCCGTTGCCCAGGACGACGGTCGGCGAGGCGAGTTCGCTGCGCTTGGCGCTGAGCGGACCCGAGGCGGCCTCGGACCGGAGGTCGACGCCCGGGAACCCCTTGAGCGAGCAGGCGTCACTGGTGTTCCTCATGCTGACCATGAGGGTGCCCTCGCCCATGCCGTGCGCGGTGTCGAACGCCAGGTTGGCCGTCTTGCACGGGCCGGTGTTTATCTGCCCGTTGCCGCTGCCCTCGGCGGAGCCCTTGGCGGCGGTCTTGGCGGCGGCCTTGGTGGTCGCGTCGCCGCCGGAGGAGGACGCGGCCGAGGACGACGAGTCGTCGTTCTTGCTCGCGGCGGAGTCGTCGTTGCCCTGGCAGGCGGTGAGCGAGAGGCCCGCGGCGAGGGCGACGGCGGCGAGGGTGAGCTTGCGAGCACGCATGGTTTTCATCCTTGACTCGTAGGTCTGTCGGTTGCGTCCGATGCAGGGTTACTGATCATCAGGACCCACCCCGCCCGCTGATCGTTCCGCCCGACCGCCGTCTCATACATGGCTGTTACATACGACGGATCAATCAGGAACAGAGAAGCGCGAACGCGCAGTCGCTTCTAGCCTCTTCGTCATGAACATCACCATTCATACGAGTTCCCTGCCGCACGACGACCCGGACGCCTCGCTCGCCTTCTACCGCGACGTCCTCGGCTTCGAGGTCCGCAGCGACGTCGGGCAGGGCAGGATGCGCTGGATCACGGTCGGCCCGGCGGGTCAGCCCGACACGTCGATCCTGCTGGCGCCGCCCGCCGCCGACCCGGGAGTCACCGAGGACGAGCGCCGCACCATCGCCGAGATGATGGCCAAGGGCACCTACGGCTGGATCCTGCTGGCCACCCCGGACCTCGACGCCACGTTCGAGAAGGTGCAGGCCGGTGACGCCGAGGTCGTCCAGGAGCCGGCCGAGCAGCCGTACGGCATCCGGGACTGCGCCGTCCGCGACCCCGCGGGCAACCTGGTCCGCATCCAGGAACTGCGCTGAGGGCCGCGCCATGTGCCGGCCCGAGTGGCGACGCGCGCGCGTCGAGGCGCAGCACCTGACCGATCTCGCGCGGCTGCGCCGCGTCCGCGACCGCATCGACCGGGAGTACGCGCAGCCGCTGAACGTGGAGGCGCTCGCTCGCGAGGCGCACATGTCCGCCGGGCACCTCAGCCGGCAGTTCCGGGCCGCGTACGGGGAGTCGCCGTACTCGTACCTGATGACGCGTCGCATCGAGCGCGCGACGGCGCTGCTGAGGCGTGGCGACCTCAGCGTCACCGACGTCTGTTGGGCGGTCGGCTGCGCTTCGTTGGGCACGTTCACCACCCGCTTCACGGAACTGGTCGGCATGCCGCCCGGGGCGTTCCGGCGGCTCGCGGCGGAGGCGGCTGACGCGGCGGCCGACCCCGCCGATGACCCGCGTACGGGCGGTGACGCGGGGCCCGCTGTCGTGGTGGAGGGGATGCCGGCGTGCGTCGCGAAGCAGGTGACAAGACCGGTCAGGAATCGAGAAGCCCCGCCCCCCGGGCCGCCCATAGCGTGAGAGACATGACATCAACCACCGCAGTCACCACGTTCCTCGAAACCGTCACCCTCGAGGTGTCCGACCCCGAGGCCGCCCGCGCCTTCTACGCCGCCTTCGGGGTGGCCGACCACATCCGTCTGCGGGCGGCCGAGGCGCCCACCACCGGATTCCGCGGGTTCACCCTGGCGCTCACGGTGTCCAACCCCGCCACCGTCGACGGCTTCTTCGGCGTCGCCGTGGACGCCGGAGCGACGGTGCTGAAGACCGCCACGAAGTCGATGTGGGGCTACGGCGGCGTCGTCCGGGCGCCGGACGGGACGATCTGGCAGATCGTGACCTCGGCGAAGAAGGACAGCGGCCCGGCCACGGGTGAGGTCGACGAGCTCGTCCTGCTGATCGGCGTCGAGGACGTGAAGGCCACCAAGCAGTTCTACGTCGACCGGGGCCTGACCGTGGCCAAGAGCTTCGGCGGCAAGTACGCGGAGTTCGCCTCCGGCGGGACCGGGGCAGGCACCGTGAAGCTGGCGCTCTACAAGCGCCGTGCCCTGGCCAAGCTCCTCGGCGTCGCCGCCGAAGGAAGCGGCTCGCATTGCATCGTCCTCGGCAGCACGGACGGCGCCTTCACCGACCCGGACGGATTCGCCTGGGAGGCCGCCGAGTAGTGGAGCCGGCTCACGGACCGGCTCACGGACCGGCTCACGGACCGGCTCACGGACCGGCTCACGAATCGGACCAACTTCCATGCAAGCACGCTTGCTTGTTTCTTGGCCCCCTGCCATGCTCCAGACACGCCGCACACCGCCGTGCCCGGAGGGGAGCGCACCGTGTCCGAACCGTCCGCCGTGTTCGAGGACTTGCGGGACGAGAGCGAGGAACTCGACCGGCTCGTAGGGGAGTTGAGTGCGGCACAGTGGGCCGCCCCGACCCCCGCGCCCCGCTGGACCGTCGCCCACCAGATCGCCCATCTCGCCTGGACCGACCGCGCCGCCCTGCTCGCCATGAGCGACGCCGACGCCTTCGCGGGCGAGGTGGAGAAGGCGATCGCCGCGCCGGAGTCGTTCGTCGACGAAGGGGCCGAGGAGGGCGCCCGTCAGGACCCGGCCGCGCTGCTCGCGGGCTGGCGGGAGGGGCGCGAGCGGTTGCAGAAGGTGCTGCGGGCCGCCGCGGCCGACAAGACCCGGTTCCCCTGGTACGGCCCGCCGATGTCCGCCGCCTCCATGGCGACCGGTCGGCTGATGGAGACGTGGGCGCACGGCCAGGACGTGGCCGACGCCCTGAGGGTCGTACGGGCTCCCAGCGATCGCCTCCGGCACGTCGCCCGGATCGGCGTGCGCGCCCGGAAGTTCGCGTTCGACGTGCACGGGGTCACCGCGCCCGACGACGAGTTTCGTGTCGAACTCGTGGCATCTAGCGGCGAGTTGTGGACGTACGGGCCCGAGGGCGCCGTGCAGCGGGTGACCGGATCCGCCGTCGACTTCTGCCTCCTCGTCACCCAGCGCGCCCACCGCGCCGACCTCGACGTGCGCGCCGAGGGCCCCGACGCCGACCGCTGGCTCGACATCGCACAGGCCTTCGCCGGGCCACCGGGGAAGGGGCGCGCGCCGAAGGGGGCCCGATGAGCAGGCCTCCGCTGCGGATCGGCAACGCCTCCGGGTTCTACGGCGACCGTTTCGACGCCATGAAGGAGATGCTGACCGGCGGCCAACTCGACGTCCTCACCGGCGACTACCTCGCCGAGCTGACCATGCTGATCCTCGGCCGCGACCGCCTGAAGAACGCGGACCGCGGCTACGCCCACACGTTCCTGCGGCAGTTGGAGGACTGCCTCGGCCTCGCGGTCGAGCGCGGCGTACGCCTCGTGGCCAACGCGGGCGGCCTCAACCCGGCGGGACTCGCCGATGCCGTACGGGAGTTGGGGGCCCGCCTCGGCGTTCCCGTACGCGTCGCCCACGTCGAGGGTGACGACCTGCTCGGCACCGGTCGGTTCCCGGGCGCCCTCACCGCCAACGCCTACCTCGGCGGCGCGGGCATCGCCGCGTGTCTCGACGCGGGCGCCGGCATCGTGGTCACGGGCCGTGTCACCGATGCCGCGCTGGTGACCGGGCCCGCGGCCTGGCACTTCGGGTGGCCGGACGATGCGTACGACCGGCTCGCGGGGGCCGTCGTCGCGGGGCACGTCCTCGAATGCGGGACGCAGGCGACCGGCGGGAACTACTCCCGGTTCGCCGACCGCGCCCACCGGTTGGGCCGCCCCGGCTTCCCCCTCGCCGAGATCCACGAGGACGGCTCCGCGGTCATCACCAAGCACCCCGGGACCGGCGGCTTCGTCGAACTCGGCACCGTCACCGAGCAACTCCTGTACGAGACCGGGGGCGCCCGGTACGCCGGACCCGACGTCACCGCCCGCCTCGACACCGTCCGCCTCACGCCGGACGGGCCCGACCGCGTCCGCATCCACGGCGTACGCGGCGAGGCCCCGCCGCCCACCCTCAAGGTGGGACTCAACCGGCTCGGCGGGTTCCGCAACGAGGTCGTCTTCGTGCTCACCGGCTTGGACATCGAGGCGAAGGCGGCGCTCGTGCGGGGGCAGATGGAGGACGCGCTGCGGGGTGCCAAGTCGGCCCCCGCGCACATCCGTTGGGAACTCTCCCGCACCGACCGCCCCGACGCCGACACCGAGGAGACCGCGAGCGCGCTGCTCCGCCTCGTCGTGCACGACCACGACCAGGAGGCCGTCGGACGGGCACTGAGTGGCGCCGCGGTGGAGCTGGCGCTCGGCTCCTACCCCGGCTTCCACGTCACGGCCCCGCCGGGCAAGGGCTCCCCGTACGGGGTGTTCGAGGCGGCGTACGTGGAGCGGGAGACGGTGCCGCACGTCGCGGTGCTGCCGGACGGGGAACGCCGACCGGTCCCCGTACCTGTACGAGAGACGCGCCCGCTCGCCCCCGTCGCCGACCCCGCCCTTCCGGATCCCCTGCCTCCCGGGCCGACGCGCCGCGCTCCCCTCGGCCTCGTCGCGGGCGCGCGCAGTGGGGACAAGGGCGGCGATGCGAATGTGGGGGTGTGGGTGGAGAGCGAGGCGGCGTGGCGGTGGCTGGTCCACACCCTGACGGTGGACCGCTTCTGCGAGCTCCTGCCGGAGACTGTCCGTTCTCTCCCGCGGGACCAATCTCACGTGGCGCCAATTCAAGCGCAAGTGGGGCCAAATCAAGCCCCTGCGGCGATTGAGCAGCGGGGTCCGGGGCGGAGCCCCGAGGCCGTAACCCGCCACCCGCTCCCCAACCTCCGCGCGCTCAACTTCACCGTCAAGGGACTCCTCGGCGAAGGCGTCGCCGCCCAACACCGGTTCGACCCACAGGCGAAGGCCCTCGCCGAATGGCTCCGCTCCCGCCACCTCGACATCCCGGAGGCCCTCCTGTGACCGCCCTGTCCAGCGCCCTGGACCCCCGTTCCGACGAGCACGCCGCCCGGCGAACCGCCCACCTCGCCAAGCTCACCGCCCTCGACACCGAGCACGCGAAGGCCGTCGCGGGCGGCGGCGAGAAGTACGTCGAACGGCACCGTAAGCGCGGCAAGTTGCTCGCCCGCGAACGCATCGAGCTGCTGCTCGACCCCGACAGCCCGTTCCTGGAGCTGTCCCCGCTCGCCGCGTGGGGCAGCGAGTACGCCGTCGGCGGCTCGCTCGTCACGGGCATCGGCGTCGTCGAGGGCGTCGAGTGCCTGATCACCGCCAACGACCCGACCGTGCGCGGTGGCGCCAGCAACCCGTGGTCCCTGAAGAAGGCGCTGCGGGCCAACGAGATCGCCCACGCCAACCGGCTCCCCGCGATCTCGCTCGTCGAGTCCGGCGGCGCCGATCTCCCCTCCCAGAAGGAGATCTTCATCCCCGGCGGCGGGATCTTCCGCGACATCACGCGGCTCTCGGCCGCCGGGATCCCCACCGTCGCCGTCGTCTTCGGCAACTCCACCGCCGGAGGCGCGTACATCCCCGGCATGTCCGACCACGTGATCATGGTGAAGGAGAAGGCGAAGGTCTTCCTCGGCGGACCGCCGCTGGTCAAGATGGCGACCGGCGAGGAGAGCGACGACGAGTCGCTGGGCGGCGCCGAGATGCACGCCCGCACCTCCGGCCTCGCCGACTACTTCGCCCACGACGAGCAGGACGCGATCCGCCAGGCCCGCCGCGTCGTCGCCCGCCTCAACCACCGCAAGGCGTACGCGAATCCACCCCTCGCCGAACCCCCCAAGTACGACCCGGAAGAACTCCTCGGCATCGTCCCCGAGGACCTGAAGGAGCCCTTCGACCCCCGCGAGGTCATCGCCCGGATCGTCGACGGCTCCGATTTCGATGAATTCAAGCCGCTGTACGGGGCGTCCCTCGTCACCGGTTGGGCTGCCCTGCACGGCTATCCCGTCGGTATCCTCGCCAACGCCCAGGGTGTCTTGTTCAGCGAGGAGTCCCAAAAGGCCGCCCAGTTCATTCAGTTGGCCAACCAGCGCGACATCCCGCTGCTCTTCCTGCACAACACCACCGGCTACATGGTCGGCAAGGAGTACGAGCAGGGCGGCATCATCAAACACGGCGCGATGATGATCAACGCGGTCTCCAACTCCCGCGTCCCGCACCTCTCCGTCCTCATGGGCGCCTCCTACGGCGCCGGGCACTACGGCATGTGCGGGCGCGCCTACGACCCCCGTTTCCTCTTCGCCTGGCCGAGCGCGAAGTCCGCCGTCATGGGGCCGCAGCAGCTCGCGGGCGTGCTGTCGATCGTGGCGCGGCAGTCCGCCGCCGCGAAGGGGCAGCCGTACGACGAGGAGGCCGACGCCGGGCTGCGCGCCATGGTCGAGCAGCAGATCGAGGCCGAGTCGTTGCCGATGTTCCTGTCCGGGCGGCTCTACGACGACGGGGTCATCGACCCCCGCGACACCCGGACCGTCCTCGGCATCTGCCTGTCCGCGATCCACACCGCACCGTACGAGGGCGCCCGCGGCGGCTTCGGCGTCTTCAGGATGTGACCCCGATGATCACCTCTCTCCTTGTGGCCAACCGCGGCGAGATCGCCTGCCGCATCTTCCGTACCTGCCGTGAACTGGGCATACGTACCGTCGCCCTGCACTCGGACCCGGACGCCGACGCCCTGCACGTACGGGAGGCGGACCTCGCCGTACGGCTCCCGGGCGCCACCCCCGCCGAGACCTACCTCCGCGCCGACCTCGTCGTGAAGGCCGCGCTCGACGCGGGCGCCGACGCCGTGCACCCCGGGTACGGCTTCCTCTCCGAGAACGCCGAATTTGCTCGCGCCGTCGCCGACGCCGGGCTCACCTGGATCGGGCCGCCGCCCGAAGCGATCGAGGCGATGGCGTCGAAGACGCGCGCCAAGGAGCTGATGGGCGTCGCCCCGCTGGAAGATGTGGGTATCGACGACCTTCCCGTGCTCGTGAAGGCCTCCGCCGGTGGCGGCGGGCGCGGCATGCGCGTCGTACGGGAACTGGGTGAACTGGAGGGTGAGTTGGTGGCCGCCGGGGCCGAGGCGCTGTCCGCCTTCGGTGACGGCGAGGTGTTCGTCGAGCCCTACCTGGAGGGCGGGCGGCACGTCGAGGTGCAGGTGCTGGCCGACGCGCACGGCACCGTGTGGACGCTCGGTACGCGGGACTGCTCGCTCCAGCGACGCCACCAGAAGGTCATCGAGGAGGCGCCCGCGCCGGATCTGATACGTGGCGTATCAGATGTCATATATGAGATGGCGGAGCGGGCGTGCCGGGCCACCGGGTACGTCGGCGCCGGCACCGTCGAGTTCCTCGTCGCCGACGGGCGTTCCCACTTCCTGGAGATGAACACCCGTCTCCAGGTGGAACACCCGGTCACCGAGGCCGTGTTCGGCATCGACCTCGTCGCGTATCAGATACGACTCGCGGAGGGCGAACCCCTCGACCCCGAACCCCCGGACCCGCGCGGCCACGCCGTCGAGGCCCGCCTCTACGCCGAGGACCCCGCCGCCTCCTTCGCCCCGCAGACCGGCACGCTGCACCGTCTCGCCGTCCCCGGAACCCGCCGCGGAGCGGCTGATGTGCACTGTCGCCTCGACACCGGCTACACCGACGGCGACGCCATCGGCGTGCACTACGACGCCATGCTCGCCAAGGTCGTCGCCCACGCCCCGACCCGCTCCGCCGCCGTCCGCGCCCTCGCCGGAGCCCTGGAACGCGCCGAGGTGCACGGCCCCGTCACCAACCGGGACCTGCTCGTACGCTCTCTGCGGCACCCCGAGTTCACCGACGCCCGCATGGACACCGGGTTCTACGAGCGGCACCTCGCCGAGCTGACCGCGCCCGCCGACGACCCGTACGCGCCGCTCGCCGCCGCCCTGGCCACCACCCGCAGCCACCGCTTCGGCGGCTTCCGCAACGTCCCCTCGGGGCCCCAGCTCAAGCGCTACCGCACCGAACCGGACGGCACCGAGCACGAGGTCCGCTACCGGCACACCCGCGACGGGCTCGAAGCCGACGGGGTGCGGGTGGTGCACGCCGCACCCGACCGCGTCGTCCTCGAAGTCGCAGGCGTACGGCGGAAGTACGCCGTCGCCACCTACGGAGACCGCGTCCACGTCAACGGCGCCGCACTCACCGCCCTGCCCCGCTTCACCGACCCCAGCGAGCAGCGCGCCCCCGGCTCCCTGCTCGCGCCCATGCCCGGCACCGTCGTGCGCGTCGCCGAAGGGCTGACCGAGGGCGCCGCCGTCACCGCCGGGCAGCCCCTGATCTGGCTGGAGGCGATGAAGATGGAGCACCGCATCCTCGCCCCCGCCTCCGGAACGCTCACCGCCCTGCACGCCGCCGTCGGCCGCCAGGTCGAGGTGGGCGTGCTGCTCGCCGTAGTCCAGGAGGAACAGTCGTGAACGCACCCGCCGGTCCTACCGCTCCCGCCACTCCGGCCGCCCCCGCCGCTCCCGTCCTCGAAACCGAAGAGCACCGGGCCCTGCGCGCCGCCGTCGCCGCACTCGGCAAGCGGTTCGGCCGCGACTACATGACCCGGATCACCGCCGCGGGCGGCCACCCCGAGGAGCTGTGGGCGGAGGCGGCGAAGGTCGGCTACCTCGGCGTCAACCTGCCCGAGGCGTACGGCGGAGGGGGTGGCGGAATAGCCGAACTCTCCATCGTCCTTGAGGAGTTGGGGGCCGCCGGGTCACCGCTGCTGATGATGGTCGTCTCGCCCGCGATCTGCGGCACGGTCATCTCCCGCTTCGGAACCGAGGAGCAGAAGCGCGCCTGGCTCCCCGGCCTCGCCGACGGCAGCCGCACCATGGCCTTCGGCATCACCGAGCCGGACGCCGGATCGAACTCCCACCGGATCACGACCACGGCCCGCCGCGACGACGACGGCTCGTGGGTGCTGAACGGGCGCAAGGTGTTCATATCGGGGGTCGACATCGCGGACGCGACACTGATCGTCGGCCGTACCTCCGACTCCCGCACCGGCAAGCTCAAGCCCTGCCTGTTCATCGTCCCCCGGGACACGGAGGGCTTCGGCCGCAAGCAGATCGACATGGAACTCCAGGCTCCGGAGAAGCAGTTCGAGCTGACCCTTGACGAGGTGCGGCTTCCCGCGGACGCTCTCGTGGGTGACGAGGACGCAGGACTGCTCCAGCTCTTCGCCGGGCTCAACCCGGAGCGCGTCATGACCGCCGCCTTCGCCATCGGCATGGGCAGGTACGCGCTGAAGCGGGCCGTCGACTACGCCAAGGACCGCACCGTCTGGCAGGCCCCCATCGGCTCCCACCAGGCCGTCGCCCACCCGCTCGCGCAGATCCACATCGAGCTGGAGCTGGCCCGCCTGATGATGCAGAAGGCGGCCCGGCTCTACGACGCGGGCGACGACATCGGCGCCGGCGAGGCCGCCAACATGGCCAAGTACGCAGCCGCGGAGGCCTGTGTGCGCGCCGTCGACCAGGCCGTGCACACGCTCGGCGGCAACGGCCTGACCCGCGAGTTCGGCCTCGCCTCCCTCATCACCGGCTCACGGGTGGCGCGCATCGCCCCGGTCAGCCGGGAAATGATCCTCAACTACGTGTCCCACCAGAGCTTGGGCCTGCCCAAATCGTACTGACCTCAACTGCCCGTATCCAGCGAGGAGTTCGCCATGGTGTACGTGAGTGAGTACGCGGACGTCGCGGTCGTCGACGAGCCCATCCACGACGCCGTGCTCGGGGGCGCGGCCGCCCGCGGCGACGCCCTCGCCCTCGTCGACGGCGTGGCCGGCACCACCCTCTCGTACGCCGCGCTCGACATGTTCCACCGGAAGGTGGCGGCCGGGCTCGTCGACGCGGGCGTACGCAAGGGCGACGTGGTGGCGCTGCACAGCCCCAACACGATTGCCTACCCGGTGGCGTTCTACGGCGCCACGCGCGCGGGCGCCTCCGTGACCACCGTGCACCCGCTGTCGACGCCGCAGGAGTTCGCCACGCAACTGCGCGACGCGGGTGCCGTCTGGATCGTCACCCTCACCCCGCTCGTCGACGCGGCCCGCGCCGCGGCCGAACTGGCAGGCGGGGTACGGGAGATATTCGTCTGCGACCCGTCGGGGGACTCCGGCCACCGCTCGCTGCTGGACATGCTCGGCACCGAGGCACCCGAGCCGCACGTCGACATCGACCCGGCCGATGACGTGGCCGCCCTCCCGTACTCCTCCGGCACCACCGGCACGCCCAAGGGCGTCATGCTCACCCACCGCAACATCGCCACGAACCTCGCCCAGCTCGACCCCCTCCTCCCCACGGGCCCGGGCGACCGCATCCTCGCCGTCCTGCCCTTCTTCCACATCTACGGCCTCACGGCGCTCATGAACGGCCCGCTCCGGCAGGGCTCCACCGTCGTCGTCCTGCCCCGCTTCGACCTCGACACGTTCCTCGCGGCGATCGAGAAGCACCGCATCACCCACCTGTACGTCGCCCCGCCGATCGTCCTCGCCCTCGCCAAACACCCGGCCGTGGAGGGCTACGACCTGTCGTCCCTGCGCCACGTCATCAGCGCCGCCGCACCCCTCGACGGCGAACTCGCCCGCGCCTGCGCGCGCCGCCTCGGCCTGCCACCCGTCGGCCAGGCGTACGGCATGACGGAACTCTCGCCCGGCACGCACGTCGTCCCGTACGACGCGAAGACCCCGCCGTCGGGCGCCGTCGGCAAGCTCATCGCCTCGACCGAGATGCGGATCGTGTCCCTCGACGACCAGGCGAAGGACGCGGCGCCCGGCGAACCCGGCGAGGTCCTGATCCGCGGGCCGCAGGTCATGAAGGGCTACCTCGGCCGCCCCGACGCCACC
The DNA here is from genome assembly GCF_053592315.1 of Streptomyces sp. NPDC002754. Taxonomy (NCBI): domain Bacteria; kingdom Bacillati; phylum Actinomycetota; class Actinomycetes; order Kitasatosporales; family Streptomycetaceae; genus Streptomyces; species Streptomyces sp. NPDC002754. Next base: position 36,921 of record NZ_JBSFVM010000040.1, read on the forward strand.
GCCGACATGATCGACTGCGACGGCTGGCTGCGCACCGGGGACGTGGGGCGCGTCGACGCGGACGGCTGGTTGTTCGTGGTCGACCGGGTCAAGGAACTCATCAAGTACAAGGGCTTCCAGGTCGCCCCCGCGGACCTGGAGGCGGTGCTCCTCACCCACGAGGACATCGCCGACGCGGCGGTCATCGGCGTCCTCAACGAGGACGGCAACGAGGTGCCGAAGGCGTTCGTCGTGCGCACGGATCCCGCGCTCGGCGCGGACGACGTGAAGGCGTACGTCGCCGAACGCGTCGCCCCGTACAAGAAGATCCGCCGCGTCGCGTTCATCGACGGGGTGCCGCGGGCGGCCTCCGGGAAGATATTGCGTCGTGAACTGAGGGAGCGTTGATGGTGGTTGGGAACGATGGGAACGTGTCCGGGAGTCTGGTGGCGCACGCCCACGAGCGGGGCGTCACCACCCTGGCCCTCGATTCGCCCGCCAACCGCAATGCCCTCTCGTCGGCGCTCGTCGGCGAGTTGGGGGACCGGCTGCGGGACGCGGACAAGGACCGCGATGTACGCGCCGTCGTCCTCACCCACACCGGCGGCACTTTCTGCGCGGGCGCCGACCTTCGGGATCCTCCGGACCCGGCCGCGCTTGTGGGCCTGCTGCGGCAGATCGTGGAGGTGAGCAAGCCGGTACTGGCACGGGTCGACGGACACGTACGGGCGGGCGGCCTCGGCCTGTTGGGCGCCTGCGACATGGCGGCGGCCTCCTCGGCTTCGTCCTTCGCCTTCACCGAGGTACGCATCGGGGTCGCGCCCGCCGTGATCTCCATGCCGCTGCTGCCGCGCCTCGATCCGCGCGCGGTGGCCCGCTACTACCTGACGGGCGAGCGCTTCGACGCGGCGGAGGCGGCGCGGATCGGGCTCGTCACGGTGGCGGGGGAGGACGTGGACGAGGCGCTCGGGCCGGTGCTCGGAGGCTTGCGGAAGGCGTCCCCCGAGGCCCTGGCCGAGACGAAGAGGCTGCTCACGGTTAAGGTCCTGGAGGCCTTCGACCGGGACGCGGAATCCCTGACGGCGCTGTCCGCGCGGCTGTTCGGCTCCGCGCAGGCCCGCGAGGGCATGACCGCCTTTCTCGAACGACGGGATGCCGCATGGGTGTTGTGACGCTGCCGAAACAGGACCGCTCGCGGGTGACGCGGCAACGGCTCCTGGAGTCCGCGGTCGCCTGCCTCGCCGCGCACGGCTGGGCCGGCTCCACGGTCTCCGTCGTCGCCGAGCACGCGGGCGTCTCGCGCGGCGCCGCCCAGCACCACTTTCCGACCCGCGAGGACCTGTTCACGGCGGCCGTCGAGTACGTCGCCGAGGAGCGCTCCACCGCTCTGCGCGGGCTGCGTCCGCAGGGGCGGGTGGAGGCGGTCGCGGCCCTCGTCGACCTGTATACGGGGCCGTTGTTCCGGGCGGCGCTGCACTTGTGGGTGGCCGCGTCGAACGAGCCGCAACTCGGGGGGCGGGTGACCGAGTTGGAGGCACGGGTCGGGCGCGAGACCCACCGGATCGCAGTGGAGCTCTTGGGCGCGGACGAGTCCGTCCCGGGTGTGCGGGAGGTTGTGCAGGGCCTCCTGGACATGGCCCGCGGCCTCGGCCTGGCGAACCTCCTCACGGATGACGGGGGGCGGCGCGAGCGGGTGGTGGGCGAGTGGGGGGTGCTGGTCGACCGGGTACTGGGATGATCCCGCGGCCCCGTGGTTACGGCCACGGGGCTCCGCCCCGGCCCCCGCGCCTCAAACGCCGGCGGGGCTGGAAGGATCGCCTCAAACGCCGGCGAGGCTTGATAGATCAAGCCCCGGCCGCGATTGGATCATCTGAGCCCGGCGGGGGCTGGAGCATCCGAGTCCAGCGGGGGGGCGGTTATTTAAGTCCCTGCGGCGATGGAGCAGCGGGGTCCGGGGCGGAGCCCCGATCTTTCAGCCCCGCCGGCGTTTGCGGCGCGGGGTCCGGGGCGGAGCCCCGAGGCCGCCACCACGGTGCTGCGGAACCAAGGCGATGGGCCCCGGCCACGGTTCGGCTATCGGGCGATGTCCCCGTAGCCCTCGATGCCGGCCGGAGGGCGTGACTCCGGGCCGACGTAGCGGGCCGAGGGGCGGACCAGGCGCCCCGTGCGCTTCTGCTCAAGGACGTGCGCGCTCCAACCCGCGGTCCTCGCACACGTGAACATCGACGTGAACATGTGCGCCGGCACCTCCGCAAAGTCGAGCACGATCGCCGCCCAGAACTCCACATTCGTGGCCAGCACCCGATCGGGCCGCCGCGCATGCAACTCCGCCAGCGCCGCCTTCTCCAACGCCTCCGCCACCTCGAACCTCGGCGCCCCCAACTCCCGCGCCGTACGCCGAAGTACTCGCGCCCGCGGGTCCTCGGCCCGGTACACCCGGTGCCCGAAGCCCATCAGCCGCTCACCCTTGTCGAGCGCCCGGCGCACGTACGCGTCCGCGTCCCCGGTCCGCTCGATCTCCTCGATCATGCCGAGGACCCGGGACGGCGCCCCGCCGTGCAGCGGCCCGGACATGGCCCCCACTGCTCCCGACAGCGCCGCCGCCACATCCGCCCCGGTGGACGCGATGACGCGGGCCGTGAACGTAGAGGCGTTCATGCCGTGCTCGGCAGCCGACGTCCAGTACGCGTCGACGGCCGCGACATGCTTCGGGTCCGGATCCCCGCGCCAGCGCTTCATGAACCGCTCGACGACGGTGTCCGCCTTGTCGATCTCCCGCTGCGGCACCATCGGCAGGCCCTGCCCGCGCGCGGACTGCGCGACGTACGACAGAGCCATGACGGCGGCGCGCGCGAGGTCATCGCGGGCCGTGCGCTCATCGATGTCGAGCAGCGGCTTCAGGCCCCACACGGGGGCCAGCATGGCGAGCGCGGACTGGACGTCGACGCGGATGTCACCGGAGTGGACCGGGATCGGGAACGGCTCGGCCGGCGGCAGGCCCGGGTTGAAGGCGCCGTCGACCAGCAGCCCCCAGACATTCCCGAACGACACGTGGCCGACCAGATCCTCGATGTCGACGCCGCGATAGCGCAGGGCGCCGCCTTCCTTGTCCGGTTCGGCGATCTCGGTCTCGAACGCGACGACACCTTCGAGGCCTGGAACAAAGCCGGGGGTCAGGTCGGACATCGGGCGGCTCCTCTGGATGCGTGGGGGTGTGTCCGGGTGCTGGAACACCCGTGGTCTGGTCTGGACTGGACTCTGGACGGGGGTACACCCGTAATGCCCCGTACGGCGGGCGGCTGAACCGTTTCGGTTCCAGGAAGATAACCCTCAGTGCCACAGTTGGCGAGAGTTCGCGGCACTCAGTGCCATGTTTCACCCTGCGGCCTGGGTGCGACCGTGCCCGTCCGTCCGGCAGGATGACGCCGTGAGCGCCCACGACGATCCCGAACTCGACCTCGCCGACATGCGCGAGCAGTACCGCGCCAAGAACGGCGGCCTGCTGGAGGGGGACCTCGCCCCGCACCCGATGGAACAGTTCACGCGCTGGTTCAAACAGGCGGCGGCGCCGGGCTCCCCGCTGTCCGAGCCCAACGCGATGGTCGTCTCGACCGCCGACGCCGAGGGCCGGCCCAGCTCCCGCACAGTGCTGCTCAAGTCGTACGACGACGCGGGCTTCGTCTTCTACACCAACTACGGCTCCCGCAAGGCGCGGGACCTCTCCGCGAACCCGCACGTCGCGCTGCTCTTTCCCTGGCACCCGATGGGGCGCCAGGTGCTGGTGACCGGGACGGCGGAGCGTACGTCGCGGGCCGAGACGGAGGCGTACTTCCGCACGCGCCCGCACGGGTCCCAGCTGGGCGCGTGGGCCAGCGCGCAGTCCTCCGTGGTCGCCTCGCGGGAGGACCTCGACGTGCGCTACGCGGAGCTGGCGGGGCGCCATCCGGCGGGTTCCGCGGTGCCCGTTCCGCCGCACTGGGGCGGCTACCGGGTCACCCCGGGGTCCGTCGAGTTCTGGCAGGGCCGCGAAAACCGCCTCCACGACCGGCTCCGCTACGCGCGGGGCCCAGTACCGGACGAGTGGCAGGTCCAACGCCTGAGCCCGTAGCCCCCTCAAGTCGCTGACCCCACCCAAGTTGCTGACCCGACCCAAGCCCTGCGGCGGTACATTTCCAGCCCCGCCGGCGCTCGAGCAAATCCAGCCCCGCCGGCGTTTGCGGCGCGGGGTCCGGCCCGGAGCTCCGTGTCCTGGGCCCCGGCCGGCGTTGCGCTCCCGGGGTTCCGCCCCGGACCCCGCTGCTCAATCGCCGCAGGGGCTTGAAGTGGTCAATCGCCGCAAGGGATCGAACTGCTCAAAGCTCCGCCAGGACCCCGTCCAGGAACGGCTCGACCGCGGAGCGCCACGCCTCGGGCTGGTCGTAGTGCACCAGATGCCCCGCATCCGCCACCTCCGCATACACCCCCCTGGGAAGAACCCGCACCATCTCCTGCGCCTCCGCCCGCCCCAACTCCCCGTCAAGCCCACGCAGTACAAGCGTCGGGCACTGGACCGCCGCCAGTTCCTCCCAGTGCGCGTCGAAGACCCACGTGGAGCGCGCCTGAAGCATCTGGCGCCGCGAGAACACCGGCCGCCAGCCGTCCACCGTCTCCGTCATCACCTCGGCGTAGAACTCCCCGCGCGCGGGATTGGGCCGCTCGACCCAGGGGTCGTCCTCCCCGAACCACTTCCGTACATCCGCGAGCGTCGCGAACGGCAGCGGCCACGCCTTGAACCAGTCCTCCCACTCCCGCTGGGAGGCCGCCCCGAGCGCGGAGGCCCGCATGTCGCAGATGACCAGGCCGCGGACGAGATCGGGCCGGCGGGCGGCGAGCTGCCACGCCGTGAGCGCTCCCATGGAGTGCCCGATGAGAACGGCCGGCTCAAGGCCCAGCTGGACCAGCGCCGCCTCCGCGTCCAGGACGTACGCCTCCCGGTCGAACGGTCCCTCCGGCGGCTTGTCGCTCTGCCCGTGCCCGCGCTGGTCGAGGGCGACCGCGCGATGCCGCTCGGCCAGCCAGCGCGTCGTTCCCGCCCAGTGGGACGCCCGCCCCATGAGCCCGTGCAGCAGCAGCACTCCGGGATTGTGGCCGGCCTCGCCCGTCTTGGGCGGGTCGGCGAACTCCCAGGCAGCCAGGTGGACCCCGCCTGCTCCGGTCACGTCGATGCGTCGTGCCATAGGCCCTGGCACCCCCTCGTGGTCGCGCCTGCAGTCGCGTACCCGCGCACGTTATCGAACCCGTTTTCGAAAACGCGGCGCTCTCGGACAACACCCCTCATTTGAGTGACGGAACTCAAGGAATGACCGGCGCTGTCGAGGGGATCTCTTCAGCGGGAGGCGGACCGTTCGGGGAAATCGGTCCGAGGGGATCGACCCTGGGAGCTCGGGGCTCCGGGTCGGAACAGGGGAGGACAGGCCCCGGCGCCGCAAGGCGCCGGGGCCCTCTGTATGTGGTGCGGCGTCATGTGGTGCGGCGCTCCACGCCGCTTCCAGCGCACCCGGCGCCCCCCAGGCCCGTCGCGCCCCGATCGGCCGATCCATGCGGCCCCCTCTGGTCATATGCCTCACGCGACAGCCTTGCACGCCGAGCGTCCGATCGCTGCCGTTCCGCACAGTGAATCTTGTTTTCTGCGCGGAAGTGCAGCATGTGCGGATACAAGTCAACTTAACCGCACGACACGGAAGTTGACGCCCGGCCCACAAGCGGCCGCTCGGCTCAGCGCTTCGCCACGAAGACGTGCGAGGCGATCTCCGCCTCCAGCTCCGCCGCCTCACCGCTGCTGCCGACGAGTACCCCGCCCGGCGACTGCGTCACGCTGACCACCGAACCGGGCTGCACGCCCGCCCGGCGCAGCGTGTACATCAGCTGCGCGTCCGTCTGGATCGGCTCGCCGATGCGGCGCACCACGACCGTCTTGCCGTCGGCACCCGGGTCGAGGTCGGACAGCGAGACCATGCCCTCGTCCAGGAACGGGTTCGCCCCGTCCTTCTCGCCCAGCTCCTCCAGGCCCGGGATCGGGTTCCCGTACGGCGACTCCGTCGGGTGCCGGAGCAGCTCGAGGACGCGGCGCTCCACCGCCTCGCTCATCACGTGCTCCCAGCGACAGGCCTCCGCGTGCACCTGCTCCCACTCCAGGCCGATCACGTCGACGAGCAGACACTCCGCGAGCCGGTGCTTGCGCATCACGCGCGTCGCGAGCCGCCTGCCCTCCTCGGTCAGCTCCAAATGCCGGTCGGCCGCCACAGCGACCAGGCCGTCCCGCTCCATGCGGGCCACGGTCTGGCTGACCGTCGGTCCGCTCTGGTCCAGCCGCTCGGCGATCCGGGCGCGCATGGGGACCACACCTTCCTCCTCCAGCTCGAGGATGGTGCGGAGGTACATCTCCGTGGTGTCGATCAGTCCGGACATACGTGCCCCTCGTGTAGCTCTCTCGCTTCGCGACAGCTCCGCTGGCTGACCGCGCAGCATGTGCGCTGGCCCTGGAACCCAGACCTCAATTCTGACGCATACCGCTGACAACCGTGACGCGCCAGGTAAACACCGCGCCAGGCGGGGCCGGGAAGCGTATTGACAGAGCACTGGTCCAGACCGCACCGTGATCCGCGAACACGCCACGTACCACCGAGACCCGACCCTTCTCACCAGGAAAAAGGGGCACGCCGATGAGCGAGAGCAGGCCGGCCGCGCAGTACCTCGACGCCTCCATCGGGCTCCTCACGAGGATCCGTGACGAGGAGGCCGACAACATCGCGGCCGCCGGCACCCTCCTCGCCGACACCGTCGCCGACGGCGGCCGCCTCTTCGCCTTCGGCGCGGGCCACTCCGGGCTCGCCGCCCAGGACGTCGTCTACCGGGCGGGCGGCCTCGCCCTGATGAACCTGCTGTCGGTACCCGGCACCGTCGGCATCGACGTCATGCCCGCGACGCTCGGCTCCGCCCTCGAACGGGTCGACGGGCTCGCGGCGGCCGTCCTGGAGGCCAGCCCCGCGCGCGCGGGCGACGCGCTGATCATCATCTCCCTGTCCGGGCGCAACGCGCTCCCCGTGGAGATGGCCCTCAGCGCCCGCGCCGCAGGCATCAAGGTCATCGGCGTCACCTCCCTGTCGTACGCGACCGGGCCCGACGCCCCCACCTCCCGCCACGCCTCCGGCAGCTACCTGCGCGACCACTGCGACGTCGTCCTCGACTCCAAGATCGCGATCGGCGACGCGGAGCTCACCCACGAAGGCGTCGACGCCCCCTTCGCACCCGCCTCCACGGTCACCGCCAGCGCCCTCATGCAGGCAACCCTCGCGACCTGCGCCGCGACGCTCGCCGACCGCGGCCTCCAGCCCCCACTTCTCCGCTCGGGCAACGTCGACGGCGGCCTGGAGTGGAACGCGCAGGTGTTCGCAGAGTACGGCGACCGGATCTACTACCGCCGCTGAACCGGCCAGGCCGTCACCGGTCGTCAGCCGCCAGCGCCCACGCCAGGTCCACCGCGCCGGCGATCCGCACCGCCACGCTCTCCGCGTACACGGCGTCACCGCGCTCGAACCCGACCCGGCTGGCGCCCCGCAGAAACGTCACCACGCCCACCGTCCGGCCCCGGCTGCGCAGTACCACGCACAGCGCGTACACCGTGTCCTCCGGCCACTGCCGGTCCAGGGCCCAGTCCGCGCGCACCGTGCCCCCCTCCGCGGCGGCCCGCACCGACCCCGCCCGCTCCACGCACTGCAACGCCGGATGCCCCGCCGCGTACCGCACCGGCAGTGCGCCCCGCGACACGAGCAGACTCGGCCCCGGCGCCCCCGAAGGCGTGGCCGCGGCCCGCACGAGACGCACCGGCTCCTCGCTCGCCACCAGGTCGATCACCGCGTGATCCGCGAACCCGGCGAGCGCGAAATCCAGATGCACCGTCGCCGCCTCGGCCGGGTTCTCGCACTCGGCGGCGGCCCGCGCCGCGCGGTGCAACTGCTGCGACCGGAAGCGGAGCTGCGCCGCCTCCTGCTCGTTCTGCTTGGCCTCCGTCACGTCCTGGAACAGCCACCCGACCCCCAGCGGCACCGGCTCCTCCGCGAGCGGCGACGCCAGCCGTACGAAACCGCTGCGCCAGCACCGACGCTCCGTACGCCCACCGCCCTCGCCGGGCCGCCGCAGCGTCACCCACACCTCCGTCGGAGACAGCGGCGGGCCCTCCGCGAGCACATGCGCGAGGGCGCCCTCCAGCTCCTCGACGCCCTGCCCGATCAGATCGCCGAGCGGCCGCCCCAGCGCGGCGGTACGCCCGGTCCCCATGGCGCGCGCGGCATGCCCGTTCACCACGGCGGGCCGCAGATCCGCGTCGACCAGCACGACACCCCACGCGGCGTCCTCGAACAGCGCCTCGCTCAGCGCGATGGACCGCTCCAGATCGATCTGCGCGTGCACCTCACTGAACGCGCAGTACACACCCGCGGGCTTCCCATCGGCCCCGCGTACGGCCGCGGACTGCGTCCGCACAAGCACCCGCCCACCATCCTTGGTGAGCAGCGCGAACTCGTTCACCTGCCGTCCCGGAGCATGCATCGAGGCCAGCAGCCGCCCCTGCACCTCCTCCGCGTCCGCCGACCGCACGGCCCACCCCGCGAACCCGTGTCGCCCCACGGCCTCCTCGGCCGACCAGCCGAGCACCCGCTCGGCCTCCCGGTTCCAATGGGTCACGACCCCATCGGCATCGAAGGCGCACAACGCGGCATCCATGCCGTCCAACAACGCGGCCAGCAGATCGGACCCGTCCGGCTCCGGCTCTTCCGGCCCGAGCGCATCAGTGGTCCCACTACGCCGGGAAGCACTCACCTGGAACCCCCTGCAGGCTGTGTCGGCGCGACGAATTCCTCGTATCGCTCCAGATCATTCAACTCGAACGTGACGCATCCCACACGGACTTCACGCAAGTTCGGAGAAACCGAAGAGCACATACACCCAGCATGCAACGCATGACGACATTGCCCGACGGCCGCCCCGTCCCGCCCCCGGCCTCCGACGAACGCGCCACCCTGGAAGGCTGGCTGGACTTCCACCGCGAGACGCTGGCCATCAAGTGCGCCGGCCTGACGGACGAACAGGCACGCACGCGTGCGATCCCGTCGTCCTCCCTCACGCTCCTCGGCCTGGTCCAACACCTGGCAGAGGTCGAACGCAACTGGTTCCAGCGGGTCTTCGCAGGAGCCCACACCACTCCACCGGTCCACGAAACAGCAGGCCCGAACGCCTTTACCCTCACCGAGGACCGCACCCTCCCGGACGCCCTCGCCCAATGGCGCACGGAAATCACCCGCTCCCGCGAACTCACCGCGACAGCCCCCCTCGACACCACCGGCACCCTCTCCCCCCAGGAAGCCGCCTTCACCGGCGACCCCAAGGTCTCCCTCCGCTGGATCCTGACCCACCTCATCGAGGAATACGCCCGCCACAACGGCCACGCGGACCTCCTCCGGGAGGCGATCGACGGGGTGGCGGGGGCGTGATCCCGGGCCTCCTCAGGGTCGCGTCCAACAAGGTCGCGTAAAACCGGTTGAGACCTGCCGTGCGGGTTCGTAGGCTGCACAGCACGACCGGAAGGAGGTGGTTCGGAGCATGTATGCACGCCGGACAGTTGAGGTGACTGCGGGCTAGCGGCCCGACGTCGCATTTCGAATTCGGCGCCGGACCAGTGCGCGATATGTGCGCGCAGCCGGCCCAATCCCAAGCAGTCGCCCGACCCGCGAGCCGCCGGTACGTCCGGCCGGCTTCCGACCGCCCTCAGGGGCGGGAGGAACCAGGCTCGCGGGTCGTCTGCGTTGTGCGGGCCCCGTAGGGCCTCAGCCCTTGCTCACCGCCAGCAGGATCTCCGGCAGGCGCTCGGCCGTGCGCGGGGCCGCCAGGCGCAGGCCCAGGACCGTCGCCCCCGCCCCGTACGCCGCTCCGATCGGGAGCAGGATCCACGTCCAGGAGGCCGAGTCCGTCGCGTGCAGGGTGATGGTGAGGGCCAGGATCGGGGTGCAGAGGAGGGCCGCCGCGACCATGCCGCCGAAGATGGAGATCCAGGCCAGACCCGCCTGGCCCGGCGCGACGTTCTTGTAGCCCTCCTGCGGGATCGAGTACGGGAAGCGCGCCGAGGTCCACGCGCCGGTGGCGAGCATCGCGCCGAGCAGGGCGTAGGAGAGGCCGAGGACTTCGGGGAAGTCGGGCCAGGCGTTCAGCATGGCTGTGGTGATGACGGTGACGAGCGTGGCGTAGGGGAGAGTTATCAGGAGCAGCGCGTATGCACGCGCGCGTAGTTCGACGTAGGCGTCCTTCGGTGACGCGATCGTCATCGCCACCATCCAGAACGCCGAGGTGTCCTGGCCGAACTGGTTGTACATCTGGATGCCGAGCATCCCCGAGGCGAAGCACGCGAAGTAGACGGTGCCGGTGCCCTGGAGGGCGTTGAAGACGGGGACGATCAGTCCGATCGCCAGGGATGTCACCCAGGCCGCTTTGGTTTTCGGGTCGCGCCATACGTAGCGGAGGCTGCGTTCCATGACCGTTCCGGTGCGGCCCTCGGGGAGGAGTCGGGGGCCCGTGCGGGTACGGCGGCGCCCGGGGCTCGCCGCTTCGATCGTGGAGCCGTCGGGGGCGGTCATCAGGCGGGTCAGGGCGCGGCGCCAGAGGGTCAGGAGGGCCAGGAGCGCCGCCGCGCAGATTGCCAGTTGGGCGAGGGCTGTTCCGTACGATGCCTTGCTCGTCGCGTCGACCGCGGCGATCGCCGATGCCGGGGGGATCCAGCCGAGGACCTTCGCCACCGGGTCGAGCGCGTCGACGCCGCCCGCCGCGCCGAGCCGCTGCACCCCGAAGTTGACCAGCTGTGCGCCGACGGCGATGACGAGTCCGCTCAGTACGGCGAGGTCGCGGCCCTTGCGGCTGGTGAGGAGCCGGATGTTGGCCGCGGCCACGGTTCTGGCGAGGGCGACGCAGGTGAGGACGGTGAGGGGGACCGCCAGTACCGCGACGACCGTGGCCGCCGCCCCGTGTGCCACCGCGTACGCGGCGCCGAACGCGAGGCACAGCGTGAAGAGCGGGCCGATGCCGACCAGGGACGCCACGAGGAGGCCGCGGACGAGCGGGTCGGGGCGCAGCGGGAGCATCGCGAGGCGGGTGGGGTCGAGGGTTTCGTCGCCGCTGGGGAAGAAGAGCGGGAGGACGGCCCAGCCGAGGGCGAGGAGGGTGGTGAGGGGGATGCCGATGGTTGCGGCGTGCGCGTTGCCGTGGAGGAGGATCAGGGCGAGGAGTTGGAGTGCGGCGACGAGCGCTGCCGCGAGGAGGGAGGCGATGTATGCGGCGCGGCGGCCGGGGGATTGGCGGAGGCCGTTGCGGAGCAGCGCGAGCTTGAGCCGGACCAGTACGCCGGTCATGGCTGGGGCCGCTTGTTGCGCTGCGGCGGGGTTGCGGCCTCGGGGCTCTGCCCCGGACCCCGCTGCTCAATCGCCGCAGGGGCTTGAGTGGGCTCACCCGCCGCAGGAGCTTGAATGGGCTCACCCGCTGCCGAAGCTTGAGTGTTGCCCAGCCAGTCCAGTGCGCCCTCGCTCGTGCGGCCACGCGCTCCCACCAGTTCCAGGAATGCCTCCTGGAGGGAGGATGAATCGCCGCGGACGTCCGCGAGTGGGCCCTGGGCGCGGATGCGGCCCGCTGCCATGACCGCGACCCAGTCGCAGAGGGACTCGACCAGTTCCATGACGTGGGAGGAGAAGACGACCGTCGCGCCGGAGCGTGTGTAGCGTTCCAGGACGCCGCGGATCGTCTGGGCCGAGACCGGGTCGACGCCCTCGAACGGTTCGTCCAGGAACAGGACTTCGGGGTTGTGGAGGAGGGCCGCGGCGAGGCCGATCTTCTTGCGCATGCCGGTCGAGTAGTCGACGACGAGTTTGTGGCGGGCTCCGGCCAGGTCCAGGACGTCGAGGAGCTGGTCCGCCCGTTTGTCGACCTCCGCGCCGGGCAGTCCGCGCAACCGGCCGGTGTAGGCGAGAAGTTCGTGGCCGGAGAGGCGTTCGAAGAGGCGTAGGCCCTCCGGGAGGACGCCGATGCGTGCCTTGACCTCGGCGGGGTCGGCCCAGACGTCGTGGCCGGCGACGTACACGGTGCCCCGGTCGGGGCGGAGCAGGCCGGTGACCATGGAGAGGGTCGTGGTCTTGCCCGCGCCGTTCGGCCCGACGAGGCCGATGAACCGGCCTGCGGGCAGGGCGAGTTCGATGCCGGCCACGGCGGTCTGCGACCCGAAGGACTTCCATAGGTCGTGTACGCGTACGGCTGCGGTTTCCTCGGCCGAGGTCAACTGTGCCCGCCCTTCGTCGTCTTCGTCCGTCCGGGCACGATACGTCGGCCAAGGGCGGGCCACCGGGAGGCGCCCGGACAGGCCCCTACCCGCGCCGGATCTCGCGTCCGCACGCGTATGAGAGGGGGGAGATGAGTTCTTCCGCGTCCGGGAGCCAGCGGTTCGCCGGGGTCGGGCGGCAGGCCCACTGGGCGGCGCCGCGGCTGCCGAAGCGGGTCGGGGGAGCGGCGACGTACTGGCCCTCGCCGAGCGCGAGCAGGTCGAGGGAGGCCGGGGGCCAGCCGAGCTTGCGGACGAGGTCGGGGACCTTGACGGTGGCGCCGGGGAGCACGAAGAACTGCATGCGGCGGTCGGGGGTGCAGGTCACGGGGCCGAGGGTGAGTTCCATGCGCTCCATGCGGGCGAGGGCGAGGAACCCGGCGGTCTCCGGCACGTCGATCGCGTCGAAGGTGCGGCCCGTGGGGAGGAGGATCGACGCGGTCGGCTGCTTCGCCCACAGCCGGCGGGCCACGGTCGCGCTGCCGGTGGCCTGCGTCGCCCAGTCGGGGCGGGCGGGGTGCGCGCCGGGGGTGGGGCACTGGGGGGAGCCGCACGAGCAGCGCTGGACGCCGTCGCCGATCTCCAGCCAGGTGCCCGGGAACACGTCCCAGTGCCGCTCCTCCGCGTAGCGGACGGCGGTGTCCAGGAGTGAGTCGCCGCGCTGCTGCGGGATCTGCCCGACGGCGGTGACGGGTGGGCTGTCGTCCGAGGTGCCTGCGATGGTCTCTTCCACGTGGTTCTCAACTCCCGCCGCCACGGAGGGTTACGGGCGCACGTACGGGCGGCCCGGGAGCATCGTTCCCGCATGTGGGGCGCATGGGTGCATGGGTGGGGGCGCGCGGGCGAGGAGGCCCCGGGCCGTGGGTAGTGCGGGAGGGGTAACGAGTACGGCGACGCGGCGGGCCGGCGTCACGCGGGCGTGTGTTTGACACCCGTTTGTGGTGCATCTTCCGTTTCCGCGCAGGGCAGTGATGATCCAACGACCGGCTGTTGACCGGCAGTCGGATACCCGGACGGGCACTTCAGGGGGTACGTCATGGCCGCACGGCCTCTCGTAGCGCGACAGCCCAATGAACGGCTGCAGGCGCTCATCCAGGAAGCGGGCTGTTCGAACGCGGGGCTCGCGCGCCGGGTCAACATGTGCGGTGCGGAGCACGGGCTCGATCTGCGTTACGACAAGACGTCCGTGGCGCGTTGGCTGCGTGGGCAGCAGCCGCGCGGCCGGGCGCCGGGGATCATCGCGGAGGCCCTGGGACGCAAGCTCGGGCGCACGGTGACCATCGACGAGATCGGGATGGCCAACGGGAAGAACCTCGCCTCCGGAGTCGGACTGCAGTTCTCGCCCACCGTGCTCGGCGCCATTGAGCAGGTGTGCGAGCTGTGGCGAAGTGACGTGGGGCGCAGGGACTTTCTCTCCGGTTCGTCCGTGGCGTCCTCGGCGCTCGTCGAGCCGAGCCGCGACTGGTTGATCTCCGTGCCGGACTCGCAGGTGGCACGGGCGTCGGGGCCGCGGGTCGGGCCCTCGGACGTGGCGGCGGTGCGGGCGATGACGCAGGCGCTGACCGATCTGGACCACCAGTACGGGAGCGGGCACGTGCGCCCGGTGGTCGTGCACTACCTGAACAGTGTGGTGAGCGGGCTGCTCGCGGGTTCGTACCGGGAGGCGGTGGGGCGTGAACTGTTTTCCGCCGTCGCGCGGTTGACGGAGCTCGCCGGGTACATGGCGATCGACACCGGGCAGCCGGGGCTCGCCCAGCGGTACTACATTCAGGCGTTGCGGCTCGCGCAGGCGGCCGGTGACCGTGGCTACGGCGGGTACGTGCTGGCCGCGTCCATGAGTCACCTGGCGGCGCAGCTCGGCAATCCGCGCGAGATCGCCCAGCTCGCCCGCGCGGCTCAGGAGGGGGCGCGCGGGCGTGTGACGCCGCGCGCCGAGGCGATGTTCCACGCCGCCGAGGCGCGCGGCCACGCACTTCTCGGGGACGCGAGGTCGGCGCAGTCCGCGACGTCGCGCGCGGTCGCCGCCCTGGAACAGGCGGACGGGCGGGCCGACTCCGGGGACGACCCGGTGTGGATCGCCCACTTCGACCACGCCTATCTGGCGGACGAACTGGCGCACTGCCACCGGGACTTGGGTCAGTCGAGGGACGCGGCGCGGTGTGCGCAGGAGTCGTTGGACGGGCATCCTGAGTCGCGGGCCAGGCGCCGCGCGATCGGTCTCGTGCTGCTCGCGACGGCGCAGGTGCAGCAGAGGGAGGTGGAACAGGCCTGTCATACGGGACTTCGGGCCGTCGAGCTGCTCGGCACGGTGCGTTCGAACCGGGGCGCGGAGTATCTGGAGGACTTCAGGGAGCGTCTCGACCCGTTCGGGGAGGAGCCCGTGGTGCGGGAGTTCGGGGCGCGCATGGAGCTTCAGGCGGCGTGAGCGGCGTACTTGTCTGGCGTGGGCGGCGTGAGCTGTGTCATAACGGGCAAGCCGGTGGCCGGTTTTGTTAGTCGCGTCACTGGGGAGGCTTCGGGGATTTGAGGTGCGTAGCACGGGCGTACGAAGACCCGGTAGCGTGAGCCGACGATTCCGACCCCCTACGTAGGAGTCTTACGGTGACGGAGCAGAGTGGGCAGGGCGAACGCCCGCACCTTCCGCAGGCGCGGCAGACGCACGAAGGTGTCGTGCTGCCTGCCGACGGCGGTGAGCCCCTGTTGCCGGGCACTTACGGCGACCAGGCGGGTCCGGCGGGCGCGAGCCCGTGGGGTCAGCCCTGGGGGCCCGAGTCCCAGCAGGCGCACAACGCCGGGCCGATGCCGACCTACGACGGGTCCATGCCTACGTACGAGTGGGGTCAGCCGCAGGGCTCCGCGCCGATGCCCGCTCAGGACCAGGGCTACGGTGCGCTGCCGCCCCAGTCCTACGGTGCCGCGCTGCCGCAGCAGCAGCCCGTGCAGGCGCTGCCGCAGCAGTACGCGGAGGCCGGTCCGCTGCCGCCCGCGGCCCCGGCGGGACCCGCCGCCGGTGCCTACGACGGGGACGCCACCCAGTACATACCCCCGGCTCAGCAGCAGGCCGCCCAGTACGCGGCCGGTCCCGGGCTGCCGCCGGAGGTTCCCGCCCCGGACGCCACGCAGTTCCTTGGCCGCGCGCAGCCGATGCCCGACGCGGCGCCGCCCGGCTACGGAGGCTCCCCCGACAGCCAGGCCACGCAGTACATTCCGCCGGTTCCTGGCCAGCCGGTGCCGGGCCAGGGTCAGCCGATGCCGGCTCAGGGCCCGCCGATGCCCGCTCAGGCGATGCCCGCTCAGGACCAGGGCTACGGCCTGCGCCCCGGGGAGCCCGGTGAGCGGCAGCCGCCGGCCGAGTTCGACGCCCTGTTCCGTACGGAGCCGGAGGGCGGCGCCGGCGCTACGCAGCAGATGCCGCGCTTCGACCCGCACGCGCCGCCGCCCGGGCCCGGTGGGCCGGGGGCGCCGGGCATGACGCCGCCCCCGCAGCAGTACGGGTACCAGCCCGAGCCGCCGCCGCGCGGCGGCAAGAACCGCACCGGTTCCAAGGTGCCGCTGATCGCCGCGATCGGCGTCGGCATCCTCGTCGTCGGTGTCGGCGCGGGCGCCATGCTCAGCGGCGGGGACGACGACAAGAAGACGGACGCGACGAAGAACGTGTCGAACTCGGCGCCCGCGTCCGAGTCGGCCTCTCCGACCGTGGACCCGGCCAAGGAGCAGGCCGTCGAGCTCGACAAACTGCTCGGCGACTCCAACAACAGCCGCTCCGCCGTGGTGCGTTCGGTCGCGAACATCGGCAGCTGCAAGGCGCTGCCCCAGGCGTCGAAGGACTTGCAGAGCGCCGCGACGCAGCGCAATGAACTGGTGACGCGCCTCGGCACGCTGTCCGTGGACAAGCTGCCCGACAACGCCCGCCTGACCGCCGCCCTCACCAGCGCCTGGAAGGCGTCCGCGTCCGCGGACAGCCACTACGCGAGGTGGGGCGACCAGGTCGCCGCCAAGAAGAAGGCGCTGTGCAAGAAGGGTCACGCCAAGCCGACGTCCGAGCGCCGGGCGGGCGACGCGGCGAGCGGCACGGCGTCCACGCAGAAGCAGCAGGCCTCGAAGCTGTGGAACGAGATCGCGAGCAAGTACGGGCTGACCCAGCGCTCGGCCGTCCAGCTCTGACCGATTCGCCGGCGGTCGCGATCAGGAAAGCCCGGCGAGCGTGCCCGTCACGTCCACCGAGGACTTCCTGGTCGCCGTGAGCCGCCCGGAGACGACCTTCTGGAAGGTCACCCGTGCGTTGACCAGGCGCGGGTAGTCGCCGACCGGGGACATGTGGTCGTAGCCCCAGCGCAGCGGCGGGGTGAGCCCGCCCGTCGTCACCTTCACGTCGTCGTCGAGGGCGGTGCGCACGGTGCGCGCGGTGACCGCGCCGTCGCCGACCGACTCGATGATCTGCCGCAGCACCTCGTACGCGATCCAGGTCGTCTGCACGCCCGCGTCCGCCGGGTCGATCCGGTTGTCGCCGAAGGCCTGCTCGTTGATCGCCCGCTTCATGGGGTCCCAGCGCGCGTCGCCCGACGCCGGGTACCAGCTCGTGACGTACGCCCCTTCGTAGGGGCTCTTCGGGCCGCCGGTGCGGTCGACGACGGTCTGGTCGACGCTGCCGAGGACGGTGGCGGTGCGCACCGATGGGTAGTCGTCGCGCAGCCGCCGGAACGAGTCGAAGAACGTGTTCGTACGCTCCCCGAGCACCGCCGCGACGCAGCCCTCGCCCTGCGGCGCCCGGCTCGCGGCGTCGAGGGCGCGGCGGGCCTGGTCGGCGTAGTCGGTGGCGTCGTCGGCGGTGAGCATGTCGACGGCGGCGGGGCGGTGGTGCAGCGCGAGCCCGGAGTTGAGCAGGGGCGGGAGCTGGTCGCCCGCGATGGAGTCGGGGCGGATCAGGACGGTACGGGCGCAAGGCCCGGACAGCTGGCGCCCGTTGCCGGCGAGGAGGGCGGCCTGTCCGCCGTTGACCGGGTACGACAGCGGGCTGGTGAACTCCGCCTCGGTGGCGCCGTAACCGCCCAGGTAGGGGATACCGGCGGACTCCAGCGGGGGCAGGAAGGCGTTCGAGTGCTGGCTGTACGCGCCGACGACCGCCACGGCGTCGTGCTGGACGGCGGAGCGGGCGCACCGGGCGGCGTCCACGCTGTCGTTGTGGTCGTTGCAGGTGAGGACCTTGAGCGTGCGGCCGCCGATGCCGCCGTGGGCGTTGATCCAGCGCGCGTAGGCCCGCGCCATGGCGGGCACCCCCGGCATGTTGGTCGCTCCGGTCTTCTCGGGGGCCCAGGTCATGACGGTCACCGGCGGTTTCCCCACGCTCTTGGCGTCGCCGCCGGGGACGAGCCCGCACCCGGCGACCATGGCGGCGCTCAGGAGCACGGCAGTGGTACGTATGGGGCTTCGGGGGACGATGCGGTCACGGGTGCTGGAGCGCCTGCCGGTCATGTCCCCGCACGATTCCGCCGCGCTCCCAACGGTCGTGTGACCCGTGGTCAACGTGTGGTGACGATGAGGTGAATTGCGGGGGTCGTGCGGGGCTCGAGGGGCCGGGACGTACGATCGATGACCGTGCAAACCTCGGACAAGTCTTCCCGTCGCGGCCGTAGCTCAACGAAGATGGGCGGCATGCCACTCAACGACATGCCGTGGTGGCGCTGGCGCAGCAACGTGCGTTCCGCGCTGCACATGCTCTCCGACCCGACGTTCCAGCGGGACGTCTGGCAGGCAGGCGTGGACGGATACGGAGACGTGACCGACGCCGTGTACCGCCTCGTCGAGGACACCTGGCTGGACAACTGGTCCGCCGAGAAATACGTCGGGACGATCTTCCGGGACTCGCAGGAGGCGGCGCTCGTCGACGCCGCGGTGCTGCGGGTGCTGCGGATCATGCACCAGGTGGGCCCGGACGCCCCGGTCGCCGCGTATCTGAACCACGAGGGCTGGCCGGACGCGGTCCGTGCGGCCCGCGACGCCCATGTGAGGCTCGCCACGAGCGACGGCGACGACCCGGAGGGGGCGCCGCAGAACCTCGAGGTGCTGCGGATCATGACGCGGGCGGCGTAGCGCCGCCTGCCGGGCGTTTAGGCTTGGCGCATGAACGCGCAGTCCGTCGCCTCCGGCCCCGAGCAGTACGTCCTCACCCTCTCCTGCCCCGACAAGCAGGGCATCGTGCACGCCGTGTCGAGCTACCTCTTCATGACCGGCTGCAACATCGAGGACAGCCAGCAGTTCGGTGACCACGACACGGGACTGTTCTTCATGCGCGTCCACTTCAGCGCGGACGAGCACGTGACCGTGGAGAAGCTGCGGGCCAGCTTCGCCGCGATCGGCGACGCGTTCCAGATGGACTGGCAGCTCCACCGGGCGAGCGATCGCATGAAGATCGTGCTCATGGTCAGCAAGTTCGGCCACTGCCTCAACGACCTGCTCTTCCGGGCGCGGATCGGCGCGCTGCCGGTCGACATCGCCGCGGTCGTCTCCAACCACACGGACTTCGCCGAGCTGGTCGCCTCGTACGACATCCCCTTCCACCACATCCCGGTGACGAAGGAGACGAAGGCGCGGGCCGAGCGGCAGGTGCTCGATCTGGTGCGGGACGAGGGCGTCGAGGTGGTCGTGCTCGCGCGCTACATGCAGGTGCTCTCGGACGACCTGTGCAAGGAGCTCAGCGGGCGGATCATCAACATCCACCACTCGTTCCTGCCGAGCTTCAAGGGCGCGAAGCCGTATCACCAGGCGCATGCGCGGGGTGTGAAGCTGATCGGGGCGACCGCGCACTACGTGACCGCGGACCTCGACGAGGGGCCGATCATCGAGCAGGAGGTCGAGCGGGTGGGGCATGACGTCACGCCCGATCAGCTGGTCGCGATCGGCCGTGACGTCGAGTGCCAGGCGCTGGCGCGGGCGGTCAAGTGGCACGCCGAACGCCGGATCCTCTTGAACGGCCACCGCACGGTGGTCTTCGCGTAGGGGCTTCGCCCCTACGCCCCATCTTTTAAGCTTCGCTCTTCGGACGAGAGCTGGCGGGTGCATTTTCAGCCCCTGCGGCGATTGAGCAGCGGGGTGCGGGGCAGAGCCCCGATCTTTCGCCCCGTCGGGGGTTGCGGCCGCGGGGCTCCGCCCCGGAGATCGGAAGAGCGGGGGGGAGGGGCAGA
>NZ_JBSFVM010000041.1:0-48072 GCF_053592315.1 Streptomyces sp. NPDC002754
ATGGTACTGCAGGGGGGACCCTGTGGGAGAGTAGGACGCCGCCGAACTAATTTTAAAAGGAAAGCCCGGGCCGGGATACGGTCCGGGCTTTTCTGTGTTTAGGGTGTCGTCGTGCACTGCGTTACGACGCCCCCGTAGGTCAGGCCTCCCGACACTGAGGGTAAAGTCAGGGGGCATCGTTGGTTCGTTCCCCACAGGAGGCCCCCGGGTGGAGGTCCAGGAGACCCGTGTTCAGACGGACAGGGTCCTCACCATCCCGAACATCCTCAGCATGGCGCGTCTCGTCGGCGTGCCCCTCTTCCTGTGGCTCATCCTGCGCCCTGAGTTCGGGGGCCCCAAGAGTGACGGCTGGGCGCTGCTCGTGCTGGCTCTCAGCGGCATCAGCGACTATCTCGACGGGAAGCTCGCGCGGCGCTGGAATCAGATCAGCAGCCTCGGCCGGCTGCTCGACCCGGCCGCTGACCGGCTCTACATTTTGTCCACGTTGGTGGGTTTGACGTGGCGTGACATTCTGCCCATTTGGTTGACCTCCGTACTTTTGGCCCGTGAACTGCTTCTTCTGGTGATGGTGGGGATCCTCAGGCGTCATGGCTATCCGCCGCCTCAGGTGAACTTCCTCGGGAAGGCGGCGACCTTCAACCTGATGTACGCGTTCCCCTTGCTGCTTCTCAGTGACGGAACGGGCTGGATCCACGAACTCGCTGCTATTTTCGGATGGGCGTTCGCCGGATGGGGTACGACGCTGTACTGGTGGGCAGGGATCCTCTACGTGGTTCAAGTCCGCCGGCTTGTCCGGGCGGACTCCATGGCCGATTGAGCTCGCCATTGCGTTGGCAGAGGCCAGATGGCCCGCCGTGACAAGCGCGGGCCATTCCCGGCGGGCGAAGTCGGCCAGACCGTCGTCTCTTCAAGGAGGACGCTTCCGACATGAAGGCCGTCGTGATGGCCGGAGGCGAAGGCACACGCCTTCGCCCCATGACCTCGAGTATGCCCAAGCCGCTCCTGCCTGTGGCCAACCGGCCGATCATGGAGCATGTGCTCAGGCTGCTCAAGCGGCATGGGCTCAGCGAGACCGTGGTCACCGTGCAGTTCCTGGCTTCACTCGTCAGGAACTACTTCGGGGACGGCGAAGAGCTGGGAATGGAGCTCACCTATGCCAATGAGGAGAAGCCACTCGGCACTGCCGGCAGCGTGAAAAACGCTGAGGAAGCGCTGAAGGACGACTCTTTCCTTGTCATCTCGGGTGACGCCCTTACCGATTTCGACCTCACCGATCTCATCGAATTCCACAAGGAGAAGGGCGCACTCGTCACCGTCTGTCTGACGCGTGTGCCCAATCCGCTGGAATTCGGCATCACCATCGTCGACGAGGAAGGGAAGGTCGAGCGCTTCCTCGAGAAGCCGACCTGGGGACAGGTCTTCTCGGACACGGTGAACACGGGCATCTACGTGATGGAACCCGAAGTCTTCGACTACGTGGAAGCCGATGTCCCGGTGGACTGGTCCGGGGATGTCTTCCCGCAGCTGATGAAGGAAGGCAAGCCCATCTACGGCTACGTGGCCGAGGGCTACTGGGAGGACGTCGGCACACACGAGAGCTATGTGAAGGCCCAGGCCGACGTCCTCGAAGGAAAGGTGGACGTCGAACTCGACGGGTTCGAGATCTCTCCCGGTGTGTGGGTGGCCGAGGGTGCTGAGGTGCACCCGGACGCCGTGCTGCGGGGACCGCTCTACATCGGCGACTACGCCAAGGTCGAAGCGGACGTGGAGATCCGGGAGCACACGGTCGTCGGTTCGAACGTCGTCGTGAAGAGCGGGGCCTTCCTGCACAAGGCGGTCCTGCACGACAACGTCTACATCGGGCGGCACTGCAATCTGCGGGGCTGCGTGGTCGGCAAGAACACCGACATCATGCGGGCCGCGCGGATCGAGGACGGCGCCGTCATCGGCGATGAGTGCCTCGTCGGTGAGGAATCGATCGTCCAGGGCAATGTGCGGGTCTACCCGTTCAAGACCGTCGAGGCCGGCGCCTTCGTCAACACGTCGGTCATCTGGGAGTCGCGCGGGCAGGCCCATCTGTTCGGGGCGCGGGGCGTCTCCGGGATCCTGAACGTCGAGATCACCCCGGAGCTGGCCGTGCGGCTCGCGGGGGCGTACGCGACGACGCTCAAGAAGGGGTCGACCGTCACGACCGCGCGCGACCACTCCCGTGGTGCGCGTGCGCTGAAGCGGGCCGTCATCTCCGCGCTCCAGGCCAGCGCCATGGACGTACGGGATCTGGAGAATGTGCCGCTGCCCGTGGCGCGGCAGCAGACGGCTCGGGGCAGTGCCGGCGGGATCATGATCCGTACGACGCCCGGGGTGCCGGACTCCGTCGACATCATGTTCTTCGACGAGCGTGGGGCGGATCTTTCCCAGGGCAGTCAGCGCAAGCTGGACCGGGTGTACGCGCGGCAGGAGTACCGCAGGGCGTTCCCAGGGGAGATCGGCGACCTGCACTTCCCGTCGAGCGTCTTCGACTCGTACACGGGGTCGCTGCTGCGGAACGTCGATACGACGGGAGTCGCGGAGGCCGGGCTGAAGGTCGTCGTCGATGCGTCGAACGGGAGTGCGGGGCTCGTGCTGCCCAGCCTGCTCGGGCGTCTCGGCGTCGACGCCCTGACGATCAACCCCGGGCTCGACGAGTCGCGGCCCACGGAGACCTCGGACGCCCGAAGGTCCGGGCTCGTACGCCTCGGGGAGATCGTGGCCTCGGCGCGGGCCGCGTTCGGGGTGCGGTTCGACCCGGTCGGTGAGCGGCTTTCGCTCGTCGACGAGAAGGGGCGGATCGTCGAGGACGACCGGGCGCTGCTCGTGATGCTCGATCTTGTCGCCGCGGAGCGCAGGAGCGGGCGGGTGGCGCTGCCCGTGACCACCACACGTATCGCCGAGCAGGTGGCCGCGTATCACGGGACGCAGGTCGAGTGGACGACGACGTCTCCCGACGACCTGACGCGCGTGGGGCGTGAGGACGGGACGATCTTCGGCGGGGACGGGCGGGCCGGGTTCATCATTCCCGAGTTCAGCAGTGTGTTCGATGGGGCCGCGGCCTTTGTGCGGCTCATCGGGCTCGTCGCCCGTACGCAGTTGACCCTCAGCCAGATCGACGCGCGGATTCCGAGGGCGCATGTGCTCAAGCGGGACCTCGCGACGCCGTGGGCCGTCAAGGGGCTCGTCATGCGCCGCGTCGTGGAGGAGGCGGGCGAGCGGTCCGTGGACACGACCGATGGCGTGCGGGTCGTCGAGGCCGACGGACGTTGGGTGATGGTGCTGCCCGACCCGGCCGAGGCCGTCACCCACCTGTGGGCCGAAGGGCCGGACGACGCCTCGGCGCAGCAGCTGCTCGACGAGTGGTCGGCGGTCGTGGACAGCGCCGGGCGCTGACCCGGACACCTGTTGCTCGACGTCCAATTCGGGCGTCGGGCGGCAGGTCAGTGGGGTCGTTGGGTGGCAGGGGCCACGACGTGCGACGATGTGCGGCATGCCGCAGCAGCCCCCCGAACGGAGCACTCCAGAGCGTCCTTCGCGCCTCGATGCCTCCATGTCGCTGCTGACCAACGTGATGGATCACAGCCTGGACGACGGGTACGCGGAGGCCACCGCGCGCAAAGAGGCGCTGGGGCAGAGTGGTTTGCCGAAGACGCTGCGGGCGAAGCTGGGGCTCGCCGCGGGTCTCGTGCTCGCCGCGCTCGTGGTGACGGTGGGTGCGGCGCAGGCCCGGGTCACCGCTCCGGTGGTGGCCAAGGAGCGCGAGGAGCTCATCGACCGCATCGACCAGGAGACCGAGTCCGCCGGCCAACTGGAGGACCAGGTCGACTCGCTGCGCGGGCGCGTGGGGGAGATGCAGCGCGAGGCGTTGAAGAAGCACGGGGGCGAGCAAGGGGAGTTGGCGGGGGTGCTCTCCGGTGCTGTCGCCGTGCACGGCCCCGGTGTGAAGCTCGTCGTCGACGACGCCAAGTCGGCCACTACCGGCGACGGGAGCGGGCCGCGCGAGAGCAACGGTTTCTCCGACACGGGCCGCGTACGCGACCGGGACATGCAGCGCGTCATGAACGGGCTGTGGCAGTCCGGCGCCGAGGCCATCAGCATCAACGGGCAGCGCCTCACCTCGCTGTCCGCGATCAGGGCCGCGGGTGACGCGATACTGGTCGACAACAAGCCGCTGGTGCCGCCGTACACGGTGCTGGCGGTGGGGGACGGGCAACGGCTGAGCACCCGGTTCCAGAACAGCCCTGATGGTCTCTATCTGCACGCGCTGCAGGAGAACTTCGGGGTCAGGACCAGTATTTCGGCTCAGGACGACATCGAGCTTCCTGCCGCACCCAGCGTGATCGTACGTACAGCACAGCCGAGAGCAGAGCAGAAGGGCACATCGTGATCGCCGTACTGGGCCTCGTCGTGGGAGTCGTGGTCGGTCTTTTCGTCCGGCCCGAGGTTCCGGCGGTCGTCGAGCCTTACCTTCCCATCGCCGTCGTCGCGGCGCTCGACGCGGTGTTCGGCGCGCTGCGCGCCATGTTGGACGGGATCTTCGACGACAAGGTGTTCGTCGTCTCGTTCCTGTCGAACGTCGTCGTGGCCGCGCTGATCGTCTTCCTGGGCGACAAGTTGGGCGTCGGCGCGCAGCTGTCGACCGGTGTCGTCGTGGTGCTGGGCATCCGCATCTTCTCCAACGCCGCCGCGATCCGGCGGCATGTGTTCCGGGCGTGAGGCCGATGAGCAACGACGAGAGCGCCGAGAACGCTGAGAGCGCCGAGAACCGCAAGCGCGTGCAACCGGACGACGAAGCCGAGCAGTTGCGCAAGGAACTGCCTGCCGAACTGCCCGCCGAGGTGCCGGCCAAGAAGCCGGACGACACGACGAAGGCGGAGGCGGAGCCCGAACCCGTAGAGCCGGAGCCGGTCGAAGCGGATGCCGGCGAGCCCGAACTGACCGGTCGGCAGCGGCTCGTGAAGGGTCTGTGGCCGCCGCGCGCGTCGCGTGCCCAACTCATCATGGCTGTGTTGCTGTGCGTCCTGGGGCTCGGGCTCGCCATCCAGGTGCGGTCCACCAGTGACAACAGCGCCCTGCGCGGTGCGCGTCAGGAAGATCTTGTTCGCATTCTCGATGAACTGGACGATCGAACTCAGCGTCTTGAGGATGAGAAGCAAGGACTCGTGGACCAGCGCACCGAGCTGGAGAGCAGTTCGGACCAGGCAAACGAGGCCCGCAAGCAGACGGCCGAGAAGCAGAAGCAGCTCGGCATTCTGGCGGGCACGACGGCCGCGCAGGGCCCCGGGATCACCATGACCGTCACCGACACGAAGGGGGCCGTGGAGCCGGACATGCTGCTCGACGCGGTCCAGGAGCTGCGCGCCGCAGGCGCGGAGGCGATCCAGGTGAATGATGTCCGCGTCGTGGCCAACACGTATCTGACGGACGGCAGTGGAGGGAAGGGGATCAGCGTGGACGGGCACGAGATCAGCCGGCCCTACCGGTTCAAGGTCATCGGCAAGCCGCAGGACCTGGAGCCGGCCCTGAACATTCCCGGGGGTGTGGTGCAGACGCTGGAGAAGGAGCAGGCCACGGTGGCCGTGAGCCGCTCGAACAACATCGTTGTGGATGCCTTGCGATCGGCGCAACGGCCTGATTACGCTCGGTCGTCCTCGGAGTGAAGCCGGGGGTGCATGGTGAATACCGTGCGAGGGCATGAGGTTGCGGGGGGTCGCCGCAGCAAGGGTGGTGTGCGTGGTGGAAACTGTTTGGCGGATACGGACGTTGTGAGGGTGTCCGTGTCATTGATGTACGCGATGTACGCCGATGTGTGCAGTCAGGGTTCGTCCTGCCCCACGGGCGGGTCTGTTTCGGTCAAGGGGAATCGCCCGTGAAGTTGTTTGGGAAGTTGTTCGGCAAGAGCGCGCGTGAGGACAACCGTCATCGCGCGTCGCGCCAGGGAGATGTGCCCGAGACCCAGGTGGGTGAGCGCCCCCTGTTCCGGGACGAGGTCGCCGGAGGCAATTCGGGCGAACAGGGCGCGTCGTCTGTTGACCCTGCCGGTTCCGGCCCCATAGGTTTCGGAGAACCGTCAACCTCAAGTACGGGTGGAGGGTTGACCCCCGATCCGTACGCGTCCCACGCCCCCGCGGGGCAGCCGCGGCAGGAGGATCCGTCCATGTCGGCCCTGGTGTGTACGAGGTGCGGAAACCGGAACGGCGAGAACAGCCGGTTCTGTTCCAACTGCGGTGCGCCGCTGCGTGGCGGTGCGGCGCCGGAGGGGCCGTCCGAGACGACGTCCACGATCTCCATCTCCGGCCTCGAGTCCTACGACCCGGAGGCGACGGGCCAGACGCAGCTTCCGGCGCTCTCGCCCGAGGCACAGGCGGCGGTCGACGCGCTGCCGCTGGGCTCGGCGCTCCTGGTGGTGCGGCGCGGTCCGAACTCGGGCAGCCGCTTCCTCCTGGACGGCGAACTGACCACCGCGGGGCGGCACCCGCAGAGCGACATCTTCCTGGACGACGTGACCGTCTCGCGTCGCCACGTGGAGTTCCGTCGCCTGCAGGACGGCTCGTTCACCGTCGCCGACGTCGGCAGCCTCAACGGCACGTATGTGAACCGTGAGCGCATCGACTCGGTGACGTTGAACAACGGTGACGAGGTGCAGATCGGCAAGTACCGGCTGGTGTTCTACGCGAGCCAGCGCGGTATCTGAACCGTCCGCGATCCTTCAGGAAGGTCCATGCTGCACACGACGAGTGGCGGTGCCCCAGGGGGCACCGCCACCACGGACAGTCGGCTGATGAGCATCGGCACCGTACTGAACGTGCTCCGAGAAGAGTTTCCCGAAGTCACCATCTCCAAGATCAGGTTCCTGGAGTCCGAAGGGCTCGTCGAGCCCCGGCGCACGCCGTCGGGCTACCGGAAGTTCAGCCCGGACGACGTCGAGCGGCTGGCCCATGTGCTGCGTATGCAGCGGGACCACTACCTGCCGCTGAAGGTCATCAAGGAGCAGCTCGACTCCCTGGAGCCGGGCGAGACGCTGTCCGTGCCCGCACCCGGGCGCTCCGGCGACGCGGAGGACGGTATCGACGTGCCGACGGCCGCGCGGATCGGCCGGGACGAATTGCTGGCCGCCGTCGGTGCCGAGGAGCAGGAGCTCGACGAATGGGAGTCCTACGGGCTCCTCACCCCGCTGCCCGATGGTGGCTACGACGCCTCCGCCGTGTCGGTCGCCGAGCTCATCGGCGAGCTGGCCCGGTTCGGGATCGGGCCGCGGCACCTGCGGGTCATGCGGGCCGCCGCCGACCGGGAGGCGGGCCTGGTGGACCAGGTGGTGGCCCCGCTGAAAGTGCACCGCAACCCGCAGACGCGGGCGCATGCCGAGGCCCGTGCCAAGGAGCTGGCGGGCCTCACCGTGAGGCTGCACTCGGCACTTGTGCAGACCGCTCTCGGGGTCCGTCTGCCCTGATCGTGGGCGCGGGTGAGTGCCGATGGCCCGGTCCTCGGTGGCTGCCCGACTACCCAAACCGACCGGGCACGTCCTAGGGTTGCTGTGTGAACGAGCTCGACGTCGTAGGTGTCCGGGTCGAAATGCCCTCCAACCAGCCGATCGTGCTCCTGCGTGAAGTGGGAGGCGACCGGTACCTCCCCATCTGGATCGGACCGGGGGAGGCGACCGCGATCGCCTTTGCCCAGCAGGGCATGGCGCCCGCGCGTCCGCTGACGCACGACCTTTTCAAGGATGTCCTTGAGGCGGTCGGCCAGGAGCTCACGGAAGTGCGCATCACGGACCTGCGCGAAGGCGTCTTCTACGCGGAGCTCGTGTTCGCGAGCGGGGTCGAGGTCAGCGCCCGCCCGTCGGACGCCATAGCCCTGGCGCTGCGCACCGGTACGCCGATCTTCGGCAGTGACGGGGTCCTGGATGACGCGGGGATCGCGATCCCCGACGAGCAGGAGGACGAGGTGGAGAAGTTCCGCGAGTTCCTCGACCAGATCTCTCCCGAGGACTTCGGCACCAACAGTCAGTGACCGCCTGTCCGGCGGCCGGCCTCGGTCGTCGAGCGGCGGCGCCCTCGGGACATTCGGCTAGCCTTTCCCGGCGGTGGGTCACGGGAAACCACTCTTAGGGTGATTATCACTCGGCGTGCCTAGTGTGGCGTTCGTTGACGCACCCCCCGTGACTGCCTACCGTCGACAAGGCAGGTCAATGAGGAGGTCGGCGTGAGAAGCAGCGGCGACGGTACGGCGACGGGCGGTCCGTACCTGTTTCACGGCAGCGCGGCCGATCACACTCCGCAGCGCCCGCAGGCCGTGCCTGCGGTGGCGGGGGAGAGCGGCTCGGCCGCTTCCGAGCAGTTGGGATACCGGGGGCCGACGGCATGTGCGGCGGCCGGCATCACCTACCGGCAGCTCGACTACTGGGCCAGGACCGGCCTTGTCGAACCCAGTGTGCGCTCCGCGTACGGATCGGGGACACAGCGGCTCTACAGCTTCCGGGACGTCGTCGTCCTCAAGGTCGTCAAGCGGTTCCTGGACACGGGCGTCTCGTTGCAGAACATCCGGGCGGCCGTGCAGCACCTGCGCGAGAGCGGAGTCCGGGATCTGGAGCGGATGACGCTGATGAGCGACGGCGCGACGGTGTACGAGTGCACGTCGCCGGACGAGGTGCACGATCTGCTCCAGGGCGGCCAGGGGGTCTTCGGGATCGCCGTGGGCGTGGTCTGGCGGGACGTGGACGCCGCGCTCTCGCAGCTGCACGGGGAGCGTGTGGACACCGGCGAGACGATCGTGCCGCCGAACGCCACGGACGAGCTCGCGAGGCGGCGGGGCAGGGCTGTGTGAGGTCCGTACCGCCGCGTTGTCAGTGGCGTAGGGCAGCATCGGTGATGTGAGAACCGCGCCCACGATCCTGCATCTCGACATGGATGCCTTCTACGCCTCTGCGGAGCAGGCGGCGAAGCCGAGCCTGCGCGGGAAAGCGGTCGTCGTGGGCGGGCTCGGTCCGCGCGGTGTGGTGGCCACGGCGTCGTACGAGGCGCGGAAGTTCGGGGTGCACTCGGCGATGCCGATGGGGCAGGCGCGCAGGCTCGCCCCGCATGCCGCCTATCTGGTGCCGCGTTTCCGGCTCTACCGGGAGATCAGCGAGCAGGTGATGGGGCTCCTCGGCGCCCTTTCGCCCCTCGTGGAGCCGCTGAGCCTGGACGAGGCGTTCGTCGATCTGGAGGCCGGTGAGGCGGCCTGGGACGCCGCTTCGGCGGAGGCCGTGGGGCACCGGCTGCGGGCCGACATCCGGCGCGTGACCGGTCTGACCGGGTCCGTGGGGATCGCCGCGTCCAAGATGCTCGCGAAGATCGGTTCCGAGGAGGCCAAGCCGGACGGTCTTGTGCTGATACGCCCAGGTACCGAGCGCGCGCTGCTCGGGCCGCAGTCCGTGCGGATCCTGCCCGGCGTCGGGCCCGCGACGGCGGATCATCTGCGGCGGGCCGGGATCCAGACCGTGGAGGAGATCGCGGGGGCCGGTGAGGACGAGCTGGTGCGACTCCTCGGCAAGGCGCACGGCAGCCACCTGTACGAGATGGCGCTCGCCCGCGACGAGCGGCCCGTCGTCGCCGAGCGGGACTCCAAGTCCGTATCGGTCGAGGACACGTACGACGTGGACATCCATGACCGGGTGCGGGTCCGGATGGAGGTGCGCAGGCTCGCGGGCCGGTGCGTGGAGCGGCTGAGAGCGGCCGATCGTTCGGGCCGGACCGTGGTGCTCAAGGTGCGGCGCTACGACTTCTCGACGCTGACGCGCTCCGAGACGCTGCGGGGGCCGACGGATGATCCCGGGGTGGTGCGGGAGGCCGCGGCGCGGCTGCTGGAGAGCGTCGACACGACCGGTGGCGTGCGCTTGCTGGGGGTCGGGGTCAGTGGGCTCGCCGACTTCACGCAGGAGGACTTGTTCGCGCAGTTCGCCGCCGCGGAGGAGGCCGCTGCCGAGGAGGCCGCCGCCGGAGAGCCAGAAGGGGACGCGGGGCCCGTCGAGTCCGTGGAGGCGGTCGAGCCCGAGCCGGTGCCTGTGGAGCGGAAGTGGCTGGCCGGGCACGATGTGCGGCATACCGAGTTCGGGCACGGGTGGGTGCAGGGGAGCGGGCTGGGGCGGGTGACCGTGCGGTTCGAGACGCCGTATGCGCGGGTGCGGGGGCGGGTGCGGACGTTCCGGGTCGACGATCCCGAGCTGGAGTCGGCGGATCCGTTGCCGCTCGTCGAAGCGGTCGAAGCCGTGGAAGGGGCCGAAGCCGTCGAAGAGGCCGAGGATCAGGTCGGGTCGTCCTCCGCGCCCGCGATCTTGCCGAACGTGACGTCGGGCGACTGAGGAGCCGTGATCTCCAGGCCGTAGTGGTGGTAGAGCTGGAGCTCCTGCTCCGGGGAGAGGTGGCGGCCCACGCCGAAGTCGGGGGAGTCCTTGATGAGTGAGCGCTCGAAGGGCACGTTCAGCGTGCCGTCCGTGAAGTCGCTGGGCTCGAGCGGTACGAAGGCGTCGCGGCTGAACAGGCCGGTTCGTATCGCGGCCCACTCCGGCACGCCCGTGGCGTCGTCCAGGTACACCTCGTCGATGGTGCCGATCTTGGCCCCGCTGCGGTCGAATGCCTTGCGGCCGATCAGATTGCGCGGATCGACATCGGTCTGCACGGGCCCTCCAACTGATCGCGATGATCGCAACTCGTCTGTAAACACTACGAAAGAGCACATTGTGGAAGGCGGCCACTCGGGGGCTCCGGCCACGTAGCCGCTGGTAGGCTGGCAGGCGGCTGCTGACCCCGTGCGGGAGAGTCTTCCGACGGTCGTCGGGGGCGCCGAAGGAGCAACTCCTCCCCGGAATCTCTCAGGCCCCTGTACCGCACGGACGAGGTCACTCTGGAAAGCAGAGCGGGGTGCACGGTTTCCGCTCTCACCGACGGTGCAAGCCGGTGTGTTCCGTGTTCTCGCGGGGTGGGCCGGTGAAGCTCTCAGGTTGAGATGACAGAGGGGGAGGCCGACCGGGTACCCGCGCCGTGGTGCCCCTCGCAGGTCGCAATGACCAGGAGGCCTCCGCCAATGACCGCCAACCGTATTCCGCTCTCCCAGTTGGAGCGAGGAATCCCCTTCGAGCAGCGCCACATCGGCCCCGATGACGCCGCTCAGGCCAAGATGCTCGCGCAGGTCGGCTACGGCTCGCTGGACGAGCTGACCGCGGCCGCGGTGCCCGATGTGATCAAGAGCGCCGAGGCGCTCGACCTTCCGGCCGCCCGCAGCGAGGCCGAGGTGCTCACCGAGCTGAAGTCCCTTGCGGAGCGCAATCAGGTGCTCGGCTCGATGATCGGCCTCGGCTACTACGGGACGTTCACACCGCCCGTCATCCTGCGCAACGTGATGGAGAACCCGTCCTGGTACACGGCGTACACGCCCTACCAGCCGGAGATCTCGCAGGGCCGCCTCGAGGCGCTGCTCAACTTCCAGACCATGGTCGCCGAGCTGACCGGCCTGCCCACCTCGGGCTCCTCGCTGCTCGACGAGGGCACCGCGGCCGCCGAGGCGATGGCCCTGTCGCGCCGCGTCGGCAAGGTCAAGAACGGTGTCTACGTCATCGACGCCGACGCCCTGCCGCAGACCATCGCCGTCATCGAGACGCGCGCCGAGCCGACCGGTGTCGAGATCGTCGTCGCCGACCTCGGGGAGGGCATTCCGGCCGAGGTCGCCGAGCGCGGCGTCGTGGGCGTGCTCGTGCAGTACCCCGGGGCCTCCGGCGCCGTGCGGGACATCAAGCCCGTGATCGACCAGGCGCACGAGCTGGGCGCCATCGTCACCGTCGCCGCCGACCTCCTCGCTCTGACATTGCTGACCTCGCCCGGTGACCTCGGCGCGGACATCGCCATCGGCACGACGCAGCGCTTCGGTGTGCCGATGGGCTTCGGCGGTCCGCACGCCGGATACATGGCCGTACGCGAGAAGTTCGCACGCTCCCTGCCGGGCCGCCTCGTCGGTGTCTCCGTCGACGCCGACGGCAACAAGGCGTACCGCCTCGCCCTGCAGACCCGCGAGCAGCACATCCGCCGCGAGAAGGCGACCAGCAACATCTGCACCGCGCAGGTGCTGCTCGCCGTCATGGCCGGCATGTACGCCGTGTACCACGGGCCCGAGGGCCTCAAGTCCATCGCACGGCGCACCCACCGATACGCCACCGTGCTCGCGGCGGGGCTCACCGCGGGCGGCGTCGAGGTCGTGCACGGCGCGTACTTCGACACCCTCACCGTGCGGGTGCCGGGCAAGGCAGCCGAGGTCGTCTCCGCCGCGCGCGAAGGCGGCGTGAACCTGCGCCTCGTGGACGCCGATCACACCTCGCTCGCCTGCGACGAGACCACCACGCGGGCCCAACTGGGCGCCGTATGGAGTGCATTCGGTGTCGAGGCGGACGTCGAGGCCCTGGACGCCGAGGCCGCGGACACGCTGCCGGGCGGCCTGCTGCGCGAGGACGACTACCTGACGCACCCCGTCTTCCACCAGTACCGCTCCGAGACGGCGATGCTGCGCTACCTGCGGGCGCTCGCCGACCGCGACTACGCGCTGGACCGCGGCATGATCCCGCTGGGCTCCTGCACGATGAAGCTCAACGCGACGACGGAGATGGAGCCGGTCACCTGGCCCGAGTTCGGCCAGCTGCACCCCTTCGCGCCCGCCGAGCAGGCGCAGGGCTACCTGACGCTCATCCGTGAGCTGGAGGAGCGGCTCGCCGAGGTCACCGGCTACGACAAGGTGTCGCTGCAACCGAACGCCGGTTCGCAGGGCGAGCTCGCCGGCCTGCTCGCCGTCCGCGGCTATCACCGGGCGAACGGCGACGAGCAGCGGACCGTCTGCCTCATCCCGTCCTCCGCGCACGGCACGAACGCGGCGAGCGCCGTGATGGCCGGCATGAAGGTCGTCGTCGTGAAGACCGCCGACGACGGCGAGGTCGACATCGAGGACCTGCGCACCAAGATTGAGCAGTACGCCGAGCAGCTCTCCGTCCTCATGATCACGTACCCGTCGACGCACGGCGTCTTCGAGGAGCACGTCGCCGACATCTGCGCCGCCGTGCACGACGCGGGCGGCCAGGTCTACGTCGACGGCGCCAACCTCAACGCGCTGGTGGGCCTCGCCAAGCCGGGCCGCTTCGGTGGCGACGTCTCGCACCTGAACCTGCACAAGACGTTCTGCATCCCGCACGGCGGCGGTGGTCCTGGCGTCGGCCCGGTGGGTGTGCGCGAGCACCTCGCGCCGTACCTGCCGAACCACCCGCTGCAGCCGGCCGCGGGCCCTGAGACGGGTGTCGGCCCGATCTCCGCGGCGCCCTGGGGCTCCGCCGGGATCCTGCCGATCTCCTGGGCGTACGTGCGGCTCATGGGTGGCGAGGGGCTGAAGCGGGCCACGCAGGTGGCGGTGCTTTCCGCGAACTACATTGCCAAGCGGCTCGAGCCGCACTTCCCGGTGCTCTACAACGGTCCGGGCGGGCTCGTCGCGCACGAGTGCATCATCGACCTGCGGCCGCTCAGCAAGGCGACGGGCGTGAGCATCGACGATGTCGCCAAGCGGCTCATCGACTACGGGTTCCACGCGCCGACCATGTCGTTCCCGGTCGCCGGGACGTTCATGATCGAGCCCACCGAGAGCGAGGACATCGGGGAACTCGACCGGTTCTGCGACGCGATGATCGCGATTCGCGGCGAGATCGAGCGGGTCGCCTCCGGCGAGTGGGCGGCCGAGGACAACCCGCTGCGGAACGCTCCGCACACGGCCGGGATGCTCGGCGGTGACTGGGAGCACGCGTACAGCCGGGAAGAAGGTGTCTTCCCGGCCGGGGTGGTCGCTTCGGAGAAGTACTGGCCGCCGGTGCGGCGCATCGACCAGGCGTTCGGCGACCGGAACCTCGTGTGTTCCTGCCCGCCGCTCGACGCCTACGAGGGCTGATCCACTCGGGACTGCGCGGCCGTCGGTCGCGCAGTCCTGCTCAGCCGATCCCTACGCCGCCGTCACCACGGTGCTCAGTGGGCGGTGCGGGGCGATGATCCTGCCACTGGGCAGCAGCTCGCCGGTGTCCTCGAAGAGCAGGACCCCGTTGCAGAGGAGGCTCCACCCCTGCTCGGGATGGTGAGCCACGGGGAACGCGGCTTCCCTGTCCTCGGATTCCGCTGTCGGGCAGGCTGGCTGGTGCTGGCACATGGATGGGATCTTTCGCTGCGAAGTGATCTCGATGACGTGGGCTGTACTGGCGGTGCTGGTGGTGCCTGTCGTGCTGCGGCTTGAAGGCTTGTTCATGGCCGCCCCCCGATTTCGTGAGTTCTGGAGCCCAGTGTTGCCCTGTGGGCGTCAATCCGCAGGGATTTCGTTGCAGCGGTCCTTATGGATTGGAGACGCATCACCCGTGCGGACGGTTCAGTCCAACTCCACTCTCCCTTCGGGTGGTTAGGAGTGGTCGGTACGGGCTAGTCCGCTCGGGCAGGGCTGTGCCCCGCGACCGGACGGCGGACGGTGCGGGGCACAGGCAGGGGCGACCGGGGCCGTCGGCGGGCCCCGGTCGGTCAGGCGAGCAGGCCGGCTGCGGTCGGGGCCGGTGTCAGACGGTGGGTGAGGACCGGCAGGAGCTCGGCCACCCGGTGCGGGCGGTACGGGGCGATGCCGGGCGGGGCGGGTGCCAGCGGGACGAGGATGTCGTCGGCCGCCGGCTGGCCGCTCGCCGGGTCGGCGGTGGGCTCGCGGTGCAGCCACAGCGTGAGCATGTAGAGCTCGGGCACCGACAGCAGCCGCGGCTGGTAGGCCTGGGGCAGCGACTCCGCCTGGCGCAGGGCCCGTTCGGTGGACCTGATGTAGGGGCCCTCGAAGAAGTGCGAGAAGGCCCAGCCGTCCGGAGTGAGCATGGTGTCGGCCGCCGCCACCGCGCGCTCTCCGCAGCGGATCAGGAAGCGCCAGCCGGTGAGGCGGGCCCTGGAAGGACCGGTGGTCTCGGTGATGTGGTCCAACACGTGGAGTGGCAGCGGGAGTTCGGGGGTGGCGGGTCCCTGCGCGGCGCGCAGGGACGGGGTGCGGGCCTCGCGGACGGCGGTGGGGGAACCGAGGGCCGTGAGGACACTGCGCAGGGCGGGCGCGGGAGCCGGTGGGACGTACAGCGGCATGGTGGGTCGCCTCTCATTCGACAGGCATGTGATGCGAGGGCGGTGCGGGACGAGCGGACGGCGCTGTCTGCTGCGGGTGCACAAGGGGTACACGGGACAGAGGGGGCGGGGGTCCGGTTCGAATCCGGGCCGCGGGCGCCAACTCTCGGTCTCGCCAGCGGAGTTTATACGATGCGTGTTCACGGGATGTTTCGCCTAGCACGCCGCCCGGATTTCGCAAGGAGCTATTCGGGCGCGGCTCCCCTGGGGTTTTGCGGCTATCCTCCCCATTTTCGAGGGGCCCGTCGTGCGTGACCTCGACGTCTTTCGTCCGAGCGGTCGGCGTGTTCTTGTCGGCGTTTATCACCAGGGCCGCATGCCACAGAATCCGCGGTCGGCCGCATGCCTGCGGAATGTGCCCGCGGGTAACCGCGTCGAGAGTACTGCTCCGTGGGTGCGCGCGGGGCGTTATGGATCACATTGCCGGGGCATCATCCACCGTGACACGCGGCCGGGACGGTGCATCAACGGGTCGCCCGTGCGAGGAGGGACGCTTCCATGGGGGAGAAGGTCGTTGCGGAGACGGTGGGGCTTGCCGATCCGCGGCGCTATCGGGAGAAGCTCAGGGAGTGCCTGGAGGGGTTCGGGCGACTGCTGGACGAGAAGCGGTTCGACCGTCCACAGAATCTCATGGGGCTCGAGATCGAGCTGAATCTCGCCGGGCCCGACGGGCTGCCGAGAATGATGAATGCGGAAGTTCTCGAGCGCATCGCGAGCCGTGATTTCCAGACCGAACTCGCGATGTTCAATCTCGAAGTCAACATTGCCCCGCACCGGATCGGCGGCCGTGTTCTCGATCAGCTCGCCGAGGAACTGCGCACGGGTCTCGGATATGCGCACCGGAAGGCGAACGAGGTCGACGCCGGCATCGTGATGATCGGCATTCTGCCGACGCTGAGCACGGACGACCTGGTCTCGGCGAACCTGTCGGACGGCGACCGCTACACCCTGCTCAACGACCGGATCGTGGCCGCGCGCGGCGAGGACTTCGCGCTCGACATCGCCGGCGTCGAGCGGCTGACCTGCACGTCCTCCTCGATAGCGCCCGAAGCGGCGTGCACCTCCGTGCAGTTGCACCTCCAGGTGACGCCGGGGCGTTTCGCCGATGTGTGGAACGCGGCGCAGGCCGTGGCCGCCGTGCAGATCGCGCTCGGCGCCAACTCGCCCTTCCTGTTCGGCCGCGAGCTGTGGCAGGAGTCGCGGCCCCCGCTGTTCCAGCAGTCCACGGACACCCGGCCGCCGGAGCTCGCGGCGCAGGGCGTGCGGCCGCGCACCTGGTTCGGCGAGCGCTGGATCGATTCCGCGTACGACCTCTTCGAGGAGAATCTGAGGTACTTCCCGCCGCTGCTGCCGATTCTCGACGCCGAGCGGCCGCTTGACGTCATCGCCAAGGGCGACACCCCGAGCCTCGCCGAACTCGTCCTGCACAACGGCACGGTGTACCGCTGGAACCGTCCCGTGTACGGCATCGCGGACGGTGTGCCTCACCTGCGCGTCGAGAACCGGGTGCTGCCCGCGGGGCCCACCGTCACGGACGTCATCGCCAACACCGCGTTCTACTACGGCGTTGTCCGTGCCCTCGCCGAGGAGTCCCGGCCGGTGTGGTCGCGCCTCCCCTTCGCCGCGGCCGCCCGCAACTTCGACACCGCCTGCCGGTACGGCATCGACGCGCGCCTGGAGTGGCCACGCAGGGGCCGGTTCGGCGGCACGGAGCGGGTGCCGGCCGTGAACCTCGTAAGGGACGAGCTGCTGCCGCTCGCGGCTGCCGGGCTCGATGCCTGGGGAGTCGAACCGGCGGACAGGGACCGGTACCTGGGAGTGATCGAGGAGCGGTGCCGACTGCGGATGAACGGCGCGGCGTGGCAGTCGGCGACGTATCACCGGGCCCTGGAGAGCGGTCTGGCGCGGGACGCGGCGCTCGCGGCGACCACGCGGCGGTACTGCGAGCTGATGCACCGGGGCGAGCCGGTGCACAACTGGCCGGTCGGGCTTCCGGAGCCGGCCGTTCCGCTGGGCTGAAGGGGCCCGGCCGACCCGCTCAGTTGCTCTTGGCGCCCGCCTCGATGATGGCCTTCAGGATGACCTGCTGGATGTCCGCCGGGTCGCTGACCTGGTGTCCTGAGCCGCCCGTCGCCTCGGCGACCTGCTCGACCTCCCGCTTGTCGGTGTCGGGCCCCACGGCGATGACGATCAACGGCACGGGGCGGTCGCGGTCGGTGAGGCCCCTGAGCTTCTTGATCAGGCTCTCGCGGGAGACCGACCCCTCGTCCTCATTGACGCCGTCCGTGACCACGACGACGGCGTTGAACCTGCCGCTCTTGTACGAGGACGTGGCCTCCTTGTAGGCCGCGAGCGTGGTGTCGTACAGGCCCGTCGCCCCGCCGGGCACCGGCTGCAGCGCGGTGAACGCGGCCGACAGGCGGTCGCGCCGGGTGCCGGAGCCGACGCGGTCGCCGAGGCGCTCGGTCGGCACGAGCTTCTTGTAGTCGCGGTCGCCGTCGAGGAACGTGGCGAACTCCCACAGGCCGATCTCGTCCTCCGGCGTGAACGTGGAGAGGGCCGCCAGCATCGACGCCTTCGTCACCTCCATGCGGGACTCGCCGCGGCTGGGCACGGTGTTCCCCATCGAGGCCGACGCGTCCACGACCGTCGTGATGCGGGCGCTCTGCACCGTGATCGTCCACATCCCGAGGGTCTCCTCGAGCTGCTCCTCGGTGGGTGCCTTGGCCGCCACGTGCGCGTACGGCTGCGGGGAGCGGCCGCCGGCCCGTGAGACGAGCTTCGCGGGGGACCGGCCGCTGTCCGTGCGGAAGCCGTGCCGCTCCAGGATCGAGCGGCCCTCGGGGGCGCCGAGCAGCGTCATGAAGCGGACGGCCGCCCGGCTCTCGTCGGTGCTCAGCCGGTCCTCGCCGACCAGGGAGAACGGGTAGTCGAGGGTGGGGGAGCCGTCCTTGGGGTAGAAGAGGTCGAGTGAACCCGCCTCGCCCGCTTCCTTGTTGTGCGCGTACGCGGCCTGCTCGGACAGGATCAGCGCCTCGTTGCGCTTGGGGTTGCCCTGCTCGGTGCCGGAGTCGTCGCGCGGCACCGTGTCCATGAGCTGGGCGTCGCTGTCGGACGTGCGCTGCGAGAGGCTCTTGGCCATGGAGGCGGCCTGTGTGCCGTCGTCCTTCTTGGACGTGGCGGCCAGCTTGGTCAGCGCGAGCAGTCCGCTGGCGCTGCGGGCGGGATCGGCGGCGCCCAGGCGCAGCTTGTCGTCCTGCATGGCGGCGCCCGTCAACTGGGCCCACGAGTAGGTCTTTCGCGGCCAGCCGAAGGACTTCGCGGCCGCGGGAACCATGCCCACGCCGATCGGTGAAGAGGCGATGTTGCCGGCCGGCGTGACCGCGGTGTTCGCGCCGCCCGTGGTGACGCGCTGGACCCAGATGTCCGAGTCCGGCACCCAGACCTGGAAGTCCGCGGCGCCCTTGCCCGCGCGCAGGGTGTCGGCGACCTTGTACGCGTCGCGCGCGGTGACGGCGACGTCGAGGCAGTTGCCGTCGGAGGTGAGCTTCTCGCGGCGGGCGTGGTCCGCCGCCTCGCGCAGCGCCGGGGCCATGTCGGGGGAGGCGACCACATCGAGATGGACCTCGTCCTCGCATCCGCTGTCGATGCCGAGCAGCTCGGGGCGGAACACCGCGACCGTGCCCGCCGCGGCCACCACGACGAGGGCGGTCGCGAGAGCCACGGTGCGCCCGCGCGAGCGGGGACGGGGTGCGGCGGTGGCCGGCCCGTACTCGTCGGGCATGCTGCTGTGACGTCCCATGGCGGTGGAGCCCCTCCCTGAGCCACAAAGGCAGTTGCGGTATAAGCGGTGGAACGGCGGAGGGGAGCCGTGCGCCGAATTGCGTCGCCTCGGCCCCCTCGGCCTGTCGCACGCGATCTTCGTACCTGCATTCGAGACCCTAGCGGGGCGCTGTGACGGATGCGGCGGGATTCATCAACTGGAGGCAGGTGTGCAGGTGCAGGCGGAGCCGATGCCCGGTTCTTCTCCCGAAGGACCGCTCTCACGGCGCTTTTTGCGGGACGAGACGCTGCTCGTTCTGGGGCTTTCGCTCGGTGCGAGCGGTGTGTCCGCACTCATCAGCTTCGTCGGCTCTGTCACGAAACCCGGCGGTCTCAAGGACCAGGCGGCGACCCTGAACGCCTCGGCGGCGCCCGGCCGTCCGTGGCTCGATCTCGCCTGGCAGCTGTTCGGCATCGCGAGCGCGCTCGTGCCGGTCGTGCTCGTCGCGCACTTCCTGCTCAGGGAGGGCGAGGGGATGCGCACGATCGGCTTCGACCGGAAGCGACCGTGGTTCGACACGGGCCGGGGCGCCGCGGTCGCCGCCGTCATCGGCAGTACGGGGATCGCCTTCTACCTCGCCGCACGGGGCCTCGGCTTCAACCTCACGGTGGTGCCGGAGGCGCTGCCCGACGTGTGGTGGAAGTACCCGGTGCTGATCCTCTCGGCGGTGCAGAACGCCGTACTGGAGGAGGTCATCGTCGTCGGGTATCTGCTGCGCAGGCTCGGGCAGTTGGGGTGGACGCCGGGGACGGCGCTCGTCGCGTCGTCCGTGCTGCGCGGCTCGTACCACCTCTATCAGGGCATTGGCGGGTTCTTCGGGAACCTCGCGATGGGTGTCGTCTTCGCCTTTCTGTACCGGCGGTGGGGGCGCGTCGGGCCACTGGTGGTGGCCCATTCCCTCTTGGACATCGGCGCGTTCGTCGGATACGCCGTGCTGGCGGGCAAGGTGGACTGGCTGCCCACCGCGTAGCCCCTGTCATGCGTGCAGTTCGCCCTCGATGGTCGTGACCGCGCGGCCGGTCAGGAGGGTGCGCTCACCGCGCAGGGCGACCCGTACGAGACCGCTGCGGGCGGAGGCCTGCAGGCCGGTCAGCTCCTCGCGGCCCAGGCGCGCCGCCCAGAACGGGGCGAGCGCCGTGTGTGCGCTCCCGGTCACCGGGTCCTCGTCGACGCCGAGGCCCGGGAAGAAGCAGCGCGACACGAAGTCGTAGCCCCGGGAGGGGTCCTCGGCGCGGGCGGTGGCGATGATGCCGCGCCGGGATAGGCCCACGAGCCCCTTGAGGTCGGGATCGAGCGCCCGCACGGTCTTCTCGTCGGCGAGCTCCACGATCAGGTCGCCGACGGACGGCCCCGTGTCGTGGACGGAGAGCGGCTCGGCGCCGAGGGCCTCGGCGAGCCCCGCGGGGGCCGGCTCCTCGGTGAGCGGCGCCGTCGGGAAGTCGAGCGTGAGCGAGCCGTCCTCGCCGGGCGTCGCCACGAGCACACCGCAGCGCGTCGCGAACCGTACGGGGCCGCGCGTCATCCCGGTGGAATGCAGTACGTGGGCGGTGGCCAGGGTCGCGTGCCCGCACATGTCGACCTCGGCGGCCGGCGTGAACCAGCGCAGCGCCCAGTCGGCATCGCCGCCCTCGGGCAGCCGGTGCGCGAAGGCGGTCTCCGCGTGGTTGACCTCAAGGGCGACGCTCTGCAGCCAGGCGTCGTCAGGGAAGGCGTCCAGGAGCAGGACACCGGCGGGGTTGCCGGCGAAGGGCCGGTCGGTGAAGGCGTCGACGATACGAATGCGCATGTCAGAGACGGTAGTTGAGGGCACTGACAATCGGCCAAGGCCAATCGGGCGCGGCCGGCCTGAATCCCGGAGGTACTCGGGGCTCGCCATCCGAACAGTCCCGATATATCGTTGAGGCATCGCGATCGGTTTATGATCGCGTTCAGCGAAAACCGCGATCAGTTGTGAAAGGACTGATTCTCATGCGTAACCACGGACATGAACACGGACACGGAAATTTCGGCCCCGGCCACCAGGGCAGGGGTGGATTCGAGCGCGGCGGCTTCGAGGGTCGGCGTGCGGCGTTCGGGCCCTTCGGGCCCGGCTTCGGCGGCCCTGGCGGCCCCGGCCCCTGGGGGCGTGGCGGTCGTGGTGGCGGGCCTCGCGGACGGGCGCGGCGCGGTGACGTGCGTGCCTCGATCCTGGCCCTGCTGCAGGACCGCCCGATGCACGGCTACGAGATGATCCAGGAGATCGCCGAGCGCAGCGGCGGCGCGTGGAAGCCGAGCCCCGGCTCGGTCTACCCGACGCTGCAACTGCTCGAGGACGAGGGTCTGATCGCCAGCGCGAGCGAGGGTGGCAAGAAGCTCTTCTCGCTCACCGACGACGGCCGTACCGCCGCCGAAGAGGGGCCCGACGCCCCTTGGGAGGAGGCCGGTCGCGGCGTCGACTGGGAGGCCATGAACGAGATCCGGACGGCAAGCTTCGGACTCATGGAGGCCTTCGGTCAGGTCTGGAAGACCGGCAGCAAGGATCAGCGCGACAAGGCGATCTCCGTCATCAATGACGCGCGCAAGAAGCTGTACCTGATCCTCGCCGACGAGGACTGAGTCCCGTGCGGGCCAGGACAGGCCGCAGAGCACGGAAGAGGCGTCCCGAACCACCTACAGGTGCGGGGCGCCTCTTCGCGTACGTACGTAGTGCGTACCTACGTAGTGCGTACGAAGGGTCAGGTCACGAGCCCGTTCAGCTTGCGCAGTGACTCGTCGAGCGCGGCCGTCGCCGAGTCCTTGAGCTTGCCCGCCATCAGCGAGACCGCCGCACCGGTGAAGACGCCCTTGATGCGGGCCGTGGTCGCGTCGCCGTCCGGCGCGAGCGAGTAGTGCATGAACAGGTTCACGCCCATCGGGCCCTTGCCCCTGATGGCGAACGTGCGGGCGGTCTCGAGCTCCTCGATGGTCCAGGTGACCTCGGCGGGGAAGCCCATCAGCTTCATGTTCTCCTCGAACTGTCCGCCCACCTCCAGCAAGGCGGGCCCGCCTTTCGGGAAGTCGGTGTGGGTGGCGTTCCACTTCCCGTACGAAGAGAAGTCGGTGAGCTGCGCCCAGACCTTCTCCGCGGGTGCTTCCATGTGTGCTTCCGCGCTGACTTCGGCCATGCGGCCACCCCTTTGAGTCGAGAGCCATGACGGGCTTCGATGTCGCGTCGTCGCGGAAAGTAGCCGCCTGGCCTCGAACATTCAATACTGATGACCCGTCAGTTCCGGGCGGGGGTGACCCGGCGCCTGCGGGATCCCCTCGGGGGTCGATGGTTCGATCTCATCCGTAAGGAGGAGATGTTCTTGATCAGTGCCCAACTTGTGTCGGACAAAAGAATGCTCCTCACCGTGGATGTTCCTTTCGACCGGTCCTGATGGGGTTACGTATGTGCATAGTTCAACCCCACCCGAGGCCGATGCCCAGCTGAGTGACGAGCTCGCGGCGGTCGTCGCGGGCGCTCGGCGGCGCGCGGTCCGGGATGGGGACCGGCAGGTCGACACCGCGCACCTGCTGCACTCCCTCCTCGAGACGGATCCCGACGTGCGTGCCGCGTTCCCGGAAGGCGCGCAGGTGGCGCGGCTGCTCGGCTATCTCGTCCAGCGCAGCATCGGTTACGGGCTGCGCTGGCAGGGCTCGGTGGAGGACTCCGGAGCCGTCCCCCTCGTAAGCTCCGCCCCCGGCTGGTCGCCCGTCGCGGCCGCCGCGATGGAGGCCGGCGTCGAGCGGGCCGTGGCGCGCGGGGAGAAGCGGGCGCGCGGCGTCGACGTACTGGCCGCGCTCACGGCGGACGCGGAGTGCCGGGCGGTCGAGGTGCTCGGGCGGGCGGGCGTCGATGTGGAGGGGCTGCGCCGGCGGCTCGACTGACACGACCGGAGTCCATCCCGTGAGACAGGGGTCAACGGGGATGACGGTCCTGACGCGCCCTGCCATGATGTGCCGGTGCGCGAGTCAATGGGGTCTTCGGGGAAGCAGGCAACCCGCGGGCGCGGCATGGGACTGGGCCTCGCCCTCCTCTCCGCGCTCGCGTTCGGCGGTTCCGGGGTGGCGGCCAAGCCACTGATCGAGGCGGGGCTCGACCCGCTCCACGTGGTGTGGCTGCGCGTCGCGGGCGGCGCCCTGGTCATGCTGCCGGTCGCCTGGCGGCATCGCGCGCTCGTGCTGCGCAGGCCCGCTCTGCTGGCCGGGTTCGGGCTTCTCGCGGTGGCGGGCGTGCAGGCCTGCTACTTCGCCGCGATCTCCCGCATTCCCGTCGGTGTCGCCCTGCTCATCGAGTACTTGGCGCCCGCGCTCGTACTCGGCTGGGTCCGTTTCGTGCAGCGCAAGCCCGTGACACGCGCGGCCGCGCTCGGCGTCGTGCTCGCCGTGGCCGGACTCGCCTGTGTCGTCGAGGTGTGGTCCGGGCTCGGCTTCGACGCGCTCGGACTGCTGCTCGCGCTCGGCGCGGCCTGCTGTCAGGTCGGCTATTTCGTGCTGTCCGACCACGGTGGTGACGCGGCCGAGTCCGGTGCCGAGGTGCCCGACCCGGTCGGCGTGATCGCGTACGGGCTACTCATCGGCACCGTGCTGCTCACCGTCATCGCCCGCCCCTGGGGGATGGACTGGTCGGTGCTCGCGGGCAGTGCCTCCATGGACGGTACGGCGGTGCCCGCGTGGTTGCTGCTGTGCTGGATCGTGCTGCTCGCCACGGTCGTCGCGTACCTCACCGGCGTGGTGTCGGTGCGCCTTCTCTCGCCTCAGGTGGCGGGGGTTGTGGCCTGCCTGGAGGCGGTCGTCGCGACCGTCCTCGCCTGGGTGATGCTCGGGGAGCACCTGTCCGGGCCGCAGTTGTTCGGCGGGGCGTTGGTCCTGGTCGGGGCGCTCATCGCACAGTCGTCGCGGCCGACTGCGACGCCGCCGACCCCGTCCGACGACGCGCCGGAAAACGCGTTGTCGCGCTCCGGCGGGGCTGTTTAGGGTGCCGGACATGTACGCACGCGCACTCGTCCTTCCGCCCCCGGCCGTCTGAGGGCTGCCCGGCCGTCGTGGCCGGGACCGGTTCGTCCGGGGACTTCGCCACTGTGGGGCCGCCACCTGAAGGTGCCGGTCGCAGCCGTGCTGCCTGAAGTGCTCCCCGGCGCCGTGCTTGCCCTGCCGCGGGCGGCGCTTCCCGGAGGGACTCGGCCGTCCCCTCACGACGGTCCGTGTTCCTGGCCCCCTCCCGGCTTCCGGCGGAGGGCCGTTCTCCGTGGAGTGTCACGTGTCGCGTGTCGTCAAAGCGGGCGCAGTCGCGCCTGCTGATTCTGCTTCTGGGTCTGTATCCGGGCCCGTACGTCAACTGCCGGTCGCCCGCGGCCTGGTGTATCTGGTCGTCGCCGGTGCCGCCTGGGGCACCGCGGGCGCCGCCGCATCGCTCGTGTTCCGGGCCGGCGACCTGGGGCCGGGCGCCCTGTCGTTCTGGCGCTGTGTCGGCGGGCTCCTGCTGCTCGTCGCCGTGCGCTGCGCGCTGCGGCGCAGGCCCACGCCCGTGTCGTACGAGACGCGGGGCCGCAAGGCCGTCCGGCTCGGTGTGCTCGGGCTTTCGCTGGCCGTGTTCCAGACCGCCTACTTCGCCGCGGTGCAGGCGACCGGGCTCGCCGTCGGCACCGTGGTCACGCTCGGCGCGGGGCCCGTGCTCATCGCGGTGGGGGCGCGCGTGCTGCTCGGGGAGCGGCTCGGCGTGGGCGGGCTGCTGTCCGTGGCCGGGGCGCTCGGCGGGCTCGGCGTCCTCGTCCTCGGGGGTGGCGGGGCGGCGGTGCGGCCGCTCGGGGTGGTGTGGGCGCTGCTGTCGGCGGCCGGGTACGCCGTGCTGACGCTGCTCACGCGGTGGTTCGGGCGGCACGGCGGGGGAGGGAACGGGCTCGGCACGACCGTGGGCACGTTCGCGGTCGCCTCGCTCGCGCTGCTGCCGCTCGGCGCGGTCGAGGGCCTGGTGCCGCACACCGGCCACCACCTCGCCGTGCTCGGCCTGTTGGCGTACATCGCCACCGTGCCGACCGCGCTCGCGTACGCCCTGTACTTCGCGGGCGCCGCGGTCGTGCGCTCCGCCACCGTGTCCGTGATCATGCTGCTCGAACCGGTCAGCGCCGCCGTCATCGCGGTCACCCTGCTCGGCGAGGACCTCACGGTGGCGACGGTCGCGGGCACCGCCCTGATGCTGGC
Organism: Streptomyces sp. NPDC002754; assembly: GCF_053592315.1. Classification (NCBI taxonomy): domain Bacteria; kingdom Bacillati; phylum Actinomycetota; class Actinomycetes; order Kitasatosporales; family Streptomycetaceae; genus Streptomyces; species Streptomyces sp. NPDC002754. Next base: position 25,243 of record NZ_JBSFVM010000041.1, read on the forward strand.
GGCCGTGACGGGCCTCGCCGCGGCGGAGGCCCGGTCGGGCGCCTGAGCCCCTACGCGGGTTGGTGACGCCGCCGTCGCTGCGTGGCGAGGGCGGCGGCGTCGCGCGGGTCGCCGCGCCCGGCGAGGCCCGCCGCGATGTTGTCCTGGACCTCCTCGGGCTTGTGCCCCGCGTACTTGAACTTGGCCCGTACGTCGGTCACTTCGAGGAGCAGGCCCCGGATACCCGGCAGCATCCGGCCGTACGGGGCCTCGTCCGCCGCCACCGGCACCGAGAGGCCGGGCGGCTGGAAGTGGCCCACCTGCCGGTTCAGGAGTTCGGCCTTCTCCTGTGGATCGTCCACCACGCGCGCGGTGCAGCGGAGTTGGACGGCGGCGTAGACGCTGGTCGGTGTGCCGTGTTCCGGCGGGACGTCGGGCGGCGCCTGCCACGGGCCCGGCACGAACGCGTAGTCGTCGACGACGCTCAGCAGTACCTCCGGGTTGGCGTCGAGCGCGGACCACAGGGGGTTGGGGCGGGCGAGGTGGGCGACCACCTCGCCGTACGCGCCCGGACCTTCGGGGTCGTACGCGAAGTGCATGGGTTGTACGAAAGGCGGGTCGCCGTCGAGGCCGTTGACGGCGAGCTGGCCGAAGTCGTGGGCGGCGAGCCACTGTTGCCACTCGGCCGTGTCGCGCGCCGCGTCCCAGGGGTGGATCAGCATCACAGCCCCTTGAGGTACGGCGGGACGTCGATGCCGTCGGCGAGGTCGTCCGAGGGGAGCAGCTCCCCGTAGCCGCGCTGGACCGGGACCACGCCCGCCCAGTGCGGCAGGTCCATGTCCTCCGGCTCGTCGTTCGGACCGCCCTCGCGGACCTTCGCCGAGACCTCGGAGAGGTCGATGCGGAGCACGGCCGTCGCAGCGAGCTCCTTGGCGTTCGCGGCCCGCGAGTCGGCGGCGCGACCCTCCACCACGTGGTCCACGATCGCGTCCAGGGCGAGCCGCTTCTCCTCGGCGTCCGTGACCTGGTGCGCCGTGCCGTGCACCACCACGGAGCGGTAGTTGATGGAGTGGTGGAAGGCGGAGCGGGCGAGGACCAGGCCGTCCACGTGGGTCACGGTCACGCAGACCGGCAGGCCGGGCTCCTGCCACTCCTTGTCGCCCGCCATGCGCAGCGGGCGCGATCCGGTGGAGCCATGGACGTAGAGATGGTGGCCGACACGGGCGTACAGCGTGGGCAGCACGACGGGGGCGCCGTCGCGGATGAAGCCGAGATGGCAGAGGTAGGTCTCGTCGAGTATCGAGTGCACCAGGGCGTGGTCGTACGCCGCGCGCTCCTTGGCGCGGGTCGGGGTCGTGCGCTCCGTGGGCGCGTAGGAGGCGGCTGACTGTTCCTGGGCGACGCTCATGTTGCGAACTCCATTGCACTAGTACATACTGCTGTTTGTGCTAGGAGAGTATCGGATCAGCGGGCGCGGCGCAGCAGAGATCCGCGCCAGCGTCGAGCGTGGGGTCATCGCCGGGGACCTGGAACCGGGCCAACTGCTGCCGCCCATGCGGGAGTTGGCGGAACAGCTCAGGGTGAACCCGAATACGGTCGCGGCCGCGTACCGGTCGCTGCGTGAGCGCGGAGTCATCGAGACGGCCGGGCGGCGCGGCAGCCGTGTGCGCCCGAAACCGGTCATCACCGCGCGCGAGGCCATCCGTGTGGACGTGCCGGAGGGGGTGCGGAACGTGTCGGACGGCAATCCCGACACCGCCCTGCTGCCCTCGCTGGTGGAGGCGTTCACGGCGGCCGCGGGTGTCGCCGACAAAGGGCCGGTGCTGTACGGGGACGACTCCCTGGAGCCGGGCCTCGCGCACCGCGCGCGTGCCGACCTCGATGCGGACGGGGTGCCGGACGGGCCCGTCGCCGTGACATCCGGTTCGCTCGACGCCATCGAGCGGGTGCTCGCCGTGCACCTCAAGCAGGGGGACGCGGTCGCCGTGGAGGATCCCGGCTGGGGCAGCATGCTCGACCTCGTACCCGCGCTCGGGCTGCGTACGGTGCCGGTCGGGGTGGACGACGAGGGACCGCTGCCGGACGACGTCGAGCGGGCGCTGGCCGCGGGGGTCCGGGCGATCGTGGTGACGGACCGGGCACAGAATCCGACCGGGGCCGCGGTGGGTTCGGGCCGGGCGGAGGCGCTGCGCGCGATCCTGGGCGCGTATCCGGAGGTCCTGCTCATCGAGGACGACCACGGCCACGGCATCGTCGACCTGCCGCTGCACCCGCTCGCCGGGGCCACGCGGCAGTGGGCGTTCGTCCGTTCCGTGGCCAAGGCGTACGGGCCCGACCTGCGGCTCGCCGTGCTCACGGGGGACGCCGGCACGGTCGACCGGGTGCGCGGGCGGCAGCGGCTCGGTCCGGGCTGGGTCAGCCGCATCACGCAGCGGGCGGTGGCAGGGCTCTGGGAGGCCGGGGCGGTGGACGCGGTGGCCGTCGCGGGCTCGTACGGGGAGCGGCGTGACGCGCTGGTCGCTGCGCTGGCCGAGCGGGGGGTGGTGGCGCACGGGCGCAGCGGGATGAACGTGTGGGTGCCGGTGCCGGACGAGACCGGGGCGGTGGCGCGGCTGCTGCACGCCGGGTGGGCGGTGGCGCCGGGGGCGCGGTTCCGGATGGAGGCCGATCCGGGGGTACGGATCACCGTGTCCCGGTTGGGGGTGGGGGAGATCGGTGAGGTGGCGGACGCGGTGGCGGCGGCGGTGAGGTCGGGCCCGCGGAGGCGTTACGCGTGACAGTGGCGCCGGGGCTGGGCCCGTGGTTTTCGTTGCGCGGCACCGGGGTGCCGCCTTGCCCACCCTGCCGCCCAAGGCGGGATGTGGCCGACCGCATGCCCAGGTGGCGGGTGAGCATTTCAAGCCCCTGCGGCGATTGAGCAGCGGGGTCCGGGGCGGAGCCCCGTGGTGTGGGGAGGCGTCGCGGCGCTACCCCCGGGCCCGCCTGCGCGACTGCGTAAGTGCCGCTCCCGCCAAGACGATCGCCGCGCCGATCGGGGTCGACCAGGACAGGGACTCGCCGAGGACCGCGACGCCCGCCGCCGTGGCGATGACCGGGACGAAGTACGTGACCATTTGCGCGGTCGTCGGACCGACCTCCGCCACGAGTCCGTACTGGATGAGGAACGCCACACCCGTGCCGAGCGCCCCCAGCGCCGCGATCGCCAGCAGCGGGCCCATGGCGAAGCGGGTCGGCCAGGACGTGAACAGCGGGGTGACGAGCGCCAGTTGGGCGGTGGCGAGCAACAGCTGGCCCCCGATCATCGACACATTCGACTCACCCGTGTTCGCGAGCGTGCGGCGGACGTAGATCCAGCCGATCGGGTAGCAGAGCGAGGCCAGTAGCGCCATCGCCGTGCCCGCCACGTCCAGGCCGTGGAAGCCCTGCCACACGCCGAGCACGGTCAGGACGCCGAGGAATCCGATGCCGAGGCCCGCGACCCGACGCCGCGTGGGCCGGTCCTCGGAGAGCGCGACCAGCGAGAGCGCCATGCCCCACAGCGGCGACGTCGCGTTGCAGATCCCGGCGAGTGTCGACGGGATCGTCTCCTCGGCGAACGCGAAGAGCGAGAACGGCAGCGCGTTCAGGAAGAGCGCCGCGACCGCCAAATGCCCCCAGGTGCGCGCCCCGCGGGGCAGTCGCTGACGCTTCACGATCATGGCCACGACCAGGACCGCCGCGCCGAACAGCAGCCGCCCGAGCGTGACCTGGAACGGCGCGAAGCCCTCCGTGCCCACCTTGATGAGCAGGAAGCTGAAGCCCCAGATGAGGGCGAGCACACCGAAGCGGATGCGCCAGTCGAGGCCGGGCCGCGCGATGGGGGCGGAGGACGGAGCCGCAGTGGCTCGGGAAGCGGTCTTCGTGCTCATGGGGTCCAGATTGGCTTCGACGTCTTCGTAGCACAAGCGAGATTGCTTTCCGAGTACCGATTAGCATTACTTACATGTTGAACCTGGAGCGCCTGCGGGTCCTGGATGCCCTGGCCCGGCACGGATCGGTGAGCGGTGCGGCCGAGGGGCTGCACGTCACGACGTCCGCCGTCTCGCAACAGATGGCCAAGCTGGAGCGCGAGGCGGGACAGCAGCTGCTCGCCAAGCGCGGGCGCGGCGTGCGGCTCACCGACGCGGGCCGGCTGCTCGCCGAGCACGCGGCGCGCATCCTGTCGCAGGTCGAGCTGGCGCAGTCCGACCTGGAGGCGCAGCGCGGGCAGGTGGTGGGGGAGCTGCGGCTGTCCGCGTTCCCGACGGCCGCCCGCGGGTTGTTCCCCCGTGCGCTCGCCGCACTGCGCACCGAGCACCCGCAACTGCGCGTACGGTCACAGGAGTTGGAGCCCGAGGCCGCGGTGGCCGGGGTGATCCGCGGGGATCTCGATCTCGCCGTCGTGCTGGACTGGTACAACAAGCCGATGCCCCTGCCGGAGGGCCTGGTCAAGGCGGGCATCCTCGATGATCCGACCGATATCGCCATGCCCGCCGACCACCCCCTCGCCGATCGCCGTGAGGTCGACCTCACCGATTTCGCCGACGACGAGTGGATCACCTGGGGCGGCGGCGAGTTCTGTGACCAGTGGCTTATGTTCACGCTGCGGGCCAAGGGCGTTGAGCCGCAGATCGCCCACCGTGCGGCGGAGACGCACACCCAACTTGCGCTGGTGGCAGCGGGGTTGGGCGTCTGCGTGGTCCCGCTGCTCGGTCGCGACCCGATGCCCGAGGGGGTGGCGACGGTGCCGGTGCGGCAGAAGGTGCGGCGTCATGTGTACGTCGTGTGGCGTGCGGACGCGGATCGGCGGCCCTCGATTCGTGCGGCGGTGCGGGCGCTTCAGAAGGTGGGGGCGGATCTCGGGCGGCTCGCCGAAGGGTGAGGTCACCGTCACGGGGCTCCGCCCCGGACCCCGCGCCTCAAACGCCGGCGAGGCTGGAATGCTCAAGCGCTGGCGGGGCTGGAAAAACTCAAGCGTCGGCGGGACTGGAAAGGCTCAAGCGCCGGCTGGGCCGGAAAGGTCAATCGTCGGCGGGGCTCTACATGGTCAGTTTCCGGAAGTCCCACGACGCGATCTTGTCCGGAGTGAGTCGCGCCCACGCGTGCCGGCCGTCGTAGACCATCTCGGTCAATCCGAAGTTCTTGTGCGCGAACAGCCGCTCGGGGGCGTCGAGTTCGGGGCATGCCTCGCCCGTGCGCGGGCTCTCGCCGACGAACTCGATGCGCCCGGACAGCTCGACGCCGCGCAGCTCCCCGTACTCCTCGCCCGCGTCGACCACCACCGCCACCCGGCCGTCGGCGCGAAAGTCGGCCCAACGGCGGCTGCGGGACAGCGAGTACAGCCACAGAGATGTGCCGTCCCAGGCGAACCAGAGCGGGCTGACGTGCGGCGTGCCGTCCGCGGCCACCGTGGCGACGCGGCAGGTGCGCTGCTCGGCGAGGAACGCGTCGCGCTCCTCGGGCGACATCATGATCTTCCGGCCGCGGCGCTGCGTGGCGGTGGTCATCAGGGCTCCCTTGTCCGGCATCCGAGGCGCGCCCCGGCGCGCCTGACGTGACATCAGGAACGCAGCATGCGGCCTCTTCCCTGTACACGCAATGGTGGCTACCCTCCAGCAGCCCGGAGAAGCAGCCGATATCCGTACGGGACAGGGGGCGCGGTCGTGCCGTCGCACGAGAAGCACGAGAAGCGCGAGAAGCACGAGGAGCACGAACGGCGCGAGAAGCGCGCGAAGCGCGGGGAACTGGCCGAGCTGCTCGAACCCGCGAGCACCGTACTGCTGACCGTCGAGTGCCAGCAGGGCGTCGTCGGCGCCGACAGCGCCCTTCCCGAACTCGCGGAAGAGGCACGGGCGTCGGGGGCCCTCGCCAACGTGGCGCGACTGGTCGCCGCCGCCCACGAGAGCGGGGTCCAGGTCCTGCACGCCGTCGCGGAGCGGCGCCCGGACGGCCGCGGGGCCAACCGCAACGCCCGCCTCTTCCGCGCGACCGAGCGCCTTCCGGTGAAGCAGCTCTCGGGCACCGATGCCGTCCGCGTAGCTCCGCCCGTCGAAGTCGCGGACGAGGACCTCGTCGTACGCCGTTTGCACGGGCTCTCACCGATCGCCGGGACCGACGTGGATCCGCTGCTGCGCAATCTCGGCTGCCGGACGCTCGTCGTCACCGGTGTCTCCGCCAACGTAGCCATCCCGAACGCCGTGTTCGACGCCGTGAACCTCGGCTACACGGTGGTCGTGCCACGGGACGCCATCGCGGGGGTACCGGCCGACTACACCCCCGCGATGATCGACAACACGCTCGCCCTTGTCGCCACCGTGACGGCGACGCCGGACGTGCTCGACGCGTGGAAGCGTCGTTAGCTGCACAGGGCTTGCCCGATCGGGCCTACGCGAGCTCGATCGAGTCGCCGCTGACCTTGAGCTGCCTCTCCTCCAGGGGTTGCGTGGCCGGTGGGTGCGACACGCTGCCGTCCTTGATGGAGAACTTGCTGCCGTGGCACGGGCAGTCGATGGTGCCGCCCGCCACCTTGCTCACCTTGCAGCCCTGGTGCGTGCAGATGTTGGTGAACGCCTTGAACTGGCCCGAGGCCGGCTGCGTCACCACCACCCCCGCATCCGCGAAGATCTTTCCACCGCCCTCCGGGATGTCCGAGGTCTTGGCGATCGCCTGGCCTTTCTTCTCGCTCTTCTTCTCGCCGCCGCCCGACGACGCGTTGCCCGCGGGCTGTGACGTGTCCTCGTCCGAGCTGCCGCACGCGCTCAGCGCCGCGGCGATCCCCGCGGCGCCGGCCACCGTGACGACGGTGCGGCGCGACGGGACGTGGCTCGTGGGGGCGGGCTCCTGCGAAGCGGTCATGAGGTGAAGGTCCCTTCATCGGAGGGTCGGTTCGAGGGGACGTACTGGATCCCGTGGGGGTTTTCCTGAGGTACGTACGGTGATCCCTGGACGTTCAACGCCATCCTGATCCCATAACCTGGGCGCGTGCTCACCGAGGTCACCGTGACCCGCTATGTCACCCCTTTGAGGGAAGGTGGGTCGCTACGGGAAGAGGCTCCGGGCCAGTAGGCCGAGTCCGACGGCCAGAACCACCAGCGCCGTCAGGACCGTTCCGTACGGGGCGAATCGACGCAGCGCGGGCAGCCGGCGTTCGCCGATGACGGCGAGCCGGTTGCCGCCTCCAGCGAGCAGCAGGCCCGCCGCGGTGAGGGTCAGGGCCATGCCGACCCCGTAGCCGAAGACCAGTAGCACGCCGAACGACGTCCGGCTCAGGGCGACCGCTCCGAGCAGCACGACGAGCGCCGACGGGCTGGGCACGAGGCCCCCCGCCAGGCCCACGCCGAGGAGCGCGGCGAAGCCTGTGCGGCGTCGTTTTCCAGCGTGCTCGTGCTCGTGCTCATCGTGGTCGTGCCCGTGCGTATGACCATGTCCGTGACCGTGGCTGTGATGGTGCAGGCCGGTGGGGCGGTGGCCGGCGCGGAGGGCTCGTACGGCGGTCACCGCCAGCCAGGTGCCGATGAGTGCGATCACGGCGCCGCTGATCGCGCCGAGGCCGCCCAGGAGTTGTTCGCCGAGGAAGCTGCCGGAGGCGGTCAGGACGAGGCCCACCACGAGGACGCCCGCCGTGTGCGTCGCGGTCACCGTCGCTCCGACGGCGAGGGCCGCCCGGACGCCGCCCTCGCGTCGGGCGAGACAGGCGGCGACCGCCAGCTTGGCGTGGCCGGGGAGGGCCGCGTGGCCCGCGCCGAGCAGCAGGGTGAGGAGGACGGCGAGGAGGCCGACGGGGAGGGTGAGGTCGCGGCCCGTGGTGAGGGCGGTGAGCCGGTTCTCCAGGGCGGGGAAGAGGACGGCGTCGCGGACGAGTGCGGGGGCGGCCGCAGGGTGTTGAGTGCCCTGGTCCGCGCCGGGTCCCGCGACTTCCGCTGCGGCGGGTTCGCTGTGCAGCCGGGCCTCGACGGTGTCGAGCGGGTCGCTGGCCGCGGTCGCCGGGTAGTCGCGCAGGGCGCCGCTGGTGCTGGTGGCGGGAACGGAGGAGTCCGTGAGCCGCACCCCGGAGCCGGTGGCGGTGATCTCCTTCCAGCCGGTGCGGGCCGCGTCGGCCGCCGAGGCGAAGGTCAGGTCCGCGGGTCCGCTCAGGTCGGCGTCGGCGTTCAGGGTGCAGGTCAGCCGGGCGATGGGCAGTCCGGCCGCGCCTTTGCCGAAGGTGAGGGAGGACTCGGCCGCCTTCCAGGTCAGCGCCCGCCCGTCGAGTGCGGCCCGGGTGGTGCGGGCCAGGCCGGCGCAGCGGTCCGCGGCGCGGGCGACCGCCTCTGCCTTCGAGATCCGGCCGTCGCGGTCGGTGTCGACCGTGTCGTGGTCCTGTGCGGTGGGGATCTCCGCGGTGTCGACGACGGCCGTGTCGACGAGCCGGCCGGGGGTCAGACGCAGTCCGTCGTAGTGGTTGACGCTGAAGTTGCCCAGTGGGTGGGCGTGTGCGGCCGGGGCCGCGCAGAGGGCCAGCAGCAGGGCTGCGAGCAGGGCCGTCGCGGCGGCGACGGCGGGGTGTGAACGGTTCATCGACTGCTCTCAACTGCCGGGCGGTACCGCTCTCGTCGCGGGGTGCTCACCGCGCGAGCAGAGCGGCCGCCCGGGGTGCGTGGTAGGCGGAGAAGTGGGGGTTGCGGTCGAGTGCCGCGCGCAGGTGGGTGGCGGCGTCGGGGTTGTCCAGGGCCGCTTCGATCGCCCCTCTGTGGTACTGGAACAGCGGGTTGTCCCAGCCGGTTCTGGCGGCCCTGCGCGCGTGGGCGAGTGCCTCCTTGTCCTGTCCCGCCCGGTGCAGGGCCCAGCCGAGCGCGTCGTCGACGATGACGCCGCGGGACTGTTCCGCCTCGTGGCTCAGCAGCTTCACGGCGACGGCGGGGTCCGCGTGGTCGGCCGCGTACAGGGCGAGGTGCGGGTCGACGGGTCCGCCTGCCGCCTGTGTCATGCGCAGCTGCGCGTCGAGCGCGGCCCGCGCGGCGGCGATCCCTGGATCGTCGCGGTCGTTCTGCTCCCGCAGTTCGAGGGATTCGACGAGGAACTGCGGTGCGGGTGTGCGCTCCACGAGCCGGTCGTAGAGCTTGAGGGCTTGCGCGGTGCGGCCCTGTGCGGCCCGGACGCGGGCGAGTCCGGATGTGGCGTACGGATGGTCGGGTACGAGGTCGAGCGCGCGCCGGAAGTGGCCTTCCGCGCGCGGGATGTCACCGGCGGACCAGGCGAGTTCGCCGCTGCGGGACTCCGCGAAGGCACTCTCGTCGGGGGTGGACGCGCTCTCCAGGGCGCGGTCCAGGGCGATGGCCGCGTCGCGTTCCCTGCCGTGCGTCTCCAGGTCGTAGGCGGCTCTGCTGTACGCGGCGGAGCCGGGTGCCAGGTCGAGGAGGCGCTGGACGGCGGTGCGGGCGGCCGGGTAGTGGCCGAGCTGGATCTCGGCGTCGGCGAGCACCGCGTATCCGTCGGGCCGGTCGGGGGCCATGCGCGTGCTGCGCAGGCCCTGGGCGCGGCCCGCTGTGAAGTCGTGCCGTGCGTTGGCGAGTTGGCCGAGACCGGTCACGGCCGCGTAGTTCTCTTCGCTGCGCAGGTCGAGCGAGCGGTGCAGGGCCTTGTCCGCGGCGTCGAGGCGGCCTGCGTCCAGGGTGGTGCGGGCCGCTTCGATCTGGGCGGTGCCGAGCCGGGACCAGCTCGTGGGGTCGTCGGGGTGGCGTTCTGTGGCGTCGCGGGCGGTGCGCACCGCGCCGGCGGCGGGGAGGTCCCTGCCGCCGGACGCGACTGCTCCGGCGCGTGGTGCGCCGCCGGGCGTGCTGTCGTCGGGTCCCAGTGCGAGGAGCCCGACGACGCACGCGGCGACGGCGACCACGGCGCCGGGCGCGCTGAGGAGTCGTCTCACAGGACCGCGTGGGGAACGTTTAGGTACGGGAACGTGCCCTGGGCGTCGGCCGGTTGTAGCTTGGCGACGGGCTTGGGCAGGAGCCCTTCCGCGGACCGGCCACCGGGCTCACCCTCGAGCATCCGGATGAGCGGCGGGTCGATGACGTCGTTGATGCGACGGCCGTTGGGGAAGCCCTGCTTGTCCCCTTCGATGACGCCGTACTTGTTCGGGCCGGCCGTGACGGGGGTGGTGAGGTTGAGCCGCAGTTCCTCCGCGAGGGCGATGCGCGAGGGGTCGGCGTCCGCGTTCATGGTGTGCGTGTTGAGGTCGAAGCCGAACTTGGAGCCGTTGTCCTTGCCGATGCCCTTGAGGAAGAGGGCCTGGATGTCCTTGCGCGGGGTGGCGGGCGCCTTGAATCCCTGCGCGGTCTCGATGCGGTGGGGCGGCGCCGGGTCGAGCGTGGCGGCCAGGTAGTCCTTCTCGTACTGGTCGTCCTTGGGCTCGCGCCGCTGGAAGCGGTCCTCGGGGCCGCCGGGCTTGGCCAGGCCGATGGTGGTGCCGTAGATGCTGAAGGCGGTGTGCGGGTTTCCGTTGCGGGAGACCTGCCGGTAGGTGGGGGCCTGCTTCTCGAGGCTCTTGTCGAGGTCGGCGCCGGGCCGGGAGACGGTCGACCAGACGCCGACGACCGGGTTGCGCCGCGGGTCGCCCTTGAGGGCGATCTCGTCCTTGGGTACCTGGACGACCAGGCTGTTGACGTTCATCGCCGACAGCGGCTGGGCGTCGGGCAGCCAGCCGGGCACGGGACCTGCCGTGCCGACGGTGAAGAGGCCGAAGACCTGGGTGTCGGCCTTGAAGGCCTCGGCCGACTGGGCGGCCACGGTCCGGCCGCCGCTGGGCAGTTGGCGGGTGGCCTCCGCGCGCAGGCCGGCGTAGTCGGGCATCAGGGTCCGGCCGACGTGGGTGGGGGCCGCGATGCCGTCGACGAGCTTCTCGGTCCCGGCCCTGTCGCCTGTACGGACCCGCTCCAGGGTGTACTTCTGACGGACGCCGAGCGACCGGTCCTCCAGTGAACGCACCGGCAGCGGACCGACCTTGGGGCCCATGCCGAAGGGGCGCCGGTCGTCGTTGCGGAAGGTCCAGCGGTACGTCGTGTCGGGTGCGCCGTCGCCGTCGGCGTCGGTGTGGATCTCGTACCGGGCGCCGGTCGCGAAGGGGTAGTCGACCAGCGCGTTGCCCGGGTTGCCGGGGAGTTGGAAGGGGCGCACGTTCGCGATGAGCGTGACCATGTCGGTGTCGTCGGGGCTGGTGAAGGCGTAGACGTCGGTGATGTCGGCGGGCGAGTCCGTGATGGACGAGGGCGCGTCGATGTGGCCGCCGGCCCGGCTGCTGCCGGTGAAGGGGCCGGACAGCGAGGCGACGCTCAGTGCGGTGAGCGTCGTGGCGAGCAGGGCGAGCCGTCGTCGGGAGGGTCTGTTGACGGTTCGGCTGATGGGTCGTGGCACGGGGCGCTCCATTGCGTACGAGGAGTGGGGCGCCCAGACTTGCGGCCTGGATGATCTTGAATCCACCTGAGGGCGCGAAGTCCGTCCAGTCGCGTGATCGTTTTCAGGTAGGTGGCGTAACCGGCCCCTCGCCGCCTTTCAATTTGGTGCAAATCTATGCATCACTTGCCATACCCAAACGAACCGTTCCGGGCGGCCTCCTGCGTGCCTTCTGCATGCTTTTCCGCATGCAGTACTTCCAGGGAGATCGAGAAACCCCTGCTCAGTGCGCATCTACTGGTACGCGGCGGTACGTGAAGGGGCTGCGGGCGCTCGGCCCGCAACCATCATTCAGAGAAAAGGGACCCTCTATGCGTATGCACAGAATCCGACGTTCCGCCGCTGTCGCCGTCGCCGCGGCACTGGCCCTCCCGCTCGGCCTCGCCTCCGCCTCGGCCGCCCCGGCGGACGCCCCTCGGTCGGCGGCCGTGCAGGCCGACCCGTTCCCGGGCGTGTACATCTCCCCGTGGGGCGACGCGGACGTCGCCATCAGCGACGAGACGTGGGACTGGCTGGACCGTGAGGGCTTCACGCTCGACGCCATCAGCCCGTTCAAGATGGACGCGGACAAGCGCGGCTTCAGCATGCCGATCGGTTCGACCGCCGGTGACGGCCTCGACTCGAAGGGCCGCATCTTCTACCCGGGTGGCCTGAACCTCCACCACGCCCGGTCGGGCAAGACGTTCACCCTCAAGCCGACCTACATCCGCGTGATGCCGACGCCCGGCTACTCCGCCGGCGTCTCCGTCGACGGGAAGGTCATCGACGACGAGGTCATGGTGGCCGAGACCACGGCCCGCGAGGCCCTCGTGGGTGCCCGCCCCAGCCCGACCGGCTTCCGCCTGGAGAAGGTGCCGTTCCGCGTCACGAAGGAGCTCTCCGACCTCTTCACCGAGCAGACCGGGCGCCCCGGCCCCCGCGTCGGCAGCCTCTTCGGCACGCTGACGCCGCACTTCGACTATGTCCCCACCGGCCCCCAGTCCCCGACCGGCTTCCCCAGCCTCTGAACCGACCGACTCTCCAGGAGAGTTGACACCCACGACGGGCTCGGCGACGACGGTCGCCGGGCCCGTCGTCAGCGGCGACACTCGTCCCCTGCTGTCACGCTTCGTTACGATGCTCCTTTCCGCCCCTCCCGCTAGAGGGCGCTCAAGGCGTCGATGACGCCCTCTGCCAGTGCGATCTCATCTGTCAGGGGGTGGTCCTCGGCGACCATCGGCAGGGACTTCCCCGCGATCCGGAACGCTTCCGCGACCGGAGCCTGGGGAAGCTCGTTCCCGCGAAGCCGCAATGCGCGTACGGCTCCCAGGAGTTCGCAGGCCAGCACAGTCCGGTACGCGGTGACCGCTGCCGATGTGCTGTGTGCCGCCTGCGCCGAGAAGCTCGCGTGGTCCTCCAGCCCGCGGGAAATGACCGCGGTGCCCAGGGTGACCGGGGATGCGGCGTGACGGAGCTGGCTGAGTGCGTCGTGAGTGACGTACTCGAGAATCATGATTCCGGAGCTGCCGGGCGGCCCAGCGGAAAGGAAGGGTGACAGGCCGGTCAGGTTCGGCTCCACCAGGTTGCTCAGCCGCGCCGCAGACAATTCGGCGACGTGGTGGAGCGCCGCACGCAGGTGGTCGAGGGTGAGGGCAAGGTAGGCCGTGGAGAAGTGTCCGTGGTGGTAGACGTTCTCCGTTTTGAGGTCGATCAGAGGGTTCTCGGCGGCGGCGTTGAGGTCGGTGGTCAGTACCTGTTCCAGCGCGTCGAGCGCGTCCAGGGCCGGACCCTGGACCTGGGGGAAGGCGCGCAGGCCGAAGGGGTCCTGCAGTCGCCGCCCGGGTTGCGGTTCGCCGTCGGCCCACAGGACTCGCCGCATTTCGGTTGCACAGCGCATGCTGCCCGGGTGCGGGCGCTGCGCGTGGACGCGTTCGGAGAGTGCTTCGGGCGAGCCGTCGAGGGCGCAGTGGGAGAGTGCGGCAACAAGGTGGCTGGCGTGCAGCAGCTCCTTGAGGTCGTGCCAGACCATCACGGACTTCGCGAGGGTCACGGCGTTGCTTGAGATGAAGGCGAGGGCGTCACCGGGGCTGATGGGTACCGCAGTGAGACCTCCCTCCGCCCAGGGCTGTCGGCCTGCGAGGGTCAGTCCGATCTCCGCCAGGGAGCTGAGGTCGCCGGTACCGATGGCACCGCGGGAGTGGACGCGAGGGAGGGCACCGGTGTGCAGGGACTCTTCCAGTGCGTCAAGGAGGCGGGGATGGACACCGCTACCGGCCGCGGCGAGCTGGTTCAGCCGGATCAGTAGGATGGCGCGCACGGTGGCGGCCGGGAGGAGCTCTCCGGTGCCGCCGGCGTGGCTGCTCAGCAGGCGCAGACCGTGCTGGTCGGCGGAGTCCGGATCCACGACTTCGTGCCGGTTGGCGCCGACGCCGGTCGTGCGACCGTAGACGGCCCGCTTTTCCCCGATGTCCCGTGCAAGAACGTAGGTCTCATCTGCCCTCTTCCGGGCCGTGGCGTCGAGCTCGACGGAGGTGGCACGCCGTGCGGCGCGGATGACGTCGGCGCAGCTCAGGTGCTGACCGTCGATGAGTATGCGGTCGCTGGTGATCGCCATCAACCCCTTGACATAGAAGTATTCACGCTTGAGGCTTCATGAAATCGTTCATTCAAATGTTTCGCAAGGCTCAGGAGGACGCCGTGGAGCAACCGCCGTCTGTGGAAGTGGCCGAGCCACCGGGCATCGGGGCAGCGACGGGTTCTGAGACCGAAACGACCCTTGATGACGCCCCGCTGAACCGCTTCCACCTCAAGATCACGGCGCTCACCTTCGGCGCGAACTTCTCGGACGGCTACCACCTGGGCATCATCGGCATCGCACTGACGCTCATCGCGCCGCAGATGCACCTCGGGCCTGTCTGGCAGGGCCTGCTCGGCGCCTCGGCACTCATCGGCATCTTCGCCGGCAGCATCGTGCTGGGCTGGGCCGCGGACCGATGGGGACGCCAGCTGCTGTACACGCTCGACTTCCTCCTCATCGCCGTCGCCTCCGTCGCCCAGTTCTTCGTCACCGGACCGACCGAGCTGTTCGTGCTCCGCCTCCTGATCGGATTCGGAATCGGCGCGGACTACGCGCTGGGTCCCACGCTGGTCGCCGAGTTCTGCCCGCGCCGCTACCGCGGCGGCTTCCTCGCCTCGCTCACCGCGATGTGGACGATCGGCTACATCGCGGCGTACTTCATCGGCAATTACGTGATCGGGTTCGGCGGGGACAGCTGGCGCTGGCTGCTGGCCAGCAGCGCGCTGCCCGCCGTCTTCGTCCTCCTCATGCGCATCGGGACACCCGAGTCGCCGCGCTGGCTCATCAGCAAGGGGCGGATCGAGGAAGCGAAGACCGTCGTCGCCAAATACATAGGCCCGAACATCGACATCTCGGGCCTCCTGACCCGGGGGCAGGCCGAAGAGTCCTACGACTACCGCGAGCTGTTCCGCCGCCGCTATCGCCGCAACACCCTCTTCGGTGTTCTGTACTACAACTGTCAGGTCATCCCGTACTTCGCCATCTACACGTTCCTGCCCGTCGTGATGGTGCGGGTGGGGCTGGCTGACGAGGAGTTCCTCAGTAACGGTCTGCTCAACCTGTTCCTGCTGCTGGGCGGGCTGATCGGGCTGTGGTTCGTGGCCCGTTTCACGCGGCGGGGCTTCCTCATCACCTCGTTCTTCGTGATGGCGCTTGCCCTCGGTGTGATCGGGGTGTGGCCCGACGCGCCGACGCTGCTGCTGTTCCCGCTGTTCCTCGTGTTCACCTTCACGATGTCGGCATCCTCCAACCTCGATCAGGTCTATCCCCCGGAGCTCTTCCCCACTCAGGTCCGCAGCTCGGGGGTGGGCCTGCTCAACGGACTCAGCCGCGTGGGTTCCGCGATCGGAACGTTCCTGCTCCCGATGAGCCTCTCGGCGTTCGGCTTCTCCGCCTCCATGATTGCCCTCACAACGCTGCTGGTACTGGGAGCCGTGGTGTCGTTGGCCTGGGCGCCCGAGACCAAGAACGCCCATCTGGACTGACTTCAGGTCTGTGGTGGCCCAAAGCCCGGCCCCCATCGGGTACGTCGTCTTCGAGCCCGTCCGTCGCCTGGCCCCTGGCAACGGGCGGGCTGAAGTATGAGCCAGGGAGGTGCCACCGAATCCGCAGCTGTGACGGGGCGTGGTCAGTCGGAAGTGGACGGTTTGCCGCGGCCCTGCTCCTGCGATGTCATTGCGGCCTCGGCCTCGGCCTTCGCCTTGTTCACCGCGGCGGCGGCCTGCTTGGCGACCTCGTCAGCTGCCGCGGATGCGTTGGTCTTCGGACTCGACTCGATCTCCGGAGTCGCGACATGGTCCGCAGTGCCTTCGGCGTCGTCGGCATCGGCGTCCGCGGGCTTCACGTTCTTGGGCAGCCCCATCTCGGAGTGGTCACCGAAGGCGCTGGAGACCGAGCGCACTGCTTCGGTCAGTTCTCCGGGGATCACCCAGAACGTGTTGTTCTCGCTCTTCGCCAGGTGCGGCAGCGTCTCGAGGTACTTGTAGGCCAGAATCTTGGGGTCGGCGTTGTTTCGATGGACGGCCTGGAAGACGCGCTCCACCGCCTTCGCCTCGCCGTCCGCCCGCAGGATCATGGCCTGCTGCGTGCCCTGTGCCTCCAGGATGTCCTTCTGCTTCGTGCCCTCTGCGGTCAGGATCTTGGACTGCCGTTCCCCTTCGGCGTGGAGGATGGCGGCGCGCTTGTCGCGCTCGGCGCGCATCTGCTTCTCCATCGCCTCCTTGATCGTGTTCGGCGGGTCGATGGCTTTGATCTCGACGCGGTTGACGCGGATGCCCCACTTGCCGGTGGCATCGTCGAGGACAGTGCGGAGCCGTGTGTTGATCTCCTCGCGAGAGGTGAGTGTCTCCTCCAGGTCCATGCTGCCGATGACATTGCGCAGCGTGGTCACAGTGAGTTGATCGATCGCCTGCAGGTAATTGGCGACCTCGTAGGCCGCCGACCTCGGGTCGGTGATCTGGTAGTAGAGCACGGTGTCGATGTTCACCACGAGGTTGTCCTCGGTGATGACCGGACTGGGGTCGGACGAATACACCTGTTCGCGCACGTCCAGTTTGGTGTTGACCCGGTCCGCTACTGGCAGTACGAGGTTCAGGCCGGGCTGCAGCGTTCGGCGATAGCGGCCGAACCGTTCGATGTTGTAACGGCGGGCCTGTGGCACGATCCGGACGGAGGTGACCACGAGGAAGATGACGACGATGGCCGCCACCAGAATGGGGATGACTACTGGGTCCACGATTTCCTCCGTCGTTGGGAGTCAGCCGGTCATGGAAGGAGATCGCGGGGATAGACCACGGCTGTCGCGCCCTCGATCTCCATGACATCGACCATTGCTCCTGCGGGGATGACTTGGGTTTCATCGAGGGTGCGAGCGGACCAATCCTCGCCGGAGAGTTTGATCAGGCCGCGAGTCGCGGTGACTTCCTGCATGACTTCGGCGCACTTTCCGATCAGTGCGTCGGTGCCCTCCTTTATGAGGGGAGACTGTGCAAGGTGGCGCATAGCAACCGGCCGTACGAGGAAGAGGCCCGCTGCCGCGGAAACTCCGAGTGCTACGAGTTGGCCCAGCAGGCCGACACCCACTCCGGCGACCACGGCAGTAACCAGCGCAGCGCCTGCCAACAGTCCGCAGACCAGGGCCAGCGTGAAGAACTCCGCGGCACCGAGCCCCAGCGCAACGAGCAGCCAGACGAACCATGGCATGGCGATCAGCCTCCCTCGGCGGGATCTATACACAACGCTACCGGTTCGCACATCAGACAGAACAGATTGGACCGGCAGGGAGTCAGGACGCCGGTGGTTCACTGCCGCGGTGGATGCGTACGCCTGCTGTGTGCGTTCGCCGCAGGGGAGGGGAAGCGGAGAGGGAACAGCTGCCTCCCCCGACCCGTCGTGCAGCGCGTTCCCGACCGGCGTGGAGAGCACTACCGGCTGCGGGCGCTCGTTGCACTCTCGCACCGCAACCAACCCGCTGGCCGCGTCCTCAACCTCGCGGGTCAGTACACGTGAGCTGGACCTCCGACCGCCCCCGCTTCGAGCAGCCCGGTCCGCGCGACTCGCAGGACGAGGCGGCACCGGTCGGGACATGACGCCGGGGGTTTGCAGACGCGGGCAGCCGGAGCGTTCCACTCCAAGCAGGCGCGCGGACAGTCAGACGGCCGCGGCGCTGACTCCGATGATTTTTCCGTAGCGGACCGCGTCTGGCATCACGCGGTGGCAATAGGCCTCGGCCCGGCCGCCGCTGCAGCCACGCCGGAACGGGTAGCGCCATCCGCACGACCTGCCATTCCGCCTCCGTCATGTCCGAGCCGGAACCCGCACTACGGTCCGGCCCGTCCGCAGCATTCCGGAACCTGTGCGCAAGACAATCGCAGGGCGACACGCGGGAGTTGGACGGGACGCACGTGGTTACGCAAGATTGTGAAAAAGGGGCCTCCTCGGTGCTTTTGAGCTTCGCAACTCCGAGCTACCGAGAGGCCCCTCCTTCATGAGCCGACACCTCAGCGATCACCCGATCCAGAACCCAGTTCGACGATCACGCCCGCCGAACGGTATGCGGATGACTTCTTGGATTTGCACTCCCTCGGGCCCGCGGGGCGGGGTCAGTGTGTGGCCAGTAGGCGTGTGTACTCGTGGCGCCAGGGGTGTGCTTCTTCCAGTTGGGCGCTGAGTGCGATGAGTGTGGCCTCGTCCGCGGGCCGTCCTGCCAGCGAGACGCCGACCGGGGTCCCGGTGTGGGGCGTCCAGTACAGAGGGAGGCTGACTACCGGCTGGCCTGTCATGTTGTAGGGGCTGGTGAACGCGCTGAAGGCGCTCTGGCGGTGGAGGTTCACCAACGGGTCGCCCGACTCGTCGAAGTGCTCGATCGACTGCGGCAGTGTCGCCAGGGTCGGGGTCAGTACGGCGTCATAGTCCTGCGTTGCGCTTACTGCGGCGCGAGACGAGCGGTGCATTGCGGTCAGCGCGGCTGCGAATGTCTCGCCGCTCACTCCGCGTCCGTACTCCCGCCAGGCCCGCGTCACCGGCCGCAGCAGCGCCTCTTGTTCGGCGTCGAGGGCATGGCCGAGGGACTGCACGCCCCATGCCGTCACGAAGTGCTCGCTGATCTCGGGACTGAAGGGTGTGGGGATGTCCTCCACGGTGTGCCCGAGGCGTTCCAGGAGGTGGGAGGCGTGTTCCCAGGCGGCCAGGCACTGCGGGTCCACGGTCATGCCCTGCGCGGCAGGTGTCGCGTACCTGCCGATGCGCAGTCTGCGTGGGGGGCGGTCCGCGTGGCCGAGGAAAGATTCGCCGGATGGCAGCGGGGCTGCCCAGTGGGGGTCGCCGGGTTCGGGCCCTGCCAGGATGTCGAGCAGTGCGGCCGCGTCGCGCACCGAGCGTGCCAGGGGGCCCTGCACGGACAGGCCGGTCGTCTCGGCGCCGGCCGGCCCGGAACTGACACGGCCACGTGAGGGCTTGATGCCGAACAGTCCGCACACGCTCGCCGGGATGCGGATCGAGCCGCCACCGTCGCTGGCGTGGGCGACGGGCACCAGGCCGAGTGCCACCGCGACGGCCGAGCCCCCGCTCGACCCGCCGGCCGACAGGGCCGGGTTCCAAGGGTTGCGGGCTGGTCCCACGATGTCGTTGTCGGTGTAGCAACAGCATCCGAATTCAGGGGTGTTGGTCTTTCCGAGGCTGATCGTGCCGGCGTTCCGCAGGCGCGTCACGCTGTGCGCGTCGAGGGTCGGCACCCGCGACGCGAATGCCTTCGAGCCGAACGTGGTGGTCACACCTGCCGTGTCCACCAGGTCCTTGACGGCTGTCGGGACCCCGAACAGTGCAGAGGTGTCCCGGTGTGCGGCGGGCGTGGCGTCGGCGTGCGCCGCGGTGGCCAGTGCTGCCTCGTTCGTGCGGGTGATGAACGCGCCGAACTGTTTGTCGTGGGCGTCGGCGCGCTCGATGTGATGACGTACCAGGTCCACGGCGGAGACCTGGCCCGCGCGGACGGCGGCGGCCTGCTCCAGCGCGGTCAGTGCGTGCAGCTCGGTGGGGGCGCTCATGCGCGGGCACCTTCTTCCTCTTTGCTGTGCATCTCGGACATCTGGCGGGCCACGGCCTCTTCGTGGTCGGTGAGGTCCCGCTTTGCGTCCCGTGGCCGCCACCGGCCCGACATGACGAACACGAACGGCAGGAACAGTGCCTGCCCGCCCAGGCACACCCACCACCAGGCCTGCCACTGGCCCGGGGTGTCGGCAGCGGCCTGCTCGACCTCGGCTCCGTGTTCGCTGAGCGCCTTCAGCTGCGGTGCCGCCTTCTGTACGGTCCGCAATCCGGCGGCACCGACCTCGTCCTGCGCGCGCGCCTGCAGGGTCGGAGGTACCTTTCCCGGTGCGTACGCGTCTAGTTGGGCGAACAGCTTCGGGTGGGCAGCGCGGACCTTCAGCGCGGGAGCCGCCTGTACGGAGGCCTGCTTGACCTCGGCGCCGTGCTCGATGAGCGGGGTCGCCGAGTGCACGATGAGCGGCAGCAGGGCAGCGGAGAGGGCGACCGTGATCCGCACGACCCAGCCCCAGATCGCCAGCCCGGTCGCCGTGGCCGCTGGGTTGTGCCGCTCGACGGTCTCGGTGAAACTCGCCATCCATGGCGAGTAGGCGACACCACTGGTCACCCCGATCCCCACGACGATGAGGGCGAACGTGTAGTAGCCGGTGCCCGGTTGGGTGGCGCGCAGGGCGAACGCCGCGGTGAAGCCGATCGAACCGAGTGCGCCGAGGAGCATGAACGGCTTGCGTACCCGCAGCCGATCGGACAGCAGCCCCGCCACCACCAGCGACACCGCGTTGGCCCCCCAGTACCAGTTGAGCAGGGCGTTCGCGCGCTGCGGTGTGTAGCCGAACGTGGTCGAGAAGTAGAGCACGAAGTTGCCGACGGCCGCGTAGTACAGCAGGAGGTACAGGCTGATAGCGACCGCCGAGCCGATCACGTCCAGGCGCATCATCTGCCGCCACTGCCCGTGCAGCGCCGCCTGTGTGTCGATGCCCTTGGCACGCGCCTCGACCAGCGCACGGTCACGCAGGCTCACCATGATCTGGTCGCGCAGTGCCGGCGCGAGCTCTCGCAGCCCGAACAACGCGACGACGAACAGCACGAGCCCGCTGATCCCGGCGAAGCGGATTTCGTCCTGCCAGTTCGTTCCGCCGCCGTAGGTGCGGGAGGTCACCGCGGTGACGACGAGACTGCCGATGATCGGTCCCATGGTCCAGTAACCCATCGCGGAAGCGCGGCCGAGCTGCGGCGAGAAGTCACGGATCAGCGCCGGGGTCGCCACCAGGATCATGCCCTCGACGAGCGCGACGGCGCAGTATCCGAGCAGGTAGCTCATCTTGTCCGGCGCGTGCGGCAGTGCGAATGTGGTGAGCAGACCGACCACGAGCAGGCCGTAGACCACGATGTTGGCCCGTCCCCACCGGTCGGCGAGGCCCGCCGCCAGCGAGGCGAAGGCACCCACGGCGTTCGCTGCGACCGAGATGTACACGAAGTACCGGAGCGACATGTCGTACTCGCCGATGATGGCGGTCGACACCGCGTACTGCACGTAGAGCTGGTAGTAGAGAATGATCGTGACGGCCACCACGATCCCCAAGTACCAGTAGCGCGGCAGGCGTTCGGGATACCGGTTGAGCCGCCGGTTGCCGAGTCGGCGCAGGACCGATCCCCGCGCTGTGGTACTCGGGTGCTGCGCCGCCGCAGGCGTGATCGACACCGTGCCTCCCAGTCCGGTTTCCGTGAACCCACGGCATGTCACTGTGCGCGTGGAGTGGCCCGACGGTAGTACCGACTGGTTGGTATGGGGAAGAGGCCGGAGCCGAGAAGAGTCGCGACGGACCAGCTGGGCCGAGTGCCCGGGGTCCTGCCCGCGATTCGCGTGGACCGGGCGGTCGCGTTGTTCAGTCGATGTCACCCCGGGACGTGCCCATCTTCAGGCCGGCGATCCAGTTGATGGAGGCGGTGCTGGTGTCTGCGCCGAAGTGGGTGCCCCAGCGTGGCTTGTTGCCCAGGTCGTCCCAGGTTTGGGCGTCGGCGCGGGAGCCGTCCTTGTAGACGGACAAGGTGCCCTGCCCCGCGGAGTTGGTGTTCTGGTCGTTGGTGCCGTTGGACTTCCACGGGTATACGGTCTGTGCGTTGCTGGTCTTGGTCATGGAGTCCCAGCCGAACCAGTACGTGCTGTTGTTCCTGGACGTGTACTCGCCTGTCGAGGTGCGCACGCCGTGTCCTTCACAACGCGCCGTGCCGATGGGCTTGTTGAACTTGAAGAACGTGCCGTGTCCGTCGTTCCAGTTGCCCGTCGTGACGCTGCCGGGGCCGTCGCGCAGTGTGTTGGTGAGGACGCCGGCGCCCTGGGAGGCGTCGCCGTCCCAGATGGCGGAGGCGTGCGCGGGGGAGACGCAGAACGTGAGGGCGCAGCCGGCGGCGGCCGCCGCGGTGGTGACGACCTTGCATGGGGTGCTGCGTTCGTCGCAGATCAGGTGGTGTTTGCTGCCCGTCTTCCGTCGGTCGACTGGCGACGGACCAGTGTCGGCGCCCCCTTCTTTTCGCGCGGATGTGGGAGCCGTCCACGCACGCGCGGGACCGGTCGAGTTCGCCGGCCGCGTTCAGCTTGGTGAGCAGGATGCGGTGCAGTTGGCCGAAGACCCCAGCCTGCCGCCAGCGCTCCAGGCGCCGCCAACAGGTCTGTCCGGAACCGAACTCCGGCTCCAGTGAAAGGAGTTGTCAGGCCATGTCGTCGTGCAGGACGTACAGGATGCTCTGCAGACACAGCCGGTCCGCCGTCGGCCGCGGACCCGGCGACTTCTCCGGCCAGGGCGGCGGCAGCGGCTCGATCAGCGCCCACAAGTCCTCGTCCACGATCCACGGCCGGGTGCTCACATCCTCCCGAACGGCGGAACCGTCACGTCGGTCACGCCGGACCAGGGCACTTCAACAAGATCAAAATACGAGCTCGTAGGACTCGGTCTCATGCTGCAACCGTCCTTGGAGTGACTGGTTGCCAGGCTGTTCGCCGACCTGGGCATGGATGGGGATCTTGGTGATGTCAGGGCGTAACGGGGAGGCTAGCGGGGTGTCGCGAGTACGTCCCGGAGTACGTTCGCGAGCGTGACGCGGGCCAGTTCGTGTCTCAGGGTCTCCTCGATGCCCTCGTAGACGTTCTGCATCGCCGGCTGGATGCCGTGACCCACCACGCATCCCTGGTCCGGGGTGGTGCGGTGCATGGCGAACAGTGGGCCGGGTTCCACTGCCTCGTACACGTCGAGCAGGGTCATCGACTCCAGCTCGCGTGCCAGCGACCAGCCCGCGCCCACGCCCCGCCGGGACTC
>NZ_JBSFVM010000042.1:0-44090 GCF_053592315.1 Streptomyces sp. NPDC002754
CGGACGTTGTCCACGGAGTCGACCTTCTCCAGGAGCTCCCAGCCCTCGGCGTAGGCCTGCATCATGGCGTACTCGATGCCGTTGTGGACCATCTTGGAGAAGTGGCCGGCGCCGACCTTGCCCGCGTGGACGTAGCCGAAGTCGCCCTCGGGCTTCAGGGCGTCGAAGACCGGCTTGACCTTGGCGACGTTCTCCTCGGAGCCGCCGACCATCAGCGCGTAGCCGTTCTCCAGGCCCCAGACGCCGCCGGAGACACCGGCGTCGACGAAGCCGATGCCCTTGGCCGCGAGCTCCTCGGCGTGCTTCTCGTCGTCCGTCCAGCGGGAGTTGCCGCCGTCGACGACGATGTCGCCCTCGGAGAGCAGGGCGCCGAGCTCGTCGACGGTCGACTGGGTGGCGGCACCGGCCGGGACCATCACCCACACCACGCGCGGGCCCTCGAGCTTCTCGACGAGCTCCTGGAGGGAGGCGACGTCGGAGACCTCGGGGTTGCGGTCGTAGCCGATGACGGTGTGGCCGGCGCGGCGGATGCGCTCGCGCATGTTGCCGCCCATCTTGCCGAGACCGATGAGACCGAGCTGCATGTCAGTTCACTTACCTTCAGTGCTAGTTGTGGCTGATCTAGGGCTACTTGCGACCGCGCAGCGCGCGGTACGTGCTGACCAGGGACTGCGTCGACGCGTCGAGGCCGGGGACCTCCGCGCCTTCGGTGAGGGCGGGCTCCACGCGCTTGGCGAGGACCTTGCCGAGCTCGACGCCCCACTGGTCGAAGGAGTCGATGTTCCAGATGGCGCCCTGGACGAAGACCTTCTGCTCGTAGAGGGCGATGAGCTGGCCGAGGACCGACGGGGTCAGCTCGCGCGCGAGGATCGTCGTCGTCGGGTGGTTGCCCTTGAACGTCTTGTGGGCGACCAGTTCCTCGGCGACGCCCTCCGCGCGGACCTCGTCCGGCGTCTTGCCGAAGGCGAGCGCCTGGCCCTGCGCGAACAGGTTGGCCATCAGCAGGTCGTGCTGGTCCTTGAGACCGTCGCTCAGCTCGTCGACGGGGTTCGCGAAGCCGATGAAGTCCGCCGGGATCAGCTTCGTGCCCTGGTGGATCAGCTGGTAGTAGGCGTGCTGGCCGTTGGTGCCGGGGGTGCCCCAGACGACCGGGCCCGTCTGCCACTCCACGCCGCGGCCCTGGCGGTCCACGGACTTGCCGTTGGACTCCATGTCGAGCTGCTGGAGGTACGCGGTGAACTTGGAGAGGTAGTGCGAGTACGGCAGCACCGCGTGCGACTGCGCGCCGTGGAAGTTGCCGTACCAGACGCCGAGGAGGCCGAGCAGCAGCGGCGCGTTCGCCTCGGCGGGGGCCGTGCGGAAGTGGTCGTCGACCAGGCGGAAGCCGTCGAGCAGCTCGCGGAACGCGTCCGGGCCGATGGCGATCATCAGCGAGAGGCCGATGGCCGAGTCGAAGGAGTAGCGGCCGCCGACCCAGTCCCAGAACGCGAACATGTTGGCTGTGTCGATGCCGAACTCGGAGACCTTCTCGGCGTTGGTCGAAAGGGCGACGAAGTGCTTCGCGACGGCGGACTCGTCCTTCAGCGCCGCAAGCAGCCAGGAGCGCGCCGCCTTCGCGTTGGTGATCGTCTCGATCGTCGTGAAGGTCTTGGACGCGATGATGAACAGCGTCTCGGCCGGGTCGAGGTCGCGGACGGCCTCGTGCAGGTCGGCGCCGTCGACGTTCGACACGAAGCGGACCGTCAGATCGCGGGCGGTGAACGGGCGCAGCGCCTCGTACGCCATCGCGGGGCCGAGGTCCGAGCCGCCGATGCCGACGTTGACGATGGTGCGGATCCGCTTGCCGGTGTGGCCGGTCCACTCCCCCGTACGCACGGAGTCGGCGAAGACGGCCATCTGGTCGAGGACCTCGTGCACCTTCGGCACGATGTTCTCGCCGTCGACCTCGACCACGGCGTCGGCCGGGGCGCGCAGGGCCGTGTGCAGCACGGCGCGGTCCTCGGTCGTGTTGATCTTCTCGCCGCGGAACATGGCGTCGCGCTGCCCGAACACGTCGGTGGCGGTGGCCAGTTCCTGGAGCAGGGCGAGGGTCTCGTCCGTGATCAGGTGCTTGGAGTAGTCGATGTGCAGGTCACCGACGTCGAGCGTGTAGCGCTCGGCACGGGCCGCGTCCTTCGCGAACAGGTCGCGCAGGTGCGTGCCGTTGAACTTCGCGCGGTGGTCCTCAAGGGCCGTCCACTGCGGGCGGCGGGTGAGGAAGGGGGCGGTGTCAGGCATGTTGAACGGACTCCTTGGTGACTTTGCTGCCTTTGCTGCCTTTGCCGGGGGCGGCTGCCTGCAGGGCCACGGCGTACATCTCGTCGGCGTCGAGGCGCCGGAGTTCCTCCGCGATCAGCTCGGCGGTGGAGCGGACCTTGAGGGCGAGGGTGCGCTCGGGCTGTCCCGGCAGGGTCAGCTTGGCGAGCGGCCCTTCCGGGCGGTCGATGCGGATCTCACCGCTCGGCGTGCCGAGGCGGACCGCGGTGACGACCGGGCCTTCCGTGACGACCCGCTCGACCGGGACGCCGAGCCGGGCGCCGAGCCAGCGCGCGAGCAGTTCGGCGCTGGGGTTCTCGGCCTCGGACTCGACGGCCGCGGAGACGACGTCGGTACGGGCCTGGTCGAGCGCGGCGGCCAGCATGGAGCGCCACGGGGTGAGCCGGGTCCAGGCCAGGTCGGTGTCGCCGGGGGCGTAGTGCGCGGCGCGCCGGTCGAGGGCGGCGAGCGCGTCCTCGTCGGCGTACAGGTCGGTGATGCGGCGGGCGGCGAGCGCGCCGAGCGGGTCCTTGGAGGGCTCGTCGGGGGCGTCGACCGGCCACCACACGACGACCGGGGCGTCGGGCAGCAGCAGCGGCAGGACGACGGAGTCGGCGTGCTGGCCGGTCTCGCCGTACAGGCGCAGAACGACCGTCTCGCCGGTGCCGGCCTCGGAGCCGAGGCGGACCTCGGCGTCGAGCCGGTTGCCGTGCCGGTCGCGGGGCAGGCGCTTGGTGCGCCGGATGACGACGAGGGTGCGCGAGGGGTGCTCGCGGGACGCCTCCTGGGCGGCCTTCGTCGCGTCGTAGGCGTTCTCCTCGTCCGTGACGATGACCATCGTCAGGACCATGCCCACCGCGGGCGTCCCGATGGCCCGGCGTCCTTCGACGAGCGCCTTGTTGACCTTGCTTGCCGTGGTGTCGGTCAGGTCGATCCTCATGGCCTGCGCCAGCTCCGTCCGTCTCGTGCGAGCATCTCGTCCGCTTCCTTCGGGCCCCAGCTCCCCGAGGCGTACCGGGCGGGCCTGCCGACCTTGTCCCAGTGCTCCTCGATGGGGTCGAGGATGCGCCAGGACTCCTCGACCTCTTCCGTACGGGGGAAGAGGTTGGCGTCGCCCAGCAACACGTCCAGGATCAGCCGCTCGTACGCTTCCGGGCTGGACTCGGTGAACGACTCGCCGTAAGCGAAGTCCATGGACACGTCGCGGATCTCCATCGACGTACCCGGCACCTTGGATCCGAAGCGCACCGTCATGCCCTCGTCCGGCTGAACGCGGATGACGATCGCGTTCTGGCCGAGTTCCTCGGTGGCGGTGTGGTCGAACGGGGAGTGCGGGGCGCGCTGGAAGACGACCGCGATCTCCGTGACGCGGCGGCCGAGGCGCTTGCCGGTGCGCAGGTAGAACGGGACGCCCGCCCAGCGGCGGTTGTCGATGCCCAGCTTCACGGCCGCGTAGGTGTCGGTCTTCGACGCGCGGTCGATGCCGTCTTCCTGGAGGTAGCCGCGGACCTTCTCGCCGCCCTGCCAGCCCGCCGCGTACTGCGCGCGGACCGTGGACTTCTCCAGGTCGGCGGGGAGCCGTACGGACTTGAGGACCTTGAGCTTCTCGTTGACCAGCGACTCGGCGTCGAACGCGGCGGGCTCCTCCATCGCCGTGAGGGCGAGCAGCTGGAGCAGGTGGTTCTGGATGACGTCGCGGGCGGCGCCGATGCCGTCGTAGTAGCCGGCGCGGCCGCCGATGCCGATGTCCTCGGCCATCGTGATCTGGATGTGGTCGACGTAGGACCGGTTCCAGATCGGCTCGTACATCTGGTTGGCGAAGCGCAGCGCCAGGATGTTCTGGACGGTCTCCTTGCCGAGGTAGTGGTCGATGCGGAAGACCTGCTCGGGCGAGAACACGTCGTGCACGATCGCGTTGAGCTCGTGCGCCGACCCGCTGTCGTGA
Source organism: Streptomyces sp. NPDC002754 (assembly GCF_053592315.1). Taxonomy (NCBI): domain Bacteria; kingdom Bacillati; phylum Actinomycetota; class Actinomycetes; order Kitasatosporales; family Streptomycetaceae; genus Streptomyces; species Streptomyces sp. NPDC002754. The sequence goes on from NZ_JBSFVM010000042.1 coordinate 4,241, forward strand.
CCGAACGGCTTCTCGATGACGGCGCGCCGCCAGGAGCCCTCGGCCGCGTCCGCGAGACCGTGCTTCTTGAGCTGCTGCACGACCTTGGGGAAGAACTTCGGCGGTACGGAGAGGTAGAACGCGTAGTTGCCGCTGGTGCCGCGCTTCTCGTCGAGTTCGTCGACGGATTCGCGCAGCTGCTTGAACGCGGTGTCGTCGTCGAAGTCGCCGGGGATGAAGCGCATGCCGTCGGCGAGCTGCTGCCAGACCTCCTCGCGGAAGGGGGTGCGGGCGTGCTCCTTGACCGAGTCGTGGACGACCTGCGCGAAGTCCTGGTCCTCCCACTCGCGGCGGGCGAAGCCGAGGAGCGAGAAGCCGGGCGGCAGCAGGCCGCGGTTGGCGAGGTCGTAGACGGCCGGCATCAGCTTCTTGCGGGACAGGTCGCCCGTGACGCCGAAGATGACGAGCCCGGAGGGGCCCGCGACGCGCGGCAGACGCCGGTCGCGCGGGTCCCTCAGCGGGTTCTGCCAAGCGGTGGAGCTCACTTGGACTCAGCCTCCGTCAGGCGGGAGGAGACGGTGCCGAGCAGGTCGTTCCAGGCGCTCTCGAACTTGGCGACGGCCTCGTCCTCGAGCTGCTGGGTGACCTCGTCGAGGGAGATGCCGAGCGCGTCGACGGCCTTGAGCTCGGCGCGGGCCTGCTCGTAGCGGCCGGTGATGGTGTCGCCGGTGATCTCACCGTGGTCCGCGGTCGCCTTCAGGGTGCCCTCGGGCATGGTGTTGACGGTGCCGGGCGCGACCAGCTCGTCGACGTACAGGGTGTCCTTGTACGCGGGGTCCTTGACGCCGGTGGAGGCCCACAGCGGGCGCTGCTTGTTGGCGCCCGCGGCCGCCAGCTTGGTGGCGCGCTCGGCGGCGAAGGCCTGCTCGAACGCCTCATAGGCGAGACGGGCGTTGGCGAGCGCCGACTTGCCCTTGGCGTCCTTGGCCCCGTCGGTGCCGATCTTGTCGAGGCGCTTGTCGATCTCGGCGTCGACGCGCGAGACGAAGAAAGAGGCGACCGAGTGGATCGAGGAGAGGTCGATGCCGCGCTCGTGGGCCTTCTCCAGGCCGGCCAGGTAGGCGTCCATGACGGCCTTGTAGCGGTCGAGGGAGAAGATCAGCGTGACGTTGACCGAGATGCCGAGGCCGATGACCTCGGTGATCGCCGGGAGGCCCGCGAGGGTCGCCGGGATCTTGATCATGACGTTCTCGCGGTCGACGAGCCAGGCGAGCTGCTTGGCCTCGGCGATGGTGGCATCGGTGTTGTGGGCCAGGCGCGGGTCGACCTCGATGGAGACGCGGCCGTCACGGCCCTGCGTCGCGTCGTACACGGGGCGCAGGATGTCGGCGGCGGCGCGCACGTCCTGGGTCGTCATCATGCGCACGGCCTCGTCGACGGTGACCTTGCGGACGGCCAGGTCGGCGAGCTGCTCCTCGTAGCCCTCGCCCTTGCCGATGGCGGCCTGGAAGATCGAGGGGTTCGTGGTGACGCCCACGACGTGGCTGTTCTCGATGAGCTCGGCGAGGTTGCCGGACTCGATGCGGGTGCGGGACAGGTCGTCCAGCCAGATGGAAACGCCTTCGTCGGACAGCGACTTGAGGGGTGCGACGGCGTTGCTCATGTTCTGCTTCATCTTCTTTCGGGCGTGCGTACGTGTGTTACGTGGGGTCAGGCGCGGGCGGCGGCGAGAGACTCGCGGGCCTTGGCGGCGACGTTCTCGGCGGTGAAGCCGAACTCGGCGAAGAGCGTGCCCGCGTCGGCGGAGGCACCGAAGTGCTCCAGGGAGACGATCCGGCCCGCGTCACCGACGTAGCGGTACCAGGTCAGGCCGATGCCGGCCTCGACCGCCACGCGGGCCTTGACCGACGGCGGCAGGACGGCGGCGCGGTACTCGGCGTCCTGCTCCTCGAACCACTCGACGGACGGCATCGAGACGACGCGGGTGGCGACGCCCTCGGCCTCCAGCTGCTCACGGGCGGCGACGGCGAGCTGCACCTCGGAGCCGGTGGCGATGAGGACGACGTCGGGGGTGCCGGTGGAGGCCTCGAAGAGGACGTAACCGCCCTTGGCGGCATCCGCGTTGGCCTCGTACGTCGGCAGGCCCTGACGGGAGAGCGCCAGGCCGTGCGGGGCCGGCTTCTCGGTGCCGCGCTCGAGGATCTCGCGCCAGGCGGTGGTGGTCTCGTTGGCGTCGGCCGGGCGGACCACGTTCAGGCCCGGGATGGCGCGCAGCGCGGCGAGGTGCTCGACGGGCTGGTGGGTCGGGCCGTCCTCGCCGAGACCGATGGAGTCGTGGGTCCAGACGTAGGTGACGGGGAGCTGCATGAGGGCCGACATACGGACCGCGTTGCGCATGTAGTCGGAGAACACGAGGAACGTGCCGCCGTAGATGCGGGTGTTGCCGTGCAGCGCGATGCCGTTCATCTCAGCGGCCATCGAGAACTCGCGGATGCCGAAGTGCACGGTGCGGCCGTACGGGTCGGCCTCGGAGAGCGGGTTGCCCTTCGGGAGGAAGGAGCTGGTCTTGTCGATGGTCGTGTTGTTGGAGCCGGCGAGGTCGGCGGAGCCGCCCCACAGTTCGGGGACGACCGGGCCGAGCGCCTGGAGGACCTTGCCGGACGCGGCGCGCGTGGCGACCTTCGTGCCGGTCTCGAAGGACGGCAGGGCGTCCTCCCAGCCCTCGGGGAGGCGGCCCGCGAGCACGCGGTCGAGGGTCGCGGAGCGCTCCGGGTTGGCGCTGCGCCACTCGGCGAGCTGCTTGTCCCAGGCTGCGTGCGCCTCGGCGCCGCGGTCGAGGGCGCCGCGGGTGTGGGCGACGACCTCGTCCTCGACGATGAAGGACTGCTCGGGGTCGAAGCCGAGGACCTTCTTCGTGGCGGCGATCTCCTCGGCGCCGAGCGCCGAGCCGTGCGAGGCCTCGGTGTTCTTCGCGGTCGGGGCGGGCCAGGCGATGATCGTGCGCATCGCGATGATCGAGGGCTTGTCGGTGACGGCCTTGGCGGCGGCGAGCGCCTCGTACAGGGCCTTCGGGTCGACGTCCCCGTCCGCCGTGGGCGCGATGCGCTGGACGTGCCAGCCGTACGCCTCGTAGCGCTTCAGGACGTCCTCGGAGAAGGCGGTCGCGGTGTCGCCCTCGATGGAGATGTGGTTGTCGTCGTAGACGAAGACGAGGTTGCCGAGCTTCTGGTGGCCCGCGAGGGATGAGGCCTCGGCGGAGACGCCCTCCTCCAGGTCGCCGTCGGAGACGATCGCCCAGATGGTGTGATCGAAGGGGGAGGCGCCCTCGGGAGCCTCGGGGTCGAACAGACCGCGCTCATAGCGGGCGGCCATGGCCATGCCCACCGCGTTGGCGAGGCCCTGGCCGAGCGGCCCGGTCGTGGTCTCGACACCGGCGGTGTGGCCGTACTCGGGGTGACCCGGCGTCTTCGAACCCTGCGTGCGGAACGCCTTCAGGTCGTCGAGCTCCAGCTCGTAACCGGCCAGGAACAGCTGGGTGTAAAGGGTGAGGCTGGTGTGGCCGGGCGACAGGACGAAGCGGTCGCGGCCGGTCCACTCCGGGTCGGCCGGGTCGTGCCGCATGGCCTTCTGGAAGATGGTGTACGCGGCCGGGGCCAGGCTCATCGCGGTGCCGGGGTGACCGTTGCCGACCTTCTGCACCGCGTCCGCCGCCAGGAGGCGCGCGGTGTCGACGGCACGCTGGTCGCGCTCGGTCCACTCGAAGGCGCTCTGGAAGGGGTCGAGTCCGTCCGGTGTCTGCGTGCTCATCTGTACAGCTTCCTTCACATCCGTTGTCCTGCCGAGGTACCGAAAGGCACCGTCCCCCCAGGACCAAAGTCCCAGGTCGAACCACTTACGAATGTAAAGGTCATACTTTTGGCTCGCCAGGTACCTCCGTGCCAGCGTTCGGTGAAAATGGGACACTCGCCGAAGCCAGAGCCAAGGAGAGTGGATGGCGGAGCAGGACCCCTCACAGACGAGCGCACATCTGCGGGCGCCCACTGAGAATCGAGCGCAGATCCGCACCTATCCGTTCGACCCGGGCGCGAGCCTGTCCGGCGTCGGGGTCCAGGTCGGGCCGATGGGTTCCGAGGGCCCGTGGGCGGGTGGCGTCGGCCTGTCGCGGCGCGTGCACCGCATCGACTTCCACGTGCTGCTGTTCTTCCGCGAGGGCCCCGCCCGCCACATGATCGACTTCACCGAGTACGAGGTGGGGGCGGGGGACATCCTGTGGATCCGGCCGGGGCAGGTGCACGGCTTCTCGACGGAGGACGCGTACGTCGGCACGGCGCTGACCATGCAGCCGGGGTTCCTGCCGCGGGCCATCGTCGAGGCGACCGGGCTCTACCGCTACGACCGGCCACCGCTGCTGCACCCCGACGCGGAGCAACTCGCCGCGCTCGACGCCTCGTTGGAGCAGTTGCGCCGCGAGTACGTGGACACGGACACGCTGCCGCTGAGCCTGCACACCGCGGTGCTGCGGCACACCCTGACGGCGTTGATGCTGCGCGTGGCGCATGTGTCGGCGCGGGCCGCGATGGAGGACGACGGGACGCCGCAGCAGAACACGACGTTCACGCGGTTCCGCGCGGCGGTCGAGCACGGGTTCGCGTCCAACCACAGCGTGAGTGCGTACGCCGACGAGTTGGGGTATTCGCGTCGCACGCTGGTCCGGGCGGTGCGGGCCGCGACGGGGCTCACGCCGAAGGCGTTCATCGATCGGCGGGTGATTCTGGAGGCGAAGCGGATGCTGGCGCATACGGAGTTGCCGGTGGGGCGGATCGGGGTTGCGGTGGGGTTTGCGGATTCGGCGAATTTCTCGAAGTACTTTCAGCAGCATGTGGGGGCTACGCCGGCCGGGTTTCGTGAGGGTACGGTCGGCCGGGGTTGACGACTCGGGGCTCCGCCCCGGACCCCGCGCCTCAATCGCCGGCGGGGCTTGATTTGCCGGAACCGCTTGCATAGCCAGAAGCGCCTGATAGGCACAATGGGCCCATGTCACGCGCCTCCTCCACCTGTCCCTGCGGGCTTCCCGCCGCCTACGAAGCGTGCTGCGGCCGGCACCATTCCGGCAGCAGCGCCGCGCCCACCGCTGAAGCGTTGATGCGGTCGCGGTATGTCGCGTTCGTTCGGCGGGACGGGGGGTATCTGCTGCGGACCTGGCATCCGGACACCCGGCCGCCCCGCATCGACTTCGATGACGCGCCGCGGTGGACCGGGCTGGAGATCGTGGAGACCGGTGACGGGTCCGCGTTCCATCAGCGCGGCACCGTCACCTTCCGCGCCCGCTACAAGGGCGGCGAGCTGCACGAGCGCAGCCGGTTCTCCCGGGTGGACGGTGCGTGGGTGTACGTCGACGGGGACTTCATCGAGTAACTCGCCGTCGCGGCAAGGTGGTTCAGGGCGCGAGGATGTCCAGCTCCTCCAGCGCGCCGACCGCGATCTCCCGCGTGAGCGCCTCCGCGCGCTCCGCGTCCCGCTCCCGTACCGCCTCCGCGACCTTGACGTGGAGGCTGACCGCCGCCGGGTCCGGGTCCTCGAACATGACCTGGTGGTGGGTGCGGCCCGAGAGGACCTCCGCCACCAGATCGCCGAGGTGGGCGAACATCTCGTTGCCCGACGCGTTGAGCACCACACGATGGAACTCGACGTCGTGGAAGAGGTAGCCCTCCAGTTGTTGACCCCGAGAGTTCGCCACCATGCCGAGCGCGCACTCCGTGAGCTCCGCGCACTGCTCCGCGCTCGCGTTCCGCGCCGCCAGGCCCGCCGCGATCGGCTCGACCGCCGAGCGCAGCACCGTCAACGACCGCAGCTGGCGCGGCCGGTCGGTGCCCGCGAGGCGCCAGCGGATCACCTGCGGGTCGTAGACGTTCCATTCCCCCGCGGGCCGCACCGTCACGCCGACCCGGCGCCGCGAGGCCACCAGGTGCATCGACTCCAGGACCCGCACCGCCTCGCGCATGACCGAGCGGGACACCTCATAGCGCTGCGCCAGCTCGTCGGTGCGCAGCACGCTGCCCGCCGGGTACTCGCCCGCCGTGATGGCGGGGCCGAGGCTTTCCAGTACGCGGGCATGCAGGCCGCGGCCCTCTGTGGTCATGGGTTTACCCTAGCCCCGGGCTCAATGGTCTGACTTTTACATCACAGCCCCTTGAATTAGTCAGACCTATTGGGTTTCAGTGAGGTGACACAGCGATGTCGACGAAGACAGCGAGGCAGTACCCGATGAGCACCCCCCACGTCGTCGTGGTGATGGGCGTGGCAGGAACCGGCAAGACAACGATCGGTCCCCTGCTCGCCGAACGACTCGGCGTCCCCTACGCCGAGGGCGACGACTTCCACCCCGAGGCCAACATCGAGAAGATGTCGGCCGGCACCCCCCTGACCGACGAGGACCGCTGGCCCTGGCTCGATGCCATCGGCCGGTGGGCACACGGCCGGGCAGGGCTCGGCGGGGTGGTCTCCAGCTCCGCCCTCAAGCGCAGCTACCGTGACCGCCTGCGGGCCGAGGCCCCCGGCGCCGTCTTCGTCCACCTCACCGGCTCGCGCGAGCTGATCGAGGACCGGATGGGGCATCGCGAAGGACACTTCATGCCCACCTCGCTGCTCGATTCGCAGTTCGCCACGCTCCAGCCGCTCGCGGCGGACGAGGCGGGCGTGGCCGTCGACGTCGCGGGAACACCTGAGGAGATCGCGGACCGGGCCGTACGGGCCCTGGCCGCACTCGACTCCGCGGCCCCCACCGCGTAACGCCCGTAAAACCCCCGTCCCCCCACTCGTACAAGGGATAAGACCGTGACCAGACTCAGCGTCGAGATGCTGGCAGCGGACACCGTCGAGCCGATCACGTCCGCGGGCCATGCCCAGCTCGGGATCGCCGTGCTCGCGGGAATCGCCGTCATCGTCCTGCTCATCACCAAGTTCAAGATGCACGCCTTCCTGGCGCTGACCATCGGCTCGCTCGCGCTCGGCGCGTTCGCCGGTGCGCCGCTGGACAAGGTGATCGAAAGCTTCAGCGGCGGGCTCGGTGAAACCGTCGCCGGCGTCGGCGTGCTGATCGCGCTCGGCGCGATCCTCGGCAAGCTGCTCGCCGACTCCGGCGGCGCCGACCAGATCGTCGACACGATCCTCGCCAAGGCCGGCAAGTCCGGCGGCAAGGCGATGCCGTGGGCCATGGTGCTCATCGCCGCCGTGATCGGTCTGCCGCTCTTCTTCGAGGTCGGCATCGTCCTGCTGATCCCCGTCGTCCTGATGGTCGCCAAGCGCGGCAACTACTCGCTGATGCGGATCGGCATCCCGGCCCTCGCCGGCCTGTCCGTCATGCACGGCCTGATCCCGCCGCACCCCGGCCCGCTCGTCGCGATCCAGGCGGTGGACGCCAACCTCGGCCTCACGCTGGCGCTCGGCATCCTCGTCGCCATCCCGACGGTCGTCATCGCGGGCCCGGTCTTCTCGAAGTACGCGGCCAAGTGGGTCGACGTCCCGGCCCCCGAGAAGATGATCCCTGCCCGCGCCTCCGACGACCTGGAGAAGCGTCCGAGCTTCGGCGCCGCCGTCGCGACGATCCTGCTGCCGGTCGTGATGATGCTGTCCAAGGCTCTCGTCGACGTCATCGTGGACGACCCGGACGCCATGGTCCAGCGCGTGTTCGACGTGATCGGCAACCCGATGATGGCGCTGCTCGTCGCCGTCGTCGTCGCCATGTTCACCCTCGGCCGCCCGGCCGGCTTCACCAAGGGCAAGGTGCTCTCCACCACCGAGAAGTCCCTCGGCCCGATCGCGGGCGTGCTGCTCATCGTGGGCGCGGGCGGTGGCTTCAAGGGCACCCTCGTCGACTCCGGTGTCGGCGAGATGATCATGGAGATCTCCAAGGACTGGGGCCTCCCGACGCTGCTGCTCGCCTGGCTCATCGCGGTCGTCATCCGCGTCGCCACGGGTTCGGCCACGGTCGCCACGGTCTCCGCCGCCGGTCTGGTCGCACCCCTCGCGGCCAACATGAGCGACTCCCACACGGCGCTCCTCGTCCTGGCGATCGGCGCGGGTTCGCTGTTCTTCAGCCACGTCAACGACGCCGGTTTCTGGCTGGTCAAGGAGTACTTCGGGCTCAGCGTCGGGCAGACCGTGAAGACCTGGTCGCTCATGGAGACGATCATCTCCGTGGTCGCGGGTGCGCTGGTACTGCTGCTGTCGCTGGTGATCTAGCGAAGCACTCTTTCCGTGCCGGGCCCTCGCAGCGTGCTTGCTGCGGGGGCCCGTTCACATGTCGGTCGTGTCGCGGTCGAGCCACTCGCCGTGCTCGCGCGCGGCCCAGTCCCGGTCCACGAAGCCGGTACGCAGGCCCCGGCGCGCCTCGGGGTCGGCGACCGCCATGCCGATGTGCCCGGCGAGCACGATACCGAGGGCGAGCGCCAGCCAGTCGTGCACGAAGGTGCTGCCGGTGCGCACGGTGAGCGGGGCGAGGTGGGTGAACCACATGAGTAGTCCCGTGCCGAGCATCACCAGGACGGCGCCTGCGAGCCACGCCGCCCACAGTTTCTGCCCGGCGTTGAACTTGCCCGCCGGGCGGTGTCCCGGACGCCGGTGCAGGACCGCGCGCAGCCATGCCTTGTCGTGGGGGCCGAACCGGTTGAGCCGGCCCAGGTCCGCGCGGAAGGCGCGGGAGACGAGGCCGGCCAGGAAGGGCACCGGCAGCAGCAGGCCCGACCATTCGTGGAGCGTGACCACGAGGGCGCGGCGGCCGACGAGTTCGGCGAGCTGCGGAACGTAGAGGCAGGCGGCCGTCGCGACGCACACGCCCATGAGGACGGCCGTGGCGCGGTGCACCCAGCGTTCGGCGCGGGTGAACCGGCGGACGGCTGCCGCGAGTTGCTCAGTTCGTGGGCTCATCGTCGCGTCCGTTCGAGCGGCCGACCCAGGCGTCGATGTCGTAGCCGCGCTCCTCCCAGTAACCGGGCTGTACGTCGTCGGTGACGGTGATGCCGGAGAGCCACTTGGCCGACTTGTAGAAGTACATGGGGGCCGCGTAGAGGCGCACCGGGCCGCCGTGCGCGTGCGAGAGGTCCTTGTCCTGCATGCGCAGCGCCACCAGGACGTCGGCGCGGCGGGCCTGCTTCAGCGTGAGGCTCTCGCTGTACGTGCCGTCGAAGCAGGTCAGGCGTACGGCCCTGGCGGTGGGGCGCACCCCCGCGGCGTCCAGGATCCGCGAGAGCCGTACACCTTCGAAGGGCGTGTGCGGGACCCGCCAGCCCGTGACGCACTGGATGTCGCGGACGAGGCGGGTCTGCGGCAGCGCCCTCAGTCCGGGGAGCGTGTACGTCGACGGGTGGTCGACCAGGCCGTCGACCTTGAGGCGGTAGGTCTCGGCGCTCTTGTGGGGGACGGAGGCGGCGACCGAGTAGTAGCGGAAGCCGCCGCCGTTCGGCAGTACGCCGGTGAGGCCGGTGGGGTCCTTCTGGGCGAGGCTTTCGAAGGCGTGTTGGAGGGTGGGGGCGGCGGCCACGGTGAGCGCTCCCGCGCCCAGCATTCCGAGGATTAGCCGTCGGCCTACCGGGGGGCCTTGGTTCGGGGTCACGTTGCGATTCCAGCATCACGGGGGGCCGGATACCAGGGGTTTCGGCCCCCCGTCAGGGGTTCGTCACTTGTGGCTCCCGGGGCAGCGCCCCCCATCAAGCCCCTGCGGCGACTGAGCAGCGGGGTCCGGGGCGGAGCCCCGAGTCCTCAGCCCCGGATGGGGTTGCGCTCCCGGGGCGCTGCCCCGGACCCCGCGCCTCAATCGCCGGCGGGGCTTGAATGGTCCGCACGTTGGTCCAGCTGGAAGGCCTCGTTGCCCAAGCCGATGCGCGCGTGGGCCTCGGGGCTTGTGCGGCGGAGGAACAGGCCGTACGCGCCGCCGGCCACCGCCGCGAGGGCGATGATGCCGGGGAGGATCCAGTTGAGCGGGGAGTTGGGGCCCGAGCCGACCAGGACGTCGAAGTCCTTGACCGTGTAGACGGCGATCACGAGGAGGGCCAGGCCCGCCACCGCGGACGCCGCCAGGCGCCACGCCTGCGACCCCGCGGCCCCACGCCGCGCGAAGAACACGATGACCGCGAGGGACGCCGTGGCCATGAGGACGATGACGCCGAGCGCGCCCACGTTGCCGCCCCACGTGAACAGGTGCAGGACCGGCGCCGTCGGGTCGCCGAACGGCCCGTCGTCGGCGATCGCGAAGCCGACGACCGCGATCAGCGCGATCACCGACTGCAGCACCGAGCCCTTGCCGGGCGCCCCGGTCGCCGTGTTCGTCCGCCCGAACGCGGCGGGCAGCAGCCCCTCGCGCCCCATCGCGAACGCGTACCGCGCCACCACGTTGTGGAAGCTGAGCAGCGCCGCGAACATGCCGGTGACGAAGAGGACATGGACGACGTCCGTGAAGGCGCCGCCGAGGCGGTCCTCCGTCAGTCCGAAGAGGAGACCCGCCGACTGCTTCTGTGCGGCCCCGACGATGCCGGAGGGGCCCGTAGCCACCGTCATCGCCCACGAGCTGAACGCGAAGAAGAGGGCGACGCCGCCGACCGCGAGGAACATCACGCGCGGCACCAGGACGTGCGGCCTGCTGGTCTCCTCCGCGTACACCGGTGCCTGCTCGAAGCCGGTGAACGCGGCGATGCAGAAGCAGAGCGCCGTGCCGAGGCCGACGCCCGAGAGGGTCTCCGGGTTGAAGGCGTGCAGGGACAGGCCCTGGGGGCCGGGGTCGCCGATGGCCGCGATGTCGAAGACGACCACGACGGCGACCTCGATGAGGAGCAGGACGCCCAGCACCTTCGCGTTGACGTCGATCTTCAGCAGGCCGAGTGCGCCGACCGCGAGGACCGCCACCAACGCCGGTATCCACCAAGCCAGTTCGAGGCTCAGAAACTGCTCGGCGAGGCCCTCGACCTCGTAGCCGAACAGTCCGAAGATGCCGACCTGCAGCACGCTGTAGGCGACGAGCGCGACGAAGGCCGCCGCCGCGCCCGCGGTCGGGCCGAGGCCGCGGGCGATGTACGCGTAGAACGCCCCGGCGTTGTGCACGTGCCGGCTCAACTCCGCGTAGCCGACGCTGAAGAGGGCCAGCACGACGCCGAGGAGGAGGAAGAGGAGCGGCATGCCGACCACCCCCATCACCGCGAACGTCGTCGGCATGACCCCCGCGACGACCAGCAGCGGCCCGGTCGCGGCGAGCACGGAGAGCAGCAGCCCCGCCGTACCGAGCCGCCCGGCGCGCAGCGCGCCCGTCTCGCCCAGATACGTGTGAATGGCCGGATCCGCCGTGGCCTCGGGCGGTCGCTCGCTCGCGCTCATTGGGGGGACGTCCCTTCCTTCGTGCGGTGAGGTGGGTGAAGTGAGGTGAGGGCTTGGGCGGTGAATCTCTACGCCGAGCCGAGCGCGGCGCCGCGCGCGACCCGGAACGCTTCGTACGGGTCCCGGTCCGGGTACGACCAGGGGTGCGGTGTGCTGTACCGGCCGATCCGGTGGAACAGGGCGGCCGCCTCGGCGGGGCGGCCCTCGCAGTACTTCGCGTGCGCAAGGTAGTTGAGGTCGATGCGGCCGCGCGGGTGCGAGGCACCGGCCGGCTCACGCGCGGCTCCCCACTCCAGCCACCAGTCGAACGCGGCCTTCAGGACGAGCCGGGCGCGCCGCCCCGACCAGTGCCCGGACGCCTTCGGGTCGTCGGAGAGCACACCCACGCGGGCGAGCACCCGGTAGCGCTCGGCGTGCGCGACGACCGGGAGCAGCGCCAACGGCGAGTCCGGCGTGACCTGTTCACCGGCCCAGGACGCGAAGTCGTACACCTCGTGCATCGGGTCCTGCCCGACGTCGGCCCGCCGCTCGGCGAGCCGCGCAACCATCAGGTGGTGTGCGTGGTGGTGTCCGGGATGCCGCAGGCGTACCTCGTCGAAGAGCCGCACGACGTCCTCCTCGCTCCCCAACTCCCGCTCCAGGAGCATCAGCCCGAGCAGCGGCGTCGGATCGTCGGGCACGAGCTCCGCCGCCCGCGCGCACGCGTCGCGCGCCTTCTCCGGGCGGTCGCGGCCCTCGACGGCACGCAGCACGCCCGCGCAGGCGAGCAGCACGACCGCGTCGGTGGAGTCGGGTTCGGCGAGCAGCCAGTCGCGGGCCCAGACGTTGGCCGTGGGTTCGCCGGCGAGGCCGAGGACGCGGTGGCCGCGCAGGTCCCAGTCGCTGCCGGTGGCGCGGAGCAGGGATCTGACCTCGGTCCAGCGGCCGCGGGCGAGAGCGGAGCGCGCCGCGACGAGCTCGGTGTCGTCGAGCGCGGGATCGCCGAAGGGCGGGATGTGCGCGGGCTTCTTGCGGGAGCGCCCGAGCGGAGGCGGGGGTGGGGGCACCGCGGCGGGGTCCTTACGGCTGTTCAGATGTGGGTGAGTGGACGGCAAATCGATGATCAAGCACAGCAAACCGGTACGGAGGTGTCCGCGTCAAGGTCGGCCGGTGACGCACTTCACCAACTCGTCGAAAACGCAGGTGAGTTCGGCGCGCAAGCGGAAGGCGTCGCTCGCTCGCGCGCGGGTGGCCGCGCGGGCCGCTATCGTCGACAGGGTGTCGGTTGTCGTCCTCGTCCTCTCCGTGAGCGCGGCGTTCTGTCTGGGCATCGGTTTCGTCCTCCAGCAGAACGCGGCGGCGCGGGCCCCGCTCAGCGACTTCCTCTCACCCCGGCTGCTGCTCGACCTGGTGCGCGTACCGCGCTGGCTCGGCGGGATCGGCCTGATGGTGTGCGGGATGGTGCTCGGCGCGCTGGCCCTCGGCAAGGGCGAGGTGACCCTCGTCGAGCCGCTGCTCGCCACGAACCTCCTCTTCGCCCTGCTGCTCTCCCGCCGTCAGACGAGATCGCCGCTCGGCCGGCAGGGCTGGGCGGGGCTGCTGCTGCTCGCGGGCGGCGTCACGGCGTTCATCGTCGCCGGGCAGCCGCGGGGTGGCAGCGCGGTCACCGATCCGCTGCGGCACTGGCTGATCATCGGCGTGATGGTCGGCGGGGCGCTGCTCCTCGCGGCCCTCGCGAGGCGCTCCCGGCTGACCGCGGGCCCCGCACTTCTCGGGGTGGCGGCGGGCCTGCTGTACGGGGTGCAGGACGCGTTGACGCGGGTGAGCGGTCAGCGGTTCTCCGCGGGCGGCTGGCCGGAGCTGTTCACCGGCTGGCAGCCGTACGCGGTGCTGGTGCTGGGGGTCACGGGGCTCGTCCTGGTGCAGAGCGCGTTCGAGACGGCGCCGCTGCGGATGTCGCTGCCCGCGCTGACCGCGGCGCAGCCGCTGGCCGGGATCGCGTGCGGCGTGGGCTTCCTGGGCGACCGGCTGCGGATGGACACGGGGGCGCTCGCGTGGGAGGCGGTGGGCCTGGCCGGAATCGTGGCCGGCGTCGTCCTGCTCGGGCTGCACCCCGCGATGCCGGGCGCCGCGGCGTGCGGGCGGGACCGGGTGGAGGCACCGCTTTAGCCGTCCCCCTTAGCCTGCGGTTCATGAATCCCGCTGAGGAAATCCTCGACATCGTCGACGAGCAGGACCGCGTGATCGGGCAGGCGCCGCGCGGCGAGGCCTACGCGAAGCACCTGCGCCACCGGTGCGCGTTCATCCTCGCCAGGAACCCGGCCGGCGACATCTTCGTGCACCGCCGCACCCCCACCAAACTCGTCTTCCCCTCCCACCACGACATGTTCGTCGGCGGAGTGGTCGGCGCAGGCGAGACGTACGACGAGGCGGCGCTGCGCGAGGCGGAGGAGGAGCTGGGGGTGAGCGGACTCCCGCGGCCCACACCGCTGTTCACGTTCCTGTACGAGGGCGACGCGGGGCAGTCCTGGTGGTCGTCCGTCTACGAGGTCACCTTCGATCTGCCGGTGCGCCCGCAGGTCGAGGAGATCGACTGGCACGCGTTCCTGAGCCCCGACGAACTAGAGCGGCGGATCGGCGAGTGGGACTGGACGCCCGACGGGCTCGCGGCGTACGAGCGGTGGAAAACGCACGGGTAAAACGCACGGGTAATGTGCCGCGAGTGATCGAATTTGTACGCAGTATCCGTCTCTGGTTCGCGCCGGAGCGGGTCAGAGAAGAGGGTGACACTCCCGACTACCGCTTCTCGCTCGCCAACGAGCGCACCTTCCTTGCGTGGGTGCGCACCGCGCTCGCGCTGATCGGTGGCGGTTTCGCGGTGGACCAGTTCCTGCCGGACCTGCGCTGGGGCTGGCGCGTCGGGCTCGCGCTCGCACTGCTCGCAGCGGGCGCGCTGTGCTCGCTGCGGGCCGTTGGGCACTGGGTGCGCTGCGAGCTGGCGATGCGGCGCGGCGAGGACCTGCCGGTGTCGAGGTTCCCCGCGGTGCTCGGTGTGGTGGTGGCGCTCGTCTCGGTGGCCATGGTCGTCATCGTGTTCGTGGGGTGGGAGGGGTGAGCGGGACGGACGCGCCCGTGCGCGACCCCGGGCTTCAGCCCGCCCGGACGCGGCTCGCGTGGCGGCGTACGACGCTGTCGGGCTCGGTCGCAGCGGTGCTCGCGGTGAAGGCGACGCTGAACAGCGGCGTCGGACCGGGGCGGTTCGCGGCCACGGCGCTGTGCCTGCTGCTGTGGCTGGGCTTCGTGGCGGTCGCCCACCAGCGGATCACCGGCCTCGCCCGCAACGAGGCCGCGCCGCCGGTGCTGACCCGGCGCCAGGCGGCGGCCGCCGCGCTGTGCACGGTGGCGATCACGGTGTGCGCGGCGGTACTCATCGTGTGAGGGCGCGGGATCCCGTCGTCGGCGACCACCGGAAGGGCCACGCCCCGTTCCGCCCCGTTCGCCGTAAGAACGATCACGTTTGTGAGAGCCCCTGGACGCCATACCGACTGGTCGGCATGATGGCAGCCACTGTTGCCCGGATACAGCCCGGATCCTCGGAGGACCGCGATGAGTCACCCCCCTGGCCTCGACCTCGACCAGCTGCGCGCCCATCTCGACCGGGAGCGCCCCGGCCTGGTCACCGGGCCACTGACCGGGCGGCTCATCGAGGGGGGGCGTTCCAATCTGACGTACGCGGTCGACGACGGCGCCTCGAAGTGGGTGGTGCGCAGGCCACCGCTCGGGCACGTGCTCGCGACCGCGCACGACATGAAGCGCGAGCACCGGGTGATCGCGGGGCTGCACCCCACGAACGTGCCGGTGCCGGAGCCGGTGCTGCTGTGCGAGGACGAGAACGTCGTCGGGGCGCCGTTCTACGTCATGGAGTTCGTGGACGGCACGCCGTACCGCACCGCGCAGGAGCTCGCGCCGCTCGGGCCGGAGCGCACGCGCGCCGCGGTGCTCGGGCTCGTGGACACGCTGGTCGATCTGCACGCGGTGGACCCCGCCGCGGTCGGGCTCGGCGACTTCGGGCGGCCCGATGGATTCCTCGACCGGCAGTTGCGCCGCTGGGGCAAGCAGCTGGACGCCTCCCGCAACCGTGAACTCCCGGGGATCGACGAGTTGCAGGCGGCGCTCGGCCGTGAGCTGCCGGCCTCGCCCGCGCCGACGATCGTGCACGGCGACTACCGGCTCGACAACGTGCTCGTACGGCAGGACCCCGATGGGGTCGACCGGATCAAGGCGATCCTCGACTGGGAGATGTCGACGCTCGGCGACCCGCTGACGGACGTGGGTCTGCTGGCGATGTACAGCGCCAAGCTGGACATGCCCGGCTCGCCGATCTCCACGACCGCCGAGGCCGCGGGACACCCCTCCCCCGCCGAGCTGATCGAGCGCTATGCCGAGCGGTCGGGGCGCGATGTGTCGGCGATCGCCTGGTACACCGCGTTCGCCTGGTTCAAGCTGGCCGTGATCCTCGAGGGCATCCACTACCGCTACACGCTCGGCCAGACCGTCGGCGCGGGCTTCGACCGGATCGGCGAACTGGTCCCGGTCTTCATCGACCACGGCCTCGGCACCCTCAAGCAGGGCTGAGCCACTTCAAGCCCCTGCGGCGATTGAGCAGCGGGGTCCGGGGCAGAGCCCCGCGGCGTAGGACCGGGCCCGCCGAAGTTACGGCCGCAGCGCCCGCAGCAGAAGGTCGGCCAGCTGGTCCGCCAACTGCTGCGGGGTCAGCGGCCCGTCGGGGCGGTACCACGTGGACAGGTGGTGGATCGAGCCGAAGTGGTAGTCGACCACCAGGTCGGCCGGCGTCTCGGTGGTGAAGACGCCGGCCTTCTGCCCCTCCTCGATCAGCGCCCGGAACCGCTCGTGGTACCGCCGCCGCTCGGCCCGCACCTGCTTGTTCTTCTCCGGGCTCAGATGGTGCATCGAGCGGAAGAAGATCGACGCGTCGTCGAGGTTGTCGATGGTGGTCACCACCACGTCGGCCGCCGCGCCTCGCAGCCGCTTCTCCACCGGCTCGTCCCGGTCGGCGAACGCGTCGAGCCGCTCCTGCTGGAGGCGCAGCACGCGCGCGTACACCTCGTGCAGCAGATCGTCCTTCGAGCCGAAGTAGTGGTAAAGGGCGCCCTTCGTGACGCCCGCCGCCTCCACGATCTCCTGCACCGACGTCCGGTCGTAGCCACGGTCGGCGAACAGCCGGGTGGCGGCCGCGAGGAGCCTTTGCGGGACGGGCGTGCCGTCGCCGTCGGTCGTCCTGGGCACTGCCGCCACCTGCCTTTCCGTAGTTCTCAGCCTTGTACTGACGGGGAACGCAGTTCCCGCCGGAGGATCTTCCCACTTGCTGCCCGCGGGCGGAGCCCGCTGATCGACACGGCGGAAGGTCGCCGAGGACTTCCACCATCGCCACGCCTCACGAGCGCAACTCCCTGCGAAGAATCTTTCCGCTTGCCGTCTTCGGAAGGTCGCCGAGGACTTCCACCTCGCGCGGGTACTTGTACGCGGCGAGGCGTTCCTTGCAGTAGGCGGACAGCTCCTCGGGGCTGGCCTGGGCCCCCGGGCGCAGGCTCACGTAGGCCTTCACGCTCTCGCCGCGGTAGGAATCGGGGATGCCGACGACCGCGGCCTCGCGCACGGCGGGGTGGCTGTAGAGGACGTCCTCGACCTCGCGGGGCCACACCTTGAAGCCGGACGCGTTGATCATGTCCTTCTTGCGGTCGACGACGTACAGCCAGCCGTCCTCGTCCATGAAGCCGATGTCGCCGGTACGCAGCTCC
This sequence comes from Streptomyces sp. NPDC002754, assembly GCF_053592315.1. NCBI lineage: Bacteria > Bacillati > Actinomycetota > Actinomycetes > Kitasatosporales > Streptomycetaceae > Streptomyces > Streptomyces sp. NPDC002754. The sequence goes on from NZ_JBSFVM010000042.1 coordinate 21,379, forward strand.
CCGCCGGGGAAGCCCTCTTCCGTTGCCTCGGGGCGGCGCCAGTACCCGGGCACGACCTGCGGGCCGCGCACCGCGATCTCGCCGTTCTCCCCGAAGGGCACGTCGTTGCCGTGGTCGTCGATGATGCGGACCACCGAGTCGGGCCCCGGCACCCCCACCGCGAGCGTCCCCGAGGCGGGGTCGACCGGCGCCTCGACGCCCGGCGGCACGGACGCACAGGGCGCCGTGCACTCGGTGAGCCCGTAGCCGTTGTGGATGTACGGGCCGAAGGAGTCGCGGAACTTCTCCACCAGGGCGGGCGGCACGGGCGCGCCGCCCGAGGAGATCGAGTGGAACGACGCGAAGTGCTCACGCGTGGCCTGCGGCTGCGCGCCGAGCGCCATGAAGGCCGTCGAGGGGCCGACCGTGTACGCGGGCCGGTGCTCGGTGAACGCGTCGAGGACGACGCCCGGCTCGAAGCGGTAGGCGAGCGCGAGCGTGCCCGCGTTCGCGAAGGAGGCGACGAGCTCGCAGACCATGCCGGTGATGTGGAACAGCGGCGCGAGCGCGAAGTAGACGGACCCTTCGGGCAGGCCCAGGCCGGTGCGCTGGCGCTCCGCGTTGAAGGTGATGTTGCGGTGCAGGTTGGTGGCGCCCTTCGGGGCGCCGCTGGTGCCCGACGTATAGCTGATCAGCGCGATGTCGTCGCCGTCGAGTTCACGCCCGTCCGGCGCCTTGTGTCCCGCGTGCGCGACCGCGACGAGATCGTCGGCGTCCGACGCCGCCGGTTCGACCCGCTCGAAGTTCAGCACCCGCTCGTCGCCGCGCGTCTGGAGGTCCAGCTCGCAAGCGGTCAACGCGATGCGTACGGGAGAGTCGGCCGCCGTCTCGCGCAGATACGACTCCCAGGCGCGGTCCGAGCAGACGAGCCCGGTCACCTCGGCGTCGCGCAGGACGTGCCCCACTTCCCCCGCCTTGTACATCGGGTTCACCGGGACCACGATCGCGCCCGCCTTGAACGCGCCCAGCAGCGCGAGCACGAAGTGCGGCGAGTTCTGCAGCATGATCGCGACACGCTCACCGCGCTCCAGGCCGCGGGCGGCGAGGTGACCGGCCACGGAGTCGGAGAGCGCGTCCACGTCGGCGTACGAGAGGCGGCCGTCGAAGTAGGCGAGGGCTGTGCTGTCCGGGGCGCGGCGCACCGCGTCGGCGAAGGCGTGCACGACGGTGGCGGCCGGGGTGATCGGGGCCTTCTGCGCGTCGTTGAGGACGCCGAGCCAGGGCCTGGCCTCGTAGATCGAAGCGGACTGTCCCTGCGAATCGTGCACCATCGTTCTCCTTCGAACGCTCCCCGAAAGCTCTGGCCTGCCGGGCAGACTAACCAGTCGGTATGTCGCTGCGGAAGAGCTTCGTGGTGTCGGTTCGTTCCGTGGGGCGGATTCCGCGACTAGCGTGCGTGGGCATGCCAGTCCCGAAGATCACGGAGGTTCATCCATGAACGTGTCGAGACGAGGGCTGCTCGCGGCGAGTGCGGGCGTCGCGGGTGGCCTGGGCGTCAGCGGCGCGACGGCGAGCGCCGCACCCGGCATCGACGGTCCCGGTGTCGGCGGCCCCGGCATCGGCGGTCCCCGCCTTCGCACCGGCTTCGAGCGCCTTGTGGACAGCGGCTACGCGCTGCTCGCGGGCCAGAAGGTCGGCATGGTCACCAACCCGACCGGTGTCACCCGCGACGTACAGCACATCGTCGACGTGATGCACGCCGACGAGCAGGTCGACCTGAGGGCCGTGTTCGGGCCCGAGCACGGCTTCCGCGGCACGGCGCAGGCGGGCGGCTCCGAGGGCAAGAGCGAGGACCCGGCGACCAAACTCCCCGTCTACGACACGTACTTGAAGAGTGGTCAGGCGCTCGCCGACATCTTCACGGAGTCCGGCGTCGACACGATCGTCTTCGACATCCAGGACGTGGGCGCGCGCTTCTACACGTACATCTGGACGCTCTACGACTGCATGGAGGCGGCCCAGCTAGCGGGGAAGAAGTTCGTGGTGCTCGACCGCCCGAACCCGGTGACCGGGCGGAACGCCTACGGGCCCATCCTGGACCGGAAGTTCGCGAGTTTCGTCGGCCGCCGCGAGATCGCGCAGGCGCACGGCATGACCGTCACCGAGCTGGCCCGCCTTTTCAACGCCGAGTATCTGGAGCACCCCGTCGAGCTGGAGACGGTGCTGATGAGCGGCTGGAAGCGGCGCGACTTCTACGACGCGTCGGGCCTGCCGTGGGTGCCGCCGAGCCCCAACATGCCGACGCCCGACACGGCCCTCGTCTACTCCGGCACCTGCATGTTCGAGGGCACGCTGCTCTCCGAGGGCCGCGGCACCACCCGCCCCTTCGAACTCCTCGGCGCGGAGGGCATCGACGCGAAGTGGGCGGCCGCGGCCAATGAACTCGCCCTGCCCGGCGTGCACTTCAGGGAGGCGTACTTCGCCCCGACGTTCTCCAAGTTCCAGGGCAAGACGATCGGCGGCGTCCAGATCCACGTCGACGACCGCGAGGCGTTCGAGCCCGTGCGCACCGGCATCGGCCTCCTGGTGACGGCCAAGAAGTCCTGGAAGGACTTCGGCTGGCGACCCGACAACGCGATCGACCGCCTCACCGGCTCCACGCGCGTGCGCACGATGGTCGACGCGGGCGCGTCCACGGACGAGATCGTCGGGGCGTGGCAGGAGGAGCTGGCAGCGTTCCGGCGCGTACGGCGCGCGTACCTGACGTACAAGTGACCGCTGCGGAAGGGGTCTGAGGGCGTCTCGGGATCCGGGACGCCCGTCCCGGAACATTGACTGGGCAGTACACGGACAATCAGAGTTCGCTCGTGCTCAAAGATGACTCAACCAGGGACGACCTCGCCGAGGCGGAACCGGCGCAGGCCGCCGAGCCAGAAAGCTCGGAGAGCCTGCGCCGCGTGGCCGTGGCCAGCTTCATCGGCACGGCCATCGAGTTCTACGACTTCTACGTCTACGGAACGGCCGCCGCGCTCGTCCTCAACGCCGCGTTCTTCCCGAACCTCACCCCGATCAACGCCACCCTCGCCTCGTTCTCGACGTACGCCGTCGCGTTCGCGGCCCGCCCGATCGGCTCGCTGATCTTCGGCCACTTCGGCGACCGGATCGGCCGCAAGTCGGTGCTGGTGGCCTCGCTGCTCCTGATGGGCCTGTCGACGGCCTGCGTCGGCCTGCTGCCCGGGTACAGCACGCTCGGTCTGTGGGCGCCGATCCTCCTCGTGCTGCTCCGCTTCCTTCAGGGCGTGGGTCTCGGCGGCGAGTGGGGCGGGGCCGCGCTGCTCGCCGTGGAGCACGCGCCGAAGGGCAAACGCGGACTGTTCGCGGCGTTCCCGCAACTCGGCCCGTCCGTGGGCTTCTTCGCCGCCACCGGCATCTTCTGGCTGCTCTCCGAGTCCCTCTCGGACGAGGCCTTCAAGTCGTGGGGCTGGCGCATCCCGTTCCTGCTGTCGTTCCTGCTCGTGGCGGTCGGCCTGTTCGTCCGTCTGAAGATCAGCGAGACGCCGGTCTTCGCCAAGGTGATGGCGGAACAGGAGGCCAGCAAGGCGCCGGCGTTCGAGGTCTTCAAGCGCCACCCAAAGGAGATCGTGCTCGGCGCCGGCGGCATGATCATCGCGTACGGGCTCTTCTACACCGCCACGACGTACTGCCTCGCCTACGGCACCACGACGCTCGGCATCCCGCGCTCCACGATGCTCGCCGTGTCACTCGTGGCCTGCCTGTTCCTCGCGGCCGGCACCTGGCTCGCGGCGACACGATCCGACGCGGGCGGCCGCCGCAAGATGGTGCTCATCGGTTCGAGCCTCGCTGTCGTCTGGGGCCTGGCCCTGTTCCCGCTGATGGACACCGAGAAGCCGGTGCTCATCGCGCTCGCGCTCGGCGGCGCCCTGTTCTGCATGGGTGTCGTGTACGGGCCGATGGGCGCGTATCTGCCGGAGCTGTTCGGGGCGAAGGTGCGCTACTCCGGTGCCTCCTTCGCGTACAACCTGGGCGGCGTCCTCGGCGGCGCCGTCTCCCCGCTCATCGCGACGCGGCTGCAGAGCGCGCTCGGCTCTTCGTCGGTGGGCTGGTACGTCAGCGCCATGGCGGTCGTGTCACTGCTGTGCGTGCTGGCCCTTCCGGAGACGAAAGAGCGTCAACTCGCCTGACGCGTCCGCCATTTGGCGCCAATTGACGGCTGAACATCTGGCCAACCCCCGGGTACGGCGGGACGATGCGCGGCACAGCACGAAGGCTGCGCGACGCCTCCCACGGGGTTCGAGCTGTTGGCCGTGGAGTGTGCGTGAGTGGGTTCTGGCGTGCGGGAGTGGGCGCTGAGAGTGAGGGGGGGCTTGATTGTGTGGTGTCGGGGCGGGGGGGAACGTGGGTTTGTGGGTCGAATGGGTGATCTTGTGGGTGGTGGGTCGTTGGGTGGGGTGTCGGGTTGCCTGAAGGCGCATTGGGGGTGAAGTGGTGTGCAGGTTGCGGGAGTTGGTGGCGCCGTTCGTGGTGGCGGGTCCCTCGGGGGTGGCGGTGCGGACCCGGCTGAAGGGGCTGTCCACGCGGGATGTGGCGGTACTGGAGCGGGTGGGTGCGCATCTGGGGGCGCTGGCGGGCGGGGATCTGGCGGTGCGCTGCGCGCAGGGCCTGGAACACTCGGGCGAGGCGTGGGCGGTGCGCAAGCGGGAGTTGACCGCGCGGTCGTCGTCGCGGTGGGCGGGTGCTCTCACGAAGGCGACGCATGATCAGTGGGCGCTGGCCCGGCGCGCCCAGCTGGCCCACCTTCGGTCGTTGGAGGCGGGGGTGCAGATGCTGCGCCACCGACTGGCCCAGCCGCTCGGATCAAAGGGCACCAAACACGCGCCGGGCGGCTATGCGACGCGGCGGGAGTGGCACGCCAAGTCCCGCCGCCTGCACACCCTGGAGCACCGCCTGGAGCGGGTGCGCGGCGACTGGCAGGCCGGACGCGTGCAGGTGGTGCGCGGCGGCAAGCAGCTGGCCCGCACCCGCCACCACCTCGACGACGCCGGACTGAACGAAACAGTGTGGCGCCGGCGCTGGCAGGCGGCCCGCGCGTTCCTCCAGGCGGACGGCGAATCCGGCAAGAAGCACGGCAACGAAACCCTCCGCATCACCCCCGACGGCGAGGTCAGCCTCAAACTGCCCGCCCCGCTCGCCGATCTGGCGAACGCGCCGCACGGCCGCTACGTGCTGGACGGGCGCGCCCACTTCACCTACCGGGGCCCGCAGTGGGCGGACCGGGTCGCCGGGAACCGGGCCGTCGCCTACCGCATCCACCACGACACCGGGCGCGGACGCTGGTACGTGACCGCCTCCTGGCAGCACCCCACCACCCCCGCCGTGCCGATCGAGGCGGCCCTCGCGCACGGCGTGATCGGGGTGGACACCAACGCCGATCACCTGGCGGCCTGGCGGCTGGACGTGCACGGCAACCCGATCGGCGATCCCCGCCGCTTCACCTACGACCTGTCCGGCAGCGCGCACCATCGCGACGCCCAGGTACGCCACGCGCTGACCCGGCTGTTGAGCTGGGCGAAGGCCTGCGACGTGAAGGCGATCGCGGTTGAGAACCTCGACTTCCAGGCGGAGAAGACCCGCGAGGAACACGGCCGCAGAAAGCGGTTCCGTCAGCTCATCTCCGGCCTGCCCACCGGCAGGCTGCGGGCCCGGCTGACGTCCATGGCCGACGCCACCGGCATCGCGATCATCGCCGTGGATGCGGCCTACACCAGCCGCTGGGGCACCCAGCACTGGAAGAAGCCGACCACCACGACCACCCGCAAGACGACCGGTCACGATGCGGCGAGCATCGCGATCGGACGACGCGCCCAGGGACACCCGATCCGGCGACGGACGGCACCGCCCCGCGACGACCAGAGCGATCGTCGCGGGCATCGGACCGCCCAGGCCCCATCGGAGGTTCCCGGGCGTGAAGGACCCCGCCCCCGCATCCCCGGACCACGGACACGATCCGTGCCACCGGACACGGAGCGTACGCGGGCGACCAGGACACCCAACACCGTTCGGGATGTCCGCAGCGACCGGGAATGGGTCCAACACTCACTCCTGCTCACTGAATAGGAACGGTTTGACATGTCCGCACCCAAGCCACGCCAAGCACCTGAAGTCCATGTACGGCCCTACTGGGAGCTGAGGTTCGACGCCGACGGCGATCCGGATCCCCGGCAGCTCGCCACACTCCTGCGCGAAGCACGCCAGGTGCGCGATCTGGTGGTCTTCGCGCACGGCTGGAACAACGACCGCTCCATCGCGACCCGCCTCTACGACCGCTTCTTCGCGCCGTTCCCCGCCCTGGCGCCGCGGGCCTCCCTCGGCTACGTGGGGGTGCTCTGGCCGTCGATGCGCTTCACGGACGAAACGATCCCGGACTTCGACCGGTCGGCCGCCTCGACCACGGCCGCCGCCGCCCCGCGCACCACGCTCGACAAGGGCACACGGCAGGGGCTCATGGAGGCCTTCCCGCGCAGTGCGCCCGTCGTGGACCTGCTGGCGCGACGTTTGGAGGAACAGTCGGACGCGGCGTCTTCCTTCGACGAGTTCGGCGGCCTCGTACGGCAGTTGGTCGGGGTCGGCCCTACCGCGTCCGGCGCCGACACCTCGGAGGACGGCGGTCCGCACGCCACGCCCGCGATGCTCCACGAGGACACCAGGGCCATGTGCCTGGAGTTCGCGGAGGCCCTGGAGACGGCGGCGGGACCGGATGCCGCGGCGGCCTTCAAGCTGCCCGGCGGGCTCGCGAAGGCGTGGAAGGGAGCGCACGAACTGCTGCGCCAGGCCACGTACTTCGCGATGAAGCGGCGGGCGGGGAAGGTCGGCCAGGCCGGGCTCGGCCCTACGCTCGGGCGGCTCGCCGAGGAGGCGCCGAAGGTGCGGGTGCACCTGGTGGGGCACAGTTTTGGCGCGCGCCTCGTCTCCTTCGCGCTCGCCGGGATGCCGAGGGCCGCCCACAACGTGAAGTCCGTGACGCTCCTTCAGGGCGCCTTCTCGCACTACGTGTTCGCCGGCCGGGGCGCACTGAAAGGCCGGCAGGCGCGGGTGGACGGCCCGCTGGTGGCGTGCTTCTCGCGGTACGACACCGCGCTGAGCGTGATGTACCCGCTGGCGTCGCGGCTCGCGGGCGACGACAGGACGCTGGTCGACCTCGGCGAGCGGTGGGGCGCGCTCGGGCACGACGGCTTCCAGGAAGTGGCGGGCGCGGTGCGCTTCACACTGGCGGACGTGCTGCGGGCCGGGGTGCCGGGCGCGGGCTGTGTGAGCGTGGACGTGGCGCAGGTGGTGCGCGAGGGGCCCCCGCCTTCGGGGGCCCACAGCGACATCTGCCACGCGGAGCTCGCGCGCGTGGTGCTCGGTGCGGGGCGGGTCACTACGTAGGCCTCCATGAGCGACCTCCCTGAGCGACCCGCCCCTGTGCGCTACCGGTGCGCCGGGAATTCCACGACCTGCTGGTACGTGGGCCGGTTCTGCCACTGGATGTTGCGGTGCGTGATGCCGCCGACGGCGCGCTGCGCGATGCTGTCGGCGCACCACTGCTCGCCCGCCTTGCAGGTGTCGTCACCGGGGTAGACCTCGGTGGCGGGCTTGGCTGCGGCCTCGGCCAGGGTGGCGAGGAGGACGTCCCGGCAGGCCGAGAGGTCGCCGGAACCGCAGTACGAGGCGCCGAGCTTCCCCTTCACCGGCTCGCCGAGCACCGACCTGAGGTCCTTGTCGGCGTAGCCCCACCAGCCGTACTGGAAGGCCGATCCTGCGTGCGAGCCGGTGGGCCCGTGTCCGGCGGACGGCGCCTCGTCGACGGTCAGCTGCGAGGTGAGCGACTTGTAGAGCTCGTCGCCGAGCCCTGGCTTGAACTCGGCCTCGACCATCAGCGGCCACCAGGCGTCCATGATCCGTACGGCGTCGGGGTGGGCGTACGTCTTGGACCCGGCGGACGTCTGGTTGCGCTGGGCGCCCGCCTTCTCCCAGGCCTCCAACTGCTGGACGGCCTTGGTCAGCTGCGGATTGTCCAGGTCGCCGAGCGGCTTGCTGCGGATGACCTTGAGCATCTCCGGGAGCACCTGCTCGCCCCGCAGATCCGTGACGGCGGCCTCCTCCATGGCCCGGGTGAGCGAGGCCCGGGTGACGCCGCCGCGCTCGGTGAGCTTCTTCACCCGGTCGTTCAGCAGGTCGGCCCGGTGGACCGCCCCCATGCTGAAGTTGGGTGACGAGAAGCCCTTGGCCTGTTTGTTGTTCCAGGAGACGTAGTAGTCCTGGTCGACGGAGTTCGGGTGCTGGGACGGGGGCGTCTCGGCGGCCGTGTTGTTCGCCGGGTCGAAGTCCTTCCACTCATAGGCCTGTTCGCCCCGCACCGGCAGCGACATGTCGATGTCCTTGGCGCGCACCGGGTTGGTGCCGCTGTTGTAGTACGCGATGTCGCGCGAGTCGGCGTAGAACCAGTTGAACGCGTAGTTGATGTGCTGCGCCGCCTTCTGGAACGACGCGGCGTCCTTGACGTAGGTCGGGTCGTTCAGCATCTGGAAGCCGATGATCGAGTCGGCCTCGTGGCGGTACGTGGAGCGAAGTGCCGTGTAGGCGACGGGTTTTCCGTCGACGGTGGCGCGGTGGCTGACGATCCCGTACTTCGTACGGAGGATCTGCATCCGGTAGGAGCCGGCGGCCGTGGAGTCGGCGATCGTCGGCTTCCAGGCGTTCTTCTTCTCCATCTTCTCCATGGGCGTGCAGGTGCCCCGGTACATGTACGAGGTCGACTGCCGGGTGGGCGCGGAGCCGTCGGCCTCGCACAGCGGGACCGCGTATGTGTCGGTGATGTCCTGGGTCGCCGAGGTCGCGGACCACGCGTAGTCCTGGCCGCGGCCGAGCTGGACGTACATGCCGACGCCGGCGAAGGAGACGCCGCGCGCGCTGATGCCGGGGCCCTGGAGCTCCTGCATCATCAGCAGCTGTGGCGCGAAGTAGCCGGTCTGCGGGCCGAACACGGCGACCGGGTTGCCGGAGGCGGAGTGCTTGCCGGAGACGAGCAGCGCGTTCGACATGCCCTTCTTGGACGCCGAGCGCGTGAACAGGTCGGAGGGCAGGACGCCGTCGTCGTACATGCCCTGGAGCGGTTTGAGCTTGGCGGGCGCCTTGACGGGGTCCTTCTTCGCCGTTGCGGCCCCTGCCGTCCCTGCCGCCGCCGAGCCCTCCTTGTCGTACACGAGGGGTTCCTTCTCCACCGAGCCCTTGTCGGGGAGCGCCTGCCCGCGCGCGTGCTCCGGCTTCTCGCCGTACGGGAAGCTGGTGCCGTCGTGGATCGTGGTGACGGTCTCCGGGTCCTCGCGGCCGCGGAAGGACTCCCAGACCTCGGTGCCCTTCTCGACGCCGTACTTCTCCTGGGACTTCATGAGCGAGAGGGCCGCGTCGACCTCTCCGCCGCCGCCGTTGCCGAAGAGTCCGCCGACCACGGAGGCGAGCGCGATCATGTCGGTCACCTTGAACGGCTGGATCTCGCCCACGTTCGTGATCGCGTCGACCTTGCCCGTGAGCACGTACTCGCCGGGGAAGTAGCGGCCCTTCTTCGACTTCTCCCGATAGGCGTTGAGGCCGTCGATATAGGCCTGCGCGTCCTCCATGGCCTGCTTGCCGCGGTCCCCGCCGGTCTTCTTGATGGAGTCGACCTGCTGTTCGAGATCCTTTTCGGTGTACGGGGCCTGTGGCCAGAACTCCTGCTCGAGTCCCTGGTTCGCGAGGGCGCCGCCCGCGAACGACGTCAATTCGCCGCGGCCTATGTGACGGAACAGGTCGATCAGCCAGAGGCGGTCCTGACCTGCGGCGAAGCCGGCGCCGAATTCTGTTCCGTAGCGCGAGGAACCTTTGATGTGGGGTACGCCGTTCTTCTTGTCACGGGTGATCGTGACGTCCTCGCGGGGGCGGGTGACGGAACCGACCTGGTCGTCCTTGACGCCGAAGGAGGAATCGTTGAAGAAGTTGGTGAGTGTGTCGTCGGTGAGAGACGGATACCCGGACGACAGCGCGTCATAGGGACCGAGTTGATCGTCGGCGTGCGGAGGCTGGGTACCCAGCAATTTGTTGCCGAGGATCTGGGCAAGTGTGGCGCTGCCGTTCGCTCCGGGCGGCAGGATGTCGGCGCACTGGCCCCCGCAGTAGTCGGCGGCCGTCTCCTGGGCGGTGGGTTCGTCGGCGGCATTCGCGGTCGACGCGGGCGAGAGCAGTCCGGCGGTGAGTACAAGCGCCGCCAGGGCCGTAACTCTCTTCGTAAGGCTTCCCATAAGGCTTCCCATGGCGCCGGAGGTTACCGACGGTTAGCCGCGAACAGAAGATGAACATGCGTCACGTTTTCGGAATCAGCACAGGGAACACTCAGGCAGCACTCAAGTACTCCCCGGCCTCAGAAGGTGACAGTGATGGACCCCATCCGAAATCGGATGGGATCCACCGGCCTTCGAAGGGATCCGAATCGCGTGTCGATACGTCTACTCGGCGACGTCGTTTCATGGCTGCGACGACGCCGACGTACGTGTGACGGAGGTGCAGGGCGATGGCCGGATTTCGAAGTATGGCGAGACAGGTACGCGATCCGCTGAGCGATCTGGCACTGCGGCGCTATTCACTGCGCAAGTGCCTTGAGAGATTTGCCCCTTACGGGCACCGTGCGACCTGGGACCACCTCTGTTCCCGGGCGGGGTTCGACCCCGAGGACCGCTCCCCCGACCCGGCCCGCCTCGTCGCGGCCCTGGAGGAGCTGGAGGAGGCGCGGGCCGTCTGGCTCGCGTACGAAGTCGCCTTCGCGGAGCGCAGGCGCAAGGAGAAGCACGACGGGCTGCGCAGCCCGGGCAGCGTGGACGACTGGCACCGGCTGACCTGGGGCGGCTTCGGAGTCGCCTGGTGCGACGACCCGTCTGTGCATCCCACGGAGCCGCTGGCCGAAGTGCTGCGCAGGCTCATCACGGCACTTGAGCGCGGCCCCGGCGCGCGCTGCCCGGTGTGCGCGGGCAGCCGCCTGGTCTGGCAGCACGATCTGGCGCACGAACCCTCGTCGGGCCCCGTGTGCACCCGCTGCGGCATCGTCGTGCCGCGGCCCGTCCTCACACCCATGGCACTGGCGGAGGCCAGGCTGGCGCGGCTGCTCGTCTCCGCGTAGGCCGCCCACCGGAACCAGGTGACGTACAGCGCGACGGGGGTGCGGCCCCGACACCGGCGCACCCCTGATCCAGCACTGGTCCAGTACTGATCCATACAACCGGCCCTAGCTCGGCGCGACCTCAAGGCGCTGCCGGTTGAGCAAGTACCGCGGCAGGTACGGCAGATCGGTGCGGACCGGGAAGTCCATGTCGTACGCGAGGCACGCGAGCGCGAGCGGGCCGAGGGCCACGCGGGCGCGCGGCGCCCCCGACCCGCCCCAGTAACCGGCGTGCTGCACAAGGGATTCCGCGAGCGCCTCGCCGAAGGCCTCGTGGTCGTGCGTGAGCAGCCGGTGGAACAGCGCGACGGGCTGGTAGTCGACGAGGTTGAGGAAGTCCTTCGGCGCGAGGGTCGCGACGTCGGGGTGCGAGGCCTCGATGGTGGTGACGAGCCGGTCCACGACGTCGTCGACGGGGCGGCGCAGCCAGTGGCTCTGCAGAACGTCGATCCAGTGCGGCACGTAGTCGTCCACCGAGGCGCCGCCGCGCAGCGTGCCGAGCGGGACCCGGCACAGGCGTGTGGTGTGTTCGCGGTCGCGGGTGACCAGGGTGAGGTAGAAGGCGTCCAGCCAGGCGCGGGCCGCGTCGTCCTCCGCCGCCAACTCCGCGTCGTCCGCCGGAGGTTCACCGTCCTTGCCGTGCGCGAACAGGGCGGTGCCGCGCTGCTGCGCCGCGACCCAGGCGTCCCACGTCTCGGCGCGCGCGGCGTCGGGGTCGCTCTCCGCGCGCGCGAGGGCGCCGACGAGCGCGGCGGCGAAGGAGCCGGCGGGGGCCTCGCACGGCCGACCGGAGTCGAGCCGGCCCGCCCGGTCGAGCGCGCGCAGCGCCTTCATCACGTCGACGAGTTCGCGCGGCGGCCGCTGCTCGATGGTGCGGGCCGCGTCGTCAATGTGGGTGAGCGACGTGAGGCGCCCGTCGTGCCACCAGTAGACGCGGGGCGAGAGCGGCCCCGGCCCTTCGTCGTGGGCCCGGATCGCGTACGTGGCAAGGTCGTTGAGGGCCTCGGCCGCGCCGCCGTCGACGATGGGGTGGAAGGCGAGCAGGTGCCGGGTGGGCACGGCGACGAGGGCGCCCGCGTCGGGCATCCGGCGCCCGGTGACCTCCGCGACGACCTCCGGCAGCACGACGGCCTTGGTGGCGACGGAGTGCGCGTCGCCGTACACGGAGTACAGGACGGGGTGCCCGTCGAGCCGCACCTCCTCGTGCCGCATCGGCGCCCGGGTCAGGGCCCGCCGACCCGCGGCCCACAGCTCGTCGGCGCCCGCCCGCGCCACGTCCTCGTCGGTCAACAGGCGTACGGAGTCGGGCCCGTCGAGCGCGAGCGCGAGGCGCAGCCCTTCGGCGACCTCGCGCGCGTGCACGGGCACGGACGGGCCGACGGCGCCCTCGGGCACGAGGCGCAGACACGTCCCCTCGAGCAGTTCATCGGCGTCCTCGCCGCCCCGCGAGGCGTCCGCCAGCGCCACGAAGTGGGCGTCGACGAGCGCGGGCCAGTCGCTCTCGGGGGCCTCCGCGCACCGCCGCGCCAGGTTCGCCAACGGGAAGAGGTGACCGTCGCGCTCGACCGCGCCCCCGACGAGGACGAAGTCCCGCTCGGCCCCGTATCGCGCCCGCACGCACTCGGCCACGAGCGCTCTGAGCCGCTCGGCCTGCGGCGTCGCGAGCATGGGCAGTTGCGAATCCGGAGCCTCGTTCTCAATCACGGTGGCGACTCTACGAGGCGTGGGGCGCCCGAAGCGGGCCAATCCGGAAGACAAACCCGAACCGGCCCGGCGGGCCCCGGGATCCGTCAGGGCGTGAGCACATCCGTCTGGATCGCCAGCTTGAACTCGGCCAGCGTGATCGGCACCTTCAGCGGGGTGTCCCCCGAGCGGGCGGAGACCTTGAAGCCGACCGGGGTGCCGGGGTGCACGAACATCTGCCAGGTGTACGAGCGGTACTGCCCGCCGCCCGTGGGCGAGATGTCGGTGGTGGCGGTGGAGTCGTAGCCGGTTCCGATGCCCAGCGGGTCGCGCACGAAGCGGGCGCGGTACTCGCTCGCGCGGGCGTCCGCGCCCCAGAAGACCAGCGCGGACAGCGTGCCCCAGCCGTCGTGACTGGGCCAGATCAGCCCCGAGCGGGCGTCGGGGTACGCCGACGAACCGCCGCCGCCCGCCGGGTCGTGCATGGTCCACGGGTCGTACGACTCCTCGGCGTCCTCGTACGGGAAGCGCACCAGGTGGTAGCCGTCGTCGTCGTAGACCAGGGTTTGCGCGCCCGTGCGGGCGGACTCGTACTTGAGCGAACTGATCGCCACTGCCATGCCGTTCGACCTCCCCCGTCGCATTCGGTGCGACGCATGGTCGCGCCAAGTACGGCCGCGGGCAAGGGGTGTTGCGCGCCGGACCCGATCCGGACGACGGGCCCTACGGCGCGGCGATGCCCACGACGAGGACCCGGGTGCCGGGCTCCAACGGGCGCCAGCGGTGCGGGAGTCCGGCCGCGCAGTACAGCGTGTCGCCGCGCTCCAGCACGTAGTGGGTGTCGTCCGCCTCGACCTCGGCCGAGCCGTCGGCGACGTACATGATCTCGTCGCCGGGGTGCCGGAAGACCCGGTCCCAGTCGTGCTCCCCGGTGAACTCCAGGGCGTGCAGCCGCTGTTCGCCCCGGACGAGCGGGCGCGCGCCGTCGGCCATCGCGGGCTTCTCCCCCGCGCGCACCACGTCGACCGGGCGGGGCGGCTCGGCGGACGCGAGGAGTTCCACGGCGGTGGTGTCGAGGGCGTCGGCTATGCGCTGCAGCGAGCCCATGCCGGGGCGCGAGTGCCCGTTCTCGACCTGACTGAGGAACGGGACGGAGACCCCGGCGCGGCGGGCCACCTCGGCGAGCGTCAGTTCGAGGCCGCGGCGCCTGCGCCGGATTCCGGGTCCCACGTTCATGAACTTGTAACGCCCTTTCGGTTCGGCCCCTGTTCCCCGGCAGCCTACCGCCGTGGTTAACTTCTTAACCAGTACTTAAAAAAGTTAACCACTGGATGGAGGGCCTCCATGGCTCGTGTGGACCAGAACCAGCGCCGCCGCCGCGGCACCGGACTCCTCGCCCTCGACGAGGACGCCGCGTACACCGGGTACACCCTCTTCGCCCCGCTGACCGGGACCGGCGAGGTGTACCTGATCGACCTCCACGGCGAGGTCGTCCACCAGTGGAACCTCCCGAACCGCCCCGGCCGGCACGCGCGGATCCTCGCGAACGGGAACCTCGCCTACAGCGGCGTGCTGCCCGACGAGCCCGCCCTCTTCCCCATGTGGCACAAGTACCGCGGCGGCCTCATGCAGGAGATCGCCCCGGACGGCACGGTGCTGCGCGAGCACCACGACCCGCTCCAGCACCACGACGCCCACCACTACGGCGACGGCCGGATCCTCTACACGGCGCTCGAAGCGCTGACCGGGGAAGCGGCGGCGGCCGTGCGCGGCGGAGTACCGGGGTCGGAGGCCGGCGGCACGACGATCTGGGCGGACACGATCGTCGAGGTCGACGCCGAGGGGAATACGACCTGGGAGTGGAAGGTCTCCGAGCGGCTCGGCCGCGAGGACTTCCCGCTCCACCCGGACTACGCCCGCGAGCACTACCCGCTGATCAACAGCGTGCTGCCGCTCGCCGATGGCAACATCCTCGCCAGCTTCCGCTCGGTCTCCGCCGTCGTCGTCATCGAGCGCGCCACCGGCGACATCATCTGGCGCTCCGAGCCGGGCGTGGTCTCGCAGCAGCACTGCCCGACCGAGCTCGACAACGGCAACTTCCTCGTCTTCGACAACGGCGTCTTCCGGCCGCACTGGGACGTACCGTTCAGCCGCGTCATCGAGATCGAGCGCTCCAGCGGCAAGATCGCCTGGGAGTACCACGACCCGGCGCGCGAGTCCTTCTTCGCGCCGTTCATGGGCAGCGCCCAGCGCCTCCCGAACGGCAACACCCTGGTCACCGACTCCCCCGCGGGCCGGCTCTTCGAGGTGACCGAGGACGGCTACCTCTGCTGGGAGTACATCGTCCCGTTCTTCGGCGGCTACTCCGAGGAAGAGGTCCGCAGGCTCTTCCCGTCCGAGCCCAACGCCGTGTTCCGCGCCTACCGGTACTCCGCGGCCGAGCTGCCGTGGCTGAAGCGGTGACCGCGACCGCCGCACCACCAGTGGCTCCGGTCGACGAGCGCCTGCCCCTCAAGCGCCTCGCCCCCCTCGCCTGCCAGCACCTGCTGGCGGGCGTGGCCGCGCCCGTCTCCTCCGTCATCCTCATCGCGACGACGCTGAAGCTGACGACGACGCAGACCGCCTCGCTGCTCAGCGCGACCCTCGTGCTGTGCGGCGTGGGGGCGCTGCTGCAGTCGCTCGGGATCGCGGTGCTGCGGGTGGGCGCCCGGCTGCCGTTCCTGATGCTGCCGGGCGGCGCCGCGGTGGCGATCTTCCTCCAGATCGCGCAGGAGTACGGCCCGGCGACGGCCTCGGGCTCCGTGCTGGTCGCGGCAGCCTTCCTGCTCTGCGTCCTCCCGTTCTACGGGCGCCTGGTCCGCCTGTTCCCGCCGCTGGTGATGGGCACGACGGTCGTCCTCATCGGCATCAACATGATCAAGGTGACCGCGCCGATGGTCGCCTCGGGTCCGGGCCTCGGCTTCGCGACGCTCGGCGTGATCGCGGTGTTCTTCCTCGTCCTGCGGGGCGTGTGGCGGCAGATGGCGGTGCTGCTCGGCCTGGTCTGCGGCACGGTGATCGCCGCACTCATGGGCACCGACATCGAGGTGGCGCACGGCGGCACCTTCGCGCTGCCCGACCCCTTCCCGTACGGCGCCCCGCACTTCGACCTGCTCGCCGCCATCCCGCTCCTGGTCTTCGCCCTCGCCTCGCTCGCCGAGGCCACCGGGCAGACGGTCCTCAACAGCGAGGCCGTGGGCCGCACCCCCGACGCGGGCCGCGACGTGCCGCGCATCGCCCGCGCCGACGCGCTCGTCTCGCTGTTCTCCGGCGTCTTCGGTACGTCGCTGATGGTGACCAGCGCCGAGAACATCGGCATCGTCCAACTCACGCGCGTACGCAGCCGGTTCGTGACGGCGGGGGCCGGTGTGCTGCTGATCGTGTGCGGACTGATCACGCCGCTGACCCGTATCCTCGCGGCGATCCCGGAGCCGGTGGTCGGCGCGGCGGGCCTCGTCATCTACGCGGTGATCGCGGTCATGGGCTTCGGGATGCTCTCCCGTACGAACCTCTCGCACGGCACGGACAGCGTCGTCATCGCGCTCGCCCTCGTGATCGGCATGCTGCCGATCGTGGCGCCGGAGATGTACGCGGAGCTGCCGACGTGGGCCCGCACCCTGTTCGGCAGCGGGGTCGCGGCCGGGGCGATCGCGGCGATCGTGCTCAGCGCGGTGTTCCGGACGCTGGGGCCCAGGTTCACGCCTACGACTCCGGACGCTCCCGCCGCTCCCCCATCAGACGAGAGCCCGTGAGGCGCTCGCCGAAGACGTCGTCCGGATTGGACAGGACACAGGTCTCCAGGGACAGGCACCCGCACCCGATGCAGTCGGTCAGGTGATCACGCAACCGCCCCAACTGCTTGATCCGCTCGTCCAGTTCGGACCGCCAGACCTCCGAGAGGCGCGCCCAGTCGTCCCGGTTCGGGGTGCGCTCCTCGGGGAGTTCGGCGAGCGCGTCGCGGATCGTGGCGAGCGGGATGCCGACGCGCTGGGCGGCCCTGATGAATGCGACGCGGCGCAGGGTGTCCCGCTCGTACCGGCGCTGGTTGCCGGAGGTGCGGCGGCTGGTGATCAGACCCTTGGACTCGTAGAAGTGCAGCGCGGAGACGGCGGCGCCGCTGCGCGCCGACACCTGGCCGACGGTGAGCTCGTGGATCTTCTCCGGAATCTGTGGCACCCGGCCGAGCGTAGACGAACCTAGTGCGGGCGCGGCTCTCGTTGTTAGAGTGCCAAGTGGTCTGAGCAAGCGCTTAGACAAGTCATCTGGGAGGTCACCGAACATGGCTGAGCCGCGCGTTTTCAAGGACGTCGACGACCTGAAGGGCGCCGTCGGCGAGCAGCTCGGGTACAGCGACTGGGTCGAGGTCGAGCAGAGCCGCATCGACCAGTTCGCCGAGGCCACGGGCGACCACCAGTGGATCCACGTCGACCCGGAGCGCGCGAAGGAGGGCCCGTTCAAGACGACCATCGCGCACGGCTATCTGACCCTCTCCCTGCTGCCCCTCTTCGGCCCGCAGCTGATGAAGGTCGAGGGCATGAAGATGGGCGTCAACTACGGGACGAACAAGGTCCGTTTCCCGGCCCCCGTCCCCGTGGGCTCGCGGCTGCGCGCCACCGCGAAGGTCACGGACGTGGCGGACGTGGCCGGCGGCGTACAGGTGACCGTGGCGTTCAGCGTGGAGCGCGAGGGCGGCGACAAGCCGGTGTGCGTCGCGGAGTCGGTGTCCCGCTACTACCTCTGAGCGCCCGTTACGAGGCTGGGGGCGCGGTCACCATGCGCAGTACGAGGTCGGCGTAGAGCGCGCCGACCTCGTCGGGTGTCCGCTTGCCCTCGGCGTTGAACCAGCGGGCCACGTCGATGCAGAGCGAGAGGACGGCGACCGTCGTGCCCGGCACGTCGGGGACGTCGAACTCCCCCGCCCGGACACCGTCGTTGAGGATCTCCCGCACGGCGGCGTCGCTCTGGCGGCGCAGCGCCACGATCTCGGGCCGGTTCTCCTCGCCCAGCGAGTCCAGCTCGTACTGGACG
This sequence comes from Streptomyces sp. NPDC002754, assembly GCF_053592315.1. Taxonomy (NCBI): domain Bacteria; kingdom Bacillati; phylum Actinomycetota; class Actinomycetes; order Kitasatosporales; family Streptomycetaceae; genus Streptomyces; species Streptomyces sp. NPDC002754. Next base: position 39,353 of record NZ_JBSFVM010000042.1, read on the forward strand.
ACGCGCGCGGTCATGTGGTGCCCCGCGTGCCAGCGGACGAAGGACCGGACGGCCTCCGCGAGGCGCTCGGCGGCGGTGCCCTCGGTCTCGACCGCCCGGCGCAGGATCGCGAGGGCCTTGTCGTGACCGATCCGGCTGATCTTGAGGAGCAGCTCTTCCTTGGTCTTGTAGTGGATGTAGAGCGCGGCCGGGCTCATGCCGGCGCGGCTCGCGATGTCGCGGGTCGTGGTGGCGTGGTAGCCGCGCTCGGCGAACGCCTGTACCGCGGCGACGAGCAGCCGCCGGGCGGCGTCGGGCGTGACGTCGGCCCACGGCATCTCGTCCGTGTCCGCGGCCTCGCCGACACCGCGCTCGTCCTGCGTCATCGCTGTGCTCACATCCTCCCGGGGGTGGTGACACCATACCCTCCGGGGTGAGCGAGCGCTTAGGGCTGGCCGCCCGGGATGTGACTGCGGAGCCGACCGGAAAAGATGTCCTCAATCGCCGGACGGGCTTGAGTGGCGCCGGGACGGGCTTGACTAGGCCACCGGCTTGAAGGGGTCGTGGTCTGCCAGGATTTTTTCGAGGCGGGCCTGGTCGACGCGGCTGTAGATCTGGCCCGCTTCCTGGCGGTCGCGGATGACCTTGGCCAGGGTGAAGGCCGAGGTCGTCAGGTACAGGACGGAGATGCCGAGGAAGGCGCGGATCCAGCCGCTCGCGTCGAGGCTGTAGATGCCGATGCCGACCGCGAGGAGCGCGACCGCGAACGAGGCGACCGCCTGGCCGTAGAAGGCCACCGTGTTCTGCTGCTTGACCGGTGTGTCACTGCTCATGTCGAACAGCATCGGGCGGACGGGGCCGGAGCCCCATCCGCCCGCGTACTCAAGTACGTACTCAGAACGCCGAAACACCCGTCAGCGCACGGCCGATGATCAGTTTCTGGATCTGGCTCGTGCCCTCATAGAGGGTCATCACGCGGGCGTCGCGCAGCAGCTTGCCGACGGGGTACTCGTCGATGTAGCCGTAGCCGCCGAAGACCTGGAGCGCGTTGTTCGCCGCGCGGACCGCCGCCTCGGACGCGAACAGCTTCGCCTTGGACGCCGCCGTCGCGAAGTCCTCGCCGCGGTCGATGAGGTCGGCGACGCGCCAGGTCAGCAGGCGGGCCGCGTCCACGTCGACGGAGATGTCGGAGATCAGCTCCTGCACCAGCTGGTACGAGGCGATGGACTTGCCGAACTGCTCGCGCTCGCCCGCGTATCCGACGGCCGCGTCCAGTGCGGCCTGGGCTATGCCCACGCAGCCCGCCGCCACCGACATGCGGCCCTTGGCGAGCGCGGACATGGCGATCGAGAAGCCCTTGCCCTCCGGGCCCATCAGCGCGGAGGCCGGTACGCGGACGTCCTCCAGGACCAGCTCGGCCGTGGTCTGGCCGCGCAGGCCGAGCTTGCCGTGGATGGTGTTGCGGGTCAGGCCGGGGGTGTCCGTGGGGACCAGGAAGGCGGAGATGCCCTTGTGGCCCGGGGTGTCGTTGGTGCGCGCGAAGAGGAGGACGACGTCGGCCCAGGTGCCGTTGGTGATGAAGATCTTCGTGCCGTTGATCACGTACTCGTCGCCGTCGCGGACCGCGCGGGTCTGGAGGTCCGCCGGGTTCGAACCGTGGCCGGGCTCGGTGAGGCCGAAGCAGCCGAGCGCCTCTCCGGCCGTCAGCTTCGGGATCCAGTGCCGCTTCTGCTCCTCGCTCGCCCACTGCTGGATCGGCTTGGTGACCAGGCCGAGGGAGACGGAGACGATGCCGCGCACCGACGAGTCGCCGCGCCCCAGCTCCTCCGTGACCAGCGTGTACGCGAGGTGGTCGCCGCCCGAGCCGCCGTACTCCTCGTCGATGGTCAGGCCCAGGAAGCCGAGATTGCCGAGCTTCTTGACGATGCCCCGGTCGACCTCCTCGGCCCGGTCCCACGTCACCACGTTCGGCGCGATCTCGCGGTCCACGAAGTCCTTGGCGAGGCGGCGCACCGCCGTCTGCTCCTCGCTCAGCTCCAGGTTCATGGCCACTCCCGATCGATCGACTCGTCACTCACTTAATTAGCACTGCTAGTTTTAGCGTGCAGCCCTACTATGTGCCGCATGGCCCGACCGCGCAAGCCCCTCCTGAGCAGAGATCGCATCGTCGACGCGGCGCGCACCCTCGTCGACACCGAGGGCCTCGCCGCCGTCTCGACGCGCCGGCTCGCCGCCGGGCTCGGGGTGAGCGGGCCCTCGCTCTACAACCACTTCCGCACGAAGGACCAGATCCTGGAGGCGGTCGCCGACTCGGTGAGCGCGCAGGTCGACCTGTCGATGTTCGGCGCGGACGACGACCGGGACTGGCGCACCGCGCTGCACGACTGGGCCGTCTCCTACCGTGCGGCGCTGCGCGCCCACCCGAACATCGTCCCGGTGCTCGCGCGCGGGCCCGGCCACCGTCCGGCCGGGCTGCGGCTCGCCGACGCGGTGTTCGGCTCGATGGTCGACGCCGGGTGGCCGCCGCCGCAGGCCACGTCCATCGGCGCGCTCATGCGGTACTTCGTGACGGGATCCGCGCTCGGCTCGTTCGCGGGCGGCTTCCCCGACGACGAGGCGGCGTACGACCCCGCCGACTATCCGCACCTCGGCCAGGCGCATCTGCTCGCCGAGCGGCAGGAGGCCGTCGACGACCGGGCCTTCGAGACGGGGCTAGCGGCGCTGCTCGACGGGCTCGCCCTGCAGTACGAGCAGGTGGCCGCAGGGACCCACTGACGTTTCGGCGGTCGCCGAAGCGTGCCGGGGGCATGCTTGGGTCATGGCCGCCTCGACCGAACCCGGCGCTCCGCGCCTCGCCGCTCTCGCCTCGCTGATCGCCGACGAGACACGGGCCGCCTGCCTGCTCGCACTGCTCGACGGCCGGGCGTGGACGGCGGGCGAGCTGGCGCGGCACGCGGGCGTCGCGGCGTCGACCGCGAGCGAGCACCTCGGCAAGCTCGTCGCGGGCGGGCTGCTCGCCGAGGAGCGGCAGGGCAGGCACCGGTATCTGCGGCTCGCCGACGCGCAGGTCGCCGGGCTCCTGGAGGGCCTCGCCGGGTACGCCGTGCCGGACGGCGGGGAGCGGCCTCCCACGCTGCGGGCCGCGTCGGCGCGGACCGCGATGGCCCGCGGGCGGACCTGCTACGACCACCTCGCGGGCCGGCTCGGGATCACGGTCACCGACGCGATGGTCGAGCGGGGGCTGCTGCGGCTCGCCACCGACCCCTCGACCTTCGCGCTCACCGACGCGGGGCACGGCTGGTTCCGTGCGCTCGGGGCGCCGCTGGATCCCGGCCCGCGGCGGCCGCTCGCGCGCGGCTGCCTCGACTGGACGGAGCGCCGTCTGCACCTCGCCGGGCGGGCGGGCGCCGCACTGTGCGCCCACGCCTTCGCGGCGGGCTGGGTCGAGCGGATCGGCTCCGAGCGGGCGGTGCGGGTGACCGGGGCCGGGGAGCGGGCGCTGCGGGCCGAGCTGGGAGCGGCGGCGCCGCGCTGAGCGGGCGCCGTGGCGCGTTCCCGCCCCCGGCCAGGGCCTTTCCCGGAAGTAGCTGTAACGTACATTCGCCGGATCGGGAAACATCCTCGTAACACGGGAGCGGCGCATGGCGCAGACGGCGGATGCCGCGATTCACCAGGAAATCGGGCAGAGTTGGACGACCGGTTGTAGACGGTTCGCACTGCACGTACTGCGCGGGATCGGCCAGGTCACGTTCCTGCCGCATGCCCTCACGGGAGCACTGTTCGGCGCCGCGCTGTTCGCCTCCGGGTGGGAGTACGGGCTCTACGGGGTCGGGGGCGCGGCCGTCGGCACGCTGGTCGCGGCGCTGCTCGGTGTGGAGAAGGAGCGGCTCACCCTCGGCATGGAGGGCTTCAACGCCTGCCTCGTGGGCGTGAGTTGCGCCGTCTTCCTCGACCCCGACCAGCTCTCCTCGGTACTCGTCGCCGTGCTCGGCTGCGCCGCCGCGACCGTGGCCACCGCCGCCGCGGGGCGGGCCCTCGGGGCGTGGGGGCTACCTGCCCTGACGCTGCCGTTCTGCCTCGTGGCGAGCGTCATCACGCTGGCCGCGCCCGGGTTCGCGCGGGTGTGGACCGGCGGGGGCGGGATCGCCGGGTTCCCGCAGGCGGTGTCCGGGGCCAGGACCGGCGTGCAACTCGACGACGCCGTGCGGGGGTTCTTCGCCGGATTCGGTCAGATCTTCCTGATGCCGCAGTGGTACGCGGGGGCGCTGGTGCTCGCCGGTCTCGTGGTGGCCGGGCCGCGGGTCGCGGGGGTGGCCTGCCTCGGGAACGTCGCGGGCATGGTGACGGCGTGGGCCCTCGGTGAGCCTGCCGCGCAGCTGGCCGACGGGACGTCCGCGTACAACGCGGTGCTTGTTTCGCTCGCGCTGTGTGGCGTGTTTCTGAAGGCGACGCCGCGGACGGTGGCGTATGCCGTCGCCGGGGCGGTGGCCGCGACCGTGTGTGCGCCGGCGTTCGGGGCGCTTGCGGCGCCGGTGGGCGGACACATGTTCACGTGGCCGTTCGCGTTGACCACGTTGGTGTTCTTGGTGGCGGCGCGATCGTTCCCTCGGTTGACCCACTCAAGCCCGGCCTCCGCCTCGAGCCCCGCCGGCGATTGAGGCGCGGGGTGTGGGGCAGAGCCCCACTCCAGCCCCTGCGGCGATTGAGCAGGCGGCTCCGTGGCCGAGGCCGCGGGGCTCCGCCCCGGACCCCGCGCCTC
>NZ_JBSFVM010000043.1:0-41823 GCF_053592315.1 Streptomyces sp. NPDC002754
GTCAACGTGCGCAACCGCGCACGCTCGGCGTGGGCATTCGTCACCATGCCCGTCCCCTCACCGGCACGCAGCCGCTGAGGAGAGATGCGACCCGTAACCGCCCTGTCGTAGGGGGCAGTCGGGAGCGCGACAAGGTGTGAACGAACCGAGCCGTACAAGCTCGGCCGTTCACGGCCGAGAAGGTGACCAGCTACTCCGAAGCCGCGACGCTCGAATGGCGCGGCTATGCCACCGTCTCCGCCGTGGCGACGCTCCGAGCCAACGACCGGTGAGCAAGTTCCTTCAGGAAGACCCTGGTTGCCCTGGTCGCCCAGTCAGTTGCCTTAGTTGTGCTCCTCGTCGATGGTGACGGCGGTGCCGTTGTCGAGATCGACGACCACCCGCACGCCGCCCTTCTTCGCCGCGGCCTCGAGCTCGTCCTCGGTGCAGGGCTTGTTGTCGCCGTTCTCGCCGCAGATCCAGCCGTTGCCGTTGATGGTCGTGTCGGTGGCGGTGAAGAAGGAAGTGGTGTTGCCGTCGTTGTCGAGGGTGTACTTGCCCGGGGCCAGGTAGCCGAGTTCCCCGGAGCTGAGCTTGCTCGGCTTGTCGGTGTCCGAGCCGCCACCGCTGCTGGAGTGGTCCTCGACGATGCTGACGGCTATGCCGTTCTTGATCTTCACCGTGGCGGAGACGCCCTTCTTGGAGGCGGCCTCGAGCTCCTGCTCGCTGCACGGTGTGGCGGCCTGGCCCTCGGCGTCGCCGCAGATGACACCGGCACCCTGGATGTCGGTGTCGGTCGAGGTGAAGAAGGCCTGCTTGGTGTCCTTCTGGTCGGAGACGGTGTACTTGCCGGGCGCCAGGTAGGAGACGTTGCCGAACCAGGTGCCGCTCACACCCTTGCCCTTGGACGCGCTGCCCGAGCCGCTGCCGGCCTGCGACTCCGCGTTGCCCGCGGAAGCCGAACCGGTGTCGCCGCCCTTGTCCTTCGTGTCCGACGCCGCGTTCGACGACTCGGAACCGCCCGACGCGGCGCTGTCGTCCGCGCCTCCCTGGCAGGCCGTGAGCAGCGTGGTCGTGGCCATCAGGGCGGCGGCGGTGAGGACGGCCTTGCGGCGGTGGTTGCGGAGCATGATGTGGTTCCCCCGTTGTTGTACGGATGTGCGGATGGTCGATCGGCCGGGCTGTGTGCCCTTCGCTGATCTTGAGCTTGCCTGATCGGATGTGTTCGGGGGAAGCGCAGTTACGAGGTGATGACGATCTCGGCGTGTCCCTGAGACACCGGGCCGACCGACACCGCGGCCTCGTCAGGCGTGGTGGGACGGTTCCGTGGCCGAGGTGCGCTCGCCGACGGTGAAGGCCGTACCGGCGGCGGGCACTCCGACCTCGTGCCAGCTGAACGGGATGCCGCGCGCGGTCTCCAGGTCCGGCCCGTCCATCAGCTGGAAGTGCAGATGCGGCTGCGTGGAGTTGCCGGAGTTGCCGCAACGGCCGAGCAGTTGGCCGGCGACGACCTTGTCGCCCGCCCGGACGTCCAGCGAGCCCCGTTGGACGTGTCCGTACACGGCGTACGTCGCTTCGCCCAGGTCGAGGACGATGTGGTTGCCCACGACCCGGCGGCTCCCGCCGAGCGTGCGGAAGACACCCTCGATGAGCCAGAAGTACAGCACTCCTGCGAGGGAGCTACGGCTGAGGTGGTCACGCTGGCCGTCCTCGGCGTGCACGACGGTGGCATCGGCGACCGCGTACAGCGGTGCCCCGAAGGCGGGGTAGTCCCGGTTGCGGTGGGCGACCGGCCAGAACCACACGGGGGCGGGACGAGCGGGCCCCTCCGCCGGCTCCGCCGCGATGTCGATGGCGTAGGTCTGGGCGAGGTGGTGCGTTCCGTGGCTCGGCACCTTGTCCGCGGGGCTGTTGACGGCCGACCAGCGGCCGGTGACCGGGGGTGCGACCTCCACCGGCGCCGGCGGCCGGGTCTCGATTCGATGCCGGGCGGAGCGCGAGGTCACCAGGCCGATGCCGATCGCGCCGAGTGCGGGCAGCCAACTCACCCAGTAGTTGTAGGGAAGTTCCATGAAGAATCTGACGACGATCTGGGCGAAGAAGACCAGCCACAGCGCGTATTGGATCCTGGCGGCGACCTTGCGTCGGTCTACGGACATGGTTCCCCCTCGTACGAAAAGTGGTCAGGTCACGGGGCGCGCGGCGGTGAGTGCCACCAGCAGCGGCACCGCTCGGCCCACAGGCACTTCGTAGCGGCCGCGCTCCGGAGTGTGGAGCCAGCCCGCACCGGTGAGTTGGCGCAGGTGGTGGTAGATCTGGCCGGTCGTGCCGATGTCCTCGAGCGACGCCAGTTCGGCGGCGGTGCGCAGGCCGCCGAGGATCTCCCGCAGCAGCCTCAGCCGCACCGGGTGGCCGAGCGCGGCGAACGACTCGGCCACCTCTGACCAGTCGTCGTCGAACAGCGTCTGGGTGAGCACGCCGTACTGCCACTCGTAGCGGTGCCCCGTCGGCACACGTACCGCCCCGGTGAACAGGACGGCTCCGTCCGTGTCCTGCGTCACCGGGTGACGCTCCTTCAGCGCGTCGAGGGCCCACAACTCGCCCTCTCCCACGACCGGCGCAGCAGGGGTCACGCTCTCCAACTGCGCCAGGCGTCGCTCGAGCTCGGAGACACGCTCTTCCAGATCCATGGCACGAGATTACGTAATTATGTAATCCCGTGCAAGCCGTATCGTGCCGCGCACGGTCCTGGCCCCCTGCGCGGGCTCAGCTGCCGAACACCGCCTGGGCGAGCCGCTCCTGCGCCTTCATGAAGGGTTCCGCCAGGGTCATTTCCGCGTCGTCCACGTAGTTGAGCGCGGCGGTCAGGGTCCTGCTGCCGTCGGCCGTGCTGTACATCAGGGCCGCGTGGCCGCTGTGGCCGCCGTTGTGGAACAGGAGAGTGTCGCCGCCGGGGCCGGTCTGCTGTACGCGCAGGCCGAGCCCGAAACCGCTCTCCGGGTGCGGCGTGCTCATCTCGGCGAGGAGCGGTGCGGGCAGCAACTCGCCGCGGGCCAGTGCGGAGATGAAGGTGTGCAGGTCCTCGGTGGTGGAGATCATGTCGCCGCCGGCATCGACCCAGGACGGGTTCTGTCGGGTGACGTCGACCGTGTGCGGCCGGCCGGAGTCCTCGTACCGGTAGTAGGCGTGGGCGTACGGCTCGGGGATGTCCTGCGAGGTGCCCGGCACCACCGTGCCCGTCAGGCCGAGCGGCTTCAGGATCCGCTCTTGTGTCACCTCGGCGCACGGGCGGCCGGTGACGTTCTCGACCAGCAGCCTGGCCAGCACGTAGTTGGTGTTGGAGTAGCTCCAGCCCGCCCCCGGCTCGAACCGCGGCGGCTTCGACAGCGACAGCCGGGCCAGGTCCCGCGGGCGGTACGTGTCGAATCGCTTGTCCACCCATTCCTTGCCCGCGATGGTCGAGGGGATCCCGGGGACCACGGTCCCGTCCTCGGAGAACTCGCCGGTGTGGTTGAACACCCCGCTGGTGTGCTGCAGCAGCATGCGCGCCGTGATGCGGTGGTCGAGGTCGAACTCGGGGAGGTGGTCGACGGCCGGTGCGTCGAGGTCGACCTTGCCCTCGGCCACCAGTTGCAGCACCAGCGTCGCGGTGAAGGTCTTGGTGTTGCTGCCGATGCGGACGTGCCCGTCCGCCGGGGGCTTGTCGTCGCCGCCCAGCTCGGCCGCACCGGCGGAGGCGCTCCACGTGCCCCGCTCGTCGTGCACCCGCAGCTGCACTCCGGTGATTCCGGAATCGACGATCTCCTGGAGGAGGCCGCGCAGGTGCGGTCGGCCCGGCTGGGCGGGGGAGTCGGCTGTGGTGCGCGGGGGCTGGCTCATGGTCGTCTCCTACGTGTGACGTGGTCTCCGGAGCCGTTTCCGAAGTGGTAGTACGGCGAGCCTGGTGCCTGCCCTAAGGTCAAGGTCAAGGTCAAGGTCAAGTGCGAGTCTTGACGGGGGAGTTGGGGACGGATGCGTGCCAAGGGTGGGCTCACCATCGGTCAGGCGGCGGCCTACGCCGGAGTCACGATCAAGACCGTGCGCCACTATCACCGGCTGGGACTTGTCGCCGAGCCGGAGCGGGACACGTCGGGCTACCGGCGCTACGGCTCGGCCGAACTGCTCCGGCTGGTCCAGGCGCGGACCCTGGCCGGGGCCGGAGTGCCGCTCGCCGAGGTCGGCGAACTGCTCGACGCGGGCACCGAGCGGTTCGCCGCCGCCCTGGACGACGTTCACTGCCGGCTCACCGACCAGATCGAGGACCTGGTCGCGCGCCGCGACACGCTGCACCGGATCGCCCACGGGGACAGGGCCCTGCTGCCCGACCGGGCGTGCGCGGCCCTTGACCGTATGGCCGAACTCGGCTTCAAGCCCGAGTACGTGGCCACGCAGCGAGAGGCGCTGGTGCTGACACGCGCGGTGGTCCCGGAGATGTTCGACGCCTTCCTGACCCGGCTCGAGCGCCTCCTGGACGATCCCGGGCACGTCGAGCTGACCAAGCGTGCCTGGGACGCGACTTCCTGGCCGCCCGACGACCCACGGCTCGACGAACTCGCGTCCGCGCTCGCCGAGAAGGTGCTGACCGACCGCGCGCTGCTGGCGGCGGGGACCGGACTTCAGGGCCGATCAGACGGCGCGGCCCGGTACGAACTGGTCAACCACCACCGGGAGGACGACGCGCCCGCCCTCGCCCGGCTGAACGCGTTGGTCGAAGCGCGGCTGCACGCGGCCGGTGTTGACTTCCCGCAGCGGTAGAGCGGTAGAGCGGTAGAGCGGTAGAGCGGTAGAGCGGTAGAGCGGTAGGGCGGTAGGGCGGTAGGCGGGCGTCGACCTGTGATGACCGTCATACCTGGAATGCGGTGCTACGACGGGGCGTTGGAGGGTTGAGTGCGCGCTGTATGTGCGCGCATTCTCCTGCCGGGCCACTCAGGGCGCTCATCAGGGCGCTCAACGCCACCGCCTGGCCCATGACTTCTACCGACTCTTGCGAGGTACACCCCCACATGAGCCAGCCAACAAACGTCGAGCGCGTGGACGCGCCCGACGACGGCGGCAGTTCGGCCGCCCCGCCCGCGGGCGGGCCTCAGGCGCGCGCAGGCGTCCTGATCGCGGTCCTCGTCGCCTCCGCGTTCGTGATGATCCTCAACGAGACGATCCTGAGCGTCGCCCTGCGTGACCTCACCGTCGACCTCGGGGTCTCCACGACGACGGTGCAGTGGCTCACCAGCGGCTTCCTGCTGACGATGGCCGTGGTCATCCCGATCACCGGCTTCCTTCTCGAGCGCTTCTCCGCGCGCCGGATCTTCCTGGCCTCGCTGACGGCGTTCAGCACTGGCACCCTGATCAGCGCCCTTGCGCCCGGCTTCGGCGTGCTGCTCACCGGGCGCGTGGTGCAGGCCTTCGGCACCGCCGTCATGATCCCGATGCTGATGACGACGGTGATGCGCCTGGTCCCCGCTGAGCGCCGCGGGGCGATGATGGGCACCATCACGATCGTCATCGCGGTCGCCCCGGCCATCGGCCCGACGGTGGGCGGCGCGGTGCTGTCCTCGCTGAGCTGGCGCTGGATGTTCTGGATCGTTCTGCCGCTGTCACTGACGGCTCTGGTGATCGGCGCGATATGGCTGCGCCTGGACAGTGAGACCCGAAAGGTGCCGCTGGACGTGCTGTCGGTGGTGCTCTCCGCCATCGGCTTCGGCGGCGTCCTCTACGGCCTCGCGTCCATCGGTGAGTCCGGCGGCGGGGAGCACACCATCGCGCCGTGGATGCCGATCGTCGCGGGTGTCCTGTCCCTCACCGTGTTCGTCCTGCGCCAACTGCGCCTGCAGCGCCAGGACCGCGCCCTGTTGGATCTGCGTCCGCTGGCGAACCCCACCTTCTCCGTGGCCCTGTTGCTGTCCGCGCTGCTGTTCATGTGCATGCTGGGCGCGGCCGCGATTCTGCTCCCGCTCTACCTCCAGACGGTGATGGGGACGACCACGTTCGTCAGCGGCCTCGCCGTCCTCCCCGGCGGCCTGCTCCTCGGTCTCCTCGGCCGCCCCGTGGGCCGGCTCTACGACCGTGTCGGCGCCCGTCCGTTGGTGATCCCGGGCGCGGCCGCGCTGGCGGCCTCGCTGTGGCTGTTCTCGCTGCTCGGCGCGGACTCCTCGCTGGTGGCGGTCATCGGCATGCACCTGCTGCTGATGGGCGGACTCGGCCTGATGATGACCCCGTTGATGACGGCGTCCCTGAGCGCGCTCCCGGACCACCTGCACTCCCACGGCAGTGCGATCCTCGCGACGATGCAGCAGGTCGCGGGTGCGTGCGGTACGGCGGTCTTCGTCACGGTGGCGTCCCTGGCATCCGAGGCCGCGTCCGGTGCGCCCGACGCGAGTGGCCTGAGCGCGGCGTTCATCCTCGCGGGCGTCATCGGCCTTGTGGCGTTCGCGACCTCACTGTTCTTCGGCCGTGGCACGCGCTCTTCCGGGCGCCCGTAGCCGAATCGGGGGGGCGGGGGCCGGGCTGGGAGTGACCCCATCCGTGGGGTTCAGGACGCGCCCCCCGCCGCAGCGTCGTCGACCTTGAAGTCCATGTTGACCTTGTCGCCGTCGACCGACTTCGCGGTGACCGTCATGCCCAGCTTCCCCCCGCCGTCGGTGAGTTCGCAGCGGACGGTCGCGCCCACTTCGGCCTTGAGGTCGTCCTCGCAGGTGATGTCGTCGGGCTCCCGGCCGATCTGCTTGCCCAGGGCCGTCGAGGCCTGCTTGGCGACCTCGTCCTTGCTCACACTCTTCGATCCCACGCTCGCCGAACAACCCGCCGCGAAGGCCACCGCCAACAGCGCCCCTGCTGCTCGTACGGCGATCCGTCGCTGAGTCGACTGCTGCATGGAGGCTCCTCTTGGGTCAAAGACTGGTCACGTCAAGCTCCGGGACGCGCAAGGTCGCCCCGTGGTTCCGGCCGCAATCTTTGCCCACGATGTCTTCACGATCGCAGTCTTCACGATCGCAGTGACGTCGCCCACCTGACTCTGCCGCCGGCCCCTCACGCGCGACGATCCGCTCGCCTCCGTGCGAAGTGGCTACGCGCCGCCACGCCCAGCAGTGCCGCGCCCGCCAAGCCGATCAGGAGCGCCGTCCACTCGGGCAGATGGGCGGCCCGTAGAAGGCCCGCGACACCAAAGCTCGTATTCCACCCCGCCTCGGTGGCCGCGGAGCCGAAGCCCTGAACCACCAGGATGGCGCCGAACAGCCACAACAACCCTTCACCTGAGCTGCGGTTCGACCTCTGGACCTGCTTCGTCATGGTGAGTTCCCCGTCTCCAGCGTCGACGCATCGTTGTGATGCGCTCGCATCACATCGTGCAGTGAAGTCGGATATGATGCAAGTGCATCGGAACAGGGAAGGGGAAGGCCGTGCCCAAGCAGGTCGACTACGAGGAGCGGCGCCGACGCATCGCGGAAGCGGTTTGCGCCCTGATCGCGTCTTCTGGCATGGAGGCTGTCAGCCTCCGTGACGTCGCTGCCCAGGCCCAGGTGTCCATGGGTGCCGTTCAGCGGTGCTTCCGCACCAAGCAGGACATGCTGCTCTTCGCCCTGGAACACATCACCCAACATGTCAGCGAACGCGCCGGCCGGCGCATCGCCGTCACCTCCACGCCCCAAGCCGCCTCGACCCTGCTCTCTCACACCCTGGCCGAACTCGCCCTGCTGGACGAGGAGTCGAGGACGCAGGCTCGCGTCTGGCTGGCCTTTGTCGCCCGAGCGCCCGCCAGCGAAGAGCTGGCCGCGGTACTGCACGAGACCTACGCCAAGCTCCACGACCTCGTCGTGTGGCTCATCCGCTACGGCCAGGACACGCAGGAAGTACGCCGGAACCTCGACCCCGACCTCGAGGCGCGAACACTCCTCGCCCTGGCCGACGGACTCACGGCCCACGTCCTGGCGGGCCACCACACCTCGACCGCGGCGCTGGCCATCCTCCAACACCACGTCGATCGCCTGCTCGAAGCCCCGCCCGCAGGCGGCTGACCCGGTGCAGTCGGACGCACCGGGCCATCAGGGGGTCACGGGAAGTGTCACGTGGTCTGTGCCTCGGCGCGCAGAGCGAAGAGGATCGTGGCCGCGTCCGCGGGGCGCGTGGGGCGGTAGCCGGTGAGGGTCTCGAAGCGGGTGAGGCGGTTCAGGATCGTGTTGCGGTGGCAGTACAGCTCGCGGGCCGCGGCGCTCGCCGAACCCGTGTCGCAGTAGGTGGTGACCGCCTCGACAAGGCGCTCACGCTCGTGCGGCGCCAGGTCGGTGAGACCGGCCAGCACCGTACGGGCCAGGACGGCGGCCGTGGGGCCGAGGCGGGCGACGGCCACCGGCATCCACACGTCCGCGAGGGCGACCGGCCCCGCGGCGTCAGGGGTCAACACCGAAGCGATGGCCTCGGTGATGCGCACGGTGTCGGGGATCCGCGCGAGACCCTGCGCCGTCGGGCCGAACGCGCACGCCACGTCCTCGAGCCACCGCGGGGGCCTGCCGTCCGCGCCGGGCGGCAGCGCGCTGATCAGGACGAGCATGCCGTGGTGCTGCTGCAGATGCGTGCCGCGGTCACCGAGGTGGGCGTCGACGGCCTCCCGTAGTCGGACCTGGGACTCGGGCGGCGCGATGGCGACCGTGAAGTCGTCGGTGGCCTCCACCTGGAGCAGCGTCGCGGCCTGCGCGAGAAGCTGCGGGTCGCGGCCGTCCGACGACAGGAGCCGTCCGATCAGCGTGGCCCGTTCCCGCGCGCGCTCGCGGTCCATCACGGCGATCTCGTCGACGTAGGCGGCATGGGTGTGGACCGCGTGGTACTCGACGGCCTCCCACACCCGCACCGCGCTCCGGGTCAGGTCGGGCAGACCGGCGGTGGGTGTGCGCTCCAGGAACTCGGTCCACAGCACCCGGAAGTCCGTGCGGATCGCCTGCATCAGCGCGTCCAGCGGCACGCCCTGGTGGGCGCGGCGGCGGCCCAACTGTTCGGAGGCGGCCAGCAGCTCCGGCGAGGTGGGCAGGTCCGCGATGATGCGCAGCAGGAGTTCGTAGCAGGTGCGGCCGATCCGCGTCAGCTCCGCCCGGTCGACGGCGCTCCGGTAGCCGTCGAACTGCGAGATCTCGTCGACGTAGCGCTCGACGAGGCGGTCCAGGTCGAGGAGGCAGTCGCGGACGAGGGCGTGCAGCGCCCGGGTCACCGGCTCGGACGCCCCGCGCTCCCGAGCCGCCTCCGCGGGTGCGGGCGGGGAGACGGCGGGGTCCGCGGCCGGCGGGTCCGTGGCCTTCTCCGCCCCCGCGGCGGTTCGCTTGTGCATCTGCCCATTATGGCGTCGTGAACCGTGAGCGGTCCACCACTGTTCGTAGCGCTGTTCACCAGGCATTCTGCTGATTGAGAGCGGAGCGCGCTCACCAAGGCCCCGGAAGTTCACTGGCCATTGCCCAATCGAAAGGGGCGGCGGCCCGGACCGGGCGCCGGCCACCGTGGGCCGCCGACCGCTCCTCTGCTTCGTCCGTGTTCGCCCGCCGCCGGCCCCCGCTCGTCCGGCCGCACCACCAGGCCTGAGGCTCATGATCGATCTGAAACTCACCAACGCCCGCATCCGTACCGTCGACGGCCGACGGCCCACCGCCCACACGCTCGGCGTGCTGAACGGCCGGATCGTCGGCCTGGACGACGACGTCGCACACCTCCCGGCGCGCACCACCGTGGACCTCCACGGCGCGACCGTCGTGCCCGGCTTCGCCGACGCGCACAACCACATGGCGTGGTTCGGACAGACCCTCGACGAGCTCGACCTGTCCGGCGCCGCCACCCTGGAAGCCCTCTACGACATGGTCGCGGCCCGCGCCGCCACCCTGCCCGCCGACGCGTGGCTGGTCGGCGCCGGATACGACGACACCGTGATGGGCGGACACCCGCACCGCGGCGCCCTCGACCGGGCCGCGGGCGGGCGCCCGGTGTGGCTCAAGCACCGGTCCGGCCACATGTGCGTGGTCAGCAGCGCCGTGCTCGACCGGGTGGGCGTGCTCGACGGCAGCGTGCGCGAGTCGGACGGCGGTGTCGTCGTCCGCGATGCCGACGGCAGCCCCACCGGACTGCTCCAGGAGCGCGCGCAGCACCTGGTCACCTCGCTCACCCTGCCGGTCTCCGTGGCGGGCCTCGCCGACGCGATCTCCAAGGCAGCCTCCGTGTACACGGCCGAGGGCCTCACCCACGTCACCGAGGCGGGCATTGGCCAGGGGCTCATCGGGCGCAGCCCCGTCGAGGCGGCCGCTTACCAACTCGCCCGCGAACGCGGCACGTTGCCGGTCCGCGTCGAGATGATGGTCGCCGGTGACAACCTCCACGCGCTCGCCGCGCACGAGTCCGACGGCATCACCAAGGGCATCGACCTCGGCCTGCGCACCGGCTTCGGCGACGACCGGCTGCGGATCGGCCCGGTGAAGCTGTGGCTCGACGGCTCCCTGATCGGCCGCACCGCCGCCGTCACCGAACCGCTGTGCGGGCACGGCCACCACGGCGTGTACCAGGACAGCCCCGACGACATGCGCGACCTGATGGTCGCCGCGCACCGGGCCGGCTGGCGGGTCGCCGCACACGCCATCGGCGACGAGGCCATCGACCTCGCCCTCGACGCCTTCGCCCGCGCGCAGGAGGCGCTGCCGAGGCCGGACGCCCGCCACCGCATCGAGCACTCCGGAGTCGTCCGCCCCGACCAGCTCGGCCGCTACGCCGAACTCGGCGTCATCCCCGTTCCGCAGCCGCACTTCCTGTACGCGGTCGGCGACACGATGGCCGAGGCGCTGGGTCCCGAGCGGATCGGCTGGCTGTACCGGCACCGTTCCTTCCTGGAGCACGGGCTGCGGGTGCCCGGCAGTTCGGACCGGCCGGTGGCCGCCGGCGCGCCGCTGCTCGGTATGCAGTCGATGGTCCAACGGCTCAGCCGCGACGGCCTGTTGCTCGCCGGTGACGAGCGGGCCACCGCCGAACAGGCGCTGCGCGCCTACACCCTGGACGCCGCGTACGCGAGCCACGAGGAGGACCGCCGCGGCAGCCTCACGCCCGGAAAGTACGCCGACTTCGTGGTGCTGTCCGACGACCCGGTCGCGGTCGACCCGTCCCGGATCGGGGCCGTCGAGGTCCTCGCCACCTTCGTCGAGGGTGCCTGCGTCCACGGAGCCGACTCTTTGAACGGCCTCGGCCCCGTGACCGGCGCCAGTGCCGACCTTCCCGTCCCCGCGCGGCCCAGCGCGTGACACCGCACAAGGAGCACCCCATGACGCAACTCGACCGCACGCGGGCCGAGGCGGACCAGGCGCCACCGGACGGGACCGGCCCCGTCGTCACCGGACAGGCGGCCGGACGCGTGGCCTTCGCCGCCTTCGTCGGCACGGCGCTGGAGTGGTACGACTACTTCCTCTTCGGCACCGCCGCCGCGATCGTCTTCGACAGCCAGTTCTTCTCGTCGCTCGACCCGGCGACCGCGACGCTCGCCGCATTCGGCACCTTCGGCGTCGGCTTCGCCGCCCGGCCCATCGGCGCCGTCCTGTTCGGCTGGCTCGGCGACCGGATGGGACGCCGCCCGGCCCTGCTCATCACCGTGATCAGCATCGGCATCGCGACCGGTGTCATCGGCCTGCTCCCCGGCTACGCGACCATCGGCCTCGCCGCACCGCTGCTCCTGGTCTTCCTCCGGCTGCTGCAGGGCGTCGCCGTCGGCGGCGAGTGGGGCGGCGCCGTCACACTCGCCGTGGAACACGCGCCGCCCGAGAAGCGCGGCCGGTACGCGGCGCTGCCGCAGATCGGCTCGCCCGTCGGCACGTTGATGTCCTCCGGCGCCTTCGCGCTGGTGCTGATGATGCCGGACGACATCTTCAACTCGTGGGGCTGGCGCCTGCCGTTCCTGTTCGCCTTCCCGCTGACCGCGCTCGCCTACTTCATCCGCCGCAAGGTCGAGGAGTCCCCGCTCTTCGATGAGCTGCTCCGCAAGGACCAGCGCGCCAAGGTACCGGCCGTCGAGGTGTTCCGTACGGCCTGGGGACGCCTCCTCGTGGCGATCTCCTCCGCCCTGCTCGGCGTCGGCGGCTTCTACCTGCTGACCACATTCGTCATCAGCTACGGCACCGGAACCCTCGGTCTGCCGAAGGGCCTTGTGGTCAACGCGACGCTCGTCGCGGCCGTGGTGGAGATCTTCGTCATCATGGCGATGGGCAGGGTGTCCGAGCGGATCGGCGCGGGCCGCGTGACCCTCTGGGGCGGCGTCGCCTCCGCGGTGTGCGCCTTCCCGGTGTACTGGCTCATCGACACCGGCAACCACTTCGCGGTGATCCTCGCCGTGGCGCTCGGCATCGCGCTCCTCGCGGTGACCTACGCCGTCTCGGGTGCCCTGCTGACCGAACTGTTCCCCGCGCATCTGCGCTACAGCGGGGTGGCCCTGGCCTACAACATCGCCGGTGCGGTGACGGGCTTCCTGCCCATGATCGCCACGGCTCTGCTGAACGCGGCCGGCGGTTCGGTGTCCTGGCCGGCCGCGGCGCTCCTCGCCGTGATCTCGCTGCTCACCGCGCTGGGCGGCCTGTTGGGCGCACGACTGCGCGTGCGCGACAACGTGCAGTAAGGACCAACACCTCGCCCCGTACGCCCCCTACGGCTGCTCCTCCCGCTTGATCCACTCGCTGCCGCCCAGCGGGTAGTCGTAGCCGGGGCGGCCGGAGTTGGCGCTCGTACGGAAGGCGCTGCCGGAGTTGTCGATGCGTACGGTGCCGTGGCGTGAGCCGCTCGACCAGTCCAGGGTCAGCTCCCAGCGGACGTCGTGCGCCGTGCTGTGCGCGTTCACGTAGAAGACCTCCGGGTCGGACTCGCTGACCTTGTACGGGAAGTCGCGCTGGCCGTTCTTGACGGTGACGGTGGGGCTGCCGTTGTCGAGGTCGATGTCGAACGACTTGGTCCAGACGCCGCCACCGCAGCCGACACCCATCGAGTAGTCGTTCCAGGCGAGCGGCGCCGCCTTGCCGACGACGCGTACGTGCAGATCCTCCAGGACCACCGTGTCGCTGCCCGTGCCCTGCACGGTGAGCGCGACGCGCTGCTCCCCGGAGGAGACCGCCCCGTACGCGTTCGCCCAGCGCACCGCGTCCTGCTCGGTCGCGGGCGGGCCGACCTGCTCCGGTTCGCTGTCGACCAGGAAGTGCTGGCTGCACGGGCTTTCGTAGACGTACGGGCGGGTGGCCACGTGGAGCGGGGTGGTGGCGCTGCCGGAGCCTGCGACCTTGGAACCGCCGGGCGCGGTGGACTTGCCGGGCCCCGTGGTGGTGGACGCGGAGGCGCCGTCCGCCGGCTTGTCGCCCTTCTTCTTGGCGCTCGCGGACGGCGAGGCCGACCGTGATGTGTGCGGGGTGCCGCCGTCGGTCGCGGCGGCGGTGGCACCGGCGGCCTGCTGCCGGTCGGCCGAGTCGCCGCGTCCGCCGGTGGACGGCAGGTTCACGGCGAGGACGACGGCCCCGAGCACGGCGGCCGCGGCCACGGCGGCGATGAGAGCGGTGCGGTTGCGTCGGCGCCCCGCGGGCTCGGCCACGGAGTCGGCCACGGACTCGACCAGGGGAGCGCCCGGGGGCTCGACCGCGAGGGCCGGCTCAAGCTCGGGAGTCGCTGGTGCGGCTGATGCTGCCGGCGCGGCCGGAGTCGCTGGTGCGGCAGACGCTGCCGGCGTGACCGGTCCCGCCCCTTGTTCCCCCTTACGCCCCCGGCCCGCGTCCGCCAGGATCCACCGGCGGTGCAGGTCGACCAGTTCCTGCGGCGTCGCCTTGCAGACCCGGGCGAGACGCTCGACCGGCGCGTAGTCGTTCGGTACAGCCGTGCCGTTGCAGTAACGGTGCAACGTCGACGTGCTCATGTGCAGCCGCTTGGCGAGCACCCCGTAGCTGAGTCCCGAACGGTCCTTCAGCTCTCGCAGCGACGACGCGAATTCGTCCGCCGCGCCGGCCCCCGGCCTCGTCCCCATATCCCCTGACACCCGTTCCTCCATCCCCCCCCCGCGTCCCATCCACGCATTCCAGGGGAAGCGTATTTCCCCAGGTCAGAGCCCATTTCGGCGTTCCAGTGTCCCCAATTCCCCGGCTGGCGTGGCAGTTGGGACGGATCACCCCACAAGCTGCAGTCATCCAAGCACCACAGCCAGCAAGACACCGAAAGGGCGCACTCATATGTCCAGCATCCGGAACTCCCGCACCCGTCTGATGACCGCCGCCGCGACCGTCGCACTCGCCGCACTCTCCCTGACCGCGTGCAACGACGGAACGGGCGTCAACGACGAGGGCGCGTCCGCCCCTTCCTCCTCCACCGCGTCGCCCACCGCCTCTGAGGGGCCCGCAGGCGACAACAGCGGCACCGGCGACAGTGGCACCGACCCCAGCGGATCCGGCGACAGCGACGGCGAGCCCGCCACGGAGGCCCCCGCCTCGAAGGACGCGGCGGCGACCCAGGCCCCCGCCGACTCCAAGGGCTCCGCCTCCACCAAGCTGGTCACCTGCACGGACACCAACACCAAGACGGTCGCGGCGCCGGTGAACCGCCCCGTCAACCACATGCTGCTCACCGTCACCAACACCGGCAGTACCGGCTGCTACCTCTACGGCTACCCGGCCGTGCAGTTCGGCGAGGCCCAGTCCGTGCCGCCGGTCATCGAGGACTCGCAGCCGCAGGCGGTCGTCACGTTGTCCCCCGGCGAGTCCGGCTACTCGGCCGTGAACCTGTCCTCCGCCGACGGTGGCGGCGAGGGCGGCCACACGGAGAAGAGCATCGCCGTCAACTTCCAGGGCCGTTCCGGCAAGGGGTCCGTGGGCACCTCGCACCCGGCTCTGCCCGCCAAGGGCGCCTACGTCGACAGCACCATCACGGTCACGTACTGGCAGCAGAACATGGACGACGCGCTCACCTGGTGACGGACGAACGTCGTCGAATCCGGCAGATGCGACTCAATGGTCGGACCTTACGCCAGTTGTGCCATAGTGAGGTTCCGATACAGCGAGCGGGTTGGGGAGGTGCCGACAGTGGCGGAATGGCGTCCGGTCAGGCAGTCGCGGACACATGAGCTCGTCCTGGAGAGCATCGAGGAGCAGGTGCTCGCCGGTGAGCTCAAGGCCGGCGACCGGCTCCCGCCCGAGCGTGAGCTGGCCCCGGTGCTCGGGGTCAGCCGGTCGGCGCTGCGCGAGGCGCTCCGGGTCATGGAGACCATCGGCGTCCTGGTGGCCACCGTGGGGCGCGGCCCGGATGCGGGCGCCCGCATCGTGCAGAACCCGGACGACGCTCTGGGCAGGCTGCTGCGACTGCACGTCGCGCTCGGCAGCTACAGCCTGGAGGATGTGATGGAGGCCCGGGTGACCTTGGAGCGCTCCAGCTTCGAGGCGGCTGCTCGTTCCGCGTACGAGGAACAACTGGCCGAAGCGGCGCAGATCCTGGAGCGGATGCGCGAACCGGGCCTGACCGTCGGCGAGTTCAACGACCTGGACACGCAGTTCCACGTCCACATCGCCCGCATCTCGGGCAACGACCTGATCTCGACGCTGACTTCCGCCGTGCGGGAGTCGGTGCGGACGCTGATCCTCAAGGCCGAAGAGGCCACCGGCGAGGACTGGCCGAGCACGGCCCGCGCGCTCAACGAGCAGCACACCGAACTACTGCGGCTGGTCCGGGCCGGCGAGGGCGGCCGCGCCGCCGACCTCGTCGAGGAACACATCCGCGGTTTCCACGGCACGCTCGTCGAGGGCGGCGGCCCGGCCGATCCGCGGTCCAGGCCCCGGGCCAAGAAGCGTTCCTAGGGCCGGGCAACGTTACGGCAGCATCCAGGACAGCGCCGGCAGCGACTGCAGGTAGACGAGGACGCACAGGACGGCCAGCATGCCGAGGCTGTAGCCGGCGACCTTGCGCAGCAGGATGCGCTCGCTGCCGGGTTGGCCGACGGCGGTCGCGGCGATCGTCAGGTTCTGCGGGCTGACCAGCTTGCCGACCACGCCGCCGGAGGTGTTCGCGGCGACGAGCAGCGTCGGGTCGATGCCGGCCTTCTGACCCGCGGTCTGCTGGAGTGTCGCGAAGAGCGCGTTGGCCGAGGTGTCCGAGCCGGTGACGGCGGTGCCGAGCCAGCCGAGACAGGGCGACAGGAGTGCGAAGGCGCCGCCGGCCGCGGCCAGCCAGGTGCCGATGGCCACGGTCTGACCGGACTGGTTCATGACGTAGGACAGGGACAGCACGGTCGCGACGGTGGCGATGGCGACGCGCATGTTCGTCACCGTGCGGCCCGCCGCGCGCAGCGCCATCCACCCCGTCATCGGGTACTGCCTGCTGCGTGTGACGCGGTAGATCAGGGTGACGAGCAGGCCGGAGAGGATCAGCAGGGTGCCGGGGTTGCCGAGCACCTCCAGCTTGTAGACCGCGCTGCCGGCCGGGGTGCCGTCGGGCGCGAGGAGTTCGCCGTAGAGGCCGGGCCACTGGAGTTCGATGTTCCAGTGGGCAAGGGCGGCGGGCACGTCGACGCCGCCCACCTTCAGCTTGGCGAGCGCGAAGATCACGATGACGAGCAGGTACGGCAGCACGGCGAGGGTGACGCGGCGCGGGGTGAGCCGCTCGGCCTCGACCCGGGAACGCTGGTCGTCGGGGGTGGCGGGCTTCCAGAAGCGGAGCATGAGCACGGCAGCGGCGAAGCCCGCGAGCGCGGCGACGACATCGGTCAGCTCGTACGCGAAGTGGCTTGAGCACCAGAACTGCGCGACGCCGAAGACGGCTCCGGTGACCACGGCGATCGGCCACAACTGGCGCACGCCGCGCCACCCGTCGACGAGGAAGAGCAGCAGCGTCGGGACGAACAGGGCGAGCAGCGGGCTCTGCCGGCCCACAACGGCGGCGACCTCGTCGGCAGGGATGCCCGTCAGGTTGCCGGCCGTGGTGATCGGGATGGCCATCGCGCCGAAGGCGACGGGTGCGGTGTTCGCGACGAGGACCGTGACGGCGGCGCGCAGCGGCGGCAGGCCGAGCGCCATCAGCATCGCCGAGGTGATGGCGATGGGGGCGCCGAACCCGGCGAGCGCCTCGAGGAGGCCGCCGAAGCAGAACGCGATGAGCATGGCCTGGACCCTCAGGTCCCCGCGGCCGACCGCGCTGAAGGAGCGCCGCAGGTCCTCGAAGCGGTTGCTGACGACGGTGAGTTCGTAGAACCAGATGGCCGCGACCACGATGAGCATCACCGGGAAGAGGCCGAAGACGGCGCCCTGCGTGGCGGACAGCAGGCCGAGGTCGACGGGCATGCCCATGCCGAACACGGCGACGAGCAGCGCGGTGAGCAGGGCGCCGAGCGCGGACTGCAGTGCGGGCCGCTTGGCGACCATGAGCAGGACGAAGAACGCGGCCAGCGGGACGAGGCCGAGGAGTGCGGTGCCGGCGAGACTGCCGCCGACGGCGTGCACGTCCGGGGTGAAGGCGGCGAGGACCGCCGGGGATGCTGAGGCCACGAAAAGTACTCCTCGTCGAGTTCCGGACCATGCGGGCTCAGGGGTTCGCGCCCACGGGGCGCGGTGGGGAACGGTCGCGGCTGCCGCCTACTGACCGTTCGGGTGCCGGCCGCTCCGGGCGGCGGGCGCGTCCAGTAGCGCACTCGGTAACACCCGATGTCAATGAGGTCCGACCAAATAGATGTCCTTCCCATACGGAGGGTGGCGCCTGGCCGGAGTTTGGAGCGACAGTAGTATGGTCGGACCGTAAATCGGATCGCGAGACTAGATCGTGGAGGTCCCCCTTGCGTATCGGACTCTTCGCCACGTGCTTGGGAGACACCCTCTTCCCTGACGCGGTCAAGGCCACGGCCGTCCTGCTCAGCAGGCTCGGTCACGAACTGGTGTTCCCGCCGGACCAGACCTGCTGCGGGCAGATGCACGTGAACACCGGGTACCAGCGCGAGCCCCTGCCCCTGGTGCGGAACTTCGCCGAGCAGTTCGGCGACGCCTCGATCGACGCCGTCGTGATGCCCTCCGGGTCCTGCGCCGGATCGGTGCGCCACCAGCACGAGATCGTCGCCGAGCGGTACGGGGACGCGGCGCTGCGCTCGGGGGTCGCGCAGGTCAAGGCGAAGACGTACGAGCTGTCCGAACTGCTCGTCGACGTGCTCGGCGCCGTGGACGTCGGCGCGTACTTCCCGCACCGGGTGACCTACCACCCCACCTGCCACTCGCTGCGCATGCTGCGCGTCGGCGACAAGCCGCTGCAACTGCTGCGCGCCGTCGACGAGATCGACCTCGTGGAGCTGCCGGAGGCCGACTCCTGCTGCGGCTTCGGAGGCACGTTCGCCGTGAAGAACGCGGACACGTCCAGCGCGATGCTCGAGGACAAGCTCACCAACGTGCGCGACACAGGGGCCGACGTGTGCACGGCCGGTGACGCCTCCTGCCTGATGCACATCGGCGGCGGCCTGTCCCGGATCCGCTCCGGCACCCGAACGCTGCACCTCGCGCAGATCCTCGCCGCCACCCGCACCACCCCGCACACCGTGGACGCCCCGGGCGCCCTGACGGAGGCCGCCCGATGAGCAACACCTTCCTCGGCATGCCCTCCGCCCCGCCGCGCGCCCCGTACGGGGCGGGGAACCTGCGCGGCGACCAGAAGTTCCCGAAGGCCGCCCACACCGAGCTGCAGAACGAACAGTTGCGCGGCAACCTACACAGGGCCACACACACCATCCGCACCAAGCGGCTCGCGGTCACCGCCGAGCTGCCCGACTGGGAGCAGCTCAGGACGGCCGGCTCCGCGATCAAGACGGACACGATGAACCGCCTCCCCGAGCTGCTGGAGCAGTTGGAGGAGCGGGTCACCGCGGCAGGCGGCACCGTCCACTGGGCGCGGGACGCGGTCGAGGCGAACGAGATCGTGACCCGGCTCGTGGAGGCGACGAAGAGCAAGGAGGTCATCAAGGTCAAGTCGATGGCCACCCAGGAGATCGGGCTCAACGAGCACCTGGAGGAGCGCGGGATCCAGGCCCACGAGACCGATCTGGCCGAGCTCATCGTGCAGTTGGCACACGACAAGCCCTCGCACATCCTGGTGCCGGCGATCCACCGCAACCGCGACGAGATCCGCGAGATCTTCCTCGACGGCATCCCCGGAGTCGATCCGGGGCTCGACTCCGTACCGGAGCATCTGGCGGCCGCCGCGCGGGCCTATCTGCGCGAGAAGTTCATGACGACGAAGGTCGCCGTCTCCGGGGCCAACTTCGGCATCGCCGAGACCGGCACCCTGTCGGTCGTCGAGTCCGAGGGCAACGGGCGGATGTGTCTGACCCTGCCGGAGACCCTGATCACGGTCATGGGCATCGAGAAGGTGCTGCCCCGCTACCGCGACCTGGAGGTCTTCTTCCAGCTGCTGCCGCGTTCCTCCACCGGTGAACGGATGAACCCGTACACGTCGTTGTGGACCGGTGTCACGCCGGGCGACGGGCCGCAGGACTTCCACCTCGTGCTGCTGGACAATGGTCGGACCGCTGCGCTCGCGGACTCCGTCGGCCGTGAGGCCCTCAACTGCATTCGCTGCTCGGCCTGTCTGAACGTCTGCCCGGTGTACGAACGGGCCGGCGGGCACGCGTACGGGTCGACGTACCCGGGGCCGATCGGGGCGGTGCTCACCCCGCAGCTGGCGGGTATGCACGAGGCGAAGGACGACCCCAACTCCTCGCTGCCGTACGCCTCCAGCCTGTGCGGGGCCTGTTTCGACGCCTGCCCCGTGAAGATCGACATCCCTTCGCTCCTCGTCGAGCTGCGCCACCAGAACACCGAGCGCTCGGGGACGACGGCCGAGAAGCTGGCGATGAAGGCGGCCGCCGCGGTGATGTCCCGGCCGAAGGTGTACGCGGGCGCGCAGAAGGCCGCCGGGCTGGGCCGGGTGATCGCCGGGAAGGACCGGAAGATCACACACCTGCCGCCGCCGTTCGACGGCTGGAGCGCGACCCGGGACACCCCCGCGCCGCCGAAGCAGACCTTCCGCTCGTGGCTGGCCTCCGCCGAGGGCGAGGACACGCTGCGCCGGGCCGCCGCCGAGGGCGCGGCAGCCGCCGAGAACCCCGAGGAACAGCGATGACGACGACCCCCGGCACCGAGGCCGACGCCCGAACGACCGTGCTCGGCCGGGTCCGTGACGCTCTGACCCTCGCACCGAAGCCCGACGTGACCGTGGAACGGTCCTACCACACCGGGCGCACGCTGCCCGACGCGCAGCGGCTCGACCTGTTCGTCGACCGACTCGTCGACTACAAGGCCACGGTGGTCACCTGTACCGCCGACGAGACGTCCGCCACGATCGCACGGGTGCTCGCAGGACGCGGGGCCCGCACGGTGGGTGTGCCGGCGGGCCTGGATCCGTCCTGGCTCGGCGCGTTCGACGGCACGGTACGCGAGGACACCGCGGACGTGCCGGCGCCGCGACTCGACGCCCTGGACGGTGTGGTGACATCGTCCGCGGTGAGCTGCGCGGAGACCGGCACGATCTTCCTCGACGCCTCCCCTGGACAGGGCCGCCGTGCGCTGTCCCTCGTGCCCGACCTCCACGTCTGTGTCGTCGACCTGTCGACCGTGGAGGTCGGTGTGCCCGAGGCCCTGGCGCGGCTGGTCCCGGAGCGCCCGACGACCATGATCAGCGGCCCGTCGGCGACCTCCGACATCGAGCTGGAGCGCGTGGAGGGCGTGCACGGGCCACGCACCCTGGACGTGGTGATCCGCACCGACGCGTGAGGTCCCGCCGGGGGGTGCTGGAAGCACTCCCCGGCGGCGGCCGTGCGCTCAGCCGGACGTGGACGCGGTGGCGGGTGCCGGGTTGGTGAGCAGCTCGCGGCGCAGGCGAAGGACCTGCTTCGGGGCGTTCCAGCCGAGGACGGCGGACACCCGCCCGTCCGCCCGGTCCCGGTAGACGCCGGTGAAGCGATCGTGGTCCGTGTCGACCTCATGGGTCTCGAACTCCGTCTCGGGTGTGATGAGCCCGTGGACGACGATCTTGTGCGGCCCCTGGTCGGTCCAGAAGAAGGGCAACCACTCCAACTCCCGCTGCTCCTCCAGCAGATCCGCCGCGACCACGCGGGCCTGGTCACCCGCGTGCATCCGGTGTTCCAGGCGCAGGTGCCGACCGCGCTGCGGGTGGTACCAGGCCGCGACGTCACCGCAGGCGTGCACACCCGGCGCGGCGCGGCCGACGGCGTCGCACCGGACGCCGTCGGACAGGTCGAGCCCTGTGGTGGTGAGCCAGTCGACGTCCGGCGTCGAGCCGATCGCGACGAGGACCGTCCCGGCGGTGAGCCGCGTGCCGTCGTCGAGCAGGACCTCGAGGCCGTCACCGAGGGGGAGTTGGCCGTCGTGGTGGACCTTCTCGACGGTCGCCCCGGTGACGATCGTGGCACCGGCCGCGGTGAGCCGTTCCCCGGCGAGGGTGCCGACGTGGTCGCCGAGCCCCGGCAGCACGGTGGGTGTCGGGGTCACCAGCGTGACGTCGCACCCCAGACTCAGCGCCGTCCACGCCGTCTCCGTACCCAGGAACCCGCCGCCCACCACGACCAGCCGCTGTCCCGGACGCAGCCGCCCGGCCAGGGCCTGCGCGTCGTCGAGGGTCTTGAGTGTCACCGCCCCGGAGAGCTCCGCCGTATCCGGCAGGGTGCGTGGCGTGACGCCGGTGGCGACGACCAGGTCGGTGTAGCGCACTACTGTTCCGTCGTTCAGGGTGACCGTGCGTGCCACGAGATCCGCGGCGACGGCCCGGCGCCCCCGGTGCTCGGTGACATCGAGCCGTTCCAGAGCGTCGGGTGCTGCCAGCCGGAGCTGCTCGGCCCCTGCCTCGCCCTTGAGGAAACGCTTGGACAGGGGCGGCCGGTCGTACGGCGGGTGGTCCTCCGCGCCGACGAGGGTGAGGGCATCGTCGTAACCCAGGCGTCGCAGTTCCTCCGCCACGGAAAGACCGGCGGCGCCGGCGCCGACGATGACGATGTGCCGGCTCACTGGCCGTCCCACAGGATCGCCGCGGCCGGGCAGATCCGGCCGGCCTCCTCGACGCGGGGACGTTCCTGCTCCGGCGTCTCCTCGGAGAGGAGAACGGCGACGCCGTCCTCGTCACGCTGGTCGAACACATCGGGGGCGACCAGGACACACTGGCCCGCTCCGACACACTTGTCTTCGTCAATGGTGATATTCATCTGAGGTCCTCCTACCAGGCGACGGGGAACGAGCTGAGGCCGTGCACACGGCCGTTCGCTTTGACGTCGTACGGGCGCGAAGCGTCGGCCGCGCGCAGTGTGGGCACCCGCGTGAACAGGGTGCGGAACGTCAACTGCAGTTCCAGGCGGGCCAGCGCCTGGCCGAGGCACTGGTGTGTGCCGTGACTGAACGCGAGGTGTCCGCGCGCCTGGCGCCGCACGTCGAAGACATCCGGATCGTCGTAGGCGGCCGCGTCCCGGTTCGCCGAGGGGAGGGAGATCAGCACGCCGTCCCCGGCGCGGATGGGGCAGCCGCCGACCGTGATGTCCTCCGTGACGGCGAACTGCCGGGGGTGATGGGCGACGGACAGGTAGCGAAGCGTTTCCTCGACCGCCTCGGCCTGCGCCGCCTCGTCCCCGGCGAGGAACAGGTCCCGCTGTTCGGGATGGCGCAGGAACAGTGCCGTACCGAGGCCGATCATGTTGCCGGTGGTTTCGAAGCCCGCGACGAGGAGCGTCATGGCGATGGTGATCAGTTCCGGCCTGTCGATGGTGCCGGGCACCAGCAGATCCCGGGTCAGCTGCGTCAGCACGTCGTCACCGTCGGCGTCGCGAAGCTTCTCGTCCACCAACGCGTCGAGATACGCGGCCAGTTCACCCAGGGCGGTACGTACGTCGGCCGGGTCGGCGTGACCGGCCAGCGCACGGGTGGCGGCGTCCCGGAAGAAGGTGTGATCGGCGTACGGCACGCCCAGCAGCAGGCAGATGACCCGGGCCGGGATGGGCTGAGCCACCAGCTCGATCAGGTCGGCGGACGGGCCTGCCCGCAGCAGGTCGTCGACTGCCTCGTCGACCGTCCGCTGGATGTCCTCGCGCAGGGCGTTGACGCGCTTGACCGTGAAGTGTCGCGCCAGGCGGCGGCGTTGGACCAGGTGGTCGGGGTCGTCGGTGCGGATCAGGCTCTCCGTCCCGTCGTCCCGCTGCTGGACGTCACTGGGACTGAACAGGGGGAATCCCGGGTGGTCGAGCCGGGCGGAGACGCTCGGGCTGGACAAGACGGCCTTGGCGTCTTCGTAGCGAGTGATCAACCGCGGCTGGGCCCCTTCCAGGGCCTGGGCCCGCGGCAGACCCTGAGCGGCGCGAAGTTCGGCGAACTCGGCCGGCGGGCTGAACGGGCAGGCGCGCTCGGTTGGATAGGTGACGGCGGGCTGTCCTGCGGACAGGTCTGCGCTCACGCATTACTCCAATGCTCATGTGTGGGGGAGAGCAGGGCACCACTTGATGTGCATCATGCAATATAGTTTCATCATGCACATCAATTGCATCATGCACAAGCCGAGGTTGTCGGAGCGCGGGGCAGTCGTGCGCGATGATGGAGCGACGCGTTGACGCAGGAAGGGCAGAGGCATGGATGAGCGGGAGCGCCGACTCGACGATTTCGAACGGGAGCTGACGCTCCTGTCCCGCCACTTCGTCTCCTCGCGCGGCCCCCGCGCAGGCCTGACCCTGGAACGCTCCGCCTACGTTCTGCTCACCCGCCTGCAGGCCGGCGAGCCGCTCACGCTCAAGGAGCTGGCACACACCTTCCAGCTCGGCATGTCCACCATCAGCAGGCAGGTCGGAGCCATGCTCGACAAGGGCCTGGTGGAGCGCCTCCCTGACCCCGATGGCGGCATGGCACGCAAGTATCGGCCCACCCCCCTGGGTCTTGACCGACTCCGGGTCGACCGGGCCATCAACCTCGAGGGCGCCGCACGCCTCATCGACGCCACGCAATGGACGGACCAGGCGACGCGTCAGTTCCTGACCCTGCTCGGCGAACTCAACAGGAGTATCGAACAGTTGGAAGGGCTGCCGTTGAACCGCTCGGGGCAGGACGCGAAGGGCTGACGCCGGTTCCCACCTGAACCAGTCCCCACTCGTACGCGACGATCACGGCCTGTGCCCGGTCCCGGAGCTCCAGTTTCGCGAAGAGCCGGTTGATGTGGGTCTTCACGGTGTGATCCGTGATGGTGAGGCGTCCCGCGATCTCCGCGTTGGACAGCCCTCGTGCGATCAGCGTGAGCACCTCCGCCTCGCGCGTCGTGAGCTCTCCCACGGAGTGGGCCGGAATCCGTGACGCGCGCGCATGCACGAATGTGCTGATCACCCGCTTGGTGATTTCGGGCGAGAGCAGGGCGTCGCCGGCCGCCACCACCCGTACCGCGTGCAGCAGTTCGGGGAACGTGGCGTCCTTGAGGAGGAAGCCGCCCGCTCCGGCCGCGAGCGCGTCGTACACGTACTCGTCGAGGCCGAAGGTCGTCAGCATCAGCACCTTGGTCGTGCCGTCGGAGGCGGCCAGGATCTCGCGGGCCGCCTCGATGCCGTTCTTGTTCGGCATCCGGATGTCCAGGAGCGCGAGGTCGGGCCGGGTCTCGGCGGCGATGCGCACCGCCTGCGCCCCGTCCCCGGCCTCGCCCACGACCTCGATGTCCTCCTGGGTGCCCAGCAGGTTCACAAAGCCGGTGCGGACGACCGCCTGATCGTCGGCGACCAATGCCCTGATCACACCCAACTCCTTCTCCGCGTCCATCATTTGGCCTCCCAGGGAAGCTCTGCCTCCACCAGGAACCCTCCGTCCGGGCCCGCGCCCGCGGTGAGCCGGCCCCCGACCAGGGCCGCCCGCTCCCGCATCCCGGTCAGACCGTGGCCCGCACTGGAGCCCGGACCGGAACCGGGTCCCGGGCCGTCGTCGTGAATGCGCAGGGTGAGCAGTCTGTCCGCGCCGTAGTCGATCTCCACCACGGTACGGGCGCCGGGCGCGTGCTTGCGCGCGTTGGTCAGCGCCTCCTGGGCGATCCGGTAGGCGGACAGCTCCCACACGGCGGGCAGCGACACCCGCGTGCCCGTGACCCGCAGCTCGGCCTCGCCACTCACCACCCGGTGCTGCTCGACGAGTTCGGCGAGATGGGAGAGCGTCGGCTGCGGCGCGGTGAGGGCGGTGTCGCCCTGCCCCTGGGAGGTGCGCAGTACGCCGAGCAGACGGCGCAGTTCGGCCATCGAGGAACGGGCGGTGTCGGCGATCTGCTGGAAGCCGTCCCGGGCGTCGGGGGTGAGTCCCGGGGTGGTGTACGTGGCGCTCTCGGCCTGCACGGCGATCATCGACACCGAGTGCGAGACGATGTCGTGCAGCTCACGGGCGATGGCGGCCCGCTCGGCCTCTGCGGCCTGCTGTCGCTCCATCGCGATCAACTGGCCCTGCGCCAGGTTCCGTTCATTGCGGGTCTCCTCCCGGGAGCGCACCGCGTCACCCATCATCACGGCCCCGAAGATGACCACGGTCAGCAGGAGCGACTCGGCGAACAGGCTCAGGGAATCGTGCTCCCACAGCGCGGGCACCGGCAGGTTCATCCCGGCCCATGTGTTGATGTGTACGAGGTTCACGCACAGCGCCCCGAGTGCACCGCCCGCGACGGTGATCGCGGGGTGCAACACCCGGTTACGGCCCAGGGTGTAGCAGCCGATCAACCCGCTCACCACGATCGAGACGTACAGGTTGACGTCCCCGGCGAACCCGATCAGCCCCGCGGCCACAGTGAGCACGGTGACCGGCGGGAACGACCGCCGCCACACCAGCGAGGCGGCGGAGACGAGCACCCCGATCGTGGTGGTCACGGACCCGGGAAAGAAGACCAACTCCACCACGGCGCCGACGGTCTGGGCGCCGCCGGTGACCCAGGGGTAGGCGGGTGCGGCGATCCAGGCGCGGAACCGCTGCTGAAGGGGCGTACTCATACGTCCATGGTCCAGGTCGGCGCGGGCAAGCGCGTCACCGCACGGGTTGAGGTCGGCGGCGGATGTCATGCCACGGGTTGAGTCACAGGTGCGGAGCCACGGTTGACGCCCTCCGGCCCGCGGATTCGTAGCGTCGACGGACATGACCAGAAGCCTTCAACGGTACGTGCGGCACATCCTGCCTGCGCCGTATGCGCGGTACGAGCCGTACGCATGGGCCGCGTGTGCCGTCGCCGCGCTGGGCCTCGCCCTGGCCTCGGATCTGCGGCCGCACCAGGTGTGGGGCGCGGCGGCGGCCGGGGGCTACGCGCTCGCGGCGGTCCTGGCTTGCGACGCGCGCTCCCGCCCAGCTGCCCGGCCGGTCGCGGTGGTGGGGGCCGTGATGGTGCCGCTCGTCTGGCAAGTGGCGGCGGGGCTCGGGCAGTTGGAGCTCACGGTCGTCGAACGGTCGGGGCATCTCCTGTTCACGACGGGCAGTCCGTACGTCACCGATCCCGTGGCCGTCGCCGACTTCAACCCGTACCTGCCCGGCATGGCGCTCTTCGGTGTGCTGCCGGGTGATGCCCGCTGGTGGCTGGGCGGCACCTTCGTGGTGTGCCTCGTCGCGGGCGG
This sequence comes from Streptomyces sp. NPDC002754, assembly GCF_053592315.1. NCBI lineage: Bacteria > Bacillati > Actinomycetota > Actinomycetes > Kitasatosporales > Streptomycetaceae > Streptomyces > Streptomyces sp. NPDC002754. Next base: position 26,606 of record NZ_JBSFVM010000043.1, read on the forward strand.
CCTGTACCGGGGGTGGTTGTTCGCCTGCCCGCTGGTCGCGCTGCCGCTCGCGGTGGGTGGAGTCGACCTGCCGGTGGTCGGTCTGATGTGCCTCGGGCTCGTCCTCGCCGAACGGGGCCGGCCGGGCCGGGCGGGCCTGGTACTCGGCGTCGCTGCCGCCCTCAAGTGGACGGCCTGGCCCGCGTTTCCCGTGGTGCTCGCACTGATCGCGGCGTGCCAGGGCGGGCGGCCCGCGCTGCGGTACGCGGCCGTGGCGCTCTCCACCACGACGGCGGCCGTGCTGCCCTTCGCCCTCATCGACCCCGCCGGCTTCTACCGAAACGTCGGCGCCTTCCCACTCGGCCTGACCGACACCACCTCGCCCGCCGCGAGTCCACTGCCCGGGCAACTGCTCGCCACGTACGTCCCCGGAGGCACGGTGATCACGCTCACGCTCCTCACGGTGAGCGCGCTCCTGCTCGCGGTGTCGGTGATGGTCCGACCACCAAAGTCCGCACGGGCGGCGGCTGTCCGGCTTGCCCTCGGCCTGGGCCTCGCCATCGCCCTGATGCCCGCGACGCGCTTCGGCTATCTCGTCCATCCGCTGGTGCTCGGCGCGACGGCGTACGGGGCACCACGGCGCCGCGCCACCCTCACCCCCACCACGGACACCAGGGAGAAGGCCCTCGCATGAGCCGTACGCTGATCGTCACCAACGACTTCCCGCCCCGCCAGGGCGGCATCGAGACCTTCGTCCGCGAACTGGCCGACCGTTTCCCGCCCGACGAGGTGGCCGTCTTCACCTCGACGCCGGCTGCGACACCGACACCGACACTGACGCCGACGGCCTCGGTATCCGACGAGACCTTCTCCTACCCGGTGATCCGCCACCGGGGACGCACCCTCCTGCCCACCCCTCGAGCCACCGCACACGCCGCGTCCGTGGCCCGCCGGTACGGCTGCGACCGCGTGTGGTTCGGCGCGGCAGCGCCCCTCGGGCTGATGGCGGGCCGCCTGCGGGCGACGACGGACATCCGTACCGCCGTCGCCACCACACACGGCCACGAGGCGTGGTGGGCCCGCACCCCCGGCGCCCGCGGCCTGCTGCACCGCATCGGCACACAGGTCGACGCCGTGACCTGGCTGGGCGCGAGCACCCGTCGGCCGATCGAAGCGGCCCTGGCTCCCGGCACCCGCACCGCACGTCTGGTCCCCGGCGTGGACACCACGGCCTTCCGCCCCGGTCTGGACGGCGGCCCGGTGCGGGCCCGCTACGGTCTGGGCCGGCGGCCAGTGATTCTGTGCGCCGCACGTCTGGTGCCACGCAAGGGCCAGGACACTCTGATCAGAGCCCTGCCCTGGATCCGCAAGACCGTCCCCGACGCCATGCTCCTCCTGGTCGGCGACGGACCGTACGCCGCCGCACTACGCCAACTCGCCGTGACGGAGGGCGTCTTGGACGCGGTCGTCTTCGCGGGCGGCCACCCCCACCACACCCTCCCCGCCTTCTACGCCGCCGCCGACGCCTTCGCCATGCCCTGCCGCACCCGCATGCGCGGCCTGGAGGTGGAGGGCCTGGGCATCGTCTACCTGGAAGCCGCCGCGTCCGGACTCCCCGTCCTGGCAGGCGACTCAGGCGGCGCCCCGGACGCGGTACGCGACGGCGAGACCGGCCATGTCGTCGACGGCCACTCGGTGGCGGCGACGGCGGACCGACTCACCAGACTCCTCCGCAACCCCGAACTCGCCCACAGCATGGGCGAGAAGGGGCGCCACTGGGTCCGGACGGAATGGACCTGGTCCCACTCCTACGCCACGCTGGCCGGGATGCTTCAGCCTGGGGAGTGGCAGGGGGAGTGAGCGCCGCCGGACCGCGGCTGAGTCCCGCCTGGTTCCGTGGAGTTGTGTTCAGCGGTGCCGGGTGTGTCACCCCACGAGTCCCTTCGTGAGGGTCGCCCGGCGGCGGAACAGGTCCTCGGCCGCGGCCTGCGCCTCCAGACGTACCTTCTCCGTGTCGACGGAGCGCACCGTCCCGCCGTCCACGAGCAGTTCACCGTCGACCCACACCTGGTCGACGTCCGCGGCGGACGCGGAGAACACCAGGTGGGGGACGGCGTTGAAGTCGTCGCCGTGGAGGAGGGGAGTGGTGTGGAGGCGGCGCAGGTCGACGGTCACCACGTCGGCCCGCTTGCCCGCCTCCAGCGAACCCGTGACGCCGTCCAGGCCCAGGGCGCGGGCGCCGTCCCGGGTGGCCATGTCGAGGATGTCCCACGGGTCGCCGGTCGTCGGGTCGAGGGAGGTGACCTTCTGGAGCAGAGAGGCGAACTTCATCTCCTCCAGCAGGTCCAGGTTGTTGTTCTCCTTCTCGCCGTCGCTGCCGATACCGACGGCGATGCCTCGCGCACGCATGTCGGCGACGCGGGCCGGGCCCGACGACAGCTTCATGTTGGAGCACGGGCAGTGGGCGACGCCCGTGCCCGTCTCGGCGAGCAGATCGAGTTCGCGGTCGTCGAGCCACACGCAGTGGGCGACCACGGTGCACGGTCCGAGGATGCCGCGGTGGTGGAACTCTTCGATGGGGCGGCGGCCGAACTGCCGTACCGACTCCTCGACTTCCCAGGTCGTCTCCGATGAGTGGGTGTGCAGGCCGGTGTCGAACTCCTCGGCCAGGGCGGCGGCCGCCCGGAAGGCGTCCTCGCTGCAGTAGAAGAGGTGCTCGAGACCGACCCACGAGCGGACCCGGCCGCCCGCGTACGTGCGGTAAGTGTCCAGTAGGCGGCGGTTGGTCTCCAGGGACTCGAAGTAGTCGTAGCCGGGCAGATCGGCGACGTAGGGGACGAGAGTCGCGCGGATGCCGACCTGTTCGGCGGCGCGCGCCGAGCCCTCCATGTGACGCCACATGTCCATCACGGATGTGGTGCCCGCGCGCAGCGACTCCGTGTAGCACAGCAGCGACGCGGCCTCGGCGATCTCGGGGGTGAGCGCCTTGTGGGCCGGGTCCACGTAGTCGCGCAGCCAGTCCCACAGCGACTTGGACTCGGCGGTGCCGCGCAACAGGCCGGAGTGCAGGTGGGTGTTGTGCAGCCCGGGGATGACGGCGTGACCGGTTGCGTCGATCACCTGGGCGTCGGTGGTGGCGAAGGCCTCCGGGCGGTCGACGGCGACGATGCGGTCGCCTTCCAGGAGGACGGAACCGGGGTCCAGGACGGCCTTCGTGCCGTCGCAGGGAATGACGATGCCGTTGTGGATGAGTGTGCGGTGCGGCGACATGGTGTGCTCCTCAAGACCGGTGCGGGAGGCGGCGGCGGGTTCAATTCCGTTGGCAGCGGACTCAGTTCCAGAACCCGGCGTGGACGGCGGACGCCTCCTCGTGCAGGCACGGGCCGACCACCTCGACCGCGCGCTGACCGCTGGCCAGGACATCCCGGCAGGGCAGGGCCATCGTCGGGTTCTCGGGGTTCGCGCCGGTCAGGGCGAGGAGTTCGTCCTCGCCGAGGGCGTAGGCGACCCGGCCGATGCCGCTCCAGTAGACGGCTCCGGTGCACATCGCGCACGGCTCCGTGGAGGTGTAGAGCGTCGCGCGGGCCAGCGCGCCACGGTCGTACGCGCGCGTGGCGAGGCGCACCAGATTGGTCTCGGCGTGGCCGGTGGCATCCCGTTCGGTGACAACGGTGTTGCCGGCCTCCAGAACCTGCTCCCCGTCCAGGACGAGCAGCGCGCCGAAGGGGTGGTTGCCGGCGTCGCGGGCCTGCGCGGCCCTGGCGATCGCCGCTCGCAGGAACAGCTCATCTTGTGCGGTGGGTGCGGTGGATGCGGCCGTGGTGGTCATGTCTGGCTCCTCAACGTCTCGTACGTAGTGGGCAGTTCGGGCACGCGGGGGCGCGGGCACAGCACCGTGTACGCGACGCCCGCCACCGCGAACCCGACGAACAGGCCGAACGAGCCGAGCGCCGGATGCGCCGCGGCCAACGGCCCCGTGTACAGGGACTGGTTCATGAACGGCAGCTCGGCGGCGACCGCGAGCAGTACGCAGGGCAGGCCCCGGCCGAAGCGGTGCCCCGGGTCGTACGGGTCCGCGACCGCGCGCCGCCCCCGCCCCCAGTACGCGACGATCATCACCGCACCCCACGGCGCCAGCCAGTAACCCGTCATCAGGAGAAAGTCGTTGAGCTGCGTCGCGAAGTCACCGTGCCCCGCGTACCAGGCGAGCCCGGTGCCGAGGCCGCCGACGACGAGCACCGACACCCAGCGCGCAAGGGCGAACCCGGCGACGAGCGCCGCCATCGCACCCGAGTACAGGTCGATGACCGTGGAGGCGAGCGTGGAGAGCAGCAGGCACAACAGCACCACCGTGCCGAGCGCGTGCGGCAGCAGGCCACTGACCATCGCACTCGGGTCGTCGAGCCCGCCCGCCGTGCCGAGCGCCGCACCGAGCGATCCGATCCACACCCCGGCGACCGCGCAGCCACCACCCGCCGCGAGGAAGACCCGGTGCGGCCGGCTCTGCCGCGGCAGATAGCGGCTGTAGTCGGACGCGTACGCGGACCAGCCGAGCACGCGCGCCGCGGTGACGGCGACGACCAGCAGGAACGCCGCTGTTGAGCCGTCGGCCGGGTCGACGGGCGCCGTCGCCCGCGCCGCCCCGAAGCCGTACGCCGACATCACCGCGAACACCACCACGAGGACCACCGCGAGCACCCGCTCAACGGTGTGGATCAGCCGGTAGCCGACGACCGCGATGCCCACCTGGGCCAGTGCCATCAGGGCGAGGGCCGGGGCGAAGCCGATGCCCGTCAGGTCCCGCAGGAGGTAGATGCCGAGGAGCGAGTCGACGACACACCAGCCGACGCCGTTGACGACGGTGAACGCCGCGGACGGCAGGTTCCCGAGCCGCCCGAACGGGCCGCGCGACTGCACGAGTTGGAGCACACCGGTGAGCGGCCCGCGCGTGGAGAACAGGCCGACCAGGGCAGAGCTGAGCAGGGTGCCCGTGAGGATCGCCAGGACGGCGGGCAGCAGGTCGAGGCCGAACACCGACGTCGAAAGGGCGCCCACACTGAGCGTCGCGAACTGCACGTTCGCGCCGAACCACAGCGTGAACAGTGACCAGGGGCGGCCATGCCGACGTGTGAGCGGGACGGGTTGGGCTCCCAGGCGTTCGATGGCCGAGGGACGTTCGATGGCTGAGGGAGGTTCGACGGTCGAGGGACGTTCGGGGTCGGCGCGCATGATGGCTCCTCACCAATACAGGACGGGGGAGTACGGGAGCGGGGGAGGTGCGGGTGGGCATGCGGCTCGTTGCGTCCCTCAGTGAACCGGCGGCGCCGCCCGAGCGGGATTGCACAGCTCTCCAGACGCACGGCCGCTTTCGCGCGGCGGGCCCGTACTATGCTCCAAACCCCGTGCACGCCGGTGTGCATCCCTGTAACACGAGTCGCCGGCCCGTACGTGGGCGGCGTCGAGGAGGCCGACCGGTGCAGCTCGCCGAACTGCTCGCGATGTCGAGGCTCGGGCTGCAGCCCGTCGTGGAGCCCCGCGCCGAGAGCCCGCGTGTCCGGGGCGTCTACACCACCGACCTGCCGGACCCGGGACGCTACCTCGACGGCGGTGAACTCGTCCTGACCAGCACGACCTGGTACCAAGAGCCGCGCGACGCCGATGTGTTCGTCGCCGCCCTGACCGGGGCCGGAGTCGCCGCGCTCGTCGCGGGAACCGCGGATGTCGGCGCGCTGCCCGAGCCGTTGGCCGACGCCTGTGCCCGGCACGGCCTGACGCTGCTCACCGTCGACGACGACGTGTCGTTCGCCGCGCTCACCGAGACCGTGCTCGCGGCGCTCGGCGGCGGCCACCGCCGAGCGCCGTCCGCGAACCTGCACCGCGGCCTGGTCGCGAGCATGGCCGCTGGCGAGGGCGCCGAAGGACTCATCGACGTGTTCGCGCGGGCCACCGGTGTGTGGTGCGCGGTGCTCTCCGCGACCGGTGTGCCACGGGCGGGCGGTGTCCCCTCGATGAGCGAGCGGCAACTCGCCCGCGCCCACCACGACGCGCTCGGCGCCGGTGGCTTCCCCGCCGTACGATCCGTCCCCGGCCAGGGCGAACTCACCCTGTTCCCCGTCCAGTCACCCGCCGCGCACCGCCCGCCCGCCGGGTACCTCGCCGCCTCGGGCGACTACCGCGACTGGGCGCCGGGCGTGGCCGACGCCGCGTGGGAGGTGTGCGCGCTGCTCGCGCTCGACGGCGCGGCCACGCAGGAACGCCGCCGCATCGAGGCACGTTTCCTGCGCGAGGCCGTCGACCTGCTCACCGACGGCCGGGAGGAGGCGGCCGCCGCCCGCCTCACGAGCCTCGGGCTCACGCTTGAAGCCCCTCTGAGCGCGGTCTACGTGAGCACCACCGGCAGCCCGTACGGGGCCGAACTCGCCGCCACCGTCCTGGAGGACGTCGCCGATCGGCACCCGGGCTGTTCGGTGCCGATTCCCGTCGAGGGCGGCGCCCACCTCATGCTCGTACCGGCCGACGACCACGACACGGCCGACGCAGCGCAACGGCTCACCCCGCTGCTGGCCGACGGCCACGCGGCCATCGGCACGGGTGGGCCGACCACCGGCGCGGCCGGTCTGCGCCGTTCTCTGGAGGAGGGCCGCAACGCGCTCCGGGTCGCCGCCCTCGGCACCGGCACCGTCCGCACCGCCGAGCGCGGCGCCCTCTCCTCGTACCAACTCCTGCTCGCGGCCGTCCCCGACGACGTACGCCGCTTCTACCGCGACCGGCTGATCGGCGTCGTCGAACGCTACGACGCCGACCACGGCAGCGACCTCGTGGCCACGCTCACCGTGTTCCTCGACGCGTCCGGATCCTGGCAGCGCTGCGCCGAGCAACTCCACGTCCACGTCAACACGTTGCGCTACCGCCTGCGACGGGTGGAGGAGCTCACCGGGCACAGCCTGGCCACCTTGCGCGACCGCGTCGACTTCTGCCTGGCGCTGAGTATTCGGTGAGGGCCCCTGTCGCGCTTCAGTGGGGCAGTTGCACGGTCAAGGTCACTGTGGCTCCGCTGGGGCCCGCAGTGATGGTGAGGTCGTCGGTGAGCAGGCCGGCCAGCCACAGCCCGCGCCCGTCCGCGGCGCCGTCGAGCCCGGGAGCCGGCTCAGGGATGACCGTGGCGCTGAAACCGGGGCCCAAGTCATGGATGTGGCAGGAGAGATGGCCGTTGCTGCGCTGCAACACCAGTGTGCCGCCCCCGCCCGCGTGCTCGACCGCATTGACGGCCACGGCGTCCATCGCCACGATGAACTCGCCCCGCCGGGGCTCGGTCAGCCCTTCGCGGTCCGCATGCTGCTCGACGAGCATCCGCAGCCGGGGCAGGTCGTCCTGGGCGAAGCGGGATTCCAGCAGGGTGACAACAGGTACCTCGCGGGGGCCGGGCGGGGTCGTCATCAGCGGCTCACCTCACTGAGCACCAGATGGGGCACATGACCGGCACCTGCCAGAGCCAGTACGCGGGCCGTGACCTGCTGGCAGCGCACCTGGACCGGCCCATCGGTATGGGCCCGAACCAGCCGCAGCAGGTCCACCGCACAGCCCGCGCTGAGGAAGATCAGACCGGACAGGTCCACGGTCAGATGCCGGGCTTCGCCACTGCGTCTCAGTCCCTCGCGCATGGCACCGATGAATTGCTCACGTGTAGCCAGGTCGGCCTCGCCCGCCAACTTCACCGCGCCGTCCGCGTGTTCCACGTGCAAGGCGCCCAGATGGGGCAGTAGTCGGCAAGGGTGGGTCTGGTGCATGGCCGCCAGTACAGCGGGGGTGAACCAGCGGCTGTCGTAGGCGCAGATCTCCGTATAGGGGCGCTCGGTGAACAAGTGGTGGGCGTGGGACTCGCGATACATCATCACCTCGACGTCCGCGTTCAGGTCCCCCACCCAGTGCATGTCGATATAGGCGCGCAGCCCGCGATAGCCCTCGGCCAGGGCACGGTCGGTCTCCTGCGTGATGCGCTGCCACTGCCGATCGGGAGTGAACCCGTCCTCGGGGTGAATGAGCGCGCGCATGCTGCTGACCACCAACTGACCGCGCTCGCGGGCGGCGCCCAGCAGAGCGCCCGGCACGTCGAGCCGTCTCCACACCTCGCCCTCGGCCAGCTGAGGCGCGGCGAAGATCATCACCTTCTCCCGCTTCACCACACCCGTCCAGGCGAAAGCGGACACCACGTCACGGCCCGCGTCATCGTCGTCATAACTGACAAAGGCGTGGTCGCCGGGCCGGAGCTGTTGCACCGGGACCGTACCGGCAGATGCCGAGCCAGTGCTGGCCATCCCTCACCTCATCCATGACGGCCCACGAGACAAATACGCGGACATGCTAGTGATCTGCAACGAATAGCCATGCGATTGCCCGGTTATCGCAACGATCTGACAGAAGTGCCGCTCAGGACGATCGAAAAAATGCACGGAGACGCCGTATTTCACGCCGGATCGGCGGGATGGCGTGCAATGTCAGGTTCGGGCCGAGATCTCGTCGGCTTGTCCTGCCGAAACCGCGAGGCCCGGTTCTTGTGCTCCACCGTCTATGCCAGATGAATCAGACGGTCAGGCCGGCGCTGACCAGCCAGATGTGTTCGCAAGTCTCCGACGCATCTTGGAGCTTCTCGCGGGACTCCTGCGAGGCGTGGTAGAAGGTCCGCTCGATCATCCAGCACAGGGCGCGTGCCATCGCCGGGGCCTGGTCCGGTGCGGCGCCGGCCTGGATGCCGGCTCGTTCCAGGACGGCGGTGATAGCCGCGATGAACAGGTCAGCCGTGTGGTTCCACAGCTCGCCGATCTCCGGCACTGTCAGGGACAGGTCGATCGCCGTGCGCATGACCAGGCCGTGCTCGTTCCACAGGTCGACCGTGCGCCGTATGGCTGCCGCGATGGCCTGGCGCGGCTCATCGGCCTGCGCGGTGACCCGGGACCGTTCCCACAGGTGCTCAACCGTCCGGGCCACGAGCGCCGTGACCACTTCTTGCTTGGAGCCGAAGTAGAAGTACAGGGCGCCGCGTGTGATGCCGGCGCCCTGGGCGATGTCGCCGACGGTCATGGCGTCGTAGCCCTTCCGCGCCAGCAGAGCTTCGCAGGTGTCCAGAATGGCCCGCTCCCGGACATCGCCCTTGCGTTCGGCGGCACGTCGGCTTCGCGTGGGGTGGTGGCCGGGCATCAGAGCTGAGCACCCTCGGCGAAGTCGGTCGTACGGGAGAGCGTCTCCCATGCGCGGATCTCCTCGTCCACGGCCGTGCGCGCGGCGGTGACCAGTCGCAGCGCGTCCGAGCCCAGGACGAGGTGGGCCGGCGGCTGGTCCACCGTCGTGATGTGCACGACGGCTTCCCCGGCCTTGGCCGGGTTGCCCAGTTGGTTCCCGCTTGCCTTCTGCCGCGCTTCGCGGATGGGGGTGAACAGCTCGTCGTAGTCGTCGATGGACTGCGCGGCGCGTGTCATGGACCGTCCGGCCCAGTCGGTACGGAAGGAGCCGGGCTCGATCGCCGTCACGTGGATCCCGAACTGCGCGACCTCCTTGCCCAGCGCCTCAAGGATGCCTTCCAGCGCGAACTTGCTGCCGCAGTAGGCGGACATGCCGGGCACGGCCATGAGCCCGCCCATGGAAGTGACGGCCATCAGGTGTCCGCGGCGACGCCGGCGCATGTGGGGCAGTGCTGCCTGCAGGGTGGCCACTGTCCCGAGTACGTTGACCTCGAATTGCCGCCGCACCTCGGCCAGCGGCGTCTCCTCGAAGGTGCCCTCCAGGCCATAGCCGGCGTTGGCGACGACGACATCCAAAGCTCCGACGCTCTGCTCTACCTCTGTGATCACATTCGAGACGGCGTCGCCGTCCGTCACGTCCAGGATGCGGCCGTGAGCCTGCCCGGGGCCGAGCTCTTCGAAGGCCCGCAGGTCCTTCTCCGAGCGGACTGTACCGACGACGGTGTGCCCGGCGGCCAGGACCGCTTGGGCGAACGCACGTCCGAGGCCCGTGCTGACGCCGGTGATGAGCCACTTCTGTTCCTGCATTGTTCTCCCAGCTGGGACTCGGAAGGAGCCTGGTTGCTCCCTCACCTCAAAGTCTACACACCGTCGATTTTTGTCATCGTCGTGCAGATTCCGGCGAGGGGCGTACTGGCAGGGCATCCCTCACAGCGGCTTCGCGCCTTAGCGTGGAACGCATGGACGCGAGGGCCAGCAATGAAGCACGGGAGTTCCTCATGTCCCGACGAGCGAACCTCACGCCCGAACAGGCGGGGCTGCCGGTTTCCGGGCACCGGAGGGTGGCGGGCCTGCGGCGCGGCGAGGTGGCGATGCTCGCGGACGTGAGCCCGGAGTACTACGCGAAGATCGAGCGCGGCCGGCTGGCCGGTGTCTCGGACGCCGTCCTGGAGTCGCTCGCCCGGGCGCTGCGGCTGGACGACGCCGAACGCGAGCACCTCTTCGACCTTGCCCGAGCGGCCAATGGCGCGGCGCGGCCCGTGCGCAGACGCGGGTCGAAGAAAAAATGGGCGCCCAGGGACAGCCTGGCCCGCGCGCTGGACGCCATCGCCCTCGGGCCCGCCTTCGTACGCAACGGCCGCATGGACGTCCTCGCCACCAACCCTCTCGGGCGCGCCTTCTACGACGAGGTGCTCGACGGCCCCGGCCAGGGAAACCTGGCGCGCCACTGCTTCCTCGACGAACGGGCCGAGGAGTTCTACCCCAACTGGGAGGCGGCCGCGGACGTCACCGTGTCGATCCTGCGCACTGAAGCCGGCCGGGACCCCCGGGACAAGCAGCTGCACGACCTGATCGGCGAGCTGTCCACGTGCAGCGACGCATTCCGCACCCGGTGGGGAGCACACAATGTGCGCCGCCACGGATCGGGCACCAAGGAGTTCCACCACCACGAGGTCGGCGACCTCACCTTGACGTACGAGGGGATGGAGCTGACCGCCGAGCCGGGCCTGTCCTTGCTCATCTACGCCGCGGAGCCCGGTTCGCCCAGCCAGGAGCGCCTGCAACTGCTCGCGAGCCTCGCCGCGACGCCCGCCGCGGGTCCGCCGCGCGGCGGACACCGGACCTCGACCCAGGAAGGTTGATCATGCACACCAGAACCCTCGGACAAGGCCTGGACGTGTCCGCGATCGGGCTCGGCGCGATGGGCATGTCCCAGAGCTACGGCCCCAACCCCGGCAGCCGCGACGACATGATCGCCGTGCTGCGCTCCGCGGTCGACGAGGGAGTGACCTTCTTCGACACCGCCGAGGTCTACGGGCCCTACGTGAACGAGGAGCTGGTCGGTGAGGCGTTGGAGCCGATCCGCGACCAGGTCGTGATCGCCACGAAGTTCGGCTGGGACATCCAGGACGGCCGGAGTGTCGGTCTCGACAGCCGTCCCGAGCAGATCCGCCGGGTGGCGGAGGCATCCCTGCGGCGGCTCCGTACCGACATGATCGACCTCTTCTACCAGCACCGCGTCGATCCCGACGTGCCGATCGAGGACGTCGCGGGCACGGTCGGCGAGCTGATCGCGGAGGGGAAGGTCGGGCACTTCGGGCTCTCCGAGGCCTCGGCCGCCACCATCCGCGCGGCACACGCCGTGCACCCCGTGACGGCGGTCCAGAGCGAGTACTCGCTCTGGACGCGGGATCCCGAGGCCGAGGTGCTGCCCACACTCGCCGAACTCGGCATCGGATTCGTGCCGTTCAGCCCTCTCGGCAAGGGATTCCTCACCGGAGCCGTCGACACGTCCACGGTCTTCACCGACGGGGACATCCGCCACCGGGTCCCGCGTTTCCAGGCGGAGAACCTGGCTGCGAACCAGGCGCTCGTCGCCCACGTTCGGCAGCTCGCCGAAACGAAGGGCGCGACGCCGGGCCAGACAGCGCTGGCCTGGCTGCTCGCACAGCAGCCGTGGATCGTGCCGATCCCCGGCACCCGCCGCACGGCACGCATCCAGGAGAACAACGCCGCGACGGCCGTCGCGCTGTCCGCGGACGAGGTGGCCGATCTCGACGACCTCGCGCAGCGGGTCGGCGTCAGCGGCGACCGCTACAACGCCGAGCACATGACGTACGTCAATCGCTAGGCGCGACGCGCCGGAACAGCAGCGCGACGCGCTGGAACAGAAAGAAGGAACGAACGAAATGACCGCCAACGAATTCGACCAGATCTTCCCGCTCGGCGAGAAGAACGACGCCTTCGCCCAGTACTTCACCGGCCAGAGCTACCTGGCGCCGCTCGCCCCGGGAAGCGTCCCCGTCAGCAACGTCTCGTTCGAACCGGGCTGCCGCAACAACTGGCACATCCACCACGGCACGGGCGGCGGCGGTGACCAGATCCTGCTGTGCACGGCGGGAAGCGGCTGGTACCAGGCCGACGGCGAGGACCCCATCAGCATGGAGCCGGGAACGGTGGTCCGCGTCCCGGCGGGCACGAAGCACTGGCACGGCGCGAAGGCCGACTCGTGGTTCTCCCACGTCGCCCTCATCACGCCCGGCGAGGGCGTAAGCAACGAATGGCTCGAACCCGTCACCGACGAGGTGTACGGCGAGCTGCCGAGGAACGGAGCGACCGCATGACCATCCTGGACGACACCTACACACTGTCCAACGGCGTCGAGATCCCCAAGCTGGGACTCGGCACCTGGTTCATCGACGACGACAAGGCGGCCGAAGCGGTCCGCGCGGCCGTGGAGATCGGCTACCGCAACATCGACACCGCCCAGGCCTACGGCAACGAGCGCGGCGTCGGCGAGGGCGTACGCACCGCCGCCGTACCCCGCGACGAACTGTTCGTCTCGACCAAACTCGCCGCCGAGATCAAGGACTACGGCCGGGCGGTCGAAGCGATCGACGCGTCACTGGCGAAGCTCGGGCTCGACCACATCGACCTGATGCTCATCCACAGCCCGCAACCGTGGGACGACTTCCGCGGCGGCGACTACGCCGAGGGCAACCGCGAGGCCTGGCGCGCGCTCGAAGAGGCGCACAAGGCCGGCAAGATCCGCTCCATCGGGGTGTCCAACTTCCAGCAGCAGGACCTGGAGAACATCCTGCGCGGCGCGACCGTCGTACCGCACGTGAACCAACTGCTTGTCCACGCCGGCAACACCCCCTCCGGCCTCCTGGCCTACTGCGAGAGCAAGCAGATCCTCGTCGAGGCGTACTCGCCGATCGCCCACGGCGCCATCCTGCAGAACGCCGAGGTCAAGGCGATGGCCGAGAAGTACGGCGTCTCCGTCCCGCAGCTGTGCATCCGCTACACCCTGCAACTGGGCACGGTGTCTCTCCCCAAGACGGCGAACCCCGCACACATGCGCTCCAACGCCGAAGTCGACTTCGAGGTCTCCGACGTCGACATGGACGCGCTGCGCGGCCTGCGCCACGTGGACTACGGGGAACACAGCGCGTTCCCCGTCTACAGCGGCAAGTAGGCCAGGGCCCCGGGCTCGTTGCGCGCGCCCGTCGGCCGTGCTTGGCTCGCGCGATGAACTTTCTGTTGACGGCGAGTGGCTTGCGCAACGAGACACTCCGGGGTGCACTGCGGGACATGCTGGGCAAGCCGTTCGGATCGGCGAACGTCGTGTTCGTTCCCACGGCGTCGGTCGCCGAGCCCGGGGACCATGGGTGGTTCGTCGAGGACCTGAACCGCCTGCATGGCCTCGGCTGGCGGGAGTTCGACGTCCTGGAGCCGAACGGCCTGCCCCGGCAAGTGGTGCTCGACCGGCTGCTCCACGCCGACGTCATCTATGTCGAGGGCGGCAACCACTACCACCTCGCGCGCAGCATCACCGGCAACGGTCTGGCCGAGGGCTTCCTGGAGGCGCTGGAGGACCGGGTCTATGTGGGGGTCAGCGCCGGGTCGATGGTCTTCAGCCGTCATCTCACCGAACACTCCGCCGACATCATCGGGGACTCCAAGGACCTCCACCTGCTCGGTGCGACGACCGTGGAGCCGCCGTTCGGCCTCTTCGACTGGTATCTCAAGCCCCACCTGTACTCGCCGAACTTCCCCGAGCGGGACGACGCCTGGGTCGATGGCATCGTTGAGCGGGCGGACTTCCCGATCTACTTCATCGACGACGACACGGCCGTCCGCGTCAGGGACGGCAAGGTGGATGTCGTTTCTGAGGGCCGCTGGAGGTTCCATCAGTGACTCAACACGTCGTAAGGAGCCCCGGACACAACTGTGAGGAGCGCGCGATGATCGGTATGGAGGAGCTGGAAGCCGCGGCGGACAGGATCGCCGGTCACGTGGTGCGCACTCCCACGGTGACCAGTCCGGGGCTGAGCACACTGTTCGGTGTTCCCGTGACGGTGAAGCTGGAACTGCTGCAGCGCACCGGGTCGTTCAAGGCGCGCGGTGTCGTATCGAAATTGCTCACGCTGACCGGCGAGGAGCGCGCGGCCGGTGTGGTCGCGGTGTCCGGCGGCAACCACGGTGTGGCCGTGGCGGAGATGTCCGCCGTCCTGGGAGTGCGCGCCACAGTCGTGATGCCGCGCAGCGCTCGGCCACGCTCGGTGGAGATCGCTCGTGCCGCCGGTGCCGACGTGCAACTGACCGCCACTGTGGACGAGGCCTTCGCCCTCATGGAGCGGCTCCAGGCAAGCGGGCTCACGCCGTTGCACCCGTTCGCCGATCCGGTGGTGATCGCGGGCCAGGGCACGGTGGGGCTCGAACTCGCCGCGGACGCGGGCGAGTTGACGGACGTGCTGGTCTCCATCGGGGGTGGCGGATTGATCTCCGGCGTGGCGGCGGCGCTGCGGGCTCTGCGACCGGGCGTACGCGTCTGGGGTGTGGAGACCACTGGTGCCGATGCCATGTCGCAGGCGCTGGCCCGCGGCGGTCCTGTGCCGGTCGCCGTCGACTCGCGCATCCCCACGCTCGGCGCTCCCAGCGTGTCCCCGCTGACCTACGACATGGTGCGCGACCTGGTCGACGAAGTGCTCGTCGTACCTGAGACGCAGGCCTTCGCCGGCGTGCAGGAGCTGGCCGAGCACGCCAAGGTGTGGGCCGAGCCCGCCGCGGGCTGTCTCGTGCCCGCGGCCCGCCGCGTCCTGGCCAAGACCGGCGAAGGCGCGCGGCTCGGACTGGTGGTCTGTGGCGGCAACGTATCCGTGGATGAAGTGGCCGCATACATGGGCTAGTAGTGCTTCGTTAGGTTCTGGCTCTGGTGAGCGGACGGCCGCAGGTGGTGCAGATGCCGGTCCAGCACCGCAGCATGTCCTGGAGGGTGTC
>NZ_JBSFVM010000044.1:0-39978 GCF_053592315.1 Streptomyces sp. NPDC002754
GTCGGGCACTTCCACATTCGGGACTGCTCGGCGGATGTGGGGGTGCACGTGGGGGTGGGTGTGCGTCTCGTCGGTCGGCATGGGTGTCATCGTCCACGGTCAGGAGCGACTCTCAACCCAGGGCACATCGGTCGTGGCTGCGTACGGCAGCCCCCGCTCGGCCCACCAACGGGCGTGCGCGGCAAGCCGGCCCCGGAACTCGGACCAGTCCGGCGCCCGGCCCGTCCAGGCGACCTCGGCGACACCCGCCAAACGAGGCAGCAGCAAAGTGGAGATGTCCTCGAAACCAGTCAACTGCTCGGCGAACAGCGTGGCTTCGACGCCGGCCACACGATCCGCGGGAATGCCGTGGAGGTCGGGGCTCCACTGCGCGGCGTATTCGGTGCTGCGCGGCCGGTAGGTGGCGAAGCCCACGTCCGCGACGGCCGCCCGAACATCTTCGGGCAGGGTCTCGGGTGCGTAGCGCCGGTCGAGATACAGATGGGACTGCGGCGAGAGCAGTATCTGGCCGCCGCCGTCCAGGATGCGCCGGACGTCGTGGTCACTGGGTCCGAAGAAGCGTTTGAGTGCACGGAACACCTCCACCCCGTGCCCGGTCGACGCCAGGTCGGGGCGAGCGGCCAGCTCATCCGGGGTGTCGGGGAGATCCATCATCTCCACGTCCACCCAGTGTTGCAGGACGTCGCCCGGCGCGAGGCCGGCCCGCGAGGCCTCCTGCCAGCAGACCGGCTTCTTGCCGAACTTCCTTATCGTTTCACGGAGTTCAGTGACCGCATGGGAGAAGGAATCCGCGGTGATACCGAGCGCCTCGTCGCCGCCGACGTGGACGAAGGGACCATCGGTGAGCGCACAGACCTCGGCGAGGACGGCGGACACGGTCGTGCGCGTGGTGTCGTCGGCCAGGTCCAGCGGTGGTGTGTACGAGTAGCGACCGCGCAGCCCCTCGGGGGCCGGGGCCGGCGGCAGGTCCGGCAGGGCGCGGCGCAGGGCGGCACAGTGCCCCGGAAGGTCGATTTCCGGGATCAGGGTGATGTGCCGGGCGGCGGCGTAGGACTGCAGGTCCCGATATTCGGCGACAGTGTAGAACTCTCTTTTCCCTGCCGAGCCTTGAGAGGTGAGGGCGGGGAGCGAGGGGATCTGGAGGCGCCAGCCCTCGTTGTCGGTCAGGTGCACGTGCACGACGTTGAGCCGGTACAGCGCGGCCACGTCGATGAGGCGGCGCAGCTCGTCCGGCGAGAGAAAGGTGCGTGCCGGGTCGAGCATCAGGCCGCGCCAGGCGAAGTGCGGCCCGTCGCGCATCCGGCGGTGCGGCAAGTGGGTTTCGGTGAGCAGCAGTTGGGCGGCAGCGACTCCACCGCGCAGGGCGCCGGCCGGGGTGCGGGCACGGCAGACGACACCGGCATCGTCGACGTCCAGGGCGTACGACTCGTCCGGTGGCTCACTCTCGCCGGTCGGCGCGACGCCGAAGGTGCGGCGCGGCGCGGCAGGCGCGTCCTGGTCGGTCAAGGTGAGTGCGGGGCCGGTGGGCGGGGCCGCAGCGGATACTCGGGCGCCGAGGTGCGGAGCGAGCAGCTCCCGTACGGTCTCGGCCGCGGAAGCGAACTCGCGCGTGGCACTGCGGACCCGCCAGGGTGCTCCGATGGGTGGGCACAGCAGGCCCGGCCCCATCCGGGCGTCAGCAGGCCCGGGAATGAGTGCGGACAACACAACCTCCCTCCGGCCGGAGCCCGGAGGCGCCCCCGGCCACGTCGTCAGGGCGCGACGGACGGCGCCTCCGGGCAAGTGCCTCCGGGGTTCGACGCGCCCCCACGTCGCCTCTTCCACACGGTGCGGCACCACCTGTACGCTAACACGAAAACCGATCAATGAACGCTTTTGGCGAGAGGGCCCGGAGGTCGCTCTCGTGAGAGGAGAAGCTCCATGGCGTCGCCCCAGCCCGGGACCGAACTCGCCCTGCCCGAAGACTTCTTGATGGGGGCCGCGACCTCCGCACACCAGGTCGAAGGCAACAACATCGCCAGCGACTGGTGGGCCCTGGAGAACGCACCCGACACGTTCGTCTCGGCACCGAGCGGCGACGCAGCCGACAGTTACCACCGCTGGCCGCAGGACATGGACCTGCTGAGCGAACTCGGCTTCAACGCCTACCGGTTCAGCATCGAGTGGGCGCGAATCGAGCCTGAGGCCGGACGCGTGTCGCGAGCCGCGCTCGCCCACTACCGCGCCATGGTGGAGGGCGCGCGGGCACGCGGCCTCACCCCGGTGGTGACGTTGCATCACTTCACCTCACCGCGCTGGTTCAGCGAGCGCGGCGGCTGGCGGGCACCGGACGCGCCGGACCTCTTCGCCGAGTACACCCGCACCGCGCTGGAGGTACTGGGTGGCCCCACCCGGGTCGCCACTGTGAACGAGCCCAACATGCTCGCTCTGATGTACTCGCTTCGCCGGTACGCCGCCGAGCACGGCTGGTCGAGCCTGGCGCGGGGCCGAGCCGAGGGCGGTGCCGCGTTCAATCCGGCGCTGATCGCTCCGGACGAGGTCGTCACGCGGACGCTGATCGAGGCGCACCACCAGGCCCGCTCGGTGCTCCACGAGGCCGATGCCAGACACCAGGTGGGCTGGACCGTGGCCAATCAGGTCTACCAGGCCGAGCCGGGCGCCGAGGCGGCCGCGGCGGCGTACGCCTGGCCCCGCGAGGACCTCTTCCTCAAAGAGGCCCGCGCCGACGACTGGATTGGTGTGCAGGCATACACCCGGCACCTCATCGGCCCGGACGGCCCGCTGCCCGTCCCGGACGGCGCACCCACGACGCTCACCGGCTGGGAGGTCTACCCGGAGGCGCTCGGCGAGGCGATCGCGCACACGGTCGAGGTGACCGGCACGGGCGTGCCGATCGTGGTCACGGAGAACGGCATCGCCACCGCCGACGACACCGAGCGTATCGCCTACACACGCCGGGCCCTCGCCTCCCTGGCCGAGCAGCTGCGGGGTGGCGCGGACGTGCGCGGCTACTTCCACTGGAGCGCCCTGGACAACTACGAATGGGGCACCTTCGCGCCGACGTTCGGGCTCATCGGTGTCGACCCCACCACTTTTGCCCGCACACCCAAGGCGTCCGCCCGATGGCTGGGTGCGCTCGCCGCGGCGGGCCGGCTCCCGGGCGCCGGATCCACGTCCCGGCCGGTACCGTCCGCCGCACGTTAGGGTGAGGCACATGGCGAAACGCGGTCCCTACGAAAAGGGCGAGGCCAAGCGTAAGGAGATCCTGGAGGCTGCGCTCGACATCTTCGCGGCCGAGGGCTACCGCGGAACTTCACTGCGCAAGGTCGCGGCACGGTGCAACATCAGCCTGCCCGGACTGATGCACTACTTCGACTCCAAGGAGGACCTGCTCACCCAGGTCCTGCGGATGCGTGACGAGGCGGCCCGCGTACGGCAGGAGCAGCGCACCGGCCCCTATCGGTACCGGGAGGTCATCCGCGAGGGTACGGCGACCCCGGGACTCGTCGAGTTGTTCGTGTCGATGGCGGCCGCGGCCAGCGACCCCGAGCACCCGGCACACGAGCATTTCGCGAAGCGCTATCCCGTGATGCGGGGTCAGGTCACCGAGTGGCTCCGCGAGAAGCTGGCCACCTCGGACATGCGCTGCGACATCCCGCCCGAGCGGTTGGCGGCGCTGCTGATCGCGGTGGCCGACGGTATCCAGCTGCAGTGGCTGGTGGACCGCTCGGTCAACATGGAGCAGCCGATCGACGACGTGATGGCGCTGCTGATGCCGCCGGCCACCGCGGACGACGACAGCGACTCCTGACTCAGCACATCGAGGAGGGGTGGGAGCTCGACGGCCCCCGCCCCTCCTTCGCGTGCCGGTCCCTGCCGCACGGCCGCCACGGGACGAACGCCGTCAGCTCCCTGGTCCACGGCGGCCGGAATCTCAGCGGTGCGGCCGTGGCGTGTGGTGAACTCGGCGACGAACCGGTCGAGTTCACCCGTGGCGGTCATGAGGGCGCGAGCTGGGCCGTCGTCGCGGGTGAGGCCGAGCACGTCGAGTGCGCTCGTGATCTGTTCGCCGGCCCAAGGCCCGGCCGAGGGACGTTGAGGCACGAACCGGCGCTCCTCCTCAGGCGGCAGACCGATCCACAGGTCGAGGCCCACGACGAACGGGAGATGGCCAGGTCGACGGCCTGCTCCCCCCTCGTGCTGCACGCCGAGTTGGGCACCACCGGGGGCGCCTGCCTGGCCCAGGGTGAACGCGTCCCGCACCGCTTCCCAGCCGGCGGCGCCGTTTCCGGTCACCCGGCCCGGGCGCTCCTCGACGCGCTCACGACGTCTCCCGGGGCGCGGTGCTGCCGCCGGCCCTCTCTGTGGCGAGGCGATCCACCAGCGCCGACAGCCCCTCCGCACCGAGCGGGCTCTGCGGGAACTCGGCGATCACGTCGAGGGGGACGCCGGACAGGAATCGGTGCACGAGCGGGTCGTCGAGCGCCGACGGCGGCCCGTCCGCGCCACGTCCTTCGGCGAACGCGGCGGCGAGCGCGGGGGCGCCCTCGGGGTGCGCGTACCACTCGGCGAGCGTGTTGCGTCCCGTGAGGGTGAGCCGGGACGGGTCACCCTGTACGTCACAGGGCGCCGAGAGCCGGATGTCACGAGAGGAGGCGCCCACGTCAATGCGCCACGTCCCTCCTTCGACACGCCAGCCGGCCTCGCGTTCGCTGTAGTGGGCGAAGTCGTCGCGCGCCAGCGTCACCGTGGTGTCCCGCTGCTCGCCAGGGGCGAGTTCGACACCGGTGAATCCGCGCAGTTCGCGCTCGGGACGCACGACCGGCGAGCCGTCCGGACCGTGCAGGTAGACCTGGACGACCTCGCGCCCTGCCCGGTGTCCGGTGTTGGCCACGGTCACGGTGACCTCGGCGTGCTGCGCGTCGGCGTCCCATGACACGCGCAAGTCCCGGTGTTCGAAGGTGGTGTAGGACAGACCGTGGCCGAACGGGAAGGCCACCGGGGTACGCCGGGCGTCGTGACCACGGTGTCCGACGAAGAGACCCTCCCCGTACCGCACCCGTCCCTCCTCGCCGGGGAACGACAGATACGAGGGACTGTCCTCGAGGCGCATCGGGACGGTCTCGGCGAGCCGGCCGCGCGGCTCGGCCGCACCGAGCAGGACGCGAGCGAGCGCATGACCGCCACCCTGGCCGAGAAGCGAGGCGTCGACGAGCGCGGGCACCCACTCCTGCCACGGGGCCGTGCACACCGTGCCACCGTGGGCGAGGACGACGACCACTCGGCTCTGGACAGCCACGACCCGTTCCAGCAGCGCCAGTTGGGCTCGGGGCAACGACAGGTGTTCGCGGTCGAAGCCCTCGGATTCGTCCTGCGCGGGCAGCCCGAGGAACACCACGGCGGTGTCACTGCGTGCGGCCAGGGCCTCCGCCTCGTCGGCGGCCGCATCGTCAGGGTGCCCGACGTTCCCGTCCGCCTCGGCGGGCCCGGTCGGCTCGCCGCCCGGCAACCGGTAGCCGGGAGCGAACGCGATGTTCGCCGTCGGCGCCAGCTTCCGCAGTTCGTCGAGGGGGGTGTCGAGCCGGGTGGGAGTCACCTGGGAGCTGCCGGCGCCCTGGAAGCGCGGTGTGCGGGCGAGTTCGCCGATCACCGCGAGGGTTCCGGGGCGGGTGCCGGGGTCGAGCGGCAGCAGCCCGTCCTCGTTCTTCAGCAGGACGACGGAGCGCTCGGCCACTTCCCGGGCCAGGGCGTGATGCCGGGGGAACAGCGTCTCGGCGGGCGGCGGCGGGGCATCGGCGGCGGTGACGCGCCGGGCGAGCAGGGCGATGCGCTCCACGGCCGTGTGCAGCGCCTGGGCCGGGAGGCGGCCGTCCTCAACAGCCGCGAGGACCTCCTGGTCGGTGCGACCGTCGGTGCCGGGCATCTGCAGGTCGAGGCCCGCCATCAGAGCCAGGGTCCGGTCGCGGACAGCTCCCCAGTCCGAGACCACGACACCGTCGAAGCCCCACTCGTCGCGCAGGACCGAGGTGAGGAGGTGTTCGTTCTCGCACAACGGCACACCGTTCACAGCGTTGTACGCGGCCATCACCGTCCAGGGCCGGTCCCGGCGCACGATGCGTTCAAAGGCCCGCAAGTACATTTCGCGCAGGGGCCGCTCGTCGATGTCGGCGCTGACCCGCATGCGGTCGGTCTCCTGGTTGTTCGCCGCGAAGTGCTTGAGGGACGCGGCCACCCCCGCACGCTGCAGTCCCCGCACCATGGCGCCGCCCAACTCCGCGGTCAGGTGCGGGTCTTCGGAGAAGTACTCGAAGTTGCGACCGCACAGCGGGGAGCGCTTGAGGTTGATGCCCGGCCCCAGGACGACGTGCACACCGAAGGCGCGAGCCTCAGCGGCGATCGCCCCGGCGACCCGCTGGGCGAGCTCGGGGTCCCAGCTGTTGCCCAGAGCCACGGCGGGCGGGAAGCAGGTGGCAGGGGCCGCGCTGCGCAGATCGGCCTGACCGCCGTTCCCTGCGTTCTTTGGCAGCCGCAGACCGTGCGGCCCGTCGGACATCAGCAGGGCGGGCACGCCCGGTGCCTCCTGCGTGGTGAAGTCGCCGCCGCCGCTGGTCAGGGCGGCCTGTTGGGAAAGCGGGAGACGCGAAACGGCGGAGGGCTGTTCGGCCATCGGACCTGCTCTGCTCGTGGTCTGAGCGCGTGTGCGCCGGAATTACAAAACCGTAAGTCGATCGGTTTTGGCACGTCAAGGACTCATCGACCGGTGCGGGCACGGGGATTGACGGCCAGAAACCGTTCATCGTATGGTTTTTGCGTTCGTGGGTCGCTCGCGCCCCGCGGCCTCCCATTTCCAGGAGAAGAGGTACGGCATGACGCTGCACCATCCACCTGCCCCCGACCACGCCGGCTCCACCGGGGGACACCGGGCCCGACCCGTCGCCGCACTGACTGCCGCCTGCGCCGTGACGCTGACACTCGCGGCGGCGCAGCCCGCCGCCGCAGCGCCCGCACCCGCGGCGCACTACGTGGCCCTCGGAGACTCCTACAGCTCGGGCCTCGGCATCCCCGCGCAGGCCGATGCCAACTGCGGCCGCTCCGAAAGCAATTACCCCTCGCTGGTGGCCCGATCCGTAGGGGCGGACGACTTCACGGACGTGACATGCGCCGGGGCGACGACCGCGGATATGACGCAACGTCAAGGTTCGGCTCCGCCCCAGCTCGACGCCCTGCGCCCCGACACATCTCTGGTCACGCTCGGCGTCGGGGGCAACGACCTCGACCTGACCGGCGTCATCACGCGGTGCGTCCTGTTGGCCCACCTGGCTCCCACCGGCGCGCCCTGCCGGTCAAGTTACACACCACTGGGCAACGACGTCATCGGTGGCCGCATCAACAGCGTCGGGCCGAAGATCGAAGCCGTACTGAAGGAGATCCACGCCCGCTCGCCGCAGGCACGGGTGCTCCTCGTCGGCTATCCCGCCATCGTGCCGGACGACGGCAGCTCCTGCCCCGACACCATCCCGTTCGCCACTGGCGACTTCGCCTGGTTCCGCGACAAGACCGAGCAGCTCGACTCCATGCTCTCCGAGCAGGCAAACGTCTACGACGCGGACTACGTCGACCTGTACACCCCCTCGATCGGGCACGACGCCTGCAAGCCGGACGGCGTGCGCTGGATCGAGCCGAAGGAGACGGAGCAGGCGGCCGGTTTCCACCCCAACGCGGCTGGACACCGCAGCGCCACCACGCAGGTCCTCGCCGCGCTCGACCGGTGAAGGACGGGCAGGCGCGCGATGAGCGCTTGCCCGGGGACGGCCCTTCGACCAGCGGCGCCGCCGGTTCCCCGCCCCAGGCCCAACTGCCCCGACACAGAGCCCTTTCCCACCGCCGCCGACCCGCACCCGGCCACCGGGCCGCACGGTCCGCGCGCGGCCCACGCCGGCCCTCCGGCCGCCGGACCTGAACGCCGAGACCATGCTGACCCTCATTTTCCGGAGAATCGCCGCAGGAGCCGTGCTCCTGTTGGTCATCTCCCTGCTGTCGTACCTGCTGCTGTCGATCCCGCACCACGACGTGGGCCGCCAGCTCCTCGGCGAGTCCGCGGCACAGCCCGCCATCGACGCCAAGAACACCTCCCTGGGCCTGGACCGGTCCGTGTTCGCCCAGTACGCGGACTGGCTCTCGCACGCGGTGCGCGGCGACTTCGGCACCTCGTGGTTCACCAGTGAGGACGTGACCCAGGCGGTGGCAGGCAGATTGCCTGTCACCCTGAGTCTGATGCTGGGCGTCACGCTCGTCACCACCGTCGTCTCCTTCCTGCTGGGAACATGGGCCGGTGTGCGGCGCGGACTTGTCGACCGCTGCCTCCAGGTCGCCGCGGTGGTCGGGCAAGCCCTGCCCGGTTTCCTGGTGACACTCGTCCTCGTCCTCGTCTTCGCGGTGAACCTGCACTGGTTCCCCGCCATCGGCTACACCGCCCTCGGCGACTCCCCGACGGGCTGGCTGTCCACCGTCACCCTGCCGGTGATCGCCCTGTCGGTGTCCGCCGTCGCCGGTGTCTCCCAGCAGGTGCGCGGCGCCGTCATCGACGTCCTGCGCCAGGACTACGTGCGGACGCTGCGGGCCCGTGGCCTGTCGTCGCGCCGCATCGTGTTCCGGCACGTCCTGCGCAATGCCTCGGCGCCCGCGCTGTCCCTGCTCGGCATGCAGTTCGTCGGCCTGCTCGGCGGCGCGGTCCTCGTGGAGCAGATCTTCGGGCTCCCCGGCATCGGCAGCATGACCGTCGCCTACACCACCCGCGGCGACATCCCGGTGATCATGGCCTTGGTCATGCTCACCGTCATCGGCGTCGTACTGATCAACCTGGCCGTCGACATTCTCATCGGCTGGCTCAACCCGAAAGCGAGAGTGACATGAGCCGGTCCGGTCACGCCCCCAAGGCCACGCCCTCAACGGTCCGACGCCCGCGCGCAGTCGGCAGGCTGCTGCGCAATCCGCTCGGTGCACTCTCGTTCACGCTGCTCGCCCTCGTCGTCCTCGCCTCGCTCCTCGCGCCCCTGCTGGCCCCGCAGTCCCCCACGGCCTCGGCCCTCGGCGATGCCTTCCGGTCACCGAGCGGCGCCCACCCGCTGGGCATGGACTCCGCGGGGCGCGACATCCTGTCCCGGATCCTGTACGGCGGCCGCAACACCTTGGCCGGCGCGCTCATCGCCGTCGGCATCGCCTTGCTCCTCGGTGTTCCGTCCGGGCTGTTCGCCGGGTACCGGGGCGGCACGTTCGACTCCGTGGCCGCGTGGATCGTCAATCTCGTCATGGCGCTGCCCGCGATGGTCGTGCTGCTGGCGTCCCGGGCGATCCTCGGTCCGAATGTCTGGGTCCTCATGATCGTGCTCGGGGTGTTGGTGGCGCCGAGCTTCTTCCGCCTGGTCCGCGGGGTCGTCGCCGACGTCCGCGGTGAGCTGTATGTCGATGCCGCGCGCATCTCCGGGCTGTCCGACACCCGGATCGTGACCCGGCATGTCCTGGTCGTGGTGCGGGGGCCCGTCATCATCCAGGTCGCCCTCGTCGCGGGGATCGCGATCGGCCTGCAGGCCGGACTCGAATTCCTCGGAGTGGGCAGCGGGACCACCGCGACATGGGGGGCCATGCTCAACGAGGCGTTCCAGAACATCCAGCGCGAACCAGCGCTCCTGCTCTGGCCCGGCCTCGCCCTCGGGCTGACAAGCAGCGCGCTCGTCCTGCTCGCCGCCGCGCTGCGCGACGTCCTGGAGGACCGCGCCGCGGCCCCGCCCCGCCGGTCCGCCACACGCACACGTGCGACCTCCGCGCCTTCGTCGTCGCAGGACGCCGGCCCACGGGCCGAGCTGCTCTCCGTCCGCGGCCTGAGCGTCGCGTACGCCCAGCCCGACGGCAGCGACAGGACGGTCGTGCACGGTGTCGACCTCGACGTGCGGCCCGGTCAGATCGTCGGCCTCGTCGGTGAGTCGGGTTCCGGCAAGACGCAGACCGCGTTCTCCGTCCTCGGCATCCTGCCCGAAGGCGGCCGCATCACCTCCGGCTCGGTCCGTGTGGACGGCCGGGAGGTCGTCGCCCTCCCGGAGCGGGATCACCGCGCACTGCGCGGCAGCACCGTTGCGTACGTGCCGCAGGAGCCGATGAGCAACCTCGACCCGGCGTTCACCGTCGGCAGCCAGCTCGCCGAACCGCTGCGGAGCGTCCTCGGCCTGTCCAAGCGAGAGGCCGCCGCACGCACCCTGGAACTCCTCGCCCAGGTCGAGATACCGGACCCTCGCCAGGTGGCCCGCCGCTACCCGCATGAGATCTCCGGCGGCATGGCCCAGCGCGTCCTGATCGCCGGAGCGATGTCCTGCGACCCGAAGCTCCTCATCGCCGACGAACCCACGACCGCCCTCGACGTCCGCGTCCAGGCGGAGGTCCTCGACCTGCTCCGGCGCCTTCAGGCCGAACGCGACCTGGGAGTCCTCCTGGTCACCCACAACCTCGGCGTGGTCGCCGACCTGTGCGGCCACGTCGCCGTCATGAACGCCGGCCGCATCGTCGAGACCGGCCCCACCACAGAGCTGCTCGACCACCCGCACGACCCCTACACCCGCACCCTGCTCGGCGCTGTCCTGGACAAGGAACCCGCCCGCGCCCCCTGGCAGCCGCACACGGCAAGGAGCGCCACCGCATGAACACACCGCCAGCCGCGCAGGTCCCGCTCCTCTCCCTGGAACAGGTCCGTGTCTCGTTCCGCGGCCGAGGCCGGCGCTCCTCTCGTACGGAGGTCCTCAAGGGTGTCGACCTCGACGTCCGCCCCGGTGAAACCCTTGGCCTGGTGGGCGAGTCCGGTTCCGGCAAGACAACCATCGGCCGTGCGATCCTCGGCCTCGTCCCGCTCGACTCGGGGCGGATCACCTTTGCCGGACAACGCATCGACGGCCTCGCGCGAGCCCGCCGCCGCGCCCTGAGCCGGGACATCCAGGTCATCTTCCAGGACCCGTACACCTCGCTCAACCCTGCCCTCACCATCGGTGACACCCTCGCCGAACCCCTCGTCGCGCAGGGGCGGGACGCCTCCCGCGCCCGAGCCCGCATCGCCGCCCTGCTCGACGGCGTCCACCTGCCGACCGACGCCGCCGGCCGACTGCCCCGCGAGTTCTCCGGAGGGCAGCGGCAGCGCGTCGCGATCGCCCGCGCCCTGGCCCTCGAACCCCGCTTCATCGTGTGCGACGAGCCGGTCTCCGCCCTCGACCTGACCACTCAACGCACCATCATGGACCTGCTGCTGGAAATCCAGGACGCGACCGACGTCGCCTACCTCTTCATCTCCCACGACCTGTCGGTCGTGCGCTGCGTCAGCCACCGCGTCGCCGTCATGCACCATGGCGAGATCGTCGAGTCCGGTGAAACCGATCCCCTGACCAGCACACCCGCACACCCCTACACCCGCTCGCTCCTTCTCGCCTCGCCCGTCGCAGACGTCGCAGCACAACACGACCGCAGAACACTGCGCCGCCAGAGCTTGCCGTGAGCGCGAGTCCAGACCCAGATTCGCTTGGACTGCCGGGGGTGCGGCCGAGTTCGACCGGCTGCGCAGGCGCGAGTACGAACTGTCGGCGTTCATCGTCGGCCACCGGTATTTCGCCGACTTCGACGGGCCGGAGGCTGTCGCGAAGCGGTCGCAGCTCAAGCATCAGGCGGCCTCCCAGCCCGCCGGGACCAGCGACGCACCAGAGGTGGCTGAAGCAGCCTAGGGCCTCGGACGGCGGCCCAGCGCCAACCCCACAGTTGGGCGGACCGGCGCCAACGGGCACGCAGTAGACCACGCGGACGCCTCCAGGCTGCGTGGAGAAACCGCCCGCCGCACGATGGCGGCATGTCTACTGCGCAGCCTGTTGTGATCTATCCGCCCGGCGAGGACGGCGGCCGGAACGTCCGTATCGACGGCACAATCCTCGGCCGGGCGCTGTCCGTGAAAGACATAGTCGCGCTCTTGCAGGAGGCTGGGCTGCGGTCCTTCGACGAGATGCACGTCGTCTACTCGGCGCTGATTGAGTGGCGGGGCGGCGGCCCGGAGGCATGGACGCACTGACGCACCCGGCCGGCCCCAGGGTTCGAGGACCGGGGCCGGCCGGGGAGCGGTAGTGCACCCACCGACTCCACTCGTGCAACGACCATCCAGGAAGGGCGTCACGTCGCACCCCTTGAGCTGGGGTGTTGCAACGACCACTAGAACGGAAGCTACGGCGTCGGGCCCTAGTGGCGGCGCGAACAGAGCATGGGCAAGTTCGTGCGCTGTGCAGATTTCTACGCCGGGCATCACAGGTGGACGGTGTTCAACACGCTGTGCTCACCCGCGCGGCGGGGTGGTGCCGGGCTGCGTACTGGCCGACCCGGCGCACCCTGGGGGTGGGGATGGAAGGCACGCCGATCGTCGTGCACCCGCCGCTCGGTACGGGAGCCCGGCGGGTGACCACACACCGGCAGATCCCCGGCCTCGCGCACTCCGATGACGACGTCGTGGAGTTCCTGCGTCGGGCCGGGCCGGAGGACGCCGACGCGCTGCTCGCTGATCCGGCGTGGGTGATGTGGCGGGGCGGGCGCGCACACCACTACAAGGCAGCGTGACCTGGACAGGGACGCCACACGAGGTCCGGGGGCGGAGTCCCTCAGGGTTTCCGCCTTCCCCGGGACCGCGGAGAGAAGGACGATGCCGAGGGCCGCCCCACCCACCTGGAACTCTGCCCGACGTGCGACCCCGGGAACGCACCACGTCCGGCAGCCGGCCTGCTGGTGCAGTTCTTCGCTGACGGCGGCGGCCGGGATGCCCCACGAGCGGAGGAAGGCGCGCGACTGATGGCCGAACGGACGAAGGAGTGCATGGCCGTCCACAGCTGACGCTGTCGCTCCAGGGTGACTCAATTCGCGAGGCCCACTCGGCTAGCGCTTGAAGGTCGTCCATCCCAGCGGAAGCCCTTCTCGCTGCGGATGCGGTCGCGTTCGCGGCGCTGGGCGGTCAGGACGTCGGGGCGCGCGGCGTCCTGCCTCGGATGGTCCGCGAGTTCACGGTCGACCAGCGGGTGCAGGGCTTGCCGAGCCCGGTGAGACGGGTGGCGGCCGTCCGGACGGCGAACTCCTCTTTGTCGTCCGCGAGTTGGCGGCCCGGCCGTCCAGCAGCGCCGATGCACTGCTGCTGCCACTACTTCGGCAGCACCTCCCTTGCTGTGGCAGTGATCGTTTCGATGGCCTGGGCAAGGACGGGGATGTCGCGGGCTCCTGGGCGAGTGACCGACATGATGCGGCGGGCCGGGGCGGGCTCGCCACTCAGGGGGATACGAGCGACCGGAAGGTCCTCGCGCAGCCGTGCAGGTCGCAGAGATCGTTCGAAACACACGTCGCGCGCGGCACACAAACCGCACGGCTCACAGAAAGCAGCCCCATCGTGGATGTCGATCACTCCCAGTACGTCGTCGTCGGAGCGGGACTCGCGGGCGCGGCAACCGCATGGCAACTCGCCACCGCCGGACACGAAGTCACCGTCGTTGAGCGCGGCACTCCGGCCGACGCGGGCGGCAGCTCGCACGGCTCGGCGAGGATCTTCCGTTACGCCTACTCTTCCGAGTTCTACACGCGCCTGGTCGCACGCTCGCGTGCACTGTGGTCGCAGCTGGAGGCAGCGAGCGCCCAGACGCTGATCAGTCGAACCGGCGCCGTGGACTTCGGACTTGAGCGCGACCCGAAGGCGCTCGCCCGGACCCTGGAAGCCGTCGGGATCGAGCACGAGCTGCTCGCCCAGGAGGAAGCCACCACCCGCTGGCCGCAGTTCAACTTCGAGACCAAGGTGCTCTGGCATCCTCAAGCCGGTGTCATCGACTCCGAACGCAGCGTCGAGGCCATGATCGTGCAGGCCCAGAAACACGGCGCTCTGCTCCGCACCGACTGGGACGTGACAGCGGTCGAACGCCGTGGTCACGGCTACACGCTGCGCAGCGCCGACGGCCGACAGCTCGACGCGGAACGCGTGGTCGTCGCCGCCGGCGGCTGGCTCCCGAAACTGCTCGACCTGCTCCCCCTGCCCAGTGCCTTTCGAGCGGGACTGCCGCGCTTCGAGGTCCGCCAGGAGCAGGCGTATCACTTCCGCTACCGGGAGAACCACCGATGGCCGACCTTCATCCACAAGAACCTGCAGATCCAAACGTACGGGCTGCCCGGCGGCCGCGACGCGGACTTCCAGGGGCTGAAGGTCGCCGAGTTCAACGGCGGCAAGCCGCTGCGATCGGCCGCGGAACAGAACGGCGTGGTGGACGCGAGGAACCGCAGTCGTGTCGTCGACTACGTGCGCCGACACCACCCCGGCCTGGACCCCGCCCCGTACGCCGAGACGACTTGCCTGTTCACCAACACCCCGAACGAGGACTTCGTCCTCGACCGCTGCGAGGGACTCACGATCCTGTCCCCGTGCTCGGGACACGGGGCAAAGTTCGCGCCCCTGATGGGCGCGCTTGCCGCAGGCGTGGCGTCGGCCGCCGACGCAACTGCGGGCCGGACGCTGATACCCGACCCCTTCCTGACCGGTCCGGCTTGAACGGCGCACGCGGGAGCAGCCCGGCCGGTTTCGTCATCGCCAGGAAGGCGGCAGCCGCTGTCGGCCCCGACCTCGCGCACCCCGAGGCGACAAGCACCGCCGGCAGCCGGTAGGCAATAGAAGCACTCGAAACGAGCAGGAAAATTCCCGGCCCGCGCCGCCCGATGAACGTCTGGACCGGTGTACTCATCGGCGCGCACGATGTCTACGGTGGTCGTGAGGCCGCTTCGGCCTGAGGGACCGACAGAAGACGGGCGGAGTGCGGGGTATGGGGGACGAGCGTGCAAGCGGCACGGGCCACGGGCGGGTGATCGCCGGGCGCTATCGCGTTGTCGGCCGGCTGGGCAGCGGCGGGATGGGCACCGTGTGGCGCGCCGTCGACGAGCGGCTGGGGCGCGAGGTCGCGGTCAAGGAGCTTCGGACGTTCGACGACACGGACGGCGCCGACCCGGACGAGCAGCGGTTGCGGATGCAGCGAGAGGCGCGGGCGGCCGCGCGGGTGCGTCATCACGGGGTGGTTGCCGTGCACGACGTCACCGAGCACGCCGGGCGTCCGGTGATCGTGATGGAGTTCGTGGACGGCGAGTCACTGCAGGGACTGCTGCAGCGGCGTGGCCCCGTGCATCCTCTCGAGGCGGCCCGTATCGGCGCCCAGGTGCTGGATGCACTCGCGGCCGCGCACCGTGCCGGCGTGTGGCACCGGGACGTGAAACCCAGCAACATCCTGCTGGAACACGGAGGGCGGGCGGTGCTCACGGACTTCGGGATCGCCGCCCTGCAGGAGCCCGGTGACGGCGCCGCCACCCGGATCACCCGCAGCGGCGAACTCGTCGGCTCCCTGGACTACCTCGCGCCCGAGCAAGCCCGCGGAGGCCAGGTGGGCCCCGCAACGGACGTGTGGGCGCTGGGCGCCTCGCTGTACGCGGCCGTCGAGGGATCGCCCCCGTTCAGGCGCACGTCCACGTGGTCGACGATCACCGCGATCGTGACGGAGCCGCTGCCCGCACCCCGCCGGGCCGGCCCGCTGGCACCCGCCCTGTCCGAACTCCTCGACAAGGATCCGGTGCTGCGCGCCGACGCCGTCCGCGCGGCACAGGTGCTGCGCGCCACGGCCGCGGGCCTGCCGCCGCCGCCCCGGTCGCCGGAGACCGTGCGGCTCGGCCGGCGGAGAGCACGACAGGCGCCGGATGCGGGCGTGCTGGCGGCCGGGGTGGCGCAGGTGGCTGCCCCGGCGGAGCGCCCCGGCCTGTCCGGCGCGCAGACCGTCACCGCGCACCGGGGCAGCACACGCAGGCGCGGCGCCGTCGTCGGCGCGGTGGCCGTGGTGCTGCTCGCCGGGGCCGCGGCGTCGTACGTCGTGAGCCGCCAGGGCGACGACGGGAGCGGGCGCGCCGCGGGCCCGGCTGTTCACGACACCACGTCGGCCGCCTCGCCGTCCGGGGCCTCCCCACCGGCGCACGGCGCGGACGAGTCGACCAGCGCTTCCGCGAGCGACACCCCCGCCCCCGCCTGCACCCGCATCGGAGGCGGCAAGTCCAACTGCAGAGTGTGGCGCTCCGCCACCTCGTACGACGCCGAGCACCGTCCTGTCGGCACCATCCGACCGGGAACCAACTACTTCTACTGCCAGGTCAAGCTCACGCGGCGGGAGACGTACGGAAAGTGGACCAACGTCTGGTGGGCGAAGACCGATGACGACACCGGCAACACCGGCGTGTTGATCAGCGACGTCTACCTCACCGGCGGCAAGAACGACCAGCCCGTACCAGGTCTGGCGAAGTGCTGAGTGCCCGGTGGTACTCGGCCACCCACGACACACTTCTGTCGACCGCGACCATTGGTCATGGAACGGCCGCGTGAGGAACGACTATTCGGCGTTCGCGGCACTGGGCGCACTCAGTGGTCCAGAACGCGCAGGCCAGCTGATTCACTGCGCGACGAGGCTCGGGAGGGTGCCGCGTCTTGGAGCCCGTGCCCACCCGATCGCGCGCCACGAGCCCGCCGGCCGGGGCCCGCCTCACCCGCGGGCCCTGGGTGTTGCGGGACGGGGCGTTGTTGACGGTTTCGGCAAGGCAGACGATTGAGCGCGGAGCGCTTGCTGGAACAGGAGACACGACGCGGCGGTCCGCGCCGGCCTCAGGCTGTCGGGTCCCAGAGCCCGCCGGCTTTGCCGCGCGCGAGGTGCTCGGCGTAGACGCCGACCTTCCAAGCGATGACGGATCGGCACTCCTCCAGTGCTTGGATCTGCGCGTCGACGCGCCGTCGATGGGCGTCGAGCAGGCGCAGGCGTTCTGCCTCGTTTCCCGGTCCGTGGCGTACCAGCTCGGCGAAGTGCTTGAGGTCGGCGAGCGGCATACCGGATTCGCGGAGCTTGACGCAGATCAGCAGCCAGTCGACATCGAAGGAGGTGTAGCGCCGTCGACCGCCCGACGTGCGCTGGACCGGGCCGACGAGCAGGCCCTCGCGCTCGTAGAAGCGCAGGGCGTGCACGCTCAGTCCGGTCCGCTCGGCCACATCGCCGATGCTCAGCGACGGCACCGCCGCCTCGGTGGTCGTCATGCCGCTCCCCCCTGGACTTGATCTAGACCTCGCTCTAGATCGTAGCGTCCACGGCATGCCACTTACTGATCAGCAGCCGCTCGGTACGCCCTTCTCCGCTGCCACCACTGCCGAGGACATCGTGGCCGGCCATGACCTCTCCGGCATGACCGCTGTGGTGACCGGGGGCTACTCCGGGCTCGGCCTGGAGACCACCCTGGCTCTGACGGCCGCCGGGGCCCGGGTCATCGTTCCCGCCCGCCGCCCCCGCGTCGCCCGTTCCGCTCTCCAGGAGGTGCAGGGCAGCGAGGTGATCCCCATGGACCTGGCCGACCTCGACAGCGTCCACTCAGCCGCCGCGCACATCAGCGACCGCATCGACGGGCTCGACCTCCTGATGGCCGTCGCCGGCATCATGGCCACCCCGGAGCGGCACGTTGGGCCCGGCTGGGAAGCCCAGTTCACCGCCAACCACTTCGGGCACTTCACCCTCGCCTGCGAGCTCTACCCGCTCCTGGCCGCCGCAGGCGGAGCGCGCGTCGTGGTGAACAGCTCCGCCGGACACATCCTGTCCGGCATCCGCTGGCACGATCCGCACTTCCGTACCGGCTACGACAAGTGGCTGGCCTACGGCCAGGCCAAGACCGCCAACGCCCTGTTCACAGTGCACCTCGACGCCCTCGGGCAAGGCGATGGCGTCCGGGCATTCGCCCTCCACCCCGGCAAGATCATCACCGGACTCCAGCGGGAGATGACGCTCCAGGAGCAGAGCGACCGCGGGTGGGTGGACGAGCACGGCAACGTGATCGGCGCAGACCTCAAGACACCCTCTCAGGGGGCAGCCACCGGCCTGTGGGCCGCTACGTCCCCGCTCCTCGACGGCCGCGGCGGGCTCTACCTGGAGGACTGCGACGTCGCCCGCGTTTCGGCCCCCGGCACGCCCATGGATGACGGCGGCGTGCGTGCCTATGCCATCGACCCCGAGGAGGCCGCCCGGCTCTGGGAGCTGTCTCTCGCCGTGACCGGGGCCACGCCGATCACCCGATGAATTCGCGCTCTGCAGATGCCGCGCTGCCTGCCGCCGCGGGGAGCGCGGCGCGGCCCCCTCTTGGGCTCGTCACGGCTGCCTCGAGCCAACCTGCCCGGCAGTCCGTCGTCGGGGGCAGAGGGGTATAGATATGCCGCACCGCAACGCACCTCTTACGGTCGAGGGCCGACGGCGGCTCATCGAACGCTGCCGCACTCGTCCGATCGCGCACGTCGCCGCCGAGATGGGCATCTCGCGGGCGTGCGCCTCCAAGTGGGTCCACCGATGGCGTCGTCACGGTGATGACCGCCAAACTCGGCCACGCCAGCCAGTGTCCCTGAGCGACCTGGTGGCGGGTCCCCACAATGGACGTGAGGTGTTCACTCCGGGTTCCCGGTGTGGACCAGGAGTGGGGGCGCAGTGAAGCGCGGACGTCCCGAACGCCGGCCGGGGCCGGGATCACGGATGCGTCATCGACACCACGTAGACCATCGGGTGGTCGGGGTTGGAGCGGTTCACCACGATGGTCTGGGTCGGCGACGGGTCCTTCTGGGAGTGGGTGAGGCCGTACCAGGGGCCCGGGCCCGTGAAGTCCCAGCCCGCGATCTTCCGGTCGCGGTCGCTGATCGCGAGGTCGTCGGTCGCCAGGTCACCGACCGTGTAGCCGGCGTCGACCTCCTCCAGGAACTGGTCGAGGCCCTTGTTGCTGGTGAGGAACTGCGCGTACAGGCGGCTCACCTTGTAGTTGTTCGTCTCGTAGTAGGCGACGTTGCGCGAGTGCGGCGGGACCGGGATCTGGTAGAGGCGGCGCTGCACCTTGGACGGCCAGCCGACCGTGAGGCCGGTCACCGAGTACTTCGCCTCCTTGTCCTTGCCGCTGTCCCGGCTCTGGCCCGCGGAGATCACCAGATAGCCGGCGGGGATGCCGATGAGCAGCACGATGGTCAGGAGCGTGAGGACGCGGCGTCGGATCACATGGCCGCGGTCCTCGGCCGGTCGCGGCGCTTCGTCCGCGGACGGGGGCTGGCGGGGCACGGTCATGGATTGCTTTCCTGTCACTTTCTGCGGCATCTGCGCGGGCCCTAGCCCTGCTCGGCCCCGTCGACGGGGCCGCCCGTCGTGCTGCGGGTGCGGGCGTAGCGCTCGTACCGCTCGTGGCGCTCCACGCGGCGGCGCTTGGCGCGGCGGAAGCGGCGGGCGACGAGGCGGGCCAGGTCCGCGGCGCCGACCATGCCGGCCTCGGGGCCGAGCTGGGCGCGGGCGATGCGGGCCTCGGGGCGGTAGCCGCGGCCGGTGAGCTGGCGCTTGAAGGCGTCGCGGGCGGGCGCGATCAGCAGGTCGTCGGCGGCCGACACACCGCCGCCGATGACGAAGCACGAGGGGTCGAGGGCCGCCGCGAGGTTCGCGATGCCGACGCCGAGCCACTGGCCGATGTCCTGCAGCAGCTCGATGCACATGGCATCGCCCTCGCGGGCCAGCTGCGTGATGAGCGGGCCCGTGATGTCGGGGATGTGCCCCTGGACCCGCTCGATGATGTTGTACGCGACCGGGGAGTCGGCCGCGGCGAGTTCGCGGGCCTCGCGGACCAGGGCGTTGCCGGAGCTGTACTGCTCCCAGCAGCCGCGGTTGCCGCACGGGCAGCGGTGCCCGCCGGGGACGACCTGCATATGGCCGAACTCGCCCGCGACACCGAACTTGCCGCGCTTGACCTGCCCGTCCTCCAGGATCGCGCCGCCGATTCCGGTGCCGAGCGTGATCATGACGAGGTGGTCCTCGCCGCGGCCCGCGCCGAACCGCCACTCCGCCCAGGCGGCCGTGTTGGCGTCGTTGTCGACGAGCACGGGGACCGCGAGGCGGCCCGCGAGGCGGTCCCTCAGGGGTTCGTTGCGCCAGGACAGGTGGGGCGCGAACAGGACGCGGTTGCGGTCCGCGTCGACCCAGCCGGCCGCGCCGATGCCGACCGCGTGCACGTCGTGCCGGTCGGAGAGGTCGAGCACCAGCTCCGTGATCGTGTCCTCGACGACCTTGGGGCTCTTGGACTTGTCCGGGGTCTCCGTGCGGAGCGTCTCCAGGATGGTGCCGTCCGCGTCGACGACGCCGGCCATCACCTTCGTGCCACCGATGTCGATGCCGACGGTGGGTACGCGCGGGGCCGTCGTGTGCGAGCGGCGCTCGCGGGTGCCGACCGTCCGCAGGACGGTGGCCCGTGCGCTGCCACGGTGTGCGAGGTCGCGGTAGGTGCTCATTGCGGCGATTCTGCCTCACGCGACGGCTCCGCCGCATACCGGGTTTTACGCCGCGTCGGAGCGGGCTCGCGGCTCTGCCGGGCGGCTGCCGGTCGCGCTGTGCTTGCGTTCGCGCAGTTCCCCGCGCCCTTGAAGGGGCGCGGGGCTGTGTCGATACGCGGCTCCGCCGCGGGGCGCGAAGGTGACCAACGGCGCAACGTGCAGCCGCCCGGCAAGCCGGAAACGCACACGCACGCGCGGAACGGAAGCCGCTACTTCTCGGCTCCGTCGGCCGTGTGCCCGCCCAGGTGCGTAGGCACTGGCGCCCGCTCCAACTCGTGACGGAGGTCATCCAGCTCCGTGCCGCCGGCCATCTGCCGGGTGAGCTCGTCCAGCGTGATCTCGGACCGGTTGTGGCTGCCGAACATCGCGCCGCGCTTGAGCAGCACGAACCGGTCGCCGACGAGGTACGCGTGGTGCGGGTTGTGCGTGATGAGCACCACGCCGAGGCCCGCGTCACGTGCCGCCGCGACGTACTTCAGGACGACGCCGGACTGCTTCACGCCGAGCGCCGCCGTCGGCTCGTCGAGGACGAGGACCTTCGCGCCGAAGTAGACGGCGCGGGCGATGGCGACGCACTGGCGCTCTCCGCCGGACAGCGTGCCGATCGGCTGGTCGACGTCGCGCAGGTCGATGCCCATACGGGCGAGTTCCTCGTGCGTCGTGCGCCGCATGAGCTCGACGTCCAGGCGCTTGAAGGGCCCCGTCCCCTTCGTGGGTTCGGAGCCGAGGAAGAAGTTGCGCCACACCGGCATCAGCGGGACCACGGCGAGGTCCTGGTAGACCGTGGCGATGCCCCGGTTCAGGGCGTCGCGCGGGTTGCTGAGGCGGGCCTCCTCCCCCTCGATCGCGAACCGGCCGCCGTCGTGCCGGTGCAGACCAGCGATGATCTTGATGAGGGTGGACTTGCCCGCGCCGTTGTCCCCGAGGACGCAGGAGATCTCGCCCGCGTTGACGACGAGCGAGACGTCGTCGAGAGCGCGGATGTTGCCGTAGAACTTGCTGACGCCGTCCAGCTCCACCAGCGGCGTACTCGTATCGGTCGTCGTCTGCTCTTCGGTCGTCATTTGCTCGCCTCCGCGCGCTTGCGGACCCACGCGTTGAGCAGGGTCGCGAGGAGCAGCATCGCCCCGAGGAAGAACTTGAACCAGTCCGAGTTCCACTCGGCGAACACGATGCCCTTGCTGGTCATGCCGAAGATCAGCGCGCCGATCGCCGCGCCGACCGCCGAACCGTAGCCCCCGGTGATCAGGCAGCCGCCGATGACGGCCGCGACGATGTAGATCAGCTCGTTGCCGACGCCCTCACCGGACTGCACGACGTCGTAGGAGAAGAGCAGGTGCTGGCCGGAGATCCAGGCGCCGAACGCGACGCCCATGTAGAGGCCGATCTTCGTCTTGTTGACCGGGACGCCCACCGCGCGGGCCGAGGCGAGGTCACCGCCGACCGCGAAGATCCAGTTGCCGACGCGGGTGCGGAGCAGGATCCAGGTGGCCACCAGGACGAGGGCGAGCCACCAGACGATCGTGATCTTGAAGTCGACGCCACCGATACTGAACGTGGAGGCGAAGACGGACTTGGCCGAGTCGAAGCCCTGCATGTCCGAGATCGACTTCGTCGAGACGGTGCCGCTGATCAGTTTCGTGAAGCCCAGGTTCATGCCCGTCAG
Organism: Streptomyces sp. NPDC002754; assembly: GCF_053592315.1. Taxonomy (NCBI): domain Bacteria; kingdom Bacillati; phylum Actinomycetota; class Actinomycetes; order Kitasatosporales; family Streptomycetaceae; genus Streptomyces; species Streptomyces sp. NPDC002754. The sequence continues at coordinate 22,104 of NZ_JBSFVM010000044.1, forward strand.
CATCAGGAACGTGCCGAGCGTGATGATGAAACTGGGGAGTTTGGTACGGGTCAGCATGACGCCGTTGAAGACGCCGATGGCGAGCGTCACCAGGAGCGAGACGCCGACGCCCACCCAGGTGTTCGCCGTCATCTGGTAGCTGAACATCGACGAGATCAGCGCCGAGGACGTCACCATGACGCCCGCCGACAGGTCGAACTCGCCGCCGATCATCAGCAGCGCCACGGGCACGGCCATGATGCCGAGCGTCGAGGACGCGTACAGGACGGTCGCGAGGCTGGTCGGTCGCAGGAAGCTGTCCGCGAAGATCATGAAGAAGATGAAGACGGCGACGGCGCCGATGACCGAGCCCAGTTCGGGGCGGCCGAGGAGCTTCTTCCACGGCGAGGCCCTGACGAGCCGCTCGTCGACCTTTCCCGCGCCCTGCGGAGTGGTCGTCGTACTCATCGCGTCCCCCGCTTCGCGTACTCCTGGAGCTTGGCGGCCTGGTCCTTGGTGACGACCTCGGGACCGGTCAGGACCGGTCGGCCGCCGCCGAGCACATTGGCGTTGTACCGGTAGAGCCACAGCAGGTCCACGGCCTGGTACCCCTGGAGGTAGGGCTGCTGGTCGACGGCGAAGCCGAGGTCGCCGTCCTTGAGGCCCTGCGCGACCTTGTCGTTGAGGTCGAAGGTGTCGATCTCGGCCTTGCTGCTCGCGTCGTCCTTGGCCTTCACGGCGGTGGCGGCGAACGGCGCGCCCAGCGTGACGACCGAGTCGATGGACGTGTCGGACTGCAGCTTGGCCTCGATGGAGGACTGCACGTCGGGCATGTTGGTGCCCTCGACGTACAGGTTCGTCATCTTGCCGTCGAAGGTCTTCTTGGCACCCTCGCAGCGCTGCTCGTGGCCGACGTTGCCCTGCTCGTGCAGGATGCAGAGCGCCTTCTTCTTGCCGCGCTTGTTGAGCTCCTTGCCGACGGCCTCGCCCGCGATGGTCTCGTCCTGGCCGATGTGCGTGATCGCGCCGTACTTCTTGTAGATCTCGGAGCCCGAGTTCACCGTGATGACGGGGATGCCGGCCTTCTCGGCGCGGGCCAGGGCGGACTTCATCGCGTCCGGCTTGGCGAGCGTGACGATGATTCCGTCGACCTTCTTGTCGATGGCCGCGTCGACGAGCTGCGCCTGCTGGTTCGCCTCCTCGTTGTGCGAGTAGAGGAAGTTGATGTTGTCCTTGACGGCCGCCTGCTTGGCACCGTTCTGGACGATGTCCCAGAAGGTGTCGCCATCGCCCGAATGGGTGATCATCGCGAAGGTCCAGCGGGGCGTGTCCACCGCGGCCCTGCCCTGCGCGGCCCGCGATTTCTGGGCGTCCTCCGCCCGCTTGCCGCCGGTGCTGCTGCACCCTGCGAGCGAGAGCCCGAGAGCCCCCGCAACCGCGATGCCCACCCAGATCCGAAACCGTGCCACGAGGCCGTGCCCTTCTTGGTCTGCTGCGTCATCGACCGGGATCGGCGGGCCGACCCCGGCGGACCGTACGCCGGTCCTGAAGGACCCCGTTCCGGTCCCAAACGCACAAGTATGGGTCACGGGGATCATGCATCCATTCACCGGGTACCGCGCGCGGTGTACTTCTCCAGCTGAGGCACGTCCTTCTCGGTGACGATCGCCGGGCCCGTGAAGACCGGCTTGCCACCGCCGAGCACGTTCGCGTTCGTCTTGTGGAGCCACAGTTCGTCCACCGCCAGATAGCCCTGCAAGTACGGCTGCTGGTCGACGGCGAAGGTGACCTCCTTCGCCTTCAGCCGACGGACGACCTCGGCGTTCAGGTCGAACGTGGAGATCTCCGCCTTGCTGCCCGCGTCGTCCTTGGCCTTCACGGCGAGCGCCGCGATCGGGGCGCCGAGCGCGACGACCGCGTCGATGTCCTTGTCCGCCTGGAGCTTCGCCTCGATGGACGACTGGGCGGAGGGGGCGTTCGTACCCTCTACGTTGAGGTTCTCGACGCTGCCCTTGAAGGTCTTGCGGACGCCGTCGCAGCGCTGCTCCAGGGAGACGTTGCCCTGCTCGTGGATGACGCACAGGGCCTTCTCCTTCCCCTGCTTCGTCAGCTCGCTGCCGACCGCCTCGCCGGCCACGCCCTCCTCCTGGCCGATGTGGCTGAGCGCGCCGAACTTCCGCGAGAACTGCGAACCGGAGTTGATCGAGACGACCGGGATGCCCGCGGCCTTCGCCTTCGCGAGCACGGGCTCCATGGCCTGCGGCTTGGCGAGCGTGACGACGATCCCGTCGACCTTCTTGTCGATCGCGGCCTGCACCAGCTCGGCCTGCCCCTTGGCCTCCTTGTCGTTGGAGTAGAGGAACTGGACGTTGTCCTTGTCGGCGGCCTGCTGGGCACCCTTGCGCACGATGTCCCAGAAGGTGTCGCCCTCGCCCGAGTGCGACACCATCGCGACCTTCATACGGGGCGTGTCGACGGCCTTCCCGCCGCCTCCACCGCCGTCGGCCTTGTCCTCCGAGTCCTTGCCGCCCGAGCCACTGCAACCGGCGGCTAGCGCGATCACGGCAATCAGGGCTGTGGCCGTACGGCCTGTGCGGGTCGCTGTACGCATCGGGGCACACCTCTCCTCCGGCCGCCTGCGCGGCTGGAGGAGTTTTTGGCGTCCTCATCCACCCGGGGGCGGACGATTCAGGTCCGTACCGGTACTCGGTACCACCATGGGTTCCTGCTTCACGGGCCCCGCCGACCCCAGATGGGTCCGGTCTTACGTCGGCCTCCACAGGCGTGACTTTCCGCCCGTCCGGCGGTAGACCCGTCAACTACGTTGACGAACAAGGGGACTTTAGCTCATCAGGAACGTACTAGGAGCTGGAACTCAAAGGAATACCTTGAGGCCCGGTACGCGTGCGAGCCGAACTCGACGGGGCGGCCCTTGTCGTCGTACGTCGTGCGCTCCATGGCGAGCAGCGGCGCGCCTTCCTTCTCGCCGAGCCGCTCGGCCTCGGCCGCGGTGGCGGCGCGTGCGCCGACGGACTGGCGGGCGCTGTGCAGGGTGATGCCGGCGGACCGCATGAGGCGGTACAGGCCGGTCTCCGCGAGCCGCTCGTCGTCGAGCGGGAGCAGTCCTGTGGGCAGGTGGTTGCAGAGGTACGCGACCGGTTCGCCGTGCGCGAGCCGCAGCCGCTCGACGCGGTGCACCTCGTCGCCCTCCCCGACGCCGAGCGCCGCGGCCGCCTCCGCCGGGGCGGGCACGAGCGTGTTGGCGATGACCCGGGTCTCGGGGCGCTGGCCCGCCGCCTCCAGGTCGTCGTACAGACTGGACAGTTCGAGCGGGCGCTTGACCTGGCTGTGCACGACCTGGGTGCCGACGCCGCGGCGGCGCACGAGCAGCCCCTTGTCGACGAGGGACTGGATGGCCTGGCGGACGGTGGGCCGGGACAGGCCGAGGCGGCCCGCCAGCTCGATCTCGTTGCCGAGCAGGCTGCCGGGGGTCAGGGCGCCACGCTCGATCGCCGCCTCCAGCTGCTGGGACAGCTGGAAGTACAGCGGCACCGGGCTGCCGCGGTCGACGCCGAGGCCGAGGTCGGCGGTCGGGTCAGCTTGGGATTTGGCCACGGGGCGAGGCTATCGGTGGGAGTGCGCCGTGCACATCGAGGCCCTCGCCCCGCGGCACGGCGTGGCAGCCGGGTGCTTGTCAGGACAAACGATTGACACCCACCCGGGGGCACGTCACCGTTGGATGCCATGCGCATCGGACTCATCGGCACGGGCCGCATCGGCACCTTTCACGCGGGCGTACTGGAGCGGTACCGGGAGGTCGGCTCGCTGGTCGTCACCGACGCGGAGCCCGCGCGGGCGGTCGCGCTCGCCGACCGGATCGGGGCGACGGCCGCGCCGAGCGTCGACGAGATCTTCACGTGGGGCGTGGACGCGCTCGTGATCACCGCGGCGACCGCGGCACACGCCGAGCTGATCGGGCGGGCGGCGCGGGCCGGGCTCCCGGTCTTCTGCGAGAAGCCGATCGCGCTCGACCTGCCGGGCACGCTGGCCGCGCTCGCGGAGGTGGAGGCAGCGGGCACGGTGCTCCAACTCGGCTTCCAGCGGCGCTTCGACGCCGGGTACACGACGGCGCGGGCCGCCGTGCGGGAGGGGAGCCTCGGCCGGGTGCACACGGTACGGGCGATGACCTCCGACCCGGCGCCGCCCCCTGCCGCGTACCTACCGCTCTCCGGCGGCCTCTACCGGGACTGCCTGATCCACGACTTCGACATGCTGCGGTGGGTGACCGGGCGCGAGATCGTCGAGGTGTACGCGACCGGGTCCGACGCGGGGCCCGCCATGTTCCGCGAGGCGGGGGACGTGGACACCGCGGCGGCGCTCCTGACCCTCGACGACGGGACCCTGGCCACCGCCACCTCCACGCGGTGCAACGGCGCCGGGTACGACGTGCGCATGGAGCTCTCCGGGGACCGGGACACGGTCGTCGTCGGCCTCGACGACCGCACCCCGGTCGCCTCCACGGAACCGGCGGGCCCGCGCGCCGCCACTAAGCCGTGGCCCGGCTTCCTGGAACGCTTCGCCCCCGCGTACGAGGCCGAACTGAAGGCCTTCGTCGACGTCGTCCGCGGCGAACGCGCCAACCCCTGCGACGGCTGGGAGGCCCTGCGGGCCCTGCGGGTCGCGGAGGCGTGCGAGTTGTCGCGGGCGGAGCGGCGGATGGTGCGGATGGAGGAGGTGGCGGGGGCCGACCGGGCCTGACCCCAATCAAGCCCCGCCGGCGTTTGAGGCGCGGGGTCCGGGGCGGAGCCCCGTGGCGTTCACCAACGGACCGGCAGGCTCCTCGTGCCCCTGATGAGCATGCCGGGCAGCCACGCGTCCGGGTCCTCGGCCAGGGTCAGGTCCGGGCAGCGGTCCAGGAGGCTACGGATCGCGATACGACCTTCCAGGCGGGCAAGCGGAGCTCCCAGGCAGAAGTGGATGCCGTGGCCGAAGGCGACATGGCCGCGGGCGTCGCGGCGGATGTCGAAGCGGTCGGGCTCCGGGAAGCGGTGCGGGTCGTGGCTCGCCGTGGCGATGCCGATGAGCACCGGCGCGCCCGCGGGGATCACCGTGCCGTCGATGTCCACCGGCTCCGCCGCGAAGCGGTGCGTGGCCGTCTCGACCGGGCCGTCGTAGCGGAGCATCTCCTCCACGGCGCCGTCCAGGAGCGTCATGTCGGCGCGCAGCGCCGTGAGTTGGTCCGGGTGCTGGAGCAGGGCCCGGACGCCGTTCCCGATCAGGTTGACCGTGGTTTCGTGGCCGGCGACGAGCAGGAGGAAGGCCATGGCGCGCAGTTCGCTGGGCGAGAGGCGGTCGCCGTCCTCCGCGGTGGTGCGGATCAGCGCGCTCAGCAGGTCGTCGGCGGGGGACGCGCTCCGCTTGGCCTCGATCAACTCGTCCAGGAAACCGACCAGTTCGACGTGCGACGCGTACGCCTCCTCCTCGCTGGTCGGCGCCACGACCTGCGTCGACATGCGGCGGAACCGCTCGCGGTCGATGTCGGGGACGCCGAGCAGTTCGCAGATCACCGCGAAGGGCAGCGGGAAGGCGAGGGCACCGATCAGGTCGGCGCTGCCGCGCGGCACCATGTCGTCGAGCAGCTCGTCCGTGAGTTTCTGGATGCGCGGGGCGAGCGCGGCGACGCGGCGCGGGGTGAACTCCCGCGTGACCAGGGAGCGCAGGCGGCCGTGGGCCGGCGGGTCGGCGAAGAGGAGGTGCAGGCCCATCATGTCGCCGTCGAGGCCCCACGGTGGGGTCTTGACCAGGCGGGGGTCGGTGAACGCGGTGCGGGCGGCCTCGTGGCCGACAATCAGGTAGAGGTCTTCGGTGGGGCCGGGGCCGGGTGTGCGGATGTGGTGGACCGGGCCCTTGGTGCGGAGGTGTTCGTAGACCGGGTAGGGGTTGGCGTGGAATTGGGGTGCGCCCCCGGCCAGTTCCCCCAGGTCGACGATCTCGGCGGTGTCGGTCATGGCGTGCCTCCCGTGGCCCGGTACTGGCTTTCGTCCATCCGGTCAACTCTTGGCACTATCCGTGCGTTCCCGTCCCGGGGGTGACCGGGAGCGTTGCCTACGTCGCGGGGCTCCGCCCCGGACCCCGCGCCTCAATCGCCCGCGGGGCTGGAAAGATCGGGGCGCTGCCCCGGACCCCGCTGCTCAAACGCCGCAGGGGCTGGATTTGGTCGCCCGACTCAGGGGATTGAGCTAGATGCCGCTGGAATGGCCGCCCGTTTCCAGGAAGCGGGCCAGCGGGAGGGTTGCCGCGCCGACTGTGACCGCGTCCGGGCCCAAGCGGCCAAGGGTCAAAGTGGTTTGGGCGAAGGGGTTGCGCAGGGCGTAGGACGCGGCCGCGTCGCGGATCGGGGTGAGCAGGCGGGGGCCGAGCATGAGGCCCGCCCAGCCGCCCACGACGATCCGTTCGGGGTTGAAGAGGTTGACCAGGTCGGCGATGCCCGCGCCGAGGTATTCGGCGGTCTCCTCCAACAGGGCTGCCGTGGCGGGAGTTTCGGCGGCGAGGAGTTCGGCGAGCGCGCCCTCTTCGTCGGGGGCGGTCCAGCGGCCGCCCGCCTCCCGCCAGCGCGCGAGCAGCGCCTCCGCCCCCACGTACGCCTCCAGGCAGCCGCGCGCTCCGCACCGGCAGGTCCGGCCGCCGACCCGCAGCACGGTGTGGCCCCACTCCCCCGCGCTGCTCGCCGCGCCCTGGTAGGGCAGCCCGTCGGCGATGACGCAGGCGCCGACGCCGGAGCCGATGAGCGCGATCACGGCGTTGCGGGCGCCGCGGCCCGCGCCGAACCACATCTCGGCGCGGCCGAGGGTCTTCGCCCCGTTGTCGAGGAACAGCGGGAAGCCCGAGGGGAGTTCGGGCGGCAGGCCGTCCGGCGCGCGGAGCATGGCTTCCAGGGGGACCGCGTCCCAGCCGATGGTCTGGCCGTGCACCACCGCGCCGTCCGCACCGGAGGCGTCGACGATGCCGGGCACCCCGATGCCGACGCCGATGACGGAGCGGGGGTCCACCTCCGCGTCGGCGAGCACCCGCGTCAGCCCTGCGGTGACGAGGCGTACGACGTCCTTGGCGTCGCAGCCGCCGTCGCGCGCCGCCTGTGGCAACGGCTCGTCCACGCGCGCGAGTTCACCGAGCGCGAGGTCGAACAGCTCCACGCGCACGCGGGTCTCCCCGACGTCCACGCCCACGAGGTGGCCGCTGCGCGGGGCGACGCGCAGCAGGGTGCGGGGGCGGCCGCCGTCGGAGTCGACCGAGCCCGCCTCCTCCAGGAGGCCGTCGGCGGCGAGTTCCGCCACCACATTGCTGATCGAGCCCGAGCTGAGCGCCGTGAGCGGCCCCAACTCCTGTCTGCTGAGCGGCCCGTCGAAGTACAGCTTGCTCAGGACGACGGCCCGGTTCCCGCGCCGCAGGTCACGCACAGTCCGCCGGCGTGGTGCCGCCATCCCCGCCCCTTCCCCCGCTCACAACGTTGAACGAGGTGAATTTACCTTGCGGGACCGGAACCAGCCGATCTTCCTCAGGCGTCGTCGAGCAGTCCCGCGTCGTGGGCGAGCAGCGCGATCTGTACGCGGTTGTTGAGGCCGAGCCGGGCCATGATGCGCGAGACGTGGGTCTTGACCGTGGGGACGCTCATGTAGAGCGTCGCGGCGATCTCCGCGTTCGACCTGCCGCGGCCCACCTCGACGGCCACCTCCCGCTCCCGCTCGGCCAGTTCGGACATGCGTGTACGCGCGCGTGCCCGCCGGTCCAGGGCGGGGTCGTCGCCCGAGACCTTGGAGATGAGCTGCCGGGTCACGGTCGGCGAGAGGACCGGGGCGCCGGCCGCCACCCGGCGTACCGAATCGACGATCTCGCCCGGGGCGGTGTCCTTGAGGACGAACCCGGCGGCTCCCGCGCGCAGCGCCCGCAGCACCTGTTCGTCCGCGTGGAACGTGGTCAGGACGATCACCTCTGGCGCGCCGTCACGCGCGCGTAGTGCCTCGGTGGCGGACAGGCCGTCCAGGGTCGGCATGCGCAGGTCCATGAGGACGACGTCCGGGTGCAGCCGGGCCACCTGCGCGTCCACCTCGCTGCCGTCGGCGGCCTCGCCGACGATCTCGATGTCCTCGGCGGCGCCGAACATGAAGGTGAGCCCGGCGCGCACGAGGGGGTCGTCGTCGACGATGAGGAGGCGGATCGAGGTCATGGCGCCACCGTAGCGAGGGTCGATCACCGCTGTGTGCACACCGGCCGCTTCCCCGTGGCTCTCACTCCGGCCACGGCAGCCACGCCCGCACCGCGAATCCGCCGTCCGGTTCCGCCCCGTGGGCGAGCCGGCCACCTGCGAGCGTGGCGCGTTCGACGAGGCCGATCAGGCCCTGCCCCGAGCCGGGGACGTGCGGCACCGCGCCGGGCGGCGGCGGGTTGCGCACGGTGACCGTGAGGCCGTCCCCCGGGCCGCCCTCGACCGTGACCGCGACCCCGGCGCCAGGGGCGTGCTTGCGGGCGTTGGTCAGGCCTTCCTGGGCGATGCGGTAGGCGGTGCGTCCGGTGGAGGCGGGCACGGCCTGCGCTTCGGGGACCCGGTCGTCGAGGTCGACCTTCATGCCGGCCTCGCGGGACTCGGCGACCAGCGTGCCGAGGGCGGCGAGGGTGGGCTGCGGCCGCCCCGACTCGTCGCCGTGGTCCGCCGCGCGCAGCACGCCGATGATCTCGCGCAGGTCCTGCAGCGCCTCGTGCGCGCTCTCCCGGATCACGCCCGCGGCCCGGGCGATCTCGACCTGGGGCGCGTCGGGGCGGAACTCCAGGGCGCCCGCGTGCACGCTCAGCAGGGTGAGGCGGTGGGCGAGCACGTCGTGCATCTCGCGCGCGATGTCCTCGCGGGCGAGCCGCTGGGCCCGCTCGGCACGGAGCACGGCCTCGGTCTCGGCGCGGCGCGCCCGGTCCCGCAGGGACATCAGGAGCTGGCGGCGGGAGCGGACGAACATGCCCCAGCCGACGACCGTGATCGTGAGGATGACGGTGAACGAGACCGACAGCAGGTACGAGGACTCGGGGTCGGGCCGCAGCCAGAAGAACAGCGGGAGGAGCGCGATGGAGACGCCCGCCACCCAGCCGATGTAGCGGAACGGGCGGTGCACGGCGAGCGTGAACAGCGCGATCATGGACGCGCCGCCCGCGGTGTTGGACAGGAAGCTCACCGGGAGCATCGCCAGGGCGAGGCCGAGCGGCCAGCGTCTGCGCAGCCAGATCGCGGCGCAGGCGAGGGCGCCGAGCACCTGGTCGATCACGGCGACGACGGGCGATGTGTTCGGGTCGTCCCAGACCTGCTCGGCGAAGATCAGGCCGAGGAAGACCGCGATCCCGAAGCAGCTGAAGTCGACGATCCAGTCGCGGGCGGTGCGCCGCCTGCGGCCCGGCTGCCCCTCGGGGTCCAGGTCGAGCTCGTCGGCGACGGCCGAGGGCAGCAGCCATCGGCGCCAGCGCTCGGCGGGCGTATCCGCCGCCTGCGGGGTTCCGGTCTGCCGCACTGCTTCCATGGTCGACAAATCTACGCACCCGGGGCGCTCGGCACCGTCCCGAGCGCCGCTTCCGCGACCAAAGTCGTACCCCCGTCGACTTTGGTCGCGGCCGGCGCCCCGCGCTCCGCTACCGGAGTCGTACGGGGCTCGCCCCACGGCCGATGTGGGTGGGGGGTCCGCGGGGCGAGAGTCCTGTGCATGAACAAACAGCAGTGGCTGCAGATCATCGAGGTCATCGGCGGCTTCGCCCTGCTCCAGGGCGCGGTCGGCATCCTGCACGAGTTCACGGGGTGGCTGGGCTGGGGGTTGATCGAACGGATCGGGTTCCTCGACGGCCACGAGGTCTACGGCAGCATCGCGTTGATCGTGTTCGCGTTCGCCGTGTTCGCGGCCGTCGAGGCCCAGCGCAAGAGCTGATCACTACGGAGTACGGACCTACGGAACTACGGAGCCGGGGATGGCTCAGCAGGTTCTCAACAGGTGTAGTCGACCAGGTCGAAGGACGCGTAGTGGTCCGCCGTGTAGTAGTCCTCCTTGTCGGAGTCGCCGGTGACGATGCGGCGGGCGCCACGGTCGTCCGAGCCCGGCGTGATCACCGTGTACTCGTGGTAGTAGCCGGACGACTGGTCGGGCAGGATGCCCTCCCTGTTGGAGAAGACCGTGCCGTCCTGCTCGTACGGGTACGGTCCGCCCTGCTCGATGAGGTCCAGCGTGTCGTGCGCCTCGGCGGGCAGCGCGGAGGCGCAGATGTCGCCGACGGCGGCGGCCGAGACGGTGTGGGAGGCGACGGCCGGGGCCTGCGCGGCCGGTGCGGCGATCGCGGTGGAGCCGCCCACGCCGCCCAGGAGGAGAGCGGCTGCGACGGCGACGGCACTGAAGAAGCGTGGGGGAGTCTTCATGCCCACAGTGTGACGCGCGTAGAGGTGGTCATGTCAACACCAACTCCCCCACGTTTTCCTCGAGTTCACATCCTTCGCGCGCCGCCCACGACATCGACGTCCATTTGCCGCCAGCCCCCACCTCCGTGGATCGCTGTACTTGAAGCCACAACATCCGCTCCCTACAGGAGGCGACATGAACGGCAAGGTGGCTCTGGTGACCGGCGGATCCCGCGGAATCGGCGCGGCGACGGCGCTGCGGCTCGCCCGCGACGGCTTCGACGTGGCACTCACCTACGTACAGGGCAAGGAGGCCGCGGAGGAGGTGGTGCGGCGGATCGAGGCGCTGGGGCGGCGGGGGCTCGCGGTGCGGGCCGACTCGGCGGACGCGGGTGAGGCGGCGGAGGTGGTCGGGCGGACGGTGGCGGGGCTCGGGCGGATCGACGTGCTGGTCAACAACGTCGGCGTGGGTGCGCTCGGCCCGCTGGACGGCTTCTCGCCCGCGGACGTCGACCGCGCGCTCGACGTGAACGTGCGCGGCGTCTTCCTCACCTCGCAGGCCGCGGCGGCCAGACTCCCCGAGGGCGGCCGGATCGTCACCGTCGGCTCCTGCATGGCCCAGCACGTGCCAGGGCCCGGCGGCACGCTGTACGCCACGAGCAAGGCGGCCCTGATCGGACTGACGAAGGCGCTCGCCCGTGAGCTGGGCGGGCGCGGCATCACGGCGAACATCGTGCATCCCGGCCCGACGGACACCGACATGAATCCGGCCGAAGGACCGTACGCGGCGGAACAGGCCGCGGCGACGGCGCTCGGCCGCTACGGCACCGCGGACGAGGTGGCGTCGACGGTCGCGTATCTGGCGGGCGCCGGGGCCTCGTACGTGACGGGCGCCGAATTCGCGGTGGACGGCGGGCACGCCGCGTAACGCCGGAAAAGGAAATGCGGGGCACACCGGTGCTGTCAGGCCGGTGTGCCCCGCAAGCCGAACAGAGTACGGGCTACTCGCCCAACTCCGCGTGGCGGGCCATTAGTTGAGACTCCTCGCGCTACTTGGCCCTCTGGAGCAACTGCCCCTGCGGGGCGGTGAACTCACCGTCGGCGACGATGCGTTCGCCGCGCAGCCAGGTCGACTTCACGACGCCGTGCAGCGTCTTGCCCGCGTACGCGGTGACGCGGTTGCGGTGCTGGAGGGCGGCCGGGTCGACGCTGAAGGTGTCCTCGGGGGCGAGGACGGCGAAGTCGGCGTCGCGGCCGACCGCGATGGCGCCCTTGCGGCCGTCGAGGCCGACCAGCTTCGACGTACGCTCCGACATCCAACGGACCACGTCCTCAAGGGAGTAGCCGCGGGCGCGGGCGGCCGTCCAGATCGCCGAGAGGCTGAGCTGGAGGCCGGAGATGCCGCCCCACGCGGTCGCGAAGTCGTCGGTCTTCAGGTCGGCCGTCGACGGCGAGTGGTCGGTGACGATGCAGTCGATCGTGCCGTCGGCGAGCGCCTGCCACAGCAGGTCCTGGTTGGCGGCCTCGCGGATCGGCGGGCAGCACTTGAACTCGCTTGCCCCGTCCGGGACTTCCTCGGCGGTGAGCGTGAGGTAGTGCGGGCAGGTCTCGACGGTCAGCTCGACGCCCTCGGCCTTCGCGGCGGCGATCAGCGGCAGCGCGTCGGAGGACGACAGGTGCAGGATGTGGATGCGGGCGCCGATCCGCTTGGCGGTGTCGATCAGGCCCTTGATGGCGACGTCCTCGGAGACGCGCGGGCGGGTCGCCAGGTAGTCGTCGTACTTGGGGCCGCTGTTGTGCGGCGCCACGTCCAGCTCGTGCGGGTCCTCGGCGTGCACGATGAGCAGCCCGCCGAAGCCGGCGATCTCCGCCATGGAGGCGGTGAGCCGGTCGGCGTCCAGGTGCGGGAACTCGTCGACGCCGGAGGGCGACAGGAAGCACTTGAAGCCGAAGACCCCGGCGTCGTGCAGCGGGCGCAGGTCCTTGACGTTGTCGGGCAGCGCGCCGCCCCAGAAGCCGACGTCGATGTGCGCCTTGGAGGCGGCCACGTCCTTCTTCGTACGAAGGTTGTCGACGGTCGTGGTCGGCGGCAGGGAGTTGAGCGGCATGTCGACGAGGGTCGTGATGCCGCCGGCCGCCGCGGCGCGGGTGGCGGTCCAGAAGCCCTCCCACTCGGTGCGCCCCGGGTCGTTGACGTGCACGTGCGTGTCGACGATGCCGGGCAGCAGCGCGTCGTCGCCGAAGTCCTCGAGGCGGGCCCCGGCCGGGATCTCCGCGTCGTGCGCGAGCACCGCGACGATCTTTCCCTGGGCGACGGCGACCGACGCGGGGCGCGTACCTTCGGGAGTGATGACGCGCGTCGAGCGCAGCACGAGTTCGATCTGGACTTCGGCGTCCGACACCTGGGCCTCCTCAAGCTTCAACGTTCTGTTGAAGGACTTTCACTCAGACTTCGGGAACCGTCAAGGCCCGGATGCGAGAGGCGCGAACCCTGGACGTTTCCACAAGGTGGAATTAAGATTCCGGTACGCAGAACGTAGCTACCGACGAACTTATAGGTCAAGGGATCACTGGACAGGAAGCCGCCGGTAGGCTGCATTTCTGCCTGCCACCCCGAAAGGAACGCTGTGCCGACGCCCGACGCCAGCACCACTGATGCCGCCAAGTCCGCACCCACCGGCGGCGTCCAGTCCCTTGAGCGCGCCTTCGATCTGCTCGAGCGGATGGCCGACGCCGGTGGTGAGGTCGGCCTCAGCGAGCTCTCCGCCAGCAGCGGGCTGCCGCTGCCGACGATCCACCGCCTGATGCGCACGCTCGTCTCCTGCGGCTACGTACGCCAGCAGCCCAACCGGCGCTACGCGCTCGGCCCGCGGCTCATCCGGCTCGGCGAGTCCGCGTCCCGGCTCCTCGGCACGTGGGCCCGCCCGTACCTGGCGCGCCTCGTCGAGGAGACCGGCGAGACCGCGAACATGGCGCTCCTCGACGGCGACGAGGTCGTGTACGTCGCCCAGGTGCCGTCCAAGCACTCCATGCGGATGTTCACCGAGGTCGGCCGCAGGGTGCTGCCGCACTCGACCGGGGTGGGCAAGGCGCTGCTCGCGTACGCGCCTCCGGAGGAGGTGCGGGCGTTGCTCGGGCGTACGGGGATGCCTGCCGCCACCGAGAAGACGCTCACCACGCCCGAGGGGTTTCTCGACGCGCTGGAGGATGTGCGGCAGGCCGGGTATGCGGTTGATGACAACGAGCAGGAGATCGGGGTGCGGTGCCTTGCGGTGTCCGTTCCCGATTCGCCCACCGCTGCGGCGATTTCGATTTCTGGGCCGGCGGGGCGGGTGACGGAGGCGGCCACGGAGAAGATCGTGCCGATCCTTCAACAGGTGGCGCGGGAGCTGTCGGTGGCGTTGGCCAGTTCCGGCCACAGTGCTTGACGTCGCGGGGCGCTGCCCCGGGCCCCGCGCCTCAATCGCCGGCGGAGCTGGAAAGACCTGCTCAATCGCCGCAGGGGCTTGAATTGCTCACCCGTCGCCGAGCCTGAAGAAACTCACGCCGCGCCAGGGCTTGAAATGGCCGACACGTCAATTGTGCCGTCGCGCATCTCGTGGACCTCGTCCGCCACCGTCAAGTGGTCGCGGTCGTGGGTGACCAGGACCGTCGCCGTGCCGCGTTCTCGCGTCAGGGTGCGGAGGAGGTCCAGGACTGCGGCGCCGCGTTCGTGGTCGAGGGCGCTGGTGGGTTCGTCGACCAGGAGGATGCGCGGCTCGTTGATCAGGGCGCGGGCGATGTTCACGCGCTGACGCTGGCCGCCCGAGAGTTGGTGGGGGCGGCGGTGGGACTGGGCGGACAGGCCGACCGCGTAGAGCAACTCCCGTGCCCTGTCCCGTACTTCGCGGGGCTTGCGGCCCTCCAGGTGGGCCATCACCTGGAGTTGTTCCAGCGCGGTGAGCGACGGCAGCAGGTTCGGCTGCTGGAAGACGATGCCGATCGCGCGGCGGCGCAGTTCCGCCGATTCGTTGCGGGTCAGGGTCGTGGCCTCGGTTCCGTCGATGACCACGCGGCCGCTGTCGGGGGTGACGAGCGTCGCCGCCACCGCCAGAAGGCTGGACTTGCCGGATCCTGACGGGCCCACCACCGCCGTGAGGCCGCCGGCCGGTACCTGGAGGCCGACCCGGTCGAGGGCCGTGAGCCGGCCGTCCCCGTCGGCGTAGGTCAGGGTGATGTCGTCGAGCAGCAGGGTCATCGGGCGCTCCCGAGTGCGGTGAGGGGGTCGACGGCGGTGATCCGCCGGATGGACAGGGCGGCGCCCGCGAGGCCGAGGGCCGTCATGACGGCGGCCGGGCCGAGCGCGGTGAGCGGGTCGAGGACGAACGGCACCGTGTCCGGGACGAAGGCGCCGACGAGGGTGGCGAGGCCGGTGCCGACCGCCGTACCCGCGACCAGCATCAGGACCGCCTGGCCGAGTGCGTCCCGCAGGAGGTAGCGGGTCGACGAGCCGAGGGCCTTGAGGACCGCGATGTCCGCGCTGCGCTGGATCGTCCACACCGTGAAGAACGCGCCGACGACGAGCGCCGAGATGGCGAAGAGGAAGCCGCGCATCAGTTGCAGCGAACCGTTCTCGGCCTGGTAGGAACCTATGGCGGACAGGGCGCCGTCGATGGTGGTGGTGTCCGTGCCCGCGGCCTTGTCGGCAGCGCCCAGGTCGGCGGCCGCTCCCGTGCGCAGTGCGATCACCGTCGCGCGTTCGCCGCCGCCTCCCGTGGGCGTGATGTGCTGCCAGTCGTCGAGGTGCGTCCAGACGACCGGGGTGTGGCTGTACGAGGCGTCGCCGGACACCGCGGCGACCGTGAGGCGCGTGCCGCCGAGGGTGAGCTTGTCGCCCGTGGCCGCCCCCAGCTCCTTCGCCGCCTTGGTGGACAGGACCGCCGTGCCGGGCTCCGTCTCGTCGGGTGCGAGGCCCGAGCCCTGGCGCACGCCGAACGCGGAGACAGCGGCGGTCTGCCGGCCCGCCTCGGCGTTCACCGTGCCGATGCCGATCGGCTCCGCGCTCTCGACGCCCTTGCGCGCCGCGAGGTCGCGCCACTGCTCGGGGCGGACCGTGGACGCCGTGAACGACACCGACTGGCCGTCGGCGGGCCGGGCGAAGGCGAGGTGGTCGGCGGGCAGCCTGGTGAGCGCCGACGTATTGTCCCGCGCGAGGCCCGCCGTCAGTCCCGACAGCAGTCCCACGAGCAGCGTGATCAGTACGATCACGGTCCCCATCAGGGCGAACCTGCCCCTGGCGAACCGTAGATCTCTCCATGCAACGAACATGCCGCCAAGACTGCTGCTCAAGGACCCCCGCGGGCATCGCGCCACAGCACGCTTCACCCGAATCGAAGGGAGGACGCGCCTTTCGAACTTTCGGTTGACGGGTTCCGTGTCCGGGCTTCGTACGCTGGTGGGTGGTATGGATCCACGCTCCCTCACCCCCGCGCTGCGCGCGCTGCGCCTCTGTCTGCATCTGCTGACGGCGGGCCTGCTCGCGCTCGTCGTCGTACGCGCCCTGACCGGACGGTCCGACGAGCCGGTCGCGGCGGTGGTGACGGTGGCCGGGGCGATGGGCGTCGTCTACGGGGTGGGCGCGACGCTGCCCGTCGTACGGTCCAGGCGAGCGGGCGCCGCGTGGTGGCTGGGCGTGCTGGGGGCGGTGTGGGCGGCGCTGCTCGTGCTCTCGCCCGACGCGCTGTGGCTGGCGTTCCCGCTGTACTTCCTGCTGCTGCATCTGCTTCCCGCGCGCTGGGGCGTCCCCGCGGTGGGCATCGCCGCGGGCGCGGCCATCTGCTCGTACGTCGGTCATGACGGGGCGGTGAACCCGGGGGCGTTCATAGGGCCGCTGCTCGGTGCGGCCGTCGCCGTGGCGACCGTGCTCGGGTATCAGGCGCTGTACCGGGAGAGCGAGCGCAGGCAGCGGCTGATCGAGGAGCTGGTCGCCACCCGCGCCGAACTCGCGGCGGCGGAGCGCGCGGGCGGCACGCTCGCCGAGCGGGAGCGGCTGGCCCGGGAGATCCACGACACGCTGGCGCAGGGCCTGTCCTCGATCCAGCTGCTGCTGGTCGCGGCCGGGCGCGAACTGCCCGCCGGCTCCCCCGCCGCCGGGCACGTCGAGCGGGCCAGGGCCACGGCGCAGGACAACCTCACGGAGGCCCGCCGCTTCGTACGCGCCCTCGCCCCGCCCGACCTGGACGTCGGCTCGCTGGCCGGTGCCCTCGACCGGCTGTGCGCCACGGCGCCCGGCCTGACCGCCCGCTTCTCGGTGAGCGGCACCCCGCACGAACTCCCCACGCCGTACGAAGTGGCGCTGTTGCGCATCGCCCAGTCGGCGCTCGCCAACACGGTGCGGCACGCGCGGGCGGACCGCGCGGAGATCACCCTCAGCTTCATGGAGACCTCGGTGGCCCTGGACGTGGTGGACGACGGCGCGGGCTTCGACCCGGATCGCGCCCCGGACGGCGGCGACGGCGGCTTCGGCCTCGTCGCGATGCGCTCCCGCGTGAGCGAACTCGGCGGCACGTTCACCGTCGAATCGGAGCCGGGCCGCGGCACGGCGGTCGCGGTGACGCTGCCGTTGCCGGTGCCGGTGCCCTCCGGGGATGCGACGTGATCCGGCGCCGCGGGCCGCGGGCCATGTTCGGCGTCGGCAGGCCTGTCGCCGTGTACTCGACACCGGGCGTCGACACACCCGTCGCCGCGCCGACGCCTCTGCCCGCCGGAGGTGCCGCGTGATCCGGCTGCTGCTCGCCGACGATCACCCCGTCGTACGCGCCGGGCTGCGGGCCGTGCTCGATGCGGAGGCGGACTTCGCGATCGTCGCGGAGGCCGCGACCGCCGAGCGGGCGGTGGAGCTGGCGGGGGACGTGGACGTCGTCCTCATGGACCTGCAGTTCGGCGCCGGGACGATGCACGGCGCCGAGGCCACCGCGCGGATCGCGGCACTCGACGACGGGCCGCGCGTCCTCGTGCTCACCACGTACGACACCGAGGCGGACATCCTCGCGGCCGTGGAGGCGGGGGCCTCCGGCTACCTGCTGAAGGACGCCCCGCCCGAGGAGCTCGCGGCGGCCGTCCGCACCGCGGCGTCCGGGCGCTCCGCGCTCGCGCCCGCCGTCGCCGACCGGCTCATGGGCCGGATGCGGGCACCCGCGGAGGCGCTGAGCAGGCGCGAGCTGGAGGTGCTGCGGCACGTGCGCGACGGCCTGTCCAACGCGGAGATCGCCCGCGAGCTGTTCCTGAGCCAGGCCACGGTCAAGTCCCACCTCGTGCACATCTACGCGAAGCTGGGCGTCGACTCACGTACGTCG
Source organism: Streptomyces sp. NPDC002754 (assembly GCF_053592315.1). Lineage (NCBI taxonomy): Bacteria > Bacillati > Actinomycetota > Actinomycetes > Kitasatosporales > Streptomycetaceae > Streptomyces > Streptomyces sp. NPDC002754. The sequence continues at coordinate 39,834 of NZ_JBSFVM010000044.1, forward strand.
GCGGTGGCGCGGGCGACGCGGGACGGGCTACTGCGGCGCCGCTGAGCACGCCTAGGGCGTGTTTCGAAAGTCCCGTCTGCCTCGCGGGGTCTGGCACGCACGCTCGCGGCGTTGCCGAAATGCCCTAGTAGCTCCGCTACGAGAC
>NZ_JBSFVM010000045.1:0-37809 GCF_053592315.1 Streptomyces sp. NPDC002754
GGTCTCGTAGCGGAGCTACTAGGGCATTTCGGCAACGCCGCGAGCGTGCGTGCCAGACCCCGCGAGGCAGACGGGACTTTCGAAACACGCCCTAGAGCCTGGCGGGAGTTCAGTCCCGGTCGACGTGCTTGTTCAGGACCTTGCCGTTGGACGCGTCGATGTCGAACGTCGTCTTGTTCCAGGTGGCGGGTGTGACCACGTCGACCGACCAGACCGTGGTTCCGCTGTCGGAGTCGTCGAGGGCGACGGAGGTGACCTTGCCCTTCTTCCGGTCCGTGGCCGTCCCCGCGGCCTTCGCCGCCGTGATCTTGGCCGCGGCGAGCTGGTCGGTGTTCTCCTTCTTGTCGTCCGCGTCCTGGTCGCTGTCCGCCGTGGAGCCGCTCACCTTGCCGGTGACGGCATCGACGCGTACGTCGGTGCTCGTGCCGTCCGACGCGACGACCTCGGCGTCCCACTCCGGGTTGCCCTGCTTGTCGTCGTCGAGCTCGATGCCCAGGAGCTTGCTGCCGGAGACCTCCTTCTCCGCGGTGCCCGCCGCCTTGTCCCAGTCGACCTTCGCCGCGGAGAGCAGCTTCTTGCGCTCGGTCTGGTCCTGGTTCAGCCGTCCGGTCGGGGTCGCGTCACTGGCCTGATCCTGCTGGGCGGCGCTCTCGCTCTCCTTGGCGCCCGAGGAGGTGTCGTCCCCGTCGTCCGACGAGCAGGCGCTCAGCAGGGAGAGGGCGGCGACGGCGCACACGACGCCGAGCGCACGCCCTCGCGCGTCTCGATTGCTCCGCTTCACGGGTACAGCGTGCATGGGTGGGCCTTTCATGCCGTGGGCCGGGAGACCCGAGACGCTCCCGCGCCCAGGTCACTCGTGCGCCCGCCGCCCGCACGGCGACTCCGCAAACGGGCATGAAACGGACGCCCGCCGATCGTCGCAGCCGCTACGGGGCCCGGCATCCCGACACCCGGGAGGCAGGTCCGATCGGCCGTCAGCCCTTCTTCAGCTCCTCGGCGAGCATCACGATGATGCCGCTGGGGCCGCGGACGTACGTGAGCTTGTAGATGTCCTCGTAGGTCCCCACTCCACGCAGCGGGTGGCAGCCGTGCCTGGCGGCCGTCTCCAGCGCTTCGTCGATGTTGTCGACCGAGAAGGCGACACGGTGCATGCCGATCTCGTTGGGAAGGGTCGGCTCCGTCTCGATCGCCGCGGGGTGGATGTACTCGAACAGCTCGAGGCGGCCATGTCCGTCCGGCGTCTGGAGCATCGCGATCTTGGCGTGGTTGCCGTCCAGACCGACGGCGGTGTCGGTCCACTCACCGCTGACCGTGTCCCGGCCGAGGACCGTGAGGCCGAGGTCGGTGAAGAAGGAGATGGTTGCTTCGAGGTCGCGAACCGCGATGGCGACGTTCTCAAGTTTGATGGGCATGCGCCGCATGCTACGAGCGGACGGCCGCGTTCCGGCGCCGCACGCACGAGTGAATTGCGTTAAGGGGCCATCAAGCCGCTGGTAGCAGGCCATACTTGGGGGCACGGGGGCGGGATGGCCTCTGGTGATTCGAGGCAGAGAGGCGGCGTCCGGTGAGCAGCGTCACGACGGGACTGCAGAAGATCGAAGTCAGGCTTCGCTGGGACCCGAGTCCCGTGGGGCAGTCCCCGCGCCATCTCGACATCGTCGCCGCGACGTACTCCGAGGACGCCCCCGAAGGGGAACCCGCGTACGTCGTCCACTACGACAGCCGCTCCCCCGACGGCACGATCAACATGACCCGGCACAGCCAGACCGGGATGGGTTTCGGCTTCGTCGAGGTCATGGCTCTCGAACTCGACCGCCTCGCGTCGTCCTACGTACGGGTGGTGGTCGGCGTGGTGATCCACCAGGACGTCGACCCGCGCACCTTCTCCGACATCGAGAACGCCGGGGTCGTGGTCGTGGAGAAGTACACGGACCTACTGGAGACCGACTTCACGCCCGTCGCCGGGTCCACCGCCGCGACCATCGTGGAGTTCAGGCGCAATGACTCCGGAGCCTGGAAACTCCACGAGCTGATCCAGGGCTTCGACTGCGACGCGACCGCGTTCCCGGCCGAAATGGGCAGCGCCCGGCAGAGCTGACGCCCAGAGCAGCTCGGCTCAGCTCGGCTCAGCTCAGTTCGAAGCCGTGGTAATGGCTCACCGCGATGCCGTCGGTGAGGTCGCGGTAGAGGCCGACGCCGCCGACGAACGGCATGAACACCCGTTGTTTGCCGGGGATGTTGGCACCCATGTACCAGGACGCGGCCTGTGGCATGAGCGTGAGGTGGGCAAGGTCGTTGGTGGTGTTCACCCAGTTGTCCTCGGCGTCGGGGTCGGCCTCCATGCGGTGCAGGCCGCGCTCGCGCAGGTGCGTGAGGGCGCGGGTGATCCAGTCCACGTGGTGCTCGATCGAGGTCATCATGTTGGAGAGGACGGATGGGCTCTGGGGCCCGGTCACCGTGAAGAGGTTGGGGAAGCCGGCCGACATCAGGCCCAGATACGTGCGCGGGCCGTGCTCCCACTTCTCCCGCAGTGAGCGGCCGTCGGCGCCCCTGATGTCGATGGCGTTCAACGCGCCGGTCATCGCGTCGAACCCGGTCGCCATGACGATGACGTCGACGTCGTACGCGGCCCCGTCCTCGGTGCGGATCCCGCGCTCGGTCATCCGGGCGATGGGCCGTTCGGCGAGGTCGACCAGGGTGACGTTGTCCTGGTTGAACACCTCGAAGTAGCCGGTGTCGACGCACATCCGCTTGCTGGCGATCGGGTACGTGCGCGGGGTGAGCCGCTCGGCGAGTTCGGGGCTCTTCACCTTTTCGCGGATCCGGGCGCGGACGTACTCGGCGACCGCCTCGTTGGCCTCCGCGTCCTTGAGCAGGTCGCTGAAGCCGCTGCCGAAACAGAGACCTCCGACATCCCAGCGCCGATCCAACTCCCTTACGATTTCCTCCACTTCGGTCTCGGTCAGCAGCACCTGCGCTTCCTCGTCGCAGTCGAAGCCCTTCGAGGAGGCGCGCGACACCGCTCGCCGTTCGGGGTAGCGGGCCCGCGCCTCGGTGAGGCGGGCGGTGTTGGGGCCGTTGTGGGCGGGCACCGCGTAGGACGGGGTGCGTTGGAAGACGGTGAGCGAGCCCACCAGCGGGGCGATCGCGGTGATGGTCTGCAGCCCGGAGGAACCGGTGCCGATCACGGCCACGCGTTTGCCCGCCAGATCGGCGTCCTCGTGGGGCCAGTGGGACGTCCACAGCAGCCGGCCCGCGAAGTCCGCGAGGCCCTCGAAGTCGGGCCGGGACGGTACGGACAGACATCCGGTGGCCGCGATGACGTACCGGGCGGTGCGGGGTGCGCCGTCCGAGGCCCGGACCGTCCAGCGTTGCGCCCCATCGTCCCAATCAAGTGCCTCGACACGGCAGTTGAGGACGACATCCTTCCGCAGGTCGAAGCGGTCGGCCACGTGGTGGATGTAGGAGAGGATCTCCGGCTGCGACGCGTAGCGCTCGCTCCAGTCCCACTCCTGTTCGAGATCGGCGTCGAAGGAGTAGGAGTACTCGACGGACTCGATGTCGCAGCGGGCCCCGGGGTAGCGGTTCCAATACCAGGTGCCGCCGACGTCATCGCCGGCCTCGATGACACACGTGTCGAAGCCGAGCGCGCGCAGCCGGTGCAGCTGGTAGAGGCCCGCGAAGCCGGCGCCGATGACGATGACGTCGTGGTCGGCCATGGCTCACACCGCCCTTTCGGCGACGAACTTGTTGATGTGTTCCGCCACCAGCCGCAGCCCGTCGTCGAAGCCCGGCAGAATGCCCACCATCTGGAAGAACGCGTGCATCTGGCCCGCGGCCTCTTCAAGGGCCACGGGTACTCCCGCGTCGCGCAACGCGTGCGCATAGGCGACACCCTCGTCGTGCAGCGGGTCGTACTCGGCGACATACACGAGCGCAGGGGGCAGGCCCGCGAGGCTGTCGGCGCGCAGCGGGGAGGCGTCCGGGTGCGTACGGGCCTTCTCGTCAGGCAGATAGTGATCCCAGAACCAGACCATGGTGTCCCGGGCGAGCAGGAGCTGGTTCTGCGGGGCGACATACGAGGGTCGGTCCAGGTCGCAGTCGGTGACGGGATAGACCAGGGCCTGGAAGTCGATGGCGGGCCCGCCGCGATCCCGCGCCCAACGGACCACCACGGCGGCGATGTTGCCGCCCGCGCTGTCTCCCGCGACGAGCAACGGGGCCCCCTGCGCGGCGAGTTCATCCACATGCTCGGCGGCCCAGACCAGCCCTGCCCAGCTGTCCTCGATCGCGGTCGGGAACGGATACTCGGGCGCCTTACGGTAGTTGACCATCACAACGGTCGCCTGCGTCGCGTTCGCGAGTCGGCGGCCCACGTGGTCGTACTGCAGGTCGATGTCTCCGACGACCCAGCCGCCGCCATGGAAGTACACGACGACCGCCTGCGGGGTACCCGCGGGACGCAGCACTCGGACGCGGACCCGCCCGCCGTCCCGACCCTCGACCCTGACGTCCCGGACCGCGCCGACCTCCGGGCCCCGGCCACTGAGGCCGGAGAGGATCGGGCCGTGCAGCCGGGCGACGGCCGGCGTGGATTCGTGCATCGCCGGGCCGTCGGCCTCGGCCAGTTCCGCCAGAAACATCCGGGTCACCGGTTCCAGTGGCATACGGCCGTCCCCTCGTCGATCCCGCTCGCCTTCTCGGAGGTGATGCGCGTACGGCACACGAGTCCGGCCCCGCGTGCCGGTCGCAGTGCCGTGCGAGGCCCATGCTCGCCGGAGATCGGTACGGGGTCCAGACCTCGGGAGGCGACGGCCACGGATTTGAGGTGCGGTGTCGGGATGCCGATGAATTCCACGGCCCGCGGAAGTCGATCCCCGTGACGGACCACACGACTACGAGCCGCAGGAGACGCACGATGCCCAAGGTACTCACGCACATGACCATGTCGCTGGACGGCTTCATCGCGAGTCCGCGGGACGAGATCGGGGAGTTGTTCGAGTGGTACGAGGCGGGAGACGTGAACGTCCCCAACCCGAACGAGACCGTCACCTTCCAGGTCGACGACGCCGGTGCACAGATGCTGGAAGAGCTGACCGGCAGGTGCGGAGCCCTCGTCGCCGGCCGGCGCCTGTTCGACATCGCTGACGGCTGGGGTGACAAGCATCCGGCGGGCGCGCCCGTCGTCGTGGTCACGCATCGCGCGCCCGAGGACGCCGCCACTCGGTGGCCCACCACGACGTTCGTCGACGGGGTCGAGGCCGCGGTCACCCGGGCCAAGGAGATCGCGGGCGACCTAGACGTCACCATCGCGAGCGCGGCGATCACCCAACAGGCGCTCGATCTCGGTCTGGTGGACGAGGTGTGTGTCAGCCTCGTGCCGGTGCTGTTCGGCGAGGGAGTCCCCTACTTCGCGAAGCCGGCGCGCGGCCACCTCCTCCTCGATGACCCGATCGTCGTCCAGGGGCGCCGCGCCCTGCACCTGCGGTATCCGGTCCGGCGTTAGAGCCTGTCGTTTGGATCATGCCGCGCTCTTCCGCGCCCCACCGTCGTGATCTACGTTTGGCATCGCCCCGCCACGAAAGGCCGACGATGCCGTTTCCCCTCAGCGTCCAGCACAACCCGGTCGTCCAGCAGGCGGTCCGCCGTCTCGATGAGCTCGGCGACTCCCGCTTCGGACAGACGCTGGTGCGCTGCCTGGACGACACGCTGGCCCGCACCATCCGCCCGATGTCCGACGGCACCGCCTTCGTCGTGACGGGTGACATCCCCGCCATGTGGCTGCGCGACTCGACGACGCAGATGATGCCGTACCTGGCGCTGCTCAAGGACGACCGGGACCTTCAGGACCTGCTGCTCGCCGTGGTGCGCCGCCAGTTCCGGCAGATCGCGCACAATCCGTACGCCAACGCGTTCAACGCCGAGCCGTCCGGGCGGGCCCACGACGCGGCCGACCTGTGCGAGGACCCGCTGGTCTGGGAGGAGAAGTACGAGGTCGACTCCCTCGCCTTCCCGCTCCTGCTGGCCCACCGCTTCTGGCAGGCGACCGGGCGCACCGAGCACGTGGCGGGTGCGATGGAGGCGGCGCGCGCGGCGATCTCCGTGTGGCGCACGGAGCAGGACCACGAGCATCTGTCGAAGTACCGCTTCGTGCGGGAGAACGTCCCGCCGACCGACACCCTCCAGAACGCGGGGCGCGGCACACCCGTCGGCGTGACCGGGATGACCTGGAGCGGGTTCAGGCCCAGCGACGACGCATGCACGTACGGGTACAACGTGCCCGCCAACCTGTGCGCCGCCGCTGCCCTCGACGGCGTCGCCGAGTTGGCTCGAACCGTGGAGGATGCCGAACTCGCCGACGAGGCTGATGCGTTGGCCGCGGAACTACGCGCGGCGACTCAGCGGCACGGCACCGTCGACCACCCCGAGCACGGCTCGATCTACGCCTACGAGGTCGACGGACTCGGCAACGCGCTCCTGGCGGACGACGCCAACATGCCCAGCCTGCTGTCCCTGCCACTGGTCGCCGACGTCTCGCCGAGGGATCCGCTGTACCTGGCCACCCGCGCGTTCGTGCTCTCCCCCGCCAATCCGACCTGGTACCGCGGGACGGCCGCCGAGGGTGTGGGCAGCCCGCACACCCCGGACGGCTACATCTGGCCCATCGCGCTCGCCGTGGAGGGACTGACCAGCAATGACCCGGAGCGGCGGCTCCAGTTGCTGCACACCCTGATCAACACCGACGGCGGAACGGGGGCGATGCACGAGTCCTTCCACAAGGACGACCCGGACCGGTTCACCCGCGACTGGTTCTCCTGGGCCAACGCGATGTACGCGGAACTGGCCCTGGATCTGGCCGGGTTCGGCACTCGCTCCCTGTGGGACACATCCTCCGTGGTGTCCGCCTAATACGGCAGCCCCTCCGACGCCGCGCGCAGGGCGACGTCAAGGCATGCCGCGAACTCGTCGTACGAGGCCTCGGGTTGGTCCGCGTAGCGGCGGGCGAAGTCCTCCGCGGCCGCACGCAGGGCGCCGTTGAGGGTCGCCGCGTGCACCGTCACGCGCAGGTCGTCGGCGACGCCGCCGGAGCGCTCCGCGAGCAGTCGGCCGAGGACGGGGAGCGCGTCGTCGTGCGCCTGGAGCCAGACGGCGCGCAGGGCGGGCTCGGTCGAGGTCATGCGGATCAGGGCGAGGATGGTGGGCGTACCTTGCGGCAGATCTCCCGTCCCGCGCGTCTCGGTGAAGAAGTCCATCAGGCTCATCTGCGGTGGCCAGTCGCGCAGTTGGGTCACGGCGAAGTCCAGACCTGCCGTGAGCAGCGGGAGCACACAGCTCTCCTTCGTCGGGAAGTGACGCCACAAGGTGCGTGAGGAGACTCCGACGGCCCGCGCTATCTGCTCCCCCGTCGTAGCGGTGACGCCCTGGGTGGTGAACAGGCGCACCGCCTCGCAGGCGATCTCGAACCGGAGCGCGACCTTGCGGCGTTCGGCGAGCGAGGGCCGCTCTCCCGTCGGCTGCCCCTGCCGCCACTCTCCCCATGGCATCTGTCGCATGACGCCATCTTGTCACTAAGTGACACGCGACTCTACTCTGCGGTAGCTGACCGGCGAGTAACCACCGTGCTCTCGACCGGAGTTGGCAGGCGCCTGCTCTGTTCCCCTGTGCCCGCTCCCCCACTTGCCTCCCCCACATGGTCAAGGAGTCGCTCATGCCCTCCCCCACCAGGCGCGCCCTGCTCACCGGCGCCGCCGCCCTCACCGCCGCGACCGCCCTTCCCTCCACGGCCGCATCGGCGGCGCCCGCCCGCGTACGTCTGACCCGCGAGGAACACCGCGTCGTCGTCATCGGATCCGGCTTCGGCGGCGGCGTCGCCGCACTGCGACTCGCGCAGGCCGACGTGCCGGTGACCGTGCTCGAACGCGGGCGGCGCTGGCCCACCGGCCCGAACGCGGAGACCTTCCCCCGCGTCTCCGGGCTCGACAAGCGGGCCCTCTGGTACGGCACCCTGCCCGAGGCCGTCCGCCCGCTCGCCCGCCTGATCGGCACCCCGCTCAGCTTCGCGCCCTACACCGGACTCCTCGAACCGGTGCTCGGGGAGAACATCCTGAGCGTGTGCGCGGCCGGGGTCGGCGGCGGCTCGCTCGTCTACCAGGGCATGACCCTCCAGCCCTCGGAGTCCGTCTTCAACACCTGGCTGCCCGAAGGCCTCGACTACCGGCGCATGGACCGGGTCCACTATCCGCGCGTCGCCCGCATGCTCAAGGCGGCCACCGCCCCCGACCGGCTGATCGACTCGCCCACGTACCACGCGTCGCGGGTCTTCGGCGAGCGTGTCCGCAAGGCCGGATACGGCCTGGAGAAGATCCCCATGCCGATCGACTGGGACTACGCCCTGGCCGAACTGCGCGGCGACATGAAGCCCTCGTACACGAACGGCGACTGCGCGCTCGGCGTCAACAACGGCGGCAAGCACTCCGTGGACGTGACGTATTTGAAGCAGGCCGAGGCGACCGGCAAGGTCACCGTCGCCACCCACCACAACGTCATCTCCGTGGCCCGCGCCGCCGACGACCGCTGGGAGGTGCACGTCGACCGCACCGACGACTCCGGCACCGTGCTGGAGCAGAAGGTGCTCACCACCCGCGCCCTGATCATGGCGGCCGGCAGCGTCAACACCAGCAAGCTCCTGGTCCGCGCGGGCGCGACCGGCGCCATCCCCGACCTGCCCGAAGGGCTTGGCGAGGGCTGGGGCACCAACGGCGACCGCATCTACGCCTGGACCAGCCTCCAGGAGGACTTCGGCGGCGAACAGGGCGGCCCCGTCGTCTACGGATCCAAGGACTGGGCCGACCCGGCCACCGCGAACACCGTCATCCAGGCGTCTCTGCCACCCCTGGGCCTCGACATCCGCACCACCATGCTGGTGGGCTTCGGCGTCAGCCCGGACCGCGGCCGACTCCGGTACAACGGCGCCACCGACTCCGTGTCCCTGCACTGGCCGAAGGACGCCGACGCCTCGAGCCACCGCGCCATCCACGAGCGGGTCACCAAGATCTCCCAGGGCCTCGGCACCCTCCTCGACACCAACTCCCTGGTCAACAGCACCTGGCACCCACTGGGCGGCGCACCGATGGGCACCGTGTGCGACCTGGAGGGCCGCGTCCAGGGGCAGCGTGGCCTGTACGTCCTCGACGGCGCGCTCATCCCCGGCACCACCGGCGCCTGCAACCCCTCGATGACCATCGCCGCGGTGGCCGAGCGTGCCATGGACGGCATCGCCGCCGAGGATGTCGGAACGGTCATCTGACCGATCCGACGCACGGGGCTCACGGCCAACGGGGCACCATCGCCGAGGAGTTCGCCACGTCCCGATTGACCTGCACGATCCGCACCCCGCGCCCCCGACGCCGTAACATGTCCCGGTTGTCCGGCCCAGGCCGGGCAACTCCGGGCAGTTCGGGGGTACTTGGGTCGCGTCCGCCGGGCTGCCGTCGTCTCGACGTTGGGACCCGATGGACGCCACTCGCGCACACGACGAGCTCAGCCTGCTCGAAGCGGAGCTGACCGAACGGCTCGACGCTCCGGCGCACTTCTTCGCGAAGGAGGCCGCCGCCCCGCGCACCCTGGTCGACATCCTGGACGCGACCGTCCGTGAGCATCCCGACGAACCCGCCCTCGACGACGGCGTGCGCCGTCTGACGTACCGCGCGCTGGACGCCGAGGTCGACCGGCTGCGCCACCGTCTGGCCGCGGCCGGGGTGGGGCGCGGCGACCGGGTCGGTGTGCGGGTGCCGTCGGGGACGAACGACCTGTACGTCGCGATCCTCGCCGTGCTCGCCGCGGGCGCAGCGTACGTACCCGTGGACGCCGAGGATCCGGACGAGCGGGCCGAACTCGTCTTCGGTGAGGCGGGGGTGAGGACGGCGATCGGGGCGGGGCACGCCTTCACCGTCGCGCGGCCCTCCGCCACATCCGCCGGGCGTCCCGGGCTCGACGACGACGCGTGGATCATCTTCACGTCCGGGTCGACCGGACGGCCCAAGGGTGTCGCCGTCAGCAATCGCGGTGCCGCGGCGTTCGTGGACGCGGAGTCCGCGCTTTTCCTCGCCGAGGACCCGATCGGGCCAGGGGACCGCGTCATGGCGGGCCTGTCCGTCGCGTTCGACGCGTCCTGCGAGGAGATGTGGCTGGCGTGGCGGCACGGCGCCTGCCTGGTGCCGGTGCCGCGCGCCCAGGTGCGTGGCGGCGCCGACCTCGGGCCGTGGCTGGCCGAGCAGGAGATCACCGTGATCTCCACCGTGCCGACGCTGGCCGCCCTGTGGGAGCCGGAGGCCCTCAACGACGTCCGGCTGCTGATCTTCGGCGGCGAGGCCTGCCCACCCGAACTCGTCCAGCGGCTCGTCACCGAGGGCCGCGAGGTGTGGAACACGTACGGGCCCACCGAGGCCACCGTCGTCGCCTGCGCCGCCCTGATGACCGGCGCCGAGCCGGTCCGCATCGGGCTGCCACTGGCGGGCTGGGAGCTCGCCGTCGTCGACGAGACCGACCGGCCCGTCCCGATGGGCTCCAGCGGTCAACTCGTCATCGGCGGCGTGGGGTTGGCGCGCTACCTCGACCCGGTCAAGGACGCCGAGAAGTACGCGCCGCTGCCCGCCCTGGGCTGGGAGCGCGCCTATCGCAGCGGCGATCTGGTCAAGGCCGACCCCGAGGGTCTGGTCTTTCTCGGGCGCGGCGACGAGCAGATCAAGCTCGGCGGGCGGCGCATCGAGCTGGGCGAGGTCGACGCCGCGCTCCAGGCGCTGCCCGGTGTCGCGGGCGCGGCCTGCGCCGTGCGCACCGCACGCGGCGGCAACCAGCTGCTCGTCGGCTACCTCGTCACCCAGGACGGCTGGCAACACGCGGCGTCCGTGGACAAGCTGCGGTCCGAACTGCCCGCCGCGCTCGTGCCGTTGCTCGCCCCCGTCGCCGAGCTGCCCACGCGCACCTCCGGCAAGGTCGACCGCGACGCACTGCCATGGCCACTGCCCGACGTGGAGACCGGCGCCCCGGCAGAACAGCTCTACGGCACCGAGGCCTGGCTCGCCGAGCAGTGGAGCGAGACGCTCGGCGTCCCCGTCACCGGCGCGCACGACAACTTCTTCGCGATCGGGGGCGGCAGCCTCGCCGCCGCCCAGCTGACCACACGGTTGCGCACCCGCTATCCGCGCGCCGCCGTCATCGACATCTACGAGCGCCCGGTCCTGCGCAAGCTGGCCCGCCGCCTGGAGAAGTCGGCGCAGGACGACAGCGCGGAGCGGGTCATCGTCCCGGTCCCGACTCGCGCGCAAATCATCCAACTACTGCTCCTGATACCGCTGTTCACCCTCAACGGGCTGCGCTGGACGGTCGCGCTCGCCGTGCTTGCCGACGTCCTGCACCGGTTCGGCGGCCACGCGTGGGCGCCTTCCGCCTCCTGGTGGCTGCTCGCCCCGGCGGCGCTCGTCCTGTTCAGCCCGCCGGGCCGGCTCGCGTTCGCGGCGGGCGGTGCCCGGCTGCTGCTGCGCGGCGTCGGTCCGGGCACGTATCCGCGGGGCGGCAGCGTCCATCTGCGGCTGTGGACCGCGGAACGCCTCGCCGAGCACAGCGGCGCGACATCCCTGACCGGCTCGTGGTTGCAGCGCTACGCCCGCGCGCTCGGCGCCCGGGTCGGCCCCGAGGTCGACCTGCACTCGCTGCCCCCGGTCACCGGACTGCTCAAGCTCGGCCGCGGCTGCGCCGTCGAGAGCGAGGTCGACCTGTCGGGGCACTGGCTCGACGGCGACCGCCTGGAGATCGGCGCCGTGAAGGTCGGCGCGGGCGCGGTGGTCGGCACCCGGAGTGTGCTGTTCCCGGGCGCCCGGGTGGGCAAGCGCGCCGAGATCGCACCGGGCTCCGCCGTCCAGGACCACGTCCCGACCGGTCAGCGCTGGGCGGGCTCACCGGCGGTCAAGCTCGGCAAGGCCAAGCGGGAGTGGCCGGGGCAGCGGCCGCCGCGGACAGCGGGCTGGCGCGCGATGTACGGGGCCGCGGGCCTGGCCCTCACCCTCCTCCCGCTCCTGTCCGCCCTCCCGGCCCTGCTGGTCGCGCGCGCCTTCGTGCCCGCGGGCGCCGGGCTCGGTGAGGCCGTACGCGGCGGGTTGCTCGCTGCCGCCCCGGCGGCCGTCGCCTACGGATTCACGTACGCCGTGCTGATCCTGGCCGGTGTCCGCCTCGCCGGACTCGGCCTGACCGCCGGGACGTTCCCGGTGCACAGCCGGGCGGGCTGGCAGTCCTGGACCGTCACCCAGCTGATGGACCTGTCCCGGCAGACACTGTTCCCCCTGTACGCAGCGCTCGTCACGCCGGTGTGGATGCGGCTGCTCGGGATGCGGGTCGGCCGGGACGCCGAGGTGTCCACGGTGCTCGCGCTGCCCGGCCTCACCACGGTCGGCGACGGCGCGTTCCTCGCCGACGACACGCTGACCGCGCCGTACGAACTCGGGGGCGGCTGGGTGCGGATCGGGCACGCGCGGATCGGCCGACGGGCGTTCCTCGGCAACTCGGGCATGACGGCGCCCGGCCGTTCGGTGCCGGACGACGGCCTGGTGGGCGTCCTGTCGGCCACCCCGAAGAAGGCCAAGCGGGGCAGTTCCTACCTGGGTCTGCCGCCGGTCCGGCTGCCGCGCCCCGCCACCGGCGCCGATCCGAGCCGCACCTACACCCCGCCGGCCCGGCTGCGCTGGGCGCGCGCCGTGGTCGAACTGGGCCGTCTCGTCCCGGTGTTCAGCTCAGCGGCGCTCGTCGTCCTGGTCCTCGGCGCGCTGACCGCGGTCGCGGCGGCGCACGGGCTGTGGGCGGCAGCGCTCGTGAGCGGGCCCGTCCTGCTGGCCGCGGGCGCCCTCGCGTGCGTGGTGTCGATCGTGGCCAAGTGGTTGCTTGTCGGGCGCCATCGCACAGTTGAGCACCCACTGTGGTGCGGCTTCGTGTGGCGGGGTGAACTGGCCGACACATTCGTGGAGATGCTCGCCGTACCGTGGCTCGCGGGCGGGGTGCCCGGCACACCGGTCCTGACTACCTGGCTGCGCGGGCTCGGCGCGCGCATCGGGGCGGGCGTGTGGTGCGAGAGTTACTGGCTGCCGGAGACCGACCTGGTCACCCTGGAGGCCGGGGCGACCGTGAACCGGGGCTGTGTCCTGCAGACGCACCTCTTCCACGACCGGATCTTGCGGACGGATACTGTGACCCTTCGCGAGGGCGCCACACTGGGACCCGGTGGAATCGTGCTGCCGGGCAGCGAGGTCGGTGCACGGAGCACGCTGGGGCCGGCATCCCTGGTGATGGCCGGCGAGTCGGTGCCGCCGGGCAGCCGGTGGCTGGGCAACCCGATAGAGGCCTGGCGCCCGTGAACTGGCGCGCTCCCAGGGCGCGTTGGCCATGCCGTAGGAGCACCACGAGTACGGTCACGAGCACGGGGACAGGGAGCGGACAAGGCGTGAACGGGCAGCACTACGGCCAGCACCACAGCGGCCGGCACCACGGGCAGCACAAGCCGGACCCCTACTTCCCGTCCAACGGGGACCCCCGCTTCCGCGTGCACCGCTACGAACTCGACCTGGACTACCGGCCCGAGCCGAACCGGCTGGCGGGCACCGCCCGGCTCAGCGCCATCGCGGGCCGCGCCGAACTGGACGAGTTCCAGCTGAACTTCGCCGACTTCCGGATCGGCCGGGTCCGGGTCGACGGCCGCCCCGCGCACTACACGCTGCGCGGCGGCAGGCTGCGGATCCGGCCGGCGAAGCCGCTGGCCGCGAGCGCCGCGTTCACCGTCGATGTGCACTACTCCGGGAATCCGAAGCCAGTCAAGAGCCCCTGGGGCAGCCTGGGTTGGGAGGAGCTGACCGACGGCGCGCTCGTCGCCAGCCAGCCGGTCGGCGCCCCCTCCTGGTACCCGTGCAACGACCGCCCCGCCGACAAGGCCGCCTACCAGATCTCCCTCACCACCCCCTCCGCGTACCAGGTGGTGATCGGCGGCCGGCTCCTCACCCGTACGACCAGGGCCTCGACCACGACCTGGCTGTACGAACAACCCGCGCCCACCTCCAGCTACTTGGTCGGCCTGGCCATCGGCAGATTCCAGACGGCGCTGCTCGGCGATCCGGGCCTCGACGGGGTTCCGCAGACCGGTCATTTCCCGGCCCATCTGCTCACCGACTTCTCCCGCGACTTCGCGCGCCAGCCGCAGATGATGGCCCTGTTCCAGGACCTCTTCGGCCCCTACCCCTTCGGCGAGTACGCGGTCGTGGTCGCCGACGAGGAGCTCGACGTCCCCGTGGAGGCGCAGGGCCTGTCGCTGTTCGGCACCAACCACCTGGACGGCGCCCGCGGTGCGGAGCGGCTCATCGCCCACGAGCTGGCCCACCAGTGGTTCGGCAACAGCGTCACCGTCGCCGACTGGCAGCACATCTGGCTCAACGAGGGCCTCGCGAAGTACGCGGAGTGGCTCTGGTGCGAGCGCTCGGGCGGCCGCGGCGCCCACGACCTTGCCACCGCGGCCCACCACCTGCTCTCCGGCCTCCCCGAGAACCTGTCCCTGGCCGACCCCGGCCGCAAGCACATGTTCGACGACCGCCTCTACGAACGCGGCGCCCTGGCGGTCCACGCACTGCGCTGCGCACTCGGCGACCAGCCGTTCTTCCAGGCCCTGCGCGCCTGGACGGACCTGCACCGGCACGGCGTCGTCACGACCGAGATGTTCGCCTCGCACATGGAACGGTTCGCGCGCCGGCCCGTGGCCGAGGTGTTCCGGGCGTGGGTGCACGAGACGGCACTGCCGGAGGTTCCGTCACTGGTGGCCCGAGATCGTTGATGATCAGACGTGCGGGATGGGCCGGTAGACGAGTTCCTGGATGCGGCTGTCGAGCGTCCGGTGTTCGAGCAGCTCCAGGTCGAAGTCGGCCGCGCCCCGGAAGATCGGGTCGAGCCCGGTCCGCCCGGTGATCACAGGGAAGAGCGTCACCTGGACGCGGTCCACCAGGCCGGCGGCCATCAGCGCGCGGTTCATGGACAGACTGCCGTGCGAGCGCAACGGCACGGGGGATTCCTCCTTGAGCCGCGCGACGACATCGACGGCGTCGCCCCGCGCGACGGTCGCGTCCGCCCAGTCGAGGGGCCCTTGCAGAGTGGTCGACACGATCGTGGCCGGCAGACTCGTCATCCGCGTCACCCAAGGGTCACGCACCTCCGACTCCTCGGCACTCGACGCCAGCATCCGCGCGAACGCCCGGTACGTGTTGGCTCCGAAGACCATCCGCTGATCCTCGCGGTACAGGGCGAGGCGGTGATCGAGAAGCTCGGGCCCCTGCTTCCCCCAGTAGCCGGTCCAGCTGCCGCCGTCGGCCGCGCCGAAGCCGTCGAGGCTGGAGAAGACGTCGAATGTATAGGAAGCAGTCATGGTGCCCTCCGCGTCTGCGATGGATCGCGCGTCGGAAGTGCAGACCGGGATTCACGTCGGGATTCATCGCCCGCACCAAGGGCAGCACAGAGTTTCCTTGCCGAGGCAGCACAGAGTCCCTTGGCCGAGGCAGCACAGCGTCAGGGAGCCAGCTCCCGCTCCGCCTCCGCCGCGCGCTCGACGACCGTGGCGCGCTGCTCGTCCGTGAAGAGGCCGGCAGTGACCCACCGGTCCGCGGTCCTTTCCACCCGGCGGACGAAGTCGCGGTGGTCGGCGAACGGCGCGCCGTCCCACACCACGTCGAGGAAGGTCAGGCCCTCGTCGCCGGGTGAGGTGACGCCCTCGACCGGCACGTCGTAGTCCGGCAGGTTGTCGTCGCCCTTGCGGTTGGGGACGCCGGTGGTGAGGGAGCCGAAGACCACCTCGGGTTCGACGCGCTTGAAGTAGGCGGACTGGGGCTGCCGGTCGCCGACGTAGTGCGGGCGCAAGGTGCGGTCGCCGGCGGCGAGGGTCTGGCCGTGGTGCGGCGTGATCGCCGAGCGGGCGTAGTCGCCGTCGCGCTTGAGGTGTTGATAGAGCGTCAGCTCCTGGAACTCGCCCTTCGCCACCTCGCCGAGTACCGGCATCATCAGCGGGCCCCAGAAGACCGACTGGATCTCCGGACGGTCCAGGGCGCGCTCGATGCGGACGGTGAACGGCATCGAGACCTCGACGGTGTCTCCGGGCCGCCAGTCGCGGTCGAGCGCGAGGTAGCTGCCCGGCTTCGGGCGCGGGCCGCTGAGGCGGCGTCCGTTGACCGAGACCGCGAAGCCGTCCCAGGTGTCGGCCACCCAGCCGGGGACGCGCAGTTTGAGGGCGAGCCGGCCGCGGCCGTCGATCCGCAGAGTGCTGCTGTGTTCACGCGGGAAGCCGGTCCTCTGGGTGACCGTGAAGTCCCGTTCGCGCCAGTGCAGGGTGGACGGGATGTACAGGTTGACCCACAGCGTCTTGTCGTCGGCCGAGCGGAAGTACACCGTCTCCTGGTACTTGGTGCCGCCTTCGAGGCCGCTGCCGCCGCAGCAGGTACCGGTGTTGTCGTACTCGCGGGCGGCGCCCGGGGTCAGCGGCTGGAAGTAGGCGAGCTGCGGATCGTCCGTCCGGTCCGTGTCGGCGCGCTGCCCGAGCACCATGTTGACCAGACCGCGCTCGTAGTAGTCCATGTAGGCCGGGTCGGGGTCGAGCGTGAAGAGATTGCGCGCCAGCTTGAGCAGGTTGTACGTGGTGCAGGACTCGGCGCCGTCGCCCGCGATGGCATGAGCGATGTTGTCGCGGTTCTGGAACAGCTCCGGGTTGGTGTTGCTGCCCGGGACGGTCCCACTCGTGCCGCCGTGGGCGAACATCCGGTGAGGGACGACCATGGCGAAGAAATTCTCCGCCGCGCGCCGGTAGTCGTCGTCCCGATTCTGCTCGAAGGCCCGTAGATAGCCGACGAAGTTGGGGACGTGCGTGTTGGCGTGCAGGTGGTTGGGGCGTCTGCGGCCGGGGCGGTTCTCGTCGGCGGTGACGAGGATGTCGCGGTCCTCGACGCACGCCTGGAAGAGGGACTCGCGGCTGTCGAAGAGGCGGGCGGTCTCCAGGTGGCGCGCGTCGCCGGTGAGTGCGTGAATCTCGGCGAGGACCTCGTTGGCGCCGCCGTACTCGCCCGCGATGTAGGTGTCCCACAGGTAGTTGAGGTCGTCGCGGGTGAGCGGGCCCTCGTAGTCGGGGTGTTCGATGTCGCCGAGCGTCAGGGCGAGGTGGGCCCAGTCCGCCATCCCCTTGACGATCTCGAAGGCCTGCTCGTTGCCGGTGAGGGTGTACGCGTCAAGCAGCCCGCGCAGGATCTTGTGCTGGGTGTACCAGGGCGCCCAGGTGTTGGTGTCAAGGTCGCCGCCGTACACGGCGAACCGGGGCGGGCCCGCGCGCAGCACGGTGTCCTCGGGCAGCGCGCCCAGGTAGCCCGGATGCACCGTCCTGCCCTTCAACGCCTCCTGGCAGGCGGCGAGTTCGCGCACCATCCGGTCGAGCTTGTCCTTGTAGACCTGTTCGCCCTGGTCGACGTGGGACTGAGCGAGTGCGGTGAGGTAGTGGCCGGCCCAGTGGCCGCTGAGCAGGCCGCCATCCTCCCAGCCGCCGGGGACCTCGACGCCGGGCGGGTTGGAGCGGCCTGCGGTCTTGTTGAACAGCACGAAGAAGCGCCGCTCGTCGTAGGCGCGGATGAAGGCCTTCACCCGGTCGCGCTTCTCCTGGAACAGGCCCTTGCCCAACGTCACTTCGTTCAGCCGGAAGGGCCGGATGGGCGCTGTGCTGCCCGCACCGACGTACGGCGGGAGAGCCTTCCCGAGCACGGCTGCCGCGCCAGCGCCGGGCGCGGCAGCCGTCTGGGCGGACGCCGGCCAGGACCCGGCCGCCACGGCGGCGGTGCCGAGAGCCGAAGCGGCCATGAAGTCACGCCGTCTTAAGGACCGGCCACCGAATGTCGTCATGCCCCTCCCCTTTCACGGGAGTTACGGCATTGTCCGGAATACCGAACAGCCTCTGACGTACCGAACATTCCTGAACGGGCCCCAAGATCTCACGCGGAGCGGACCGCCCGTCAACACCTCTGCACACCGCACACCGCACACGGCCGCTCTACAGTGGTTTTCGGCCCTGGCCGACTATCGCCGTTACGGCGGTTCGCTCGTGAATGACCCTTATGCGAGCCACCTTCAGCTTTCCCGCCTCAAACAATCTTGATCGGGAGAGGCGCTGGCCAGAGCGGCTCTTCGCCTCAACTCCGGCCCTGTATACGAACTTTGCAGGCATGAGTCCGCGCACTCTTGGACAGCGATCCGCTCAGACCGTGCGGCTCCCGAGACCTGGAGCTCTGTACCGTCTTGGGCTGCCGCGCCAGGGCAAGATTCCTCATAGCTGAAGGGTTCCCCATCATCGTGCAACCGGCCCAAGAGTTCGGCGACAACCCTGTCGAAGTACGCGAAACCGGGCATTACACGGAGGAGTACGTCCCCAGCTTTGTCGAGAAATGGGACTCCCTCATCGATTGGGAGAAGAGGACGGAGAGCGAAGGCAATTTCTTCATCGACCTACTGCGAAAGTGGGGAGTGAAGAGTGTTCTCGATGTCGCGACGGGCACGGGATTTCATTCCGTGGCACTCCTGTCCGCCGGATTCGAGACGGTCAGCGCGGACGGCAGCGCGGAAATGCTGGCGAGGGCATTCGAGAACGGCCAGAAGCGGGGAGACCACATCCTGCGGGTCGTTCAAGCGGACTGGCGATGGCTCAACAGAGACGTCCACGGTGAGTACGACGCCATCGTCTGTCTCGGCAACTCCTTCACGCACCTCTTCTCGGAACGCGACCGGCGCAAGGCGCTGGCCGAGTTCTACGCGATGCTCAAACACGACGGAATTCTCATACTGGATCAGCGCAATTACGACGCGATGCTCGACGACGGGTACACGAGCAAGCATCGCTACTACTACTGCGGTGAGGACGTCATCGTAGAACCGGAGTACGTCGACGAGGGCCTGTGCCGTATGCGGTACAGCTTCCCGGACAGCTCGATGTACTACCTCAACATGTTTCCGCTGCGGAAGGACTACACGCGGCGGCTGATGTCCGACGTCGGTTTCCAGCGCATCGAGACCTACGGCGACTTCCAGCACACCTACCGGCGTGAGCAGCCGGACTTCTTCGTACATGTGGCGGAGAAGGAGTACAAGGCGGAGGGCGAGGAGCAGTACAAGGGCGCCGTCGGCACCGCCCGCAGCTACTACAACTCACCCGACGCCGACACCTTCTACGCCACGGTGTGGGGCGGCGAGGACATCCACATCGGCCTGTACGAGAGCGCCGAGGAACCCATCGCGGACGCCAGCCGGCGGACCGTCGAGCAGATGGCAGCGAAGCTCGAGCTGACCCGGGACTCCGTGGTGCTCGACCTCGGTTCCGGCTTCGGCGGTTCGGCACGCTACCTGGCCGAGACGTACGGCTGCCGGGTCCTGGCCCTCAACCTCAGCGAGGTGGAGAACCGGCGCCACAAGGAGCTGAACGCGGCCCGCGGGCTCACCGACAGGATCGAGGTCGTGGACGGGTCCTTCGAGGACATCCCGTACCCGGACGACCAGGTCGACGTCGTCTGGTCCCAGGACGCCTTCCTGCACAGCGGGAACCGGGGCCAGGTCCTCAAGGAGATCGCCCGGGTGCTGCGACCCGGCGGCCACGTCATCTTCACCGACCCGATGGCGGCGACGGAGGGTGGCGGCGCCGCTGTGCTGCAGCCGATTCTCGACCGGATCCATCTGGACGACATGGGCTCGCCGGGCTTCTACACGCGCGAGCTGAACCGGCTCGGGTTCACCGCCGTCGACGGCGGTTTCGAGGAGCACCGCGAGCAGTTGGTGAACCACTACGCGCGGGTCCTCGAGGAGACCGAGCGCCTGGAGGCGGAGGGGCTGGCCAGAAGGATCAGCCACGACTACCTCACCCAGATGAAGGCGGGGCTCGGCCACTGGGTCGACGGCGGCCGCGACGCACACCTCACCTGGGGCATCTTCCACTTCAGTCTCGGCGCCGATGACTGAGCGGAACGACTGAGCAGGACTACTGAGCAGGACTACTGGGCAGGACT
Organism: Streptomyces sp. NPDC002754; assembly: GCF_053592315.1. NCBI lineage: Bacteria > Bacillati > Actinomycetota > Actinomycetes > Kitasatosporales > Streptomycetaceae > Streptomyces > Streptomyces sp. NPDC002754. Next base: position 20,100 of record NZ_JBSFVM010000045.1, read on the forward strand.
ACTGGGCGAGACGACTGAGCGACATTCCATCGGCCGGCCCCGGGAGAGACACGGGACCGGCCGGTCCGGTTCGGCATAGCCTTGATCCCCAACGGCCGCGCGGCCGACAGACGTTCAGAGGGAGCCAGGCATGCAGACACTGTTCCAGGGCGGTCGCGTCATCGATCCGGCCGGCGGGTTCGACGGCACGGCCGATGTGCTCGTGACGGACGGGAAGATCGCAGCCGTCGGCCCCGCCCTCGCACCACCGGCAGGCGCAGAGACGATCGATGTCACCGGACTGGTCATCGGGCCCGGCTTCGTCGACCTGCACAGCCACGTCCACTCCATCGCCGGACACCGGTTGCAGGCGATGGACGGTGTGACCACCGCGCTCGACCTGGAGGCCGGGCTCATGCCGGTCGAGCGGGCCTACGCGGAGGCCGCGGCCGACGGCCGCCCCCTCCACTTCGGCTTCTCCGCCTCCTGGGCCGGCGCGCGGGCCCAGGTGCTCGCCGGCATCGCCCCCGACGCCCGGATCACATCCAGCCTGGCCGTGCTCGGCAACTCGCGCTGGCAACGCTCCTCGTCCCCGCGCGAGTTGGCGTCCTGGCTGTCCCTCCTGGAGAACGAACTGGCCGCGGGCGCACTCGGGATCGGCGTCCTGATGGGCTACGCACCCGCCACCGAACCCGCAGAGTTCCAGGCGGTGGCACGGCTCGCCGCGAAGGCCGGCGCGCCCACGTTCACCCACGTACGGGAACTCGTCGAAATGGATCCGGCGATCCCCGTCGACGGCTCCACGGAGATCGCCATCGCCGCGGCCGAGACCGGAGCGGCAATGCACCACTGCCACGTCAACAGCACCTCCGGACGGCACGTCGACCGGGTCCTCAACACCCTTGAGGAATCACGGCAGTCGGGCTCACGCGTCACCGTGGAGGCCTATCCGTACGGTGCGGGCAGCACAGCCGTCGGCGCCGCCTTCATCGCTCCGGACCGGCTGCGCCTGAAGGGGCTCGGGCCCAGCAGCGTCGTCATGGTCGAGACCGGGGAGCGGATCGCGGACGCGGCCCGCCTGGAGCAGCTGCGGGCCCAGGACCCGGGCGCGCCCTGCCTGTTGGAGTTCCTCGACGAGGACAACCCGCGCGACCTGGCCCTGCTGCGCCAGGCACTCGCGTTCCCCGACGCCGTCGTCGCCAGCGACGCGATGCCGGTCTTCTGGCCCGACGGCAGCCACGACAGCACCCAATGGCCCCTGCCGCCCGGCGGCACGACCCACCCGCGCACCGCGGGCACCTTCGCCAAGACCCTGCGCCTGATGGTGCGGGAGACCGGGGCGTGGTCGTGGCTGGAGGCCTTCCGCCGCTGCTCCCACCTCCCGGCACGCATCCTCGATGATGTGTCACCCGGCGCCCGCGCCAAGGGGCACCTCGGCGTGGGCGCCGACGCCGACCTCGTGGTCCTGGACCCCGCCACGGTGACCGACACCGCGACGTACGCCGATCCCACCCGCCCCTCGCTCGGCGTCCGGCATCTGTACGTGGCCGGGGTGCCGGTCGTCTCGGACGGCGCCCTGCGGACCGACGCGCTTCCCGGACGGCCGCTGCGGGGCGCGGTCGCCTGACACGGCCGGGGGTCTTTGTGCAGGTCCTGCCGTCGAGGCGGCTGTGACAGAACGAAGACACCGTGGAGGACTGCCTGTGACTCGGTGCGGGATACAAATACTTCAGACCGCACACACCGCTCCACTCACGGGGAGACACCATGAAGTACACCCGCATCTCCGCTTTCGCCGCCCTCGGCGTCGCCGCCACCCTCTCGCTCACCGCCTGCGGTGGCGGTGACTCCGGCACGGACGCCGCCGCCAAGGACTCCTCGTCCACTTCGTCCTCCTCGTCCTCGGACAGTGGCTCGAAGTCGGAGGCCGGCTCGGAGGCCGACGCGAAGTCCGGCTCCGGCAGCGACACCGAGGTCAAGGCCAACGCCGCGAACACCGGGGCCAAGTCCGCCGCCAAGTCCACGTTCTGCAAGACCGAGGACCTGGCCATCAACGCCGTGGACGCCGCGCCGGACGAGACGTCGGGCCGGATCAACATCTCCATGGTCAACCGGGGTTCGACCACCTGCTCGGCGACGGGCTTCGCGGGCGTCGACATCAAGGACGCCGACCACACCTCGAGTCCCATCGAGCGCGGCCACGCCGAGCCGCGTGTCACCACCCTGAAGCCCGGCGACTCCGCGATCTTCGACCTCGCCTACGACATCGACGACTCCGGCGAGAGCCTCGCGTCCCCGACCAACATCATTGTGACGCCCCCGAACGAGACCCACTCCGTGACCCTGGACTGGCCCTCGGGCGCGGGAGACATCAAGGGCGCCTACACCGACGTCCAGGTCTACCCGACGCACACCACCAAGTAGGACCACCCGGCGACCGGCCGAGGAGCACGGGGCTCTTGGGCCGCCACCGGCCGGACCCAATTCGGCCATATTCCGGTCCCACTGAAATATGATCACGCCATGCCCGACATGACCGAGACAACGCCCGGATGGCTGGCCTCAGACGAGCTGGAGCTGGTCCGTTCCCGTATGCCGATCCTCTACGTCGAAGCCGTGCCGGTGCGCGTCGCCGACAACGGCGAGGTGACCAGCGTCGGACTGCTGCTCCGCATCAGCCCCGACGGCAACGTCAGCCGCACCCTGGTCTCCGGCCGCGTACTGCACCACGAACGCGTCCGCGACGCCCTCCTGCGCCACCTCGAAAAGGACCTCGGCCCGGTGGCGCTGCCCCGGGTACCGGCCTCGCTGCAACCCTTCACCGTCGCCGAGTACTTCCCCACGCAGGGCGTCACGCCGTTCCACGACCCACGCCAGCACGCGGTGTCGCTCGCCTACATCGTCCCGGTGGCCGGGGACTGCCAGCCCCGGCAGGACGCGCTGGACCTGGTCTGGTTCAGCCCCGAGGACGCGGTTTCGGCGGCCATGCAGAACGAGATGCCGGGCGGCCACGGCGCCCTGCTCAAGCAGGCCCTCGCCCACGCCGGCCTCGGCCTCTGACCGGCGCCCGACTCCGCCTTGTTCCGAAACGCCGGGTCTCATAGCACCATTGACCGACTCACCCGCGCCCGCGTCCCCGAGGGAGAAGTCATGTCACGAGCGTCCGCCGCACAGGTCTGGATCACGGAGAATCTTCCCAAGCTGATCGCCGTGCACAAGGTGCCGGGCGCCCAGGTCGCCGTGCTGGTGGACGACCAGGTGGTGGACGCGGCCGCCGGTGTGGTGAACAAGGCCACCGGGGTGCCCGTCACCCCGGACGCGGTCTTCCAGATCGGGTCGATCACCAAGGTCTGGACGGCGACCCTGATCCAGCAGCTGGCGAACGAGGGCCGCCTCGACGTGGACCGCCCGGTGCGCCAGTACCTGCCGGAGTTCGCCCTCGCCGACGAGCACGCCGCCGCCACCGTCACCGTCCGTCAACTGCTCTGCCACACCTCGGGCATGGAGGGCGACCGGTTCACCGACACGGGCGCGAACGACGACGCGGTGGAGCGCTATCTGCCCACCCTGGCCGACGCCGAGCAGCTGTATCCGCCGGGCGAGCAGTTCTCGTACTGCAACAGCGGCTACGTCGTCCTCGGCCGCCTCGTCGAGGTGCTGCGCGCGCAGAGCTTCAACGCGGCGCTGCGCGAACACCTGGTGACGCCGCTCGGTCTCCCCCACGTGGCGACCCATGTCGGCGAGGCCATCCTGGAACTGCCCGCCATCGGCCACCTCGGCCCCGACCCCCAGCCGGCACCGGTCTACGGACTGCCGCCCTCCACCGCCCCGGCCGGCGCCGCACTGGCCATGCCGGCGCGCACCCTGCTCGGATTCGCCCGACACCACCTGAGCGAGGGCGCGTTCGACGTGATGCGCGAGACGCAGGTGACCGCGCCGCCCCTGGGGGCGCTGGGTGACCGCTGGGGTCTCGGCTGGATGCTCTTCGACCAGCCCGAGCGTTCCATGATCGGCCACGACGGGGGCACGATCGGGCAGTACGCGTTCCTACGGGTGGTGCCCGAGGCGGGCGTCGCCGTCGCCGTGCTCACCAACGGGGGCGATGCGGCGGCGCTCTTCCAGGACGTCGGGGGCCACCTCCTCGGCGAACTCGCCGGCGCCCGGCTGCCGGCCCTGCCCCGGCCCCCCGAGCAGCCGGCAGCGGTCGACGCGCACCGCGCCACCGGCACCTACCGCTCCACGCTGCTCGACTTCGACGTCACCGTCCACGACGACGGCGGTATGTGGCTGACCACCACGCCGCGCACCAGCGAGGCCAGGGTGCTGCTCGGCGAGGACAGCGTCAGCCAGCAGCTGGTGGGCCTCGGCCCCGACCGACTGGTCACCGTGGAGGAGCGCGCGGGGCGGCACGAGGTGTTCGTCCTGGTCGGCGAGGACGCGGACGGGCGGGCGCGGTACCTCCACAACAGCCGGGCGGCGGCGCGTCTCACGGGCTGAGCGGTCGATCGGTACGCCTCACACGCTCCGCTCCCCCAGGCGGTGCGGGTCGGCCGGATAGACACCGAGTACGCGGACCTCGGACGAGAAGAACTGCAGTTCCTGCAGGGCGAGTGCGACACGGGGGTCGTCGGGGTGGCCCTCGATCTCGACGTAGAAGCAGCTCGGGTTGAGGCCCGCGCCCAGCTGATAGCTCTCGATCTTGGTGAGGTTCACGGCGCTGCTGGCGAAGCCGCCGAGCGCCTTGTAGAGGGCGCTCGGGATGTTCCGGACGGCGAAGAACAGGCTCGTCATGGTCGGTCCGCCCCCTACGGGGGCGAAATCGGCGTCACGGGACAGGACGACGAAACGTGTGGTGTTGTCCGGGTTGTCCTCGACGCCCGCCTGCAACACCTCAAGGCCGTAGTGCCCGGCAGCGGCCGGCGGGGCCAGCGCCGCGTGCCGGGGGTCGCCCAGTTCGGCCACCTCGCGGGCCGCGCCCGCGGTGTCGTCGCTGACGCGCGTACGCCAGCCGCCCGCGCGCACGACCTTCCGGCACTGCCCGAGGGCGTGCACATGGCTTCGGACGCACTCCACTTGGCCGAGTGACGTACCCGGCACACCCATGAGGTCGAAGCGGATGGCGAGGAAGTACTCGCCGATCACGAACAGGCCCGACTCCGGGAGCAAATGGTGCACATCGGCGACACGGCCGGCCGTGGAGTTGTCCACGGGGATCACCGCGAGGTCGGCGGCGCCCGTCGTCACGGCGTCCAGTGCCTGCTCGAAGCCCACACAGGGCACTTCCGTGCACCCCGGGAACAGCCGCTGGGCGACGGTCGCCGAGTTGGAGGCGTACTCGCCTTGATACGCGATGCTGGTCACAGGGTGTCACTTTCGGTGCGGAGGCCGTTGCCGTCGATCAGTGGGACCTATGGGGTCTACAGGAGATCCAACACTGTCACCTCCGCACCGCGAGCACCGGAGGGGCCTCAGCCGTGCAGCCGCACCGGGATCCGCTGCCAGCCGTACGCGATGAACGACGGGACCTGGCGCAGTTCCTCCTCGCCGACGGCGAGACGCAGGTCCGGGTAGCGGTCGAAGAGGGCGGGCAGCGCGGTGCGCGCCTCCAGGCGGGCGAGCGGGGCGCCGATGCAGCGGTGGACGCCGATGCCGAAGGACATGTGGTCGTCGGCGGCGTGGGTCGCGTCGAACTCCGATGCCGTGGGCCCGTAGTGCTCGGGGTCGTAGCCCGAGGCGGCGTACGTCGTCAGGATCGCGTCGCCCGCCGGGATCGTCACGCCGTCGACGGTCACGTCGGTGACCGCGAACCGCAGCGGCAGGCTGGCGATGGAAGGGTGCACGCGCAGCGTCTCGTCGATGACGGCATCCCAGGCGATCTCGCCGGAGCGGACGGCGGCGAGCTGCTCGGGGTGGGTGAGCAGGGCGACGACCGCGTTGCCGATCAGGTTGACGGTCGTCTCGAAGCCGGCGCCGATGACCAGGAGCAGGGTGTAGAGCAGCTCCTCGTCGCTGAGCCGGTCGCCGTCCTCCGCGCGCACCCGCAGCAGCTCGGTGGTCATGTCGTCGCCGGGGTGCTCGGTGCGGTGGGCGATGATCGCCGGGAGTACGGTACCGATCTGCTCCTGCACGAACGCGCCGTGTTCGGGGCTCGGGTCGGAGGTGTCCATGATGGCGTCGACGAGGCGCTCGACCGGGCCGAGCAACTCGTCGGGTACACCGAAGAGTTCGCAGATGAGCTGCATCGGCAGCTGGTTGGCGTACAGCGGACGCAGGTCCACGACCTCGCCGGGCGCCGTGGCGTCGAGGGCCTTGAGGAGTGTCTCGGTGATGTGCTCGACGCGTGGGCGCATCACCTCGGTGCGGCGGGCGGTGAAGCTGGGCGCGACGAGCTTGCGCAGCCGGGTGTGGTCGGGGCCGTAGGTGGAGAGCATGTTGACCACGCCGACCCAGCCAAGTACCCAGCCCCACGCGGGGTGTTCGCCGATCTCGGGCCACAGCGACCAGTGCTTGCGCGGGTCCTTGCTCACCTGCGGATCCAGGATCAGCGACCGGAGGGTGTCGTAGCGGGTCGGCGCCCAGGCCGGGATTCCGCCGGGCAGCTCGACGGGGACCACGGATCCCGCCGCGCGCAGTCGGGCGGCCTCGGCCGGCAGGTCGGCGCCGAACGGGTCGATGGCGATACGGGGCGAGGACGCGGTCTCGGTCACTCAGCTGCTCCTGACTGGGTCGCGGTACGAGGGGCGAAGCGGACCGGCAGCTCCGTCAGGGAGCGGTGGAACGGGCCGGTGCGCCAGGTCAGTTGCTCGCGCGGGATGCGCGGCTCCAGGTCGGGGAGCCACTGGGTGAGGCGTTCGATGGCCTCGGTGGCGATGAGCAGGGTGTGCTGCTTGACCGGGCAGGAGTGCTCTCCGGCCGACCACGACAGGTGCGAGGCGTCGTGCGGATGACGGTCCCCCGCGGTGTCCACCTCCGCCGCCTGCCCGAGGGCGCCGTAGGAGATGACGACGGGGACGGCGGCGCGCACCCACACGCCGTGGAACGTCAGCGGTTTGCGGGCGAAGTGGATGCCGTAGTTGGCCAACGGGGTCTCGTGGCGCAGGACTTCGACGACGGCGTCCATGACCGGCCTGGATCCGCTGGTCAGCGTCGAGTAGTACGCCGGGTTGCCGAGGATCCGCGAGAGGGAGTTGGAGACGAGGTTGGCGGTGGGCTCGTGGCCCGCGCCGAGCATGAGGAAGACCTGCCAGGTGACCTCCTCGGGGGTGAGGCCGAGGGGGTGGTCGAGCAGCCAACTGGTCAGGTCCTGGCCGCGTTCGGTGCTCTTGGCGGCGACGAGGTCCAGGATGTAGCGGCCGAACTCCTCCTCGCCGCGCGCCGCCTGGTCACCACCGTCCATGATCCACGCGATCGCGGCCTGCAGCCGGTCGCTCTCGCTGTCCGGCAGCCCGAAGAGGTCGTTGAAGACGAGTGACATCAGCGGGCGGGCGAACTCGCTCACGAGGTCGGCCCGCCCCCTGGACGCCATCCCGGCGGCCAGCACGTCCACGGCGCGGTGCACCCGCTCGCGCAGGTCGTGCGGCTCCACCAGGTCGAAGGCGTCGGAGAGCGAGGTCCGGTAGCGGACGTGCAACTCGCCGTCGTTGAACAGGGCGTTGGGCCGCCAGCGCATCATTCCGAGGATCGGCGTGTCGCCGTCGACGGTCTCCTCCCACGGCCGCGGGTCGTGCGACCAGGCCTCGGCGTCGTGCAGCAGGTCGAGAGCGGCGCGCCGACCAGTCACGACGTACGCGGGTACGCCGGGGGCGAGTTCGGCGTGGCCGACCGGGCCCTGGGCGCGCAGGGCCTCGTAGTAGCTGTGCGGGTCGGTGGCGAAGCCGTCCTCCCACAGGCGGACCGGCGCCGACAGGTGGAAGTCCTCGGCCTGCGCGGGATACGTCATCGGGGCTCCGGGATGCTGCGGTCGATCAGGTGCTGTACGAGGGCGAGCAGCGCGTCGACGGAGGAGTGCGTGTCACGGGCGTCGCAGATCACCATCGGGGTGTCGTCGTCCAGGTCGAGGGAGCGCCGCACCTGCTCGTCGGTGTAACTTCGGGAATCCGGGAAGGTGTTGAGGGCGACGGCGTAGGGCAGCCCCGACTCCTCGACGAGACCGAGGGCGTCGAAGGACTCGTCGATCCTGCGGGTGTCGACCAGCACGAGGGCGCCGAGCGCGCCGTACGCGATGTCGTCCCACAGCGCACGGAAGCGCTCCTGTCCCGGCGTGCCGAACAGGTAGAGGACGGCCCCGCCCTTGAGGCTGATCCGGCCGAAGTCGATGGCGACGGTCGTGGTCTTCTTCTCCCGCACGCCCGCGAGGTCGTCGACCGCCACCGATGCCTCGGTGAGCTGCTCCTCGGTGTGCAGCGGGCGGATCTCGGAGACGGAGTCGATCAGGGTGGTCTTGCCCACTCCGAAGGGCCCGGTGACGAGAATCTTCACCAACTCCCGTGCGGTGTCCGGGAGATGCACGGAGCCCTTGGCCCTCGCGGGCGCGGTGGTGGCAGCTGAGGGCGCGGACTTAGCGCTTGAGGGCGCGGAGGCCATCGGCGACTCTCTTCAACAGATCGGTATCGGGCTGCGCGGCGGGCGGGACCGGCGGGCGGGCGCCCACGAGCCCCTGGTCGATCAGAGCGGCGGCGAGCACCCGCACGGCGGAGACCGGCAGTTCGAGCAGGGCGGCGGACTCGACCACCGTGAGCGAGCCACCGTCCAGGGTGCGCAGCAGGGCGTGCTGCGCGGCGGGCAGGGTCGCGGGCCAGGGCGCTCCGACTCCGGTCAGTACGGAGAGGCGCTCCAGGCTGTTGCGGCTGGGCCGCGCGACCCCGCCGGTGGCGAGGTACGCGGGGACCAGCGGCCGGCCGTTCCGGCGGCCCGTCATGCCTCAGCGCCGCCGTCGTCCCCGCGCGGCGCCGCCGACATGGCCTTCTCCCCGAGCCTGGCCACCTGGGAGTGGACACGGTGGCCGAGCAGGTCGAGGCGGACCTCGGGGTCACCGAAGGCGGCGACACAGGTGCCGTGCGCGGTGGGCGCGACGAGGATGTAGCCGTGGTCGGACTCGATGACCACCTGGCGTACGTCCGCGGACTCCTGGTCGGCGAAGGCGGCCGCCGCGGTGCGGCAGGCGCCCTGCACGGTGCTGGTGATGGCAGCGACGCGCTCCGCGGACGCCTGCGTCAACGCCTCGGTGTACCCGGAGATCAGGCCGTCCCTGGTGAGCAGGACGGCGGCCTGGACGTGCGGGATCTCCAGGATCGGATCGAGGACCCAAGCGCTGTCGCCGAGGTCACGGCTACTCATCGGGGGTGTTCCCTTCACTGGTGCCGGGGCGGTCGCCGGCGGTGTCGTGCGGTTGCTGTGCGGGCCGCTCCTCCCGCGCCGCGGCGGTGGCCGCTTGGAGGGCGCCGAGCGCGGCGGCCTGTTCCTCGGGGCTGCGGTGCGCGGCGGTCCGGGGCTTCGGCGGTGCCGGGCGCGCATCGGGCTGCGCGTCCGCGTCGGGTTGTGCGTCGGTGCGGACCCGGCGGCGGCGTCGGGGCAGCTCGTCGCCGTCGGTGGACGGGGTGGCCACCGGGGCCGGTTCGGGTGCGGGTGCCGCCGGGGCCTCGTCCGTCGCGAGGGCGTGGGTGTCGCGGGCGTCCTCGCGCGGGGTGTCCCGAGTGGACCGGGGAGCCGCCGCGGCGGGCCTGCGCTCCTCGGGGGCGATCCGGCACAGGAGGTGGTCCCGTACGAGCAGGACCGCGCGGACGCCGCCGTACGGCGAGGGCGACGACAGGTCGACGGACAGGTCGAACTGGCGGGTCAGCTGGCCGATCGCGGCGAGTCCCATGCGGGGCGGGTCGCCGAGCTCGGACAGGAGGATGGGCTCCTCCCCCGCCACCATCCGCTGCGCGTGGGCCCGTTCGTCGGAGCTCATCCCGACACCGGCGTCGTCGACGGTCACGCTGACGCCGTGGTGGACGCGTTCGAGGTGCACGCCCACGGAGGTGTCGGACGAGGAGTACCGCAGGGCGTTGTCGAGCAGTTCGGCGACGATGATGGCGACCGGTTCGACGGCGTGCGAGATGAGCCCGGTGCCGTCCTCGAGGTGGTTGTGGACCTCGACCCGGTCGTATCCGGAGAGCCGCGACTGGCCGCCGGTGACGGCCTCCACCAGGTGCGACTCACCGCGGGCGAGCCCGACCCAGGCCCCGCAGACCACGGCGGCGACCTGCGCGCGGCGCAGCGACTGCTCGTTCTCGTGGTCGAGCGCGTACAGCGTCTGCGCCAACTCCGGGTCGTCGTAGCGCTCCTGGAGCCCGCGCAGGACGTCCTGCAGCCGGTACAGGCCCGCCTGGATCTCGCGGGTGGCGCCGCGCATTCCGGCGCGGGCGGCGGCGTCGACCCGCTTGCGCTCCTGGGCGACGGCGGCGCGCAGTCCGTCGAGTACGGCGTCGAGCCCCGCGGCCAGTTCCTTGCCGCCGAGTTCGGGCTGTAGGGGGCCGGGCACCTGGAAGTGCGGGTGGGTGGCGTGGGTGGCGGCGGCCGGCATGCGCTTGCCGGAGAGGTGGGCGACTTCGGAGGTGAACGCCGCGGCGAGGTCGTCGAGTTCCTCGCGGGCGGCCTCCAGCTCCTCGCCGCACGCTTGGAGGCGGGAGCGGAGCGCATCGCTCTCGTCGCGCTGCCTGCCGTTCCGCTGACGGGCCTTCAGGAGCCCGCCGCCGAGCGCGAACGCCGACACGGTCCCGGCGGCCAGCGCGCCCGCGGCCAGCTCGGGTATCTCAATCATGGATGCGGACCTCGAGGAGAACTGGGCGTGGGGACCGACTGCGAGGAGGGCGCGGAAGCCCGCCCACCACTTGCGACCCTACCCCCCGCCACACGTTCGAGTGAAGCCGTCCCGGATCTTGACGCGCCGATACGGCGGGCCAGTTGACGACGCGTCGTCAACACTCGGACGAATTCCCGCACCGGCCCCTCACGGCGAGACCGGGCCGGGCCGCCCGACACGGCGGAGTAATATCACCCCTTTATGGCTCATTTACTCCTAATGCCTGACTAATGACCTTCACCCCTGACAGGCAGCGTTCTGACGGCATGTCATCCAGCGGGCGGCTGATGCGACGCGGACGCTGGCTCGCCATCGCGACGGTGGTGGCAGCCGGCGCGGCCGCCCCCGCAGCAGCGGAACCCTCCCCCTCCACTCCTACGTTTGCGGCCTCATCCGCGTCGCCGCAGGAACGCGCACCGCGTGCGGCCGGGCCACTCCGGCTGGAGAAGACCGTGACCCCCGATCCGCTCACGGTGGGCGGCAGCGGTGTCTACACCCTGACCGTCACCAACACCGGCGACGAGAGCGCCCACGACGTCACCGTGACCGACAACCTCGACGCCCACCTGAGCCCGGACGGTGGCGCCTCCGCCGGCTGCACCACCTCCGACTCCGCCGTGACCTGCGGCGGCTCCGGGAACGACCTGGCACCCGGGGCCTCCGCCACGTACGAGATCCCGGTGACCGTCGACCCGTCCACCACGGACGGCACGAACATCGTCAACCACGCCACCGCGACCAGCAGCGACGCCCAGAGCGCCGATGCGCAGACCATCGCGCAGACGCACACCAACGTGAAGCTCACCAAGACCGCGCCGGCCACCGTCGATCCCGACGGCAGTTACGACTACACCTTCACCGTGACCAACGAAGGCCCCTCCGACGCCGTCGATGTCTACGTGGAGGACAACACCGACGGTCAGGACCTCGACATCCAGGACCTTCCCGCCGAATGCCCGCCCAGCGGCACCACCGTCACGTGCGATCTGGACACCCTCGCCCCCGGCGAGGAACGCACCTTCACCGTCAGGGTCCACGCCCACGACGACGTCCCGGCCGGCACCGTCATCCCCAACTGTGCCGACGTCTACACCGGCAGCCGGGAGACGGTCAGCGCCGACAACCACTCCTGTACGACCACGGCGGTGACCCCGCACACCGCCCCCCAACACCGGCGATCCGACGGACACGCCGTCGCCCACCGCCGACCCGACAGACACCGTGTCACCCACCTCCAGCCCCACGGTTCCCGACCCGTCCGACACCCCCGCGCCCACGACAAGCACACCCGTCCCCCACGGCGGCCCCGGTGACCAACTGGCGGACACCGGAGCCCCGCGCACCAGCCTCCTGGCCGCGATCGGCTTCGCCTTCGCCGCCGTCGGCACCGGTGCTGTACTCGCGACGCGCCGCGTCCGCACCCGGCGCCACTGAGCCATCACTCCGAGCCGGACCTACGCGGTCAACGCCCCAACCCAACGCGGCGAATTCCAGGGGCGTTGACCAGCATCGGCTCGCCACGCGGCGACACCCCCGAGCGTGCCGCGCCGGGCAGGGAAGCCCCCGGACGCACCGGGACCACGCCCCTCAACGCACCCGAGCCGCGCCCCCGGGAATCTCCCCCGCCGGAACCGGGTTGTCGACGACCACGGGGTGGATCAGAAGCCGCCCGGGGAGGGAGCGGGAGCCCATGAGTCTTCGCCGGTTCGAGTACGCCCTGGCTGTCGCCGAGGAGGGCTCGGTGACAGCGGCGGCCGAGCGGCTGCGCGTCGCCCAGCCGTCGGTGTCCCAGCAGATCCGCGGTCTTGAGCGGGAGCTGGGCGTGACGCTGTTCGCCCGCACGCCGACCGGCCTGGTGCCCACCGCGGTCGGTCGCGCGTTCCTGCGGGACGCGGAGGTCGCGGTGCGGGCGGCGCGGCGGGCCGAGGCGACGGCGCGGGCCGGCGCCGACGACCTGGAGGGTGAGCTCGTCGTCGCGGCGCAGATGGGCCTCGGCACACGTCAACTGCCGGGCGCGCTGAGCGCGTTGCGCCGGCGCTTCCCGCGCCTTGAGATCACCGTGTTCGAGGAGGCGAACCCTGCCGACCTGGAGCGCCTCGCGCGCCGGGGCGCGGTGGACGTCGGCCTGATGGCGGGGCAGTGCACGGAAGGCATCTACGAGGGTCACCACCTCGGCGACGAGGAGTTCGTCGTGGTGCTGAGCCCCGAACACGCGCAGCTCGCCGCGGACCGGGTCGAGCTGCGCGAGGTGGCACGGGCGCCCTGGATCAGGTTCGACCAGAGCAGCGCGCTCGACGGTGTACTGCGGGACGTGCTCCGGGACAACGAACTGGCCCCGGCGACCGTCGCCCGTGTCTCCCAGACGGCGACGGCGGTGCGCTGGGCCGCCCACGGGCTGGGCGTGACGCTCGTCCCGACCTCCGCGGTGCCGCCCGGGTTCGAGCACCTCACGCGCCCCGTGTCTCCCGCCGTTTCGATGCCCACCATCGCCGCGATCCGGCCCGGCGCGGGTCCGGCGGAGCTGGCCCTGCTCGACTTTCTGCGTCAGGAGACCTGGTACCACACGGGATTCGCGTATCCACGGGACCCGTCGTTCATTTCCGGGCCCTCACTCCCCAATTCTCCGGATCCGGCTCCAACTCCAGGAGCGCCCGCAGCCCTCAATTCCTCAACCGGATCCTCATTCTGAATTCCTGGCGTCACCCCACGGGGAATTCACCACCGTCCACGGTGAGGTTCCTCCCCGTCAGCCAGCTCGCCCGGTCCGACACAAGGAAAAGCACCGCGTCGGCGATGTCGTCCGGCCGGCCGTCACGGCCCAGCGGAGGGGCCGTGTTGTCCTGGCCCGGCCCCTCGTTCAGGCTCGACCACTGCTCCCGCGTCGCCTCGCCGCCAGGGGTGGCGGTCCGACCCGGCGACACGGCGTTGACCCGGACCCCGAACGGGGCCAGTTCCAGGGCCAGTCCCCTGCTGTAGTTCTGCAACGCCGCCTTGGCCGCGGTGTAGTGCAGGAACGGCGGCGCCGATGTGGGGACGGCGGCCGAGGAGACGTGCACGACCGCGCCCGAACGCCGCTCACGCATCCCGGGAGTCAGCAGCGCGTCCAGCCGCACCGACGCCAGGTAGTTCAGGTCGAGTTGGTCCTGCCACTCCTCGTCGGGGATGGCCAGGGCGCTCGGAAAGGGGAGCGCTCCACCCGCGTTGTTGACCAGGATGTCCACGCCGCCGAGCACCTCCTGCGCAGCCTCGGCAAGCGCCCGCACTCCGTCCCGCGTCCGTACGTCCGCCTCTACAAAGGCGGCGCCTTCCGGCACCTCGTTCGGCTTCGACCTGGCGGTCGTGAGCACCTCCGCGCCCGCGTTCACGAGCTGCCGCACGACCGCCGCGCCGATTCCACGCGTACCACCCGTGACCAGGGCCCGCTTTCCCGCGAATTCCCGCATTTCTGATCCATTCTCCATTGTGGCCATTCCACCGGTCCTCTCGATTTCGTGATCCACGCTACGACCGGGAAACCAAGGAGAGCAAAGACGAAATAGCAGCAGGCGCCATAGGGGGTTCCTATGGCGCCTGAGACGCCGGATCGGGATTCATGACCCGTACGACGCCCCGGCGATCGGCACGCCGACGCACATGAGGGCCGCCAGGCCCACGCAACGCCGCTGGGCGAGACCGTCAGGTGCGGGCCTCACGCCGAATCGCGCGGCACCACCTGGTGAGCGAGGAGCCGCCGGTACCGATGCCCGACGAGTTGGCCATGTGGTTGATGACCGCGTCGGCGATGTCGCGCCCAAGGCGCCGACTGCGGTCCCTCAACTCACACGGCGCCTTCGTCTGCGCGGACGAGGAGCGCCACAGGGAGACGCTCGAAAAGTTCCGTCACGCGCGTGTGCCCGCTGAATCGCCGCTCCGGTGTCTTCCCGGTCAGCAGGTCGACCCACTCTCCCTCGGGGAGCGCGAGTTCCGTCGACCGCCATCCACCCGCCTCGGCGAGCCGCAGAGAAAGCCGGGTCGCCGCCACGACCACGCGGCCCGCGCGCGCGTAGGCGACGCAGTGCGCCTCGCCGGGGCCCTCGGCCGGCAACGGGTCGTAGGTGGCCGCGCCGCCGAACCACTCGGGGTGCGCGCGGCGCAGGCGCAGCGCGCACCTGGTGAGCTCCGCCTTGGTGCTGTGCTCCTCGGGGGCGAGGCGGGCGGGTGCCCGGTTGTCCGGGTCCACCAGGGCGCGGTACTCGTGCTCCGTGCCCTGGTAGAGGTCGGGTACGCCCGGCATCGTGAGGTGGACGAGGCCCTCGCCCAGGATGTTCGCGCGCACATGGGGTTCGAGGCCCTCCATGAAGCGCAGCACCTCGTGGCCGGGCGGGCCGCACGGGCCGGACGCCACGAAGTCCTGCACGGCGCGTTCGTAGTCCGCGTTCTGCTCCGTCCAGGTCGTGAACAACCCCGCCTCGCGCGCGTGCTTGAGCATCGCGGCTCCGATGCGGGCCGGTTCGGCGGGTCCGAGCCCGGCCACGGTCTGCCAGGCGGCCCAGGCCAGTTGGGGGTCGGGCGCGCTCTCCCCGCCGCCGCGGGTGGTGTGCTCGGTGACCTCCGCGAGCAGGGCCTCCCAACGATCGGGGCACTGTGTCAGGACGGCGATGGCGGCGCGCACGTCGGCGCTGCGCTTGGTGTCGTGCGTGGACAGGGCGGTCGACGTATAGGGCCAGTCGCGCTGCACGCGCGCGCAGTACGCGTGGAACGCCTCCGTGGAGACAGCGGGGTCGCCGGGTGAGCCGCCCACCTCCAGGGCGGACAGGAGCGGAGCGAACCGGTAGAACGCCGTGTCCTCCACCGACTTGGCGCGCAGTGCGGACGCGGTCTGGGCGAACCGGTCGCGGAATGCCGTGTGCGCGGGGCCCGCCCCGCGCCGCCCGAGCGCCAACTCCCGTACGGTGTCGACCGCGCGGGCCTCCTCGGGCACCGCGAACGCGGCCTTGGCCTCGCCGGCCGCAGACGCCGTCAGAACCGTCTCAGGGGCCGCTCCCCCGGTCGCGTACGGCCGGTACACCGGAACCCGCACCAGAAGCTCGCACAGCGCCGTACGCAGCGCCCAGGGGGCGTGGTCGCGCAGTTGGGTCTCCTCGGCGCACAGTGCGGCGGCCTCGCGCGTCAGCCGGTCCACCTCGGTGGCCAGTTCGTGCGTGACGACGCGGTGCGCGCAGCGGCGCACGGTCGTGGTCCAGTGCCCGCCCAGGTCCGCCGCGACCCCGGTGAACCGGCGGAACAGGCCCACGAGTTGATCGGCGCCCGCCGGGTCGGTGAACAGCCCGTCGATGTGCCGCAGGGCGTCGTACCCGGTGGTTCCGGCCACCGGCCACTCGGCGGGCAGCCGTTCCCCGTCCTCCAGGATCTTCTCGACGACGGTCCACCGGCCCCCGGCGGCCTCGCTCAGGCGCTGTACGTAGGCGCCGGGGTCCGCGAGTCCGTCGGGGTGGTCGATCCGCAGCCCGTCGACGACGCCCTCGCGCAACAGCCCGAGCACCGTGCCGTGCGTCGCCTCGAAGACCTCCGGCACCTCCACCCGTACGGCGATCAGATCCGAAATGGTGAAGAAGCGCCGGTAGTTGAGCTCGGTGCGGGCGAGGCGCCACCACGCGAGGCGGTACCACTGCGCGTCGAGGAGTCGCGGCATCGGCAGGCCGCTGGTGCCCTCGCGCAGGGGCAACGCGTGCTCGTAGTAGCGCAGTACGTCGCCGTCCACCCGCAAGTGCGGCAGCTCCTCGCCCACAGGGCCGCCCAGGACCGGCAGCAGCACCCGGCCCCCCTGCGCCTCCCAGTCGATGTCGAACCAGCGCGCATACGGTGACGAAGGTCCGTCACGCAGTACGTCGCGCAGCGGCCGGTTGTACGACACGGCGGCCGCCATGTGGTTGGGCACGAGGTCCACGACGAGCCCCAGGCCGTGCCCCCGCGCCGTCCGGGCGAGGTCCCGCAGGCCCGCCTCGCCGCCCAACTCGGCGCGTACGCGCGCGTGGTCGACCACGTCGTATCCGTGCGTCGAACCCGGCACCGCCTCCAGGACGGGCGACAGATGCAGGTGCGACACCCCCAGGGAGGCCAGATACGGGACGGCCGCTGCGGCCTCGGCGAACCCGAAGTCCGGCTGCAACTGGAGCCGATACGTCGCCGTGGGCGTCGTCGGCACCGGCGTCACGGGCGACATCTGATGGAAGCTCCCTTCGGGCCGGAACAGGGGACGGTCGCACCGGGAACACGACCGGCCCCTTCAGCGTCCGCCCAGTTCTGGGCCGATGCCATCCCAGAGTGCCCCCTCGCAGGCCCCGGCCGCCATGGTCGGGTCGGCCTCAAGGCGCCGGTGCCAGCCACAAGGTGGCGAGCGGCGGCAGGCACACCTCCAACGAGGCGGGGAGGCCGTGGCAGGCAATCGGTTCGGGGGTGAGCGAAGGGCCGACCGCGACCCCGCTACCGCCGTACCGTTCCGCATCCGTGTTGATGACCTCCCGCCAGCCGCCGGAGGCCGTCCTCGGCACACCGAGCCGGACGCCCTCGCGCACCACGGGCGAGAAGTTGCAGACGGCAAGCAGGGGGCTGTCGGCGGCGGCGTAACGCAGGAACGCGAGCACGTTGTCGTCCGCGTTGTCGGCCATGACCCAGCGGAAGCCGGCCGGGTCGGTGTCCCGCTCCCACAGGGCGGGGGCGGCCGTGTAGCGGTCGTTGAGGTCCTTGATCAGGCGTTGCACCCCCAGGTGGTCCTCTCTGCCGGCGGCCCCCTCTTCGATCAGGTTCCATTCCAGGCCGTGGGCTTCGGACCATTCGGCGCCTTGTGCGAATTCCTGGCCCATGAAGAGGAGTTGTTTGCCGGGGTGGGCCCACATAAAGGCGAGGTAG